>CALMRI010000007.1 GCA_937776645.1 uncultured Alphaproteobacteria bacterium | reverse complement strand
GCCCTGGCGCCCCGCCTCCGCGAGGGCAGGCCTCAGGGCCGAAGCCTGAGGTCGCTCGTTAGGGAGGATGGCCTATAATGGCGAAAAATGGCGACCTATTGTTCGTATTCCTTGGCCATCGGTTATAGTGAACATACTCTCCCGTCGTCCTGCCGTTCGCCAAGACGACGGGAGAGAGAACGACGGCGAAGAAGATGACGAATTTTAACGCGGCATGAGGAAGAGCATCTGAATGGACGACTACCTCGCCTGGTTTCTAGATGTCAGCCACTGGCACTGGTTCGCCCTGGCAGTTGCGCTTGGTGGGTTGGAAATGCTGTCGATGTCGTTCTTCCTGATCTTCCCCAGCCTCGCGGCTGGGTTGGTCGGGCTGATCGTCTATGTCGAGCCGGGGATCGACTGGCGGGTCCAGGTCCTGATCTTCGCGGTGCTTTCAGTAGTCACGACGATGCTGGGCCGGAGCTGGTTCAGGAAATTGCGCGCCGTCGAAGCGCCGATGACGGTCAATATCCGGAGCCAGACTTATACCGGGCGCCGAGTCCGTCTCGGCGAGGCAATAGAGAACGGTCAAGGCCGGATCCAACTCGACGATACCTGGTGGACCGCCCGCTCGCTCGACAAGGCGACCATCGCCGCCGGGGCGCTGGTCGAAATCGCCGATGCCGATGGCGCGACCTTGATCGTACAGGCTGTCGTTGAGTGATGGCAGCCGACATTTTAGCTAATCCCGTGGGTTAGAATTTCTCGGTTTCGCGGTTCCCTATTTCGCGGGATAATCCCCGGCGACGCGCCACCCCCTTCGAGCAACGCGTATCCGCCAAGGAGACCATCATGCCGCTCGGCTATGTTATCGCCCAGGTCACCGTCACCGATCCTGAAGCCTTCGAAAAATACCGGGCGCGGGTTCCCGAGGTGACCGAAGGTTATGGCGGTGAGTATCTCGCGCGCGGCGGTCGTCAGCAGGGGTTGGAAGGCGGCAAGCCGACCGGCAACCGCACCGTGTTAGTCCGCTTCGCAAGCTATGAGCGCGCCGTCGAGTGGTATCACTCCAACGAATATGCCGAGTTGATCAAGCTGCGCCAGGCCGGCTCGAACGGCACTCTATTCGTTGTCGAGGGGGTGGAATGATGACCTATCGCCCCGAGGCGCGAATTACTCAATATCCCTGGCCCGACCAATATCCTCGACCGCGTACTTGGCGCCATGCATCGCCCGACGATGGACATTCTGGCGCCGGATGATCGAGGATACCGGCCTCCGCATCCAGAGCGTCCCGTCGGAGTGGAATGCCGGGATCGATCCGGAGCGGGCCGCACGGCAAGGGCGGCGTGGCGCCGGCGGTCGCCGATCTGGCGACCAACTGACGGGGTGGCAGTAACCAAGCTGGTCTGCGCGCCCAGCCTGTGTTTCGATGCCGGCGACAAGCATTTCCAGCTCGGCCTCGGGCAGCGCGGCTTGGCTGGTGCGTTCGACCGACTAGACACTTTTCTGGAAAGCTTTTGACATGGCCGAGATCGAATATTTCTACGCTGCCCATTCCGCCTATGCCTATCTGGGGTCGGCGCGTTTCATGGAGATCGCGGCAGCGGCCGGACGGCAGATTGTCCATAAGCCCTATGATCTCCGCGCCGGGATCATCGGCGTCGGCTCCAGTGTCATCGGTGAGCGCACCGCCGGGCATCTGGAATATTACTTTGGCCGCGAGGTCGAACGCTGGTCACAATTTCGCAACGCCCCGGTGATGAAGCGATTACCCACCCATCACCACAAATCCACCACCCCTTCAAACACCATGCTGATCGCCGGCATCGTGCAGGGTCTGAACATCGATCAGCTAGCCCACGCAATGCTGGAGCAGCATTGGCGCTATGATGTCGATCTGGCGGATTTGGATACCCTAAGGGCGATCGCCCGGTCGCTCGACATCGACCCTGAGCCGCTTCTGGCCGCCAGTGGATCGTCGGAGGTGCTCGACATTTACAATGCCAATACCGCCGAGGCGATCGTCCGTTCAGTGTTCGGCTCACCGACCTTTTTTATCGATGGTGATATGTTCTACGGCCAGGACCGCCTGGAACTGATCGAACAGGCGTTGCGCACGCCCTTCACCCTCAAATTACCGTCTTAAACCGAGGGCTTCCTGGGTATGAGCGACCTTCCCGCGAGCGTGACCGTGGCCATTGTCGGCGCTGGGCCGGTTGGATTGATGAGCGCCAACTTGCTAGGCCGGCTGGGTGTCGACACGCTGCTGATCGAGCGCAATGCCGCCCCCTATGACGTACCTCGGGCGATCACCCTGGATGACGAGGGCGCCCGCACCCTGCAGGCCGCCGGACTTGATCAGGTCTACCTGCCGAACGCCCGACGCGGCCGGGGCTCACGCTATTACGACGATGACGGGCAAGCCTTCGCCGAGGTTGGCCCCGGACCGGTCGAGTACGGGTTTCCACGCCGCACCCAGATCTTTCAACCGGAATTCGAGCAGGTGCTGCTCGCCGGCCTCGACCGTTTCAGCCATCTCCAAGCCGCCTATTGCCATGAATTGTTAAGCGTCGAGCAGGATGCGAACGGCGTCACCTTGACCGTCTCCAAGCCGGATGGTTCGACCGTCACTCTAAGTGCCCACTATCTGCTGGCCTGCGATGGGGCCCGCAGCCCGACGCGCCAGCGCCTGGGGATCGAGATGCTGGGCGATACCTATCCCGAGGATTGGCTGATCCTCGACATGGTCAACGATCCGGACCAAGAACCGGTTTCGAAATTCTTCTGCCGCTCCGACCGGCCCTATGTCAGCATCCCAGCGCCGCGCGGCGGCAGGCGCTACGAGTTCCGCGCCGCGCCGGGCGAGACCACCGACGCCCTGCTTGATCCGGCGACTATCCGCGCCCTATTAAAGCCAATACGCACCGTTGCCGACGGCGATATCCTGCGCGCCGTGGTTTATACCTTCGAGGCTCGGATCGCCGAACGCTGGGCCCAGGAACGGGTGTTCCTGCTCGGCGACGCGGCGCATCTAACCCCGCCGTTTGCCGGACAGGGGATGAACGCCGGCCTGCGGGACGCCCACAATCTGACCTGGAAGATCTGGGCGGTCACCAGCGGCAAGGCGGGGCAGGGATTGCTGACGACCTATGAGGCGGAACGGCGCGGCCCGGCCTGGGCGATGGTGCAACTGGCGGTGGCGATGGGCGACATCGTCATGCCCCAGGGCGAGCGCGATATCGCGTTCCGAACCAGCCTGGTGGCCTGGATGGACCGGTTCCCCGCCGCCCGCGATTTCATCGTCACCATGAAGTTCAAACCGCCGCCGCGCTATGACACCGGCGCCTTCGTCGATCTCGACAGCCAACCCTTCGCCGGCTCGCTGGTCGGTCAGATGATGCCGCAGCCGCTGGTGCATACAGGCGATGGCGGCGCGGCAAGGCTGGATGACGTGATTGGGCCGGGTTTCGCGCTGATCGCCCAACAAGAGGAACCCGCCGCCGCGATGGCAGCGCTTCGAGACCGGTTATGGCCGGCGTTGCAGCCGGCCCTGGTGGCGATCTACGCCGATCCACCGACCAATAATCTGCCGCCCATTTTGCCGGGAATCACCACCCTGGTGCCGGAGCCCGGCCCGGCCCTGGCAGCGCTGAGGGCGCATCGCGATCAGATCATCCTGGTTCGCCCCGATCGCTATGTCGCGGCGGCGTTCTGGCCCGGCGATGCCGAGGCGACAATCGAGGCGTTTAACCGACTGTGCTGGCAAGCCGGCGAAAACACAGCCGTCGCCGCTGCTCTCAACGCTCCGAAAACGCCTTAATTCATCCCCCGGGCTTTGGCCACCACGTCATAGGCCCCGTTGATAGCGGCCATCTTGTCGTTCGCCTGACGCACGAATTCCTCTGGCATGCCCTCCGCGATCAACCGGTCCGGATGGTTCTCGCGGATCAGCTTGCGGTAGGTAGCCTTGACCTGATCATTGCTGGCGCCAGGCTCGACACCAAGCGTCCCATAGGGATCATCGCCCGGTCCGGCGCCATAGACCGACAATAGCCGTTGAAAGGCCGGGTGATCGAAACCGAAGATCTCAGCAATCCTCTCAAGATAGGCGACCTCATTGGCATGCACCACGCCATCGGCCTTGGCGATGTGCAGCAGGCTGCCGAGCAACTCTTCCAGCACCGGCGAGCCCGGATTAAATAATTTAGCGATTTGTTGGGCATAAACCTCAAAGCCAGCCACATCCTTGCGGGCCAGGTCCCAGACCCGCCCGACATTGCGGGTCTCGTCCGGCGGCACTCGAAAGACCTCGCGAAACGCCGCTATCTCGTCGCGAGTCACCACCCCATCGGCCTTAGCCATCTTAGCCGAGAGCACAATCACACCGATGGTGAATGCAACCTTTCGGGTAGCCGTTTCCTCGTCGATTGGTATTTCGGAGGGGACGGTGGTCATCTTGTCGACGGCATGTCCCGCCGCCGCGCCGATCAAGGCACCCAACGGCCCGCCCAGCGCAAGCCCGGCGGCGCCTCCAATAATCTTGCCCCAGATGCTCACGATTTCTAGCCTAAGATACTGTTCGGACCAGCGCCAGAGTCTGGCCTGCGCTGGCGTCCCCGTCAACCGCCTGATCGGTTAGTAAGACCCCGGACCTATCGCGCTCTAAATCGTTGTAAAAAGAACCTATTGACCCATCATGTCGGGTCAATAGGAATGAACCCCATACAGAGAGTTCGCCTCTACAGCCCACTGTCTTTGCGGTCGAAAAATTCGTGAATCCAGGCCTTTACGTTTTTGTCGATCGAGAGAAATTGCGCCGCCAGCCTCCCCCTTGGGTGCGCAGGACGATGCCCTCGCAAGAAAACGCAAACATTTCGGTCTCGTCGGTGACCTCGACCTGCATGCGAAACCTCCGACCTTGGCAAGATGATCACTATGCCCACTGATCAGACCGCTGATTGCGCCCCAATTTACCAATGGATAGTAGCGGCTGTCGATCCGCACCGATCCCACCGAGGGTACCCAGCGCTCCGTGCTGCGTTTCTCAACTGCATCCAAGGTCAATTTAATAGCGATTCACATATATTTTCTAAAATTATTCATTTAAATATAATAAATAACGATCTCTATATTGTAAAAAACCTCCCGGTCCAAAGGCAATTGGCTCCTTCCTCTCGGACCCGATCTCCATTAGGGTGCAATCCTGCCCAATTCGTTGGCCATGGAGACGGTGAAATGCAGATTGATGCGGTTCCCTCAGATCCGACGACGCGCCAGACGGTGCTTGGTATTTTAAAGCAGCGCTTTGGCGATCAGATCAGCACTGCCGAGGCGATCCGCGAACGTCACGGCAAGGATGAGAGCTATCACGCCTCGGTCGCCCCGGATGCGGTGTTCTTCGCCGAAACCACCGAGCAGATCGCCGACGCAGTGAAGACCTGCGCCAACTACAAGTTCCCGGTGATCCCGTTCGGCGTCGGCACGTCCCTGGAAGGACATGTCGCGGCATTGCGCGGCGGGCTTTGCATTGATGTCTCGGCCATGAACCAGGTGCTTGAGGTCAATGCCGAGGATCTGGACGTCACGGTGCAGGCCGGGGTCACCCGCAAGCGACTCAACGAATACCTGCGCGATACCGGCCTGTTTTTCCCGATCGACCCGGGCGCCGACGCCTCGATCGGCGGCATGGCCGCGACCCGGGCCTCCGGCACCAACGCGGTGCGCTATGGCACGATGCGCGAGAACGTTTTGTCCCTGACCGTGGTGACGGCGGACGGACGGGTGGTGAAGACGGCCCGGCGGTCCCGCAAATCCTCCGCCGGCTATGACCTGACCCGCCTGTTCGTCGGCTCGGAAGGCACCCTCGGGGTGATCACCGAGGTTACGCTCAAGGTCTATGGTATTCCCGAATCGATCACCTCGGCGGTGTGCCAGTTCGAGGATCTGGAGAGCGCGGTCAACACCACCATCCTGACCATTCAGTCGGGCATTCCAGTGGCCCGGATGGAGTTGCTTGACGACACCCAAATGGGCGCCTGCATCGCCTATTCCAAACTCGAGGGCTATCAAGCCAAACCCACCCTATTCTTCGAGTTCCACGGCACCAAGGCCAGCGCCACCGAGCAAGCTAAATCCGTGCAGGCGATCGCCGAAGATCTTGGCGGCTCGACCTTCCAATGGACGGCGCGAATGGAAGATCGCAACAAACTTTGGCAGGCCCGCCACGACGCCTATTATGCGGCGCTCGCGCTGAAACCCGGCAGCCAGGGCTGGGCCACCGACGTTTGCGTGCCGGTGTCGCGGCTCGCCGAATGCATCAACGAAACCAAGACCGACCTCGAAGGCACCGGGTTGCTGGCCCCGCTAGTCAGCCATGCCGGCGACGGTAATTTTCATCTGGTCTATGTCATTGATCCGGAAAACCAACCCGAATTGGATCAGGCCCAGGCGCATTCCGACCGCATGGTGATGCGCGCCCTAGCGATGGGCGGCACCTGCACCGGCGAACACGGTGTCGGCTATGGCAAGATGCGGTTCCTGCAGGCCGAACATGGCGAGGCGCTGGCACTGATGCGATCGCTGAAAATTGCGTTCGATCCAGACAACATCATGAACCCCGGCAAGATCGTCAATGTCTGAATAATCAACGGCTCGAGTACTGCGTCGGGGTGACCACCGGCATCGCCGATACGTTTCCCCCGTCATCGCGCCGCTGACGATCCTCAGCAATTTCCTCGCACCCAATCTCCGACCCAGCCGGCGATCTCGGTGGAGTGGGTGTCCATCATGAACATATGGGTGGCCCCGGCGAAACCGACATCGGGAAGCTCGACCAGCTCGGCCTTGCCGCCGGCGGCGTTCACCCTTTCGCCAAATGCCGCGGTATCCGTCTTGGCTTGGCTCCAGCGCTCGGACTCGGTGATGAAGTCACCAAGCAGCAGCAACCAAGGCCAGCCACCAACGGTTTCCGCCGTGATCGCTTCCGACGCCGGCCAACCCGAGGCCTCGCAGCAGATCACGCCACGGATCATGTCGGGGTTTTCGACCGCTGCGCAACTGCCGAGATAGCCGCCCTGGCTGTGGCAGATAAGGACCGACGGGCCGATCTTGCGAAGCGCCGCGCCGACGCCGCGGATCTGCGCTGGCGAGGTCGATGTCCAGCGCGGCACGAACTGACGTTGGAAGGCCTCCAGCGCGTGCAGCGGGAAGCGTTGGCCAGGATACGGCTTGTTAGCGGTAAAATCCGCTTGGCGACCAAACCGGAACAGGTCCCAAGCCTCGGCCTGGGTTCGGCCGACCGGCTTGCCCTGCCAAATCCCCTCGACGGCACAGAAGCCGGAGCGCCCCCGCTCAACATTGTCGATCACATAAACCGCAAAGCCTTGCCGCAGGAACGCATGCAGCCACCCGGGCCGGCCATCCGGCGTGGTCTCCCAGCAGGCCCCCGTCAACCCACCGCCATGCAGCAGAACCAGGGGCGTCTTGTGACGTTGCTCGACCGGAATGAAGTATTGGACATAGACCTGCTCGATCAAGAACGCGCCGTTCGGATCATGCTCGTAGGCCATATTAGCGCTGAACCGCAGGGTCTCGGTTGACTGTCCGGAAACCTCGACCATCCGCCCGCCGACATGAAAACTGCCGAAATCCTTGAGTGCGTACATGCGTCTTCCATTCCAATTTCCCCGCAAATTCCCACGCCATGATCAAAGCAACACGCTGCGGTTTCAAGGGGTAGAGCGTCCGAACGTTGGAAATCTTGACCCCAGGCCATCGTCCCAACACACTCGCCCCTCTATCGATCAACCCCGAGGAACGGAAACATCATGCGCTGGGCACGAGTTGAGGTGAATGGTGAGGCCGTGCATGGCATCGTCGAGGCTGACCGGATAGCCCTGGTCGAGGGCGGTCTTTTCGATGGTGGTTTGGACGGCGGCGGTGCACGCACCGGCCAGACCGTGGCGCTGGCCGATGCCAAATTCCTGATCCCGCTGGAGCCAAAAACCTTTTATGCCGCCGGGCTTAACTATGCCGAGCATGTGATCGCGGTGGCAAAGGCGAACAACAAGGAGCCGAATATCCCCACCGATGCCCATATCGGTTACCGCGCTAATAACGCGCTGATCGCCCACAACCAATCGATCATCAAGCCGAGCGACGCCTCGGAGGAATTTCAATACGAAGCCGAACTGGTGGCGATCATCGGCAAGCAGGCGAAAAACCTATCCGAGGCCGATGCGCTAAATTGCGTGTTCGGCTACACCATCGGCAATGATGTCAGCGAACGGGCCTGGCAGCGCGCCGATCGGACGCTTTGGCGGGCCAAGAATACTGATACCTTCGCGCCGATGGGCCCGTGGATCGAGACCGACGTGGACCTGGACAGCCTGACCACCATCGTGCGCCTGAATGGCCGCGAGGTGATCTCATTCGCAACCAACAACATGATTTTCGGCGTCGCCCGCTATATCAGCGCCATGTCGCGGTATTTCACGCTGTATCCCGGCGATATGGTTTGGATGGGAACCGAGGGGCATGCCGAGAACATGAAACTCGGCGACATCTGCGAGATCGAGATCACCGGAATTGGCACCCTGAGCAACCCGATCGTCGCCGAGGCTTGATCGGCCGAAGCGACTTCAGTGAGATAACCGGGCGTATTGGGATCAGGCGATGAAATTCGGACTTTTTGGCGGCATCAGCTCCTCCGGCGGCACCGAAGTGTCGGGATATCTCGCCAATTATGAGGGTTATATCCAAGCGGTGGTCGATGCCGAGGCGCTAGGCTTTCACAGTAACTTCTTGGTCGAGCATCACTTCACCGGCATGGGCCAGGTCTCGGCCTCGCTGAGCCTGTTGACCTATCTTGCCGCCCGAACCAGCCGGATCCGGCTCGGCACCGCCGTGGTGGTCCTACCCTGGCACAACCCGGTATTGATCGCCGAGCAGGCCGCGACTCTGGATCTTTTGTCGCATGGCCGCTTTGATTTCGGCGTCGGAAAGGGCTATCGGTTTTCCGAGTTCGAAGGGTTTCAAATTCCGATCGAGGAGGCCGCCGAACGCTTCGAGGAGGTGATGACGGTGATCCGCGCCGCCTGGACCACCGAGGGCCGCTTCTCGCATCAAGGCAAGCGCTGGACGTTCAAGGATATCGTTGTCGAACCGGCGACCACCCAGAAGCCGCATCCGCCGTTTTGGATGGCGGCAGGACGACCGGAATCGCTGCAGGCGGCGGCGTGGGGCGGCTATAACCTGCTGCTCGACCAGTTTCAAACCCTGGAGGTCGCGCTGGAACGGCTCGCCCTCTACCGCCAGTCGCTGGCCGAGGTCGGCCGGGTCTGGGACCCGATGGGGGCTGCCGTCGCCCGGGCGCTCTATATCACCAACACTCCAGCCGAGCGCGATGCGGCGGTGGCGGCGCGGATCCGCCAGCTCAATTTCATGAACGCCCATGGCCGCTCGGCCGACGGCAAACAGCGCTCCAGCATGGTCTCCGACGATGATCTGCTGAAAGCCACCGAGCAGGGGGTGTTGATTGGAACGCCGGTTGAAATCATCGAGCGATTGCACCGACTCGGCGACGCCGGGGTCGGCTATGTCCTGCTGTCGCCGCAGACCGAGGGCGCGATGCGGGTCTTCGCCGAAAAAATCATGCCGGCCTTGGCCGATCGACCCCACGGTTTGGTTGATTGAGCGACACCCTTGGTCGATAGAGCGATAGCTTTGCCCGATTGAGCGACGCCGTGGCGCGATCTATAGTGATTTAATGCTGGTTGATTTGCCGACCACGGATGGACAGGCGAGGAGACTTTAATATGCCGCCCACCAAACGAGCGTTGCTGGGGCCGATCCTCAAACTGTTCATCTTCCTCACTGTGGTTTTCCTGTTCCTCGGACTGCAGATGTCAGCGCCCTATACCCGGGCCGGGCCAGAATGTTCGGTCTGGTGCGTGCTTGAGTTCAAGGCCAGGGCCCTCTTGGGCATCGAGGCCACCCCGCTGCCTAAATAGGCGCGGTTCCGCAGAAGACCGGGGAGAGCGGGTTATAGTGGACCAGCCTTAACGCGCTAAAAATTTTAACGGAACAGCTCCGACAAGCTGCTGGATGACGGGGAGAAGGAGTGACGGTCGTAAAAGGGTAGGCCGGCTTCTTGGTGGGCCAGAGCCATGCGATCGTTTAAGCTGCACGCACAATCTCCTAGGGAGAGCGCCGGATGGCTGAAATCCAGAAGGTCGAGATACGGGCGCTGGACAACGGATTTGGCCGCGAAGTCGTCGGGATCGATGCATCGAGCCGGCTTGACGATGAGACCCTCGGCTGGATCGAGCAGGCTTTCGCGGAGCATCCGGTCCTGGTGTTCCGGCAGCAGCGTTTCGATGCCCCGGCGCTGGATGCTTTCGCCCGTCGCTTCGGAACCCCGCAACGACACGTGATGCTTAAATACCGCCATCCCGAGATCCCCGAGGTGTCTTACGTTCGCAATGTCGATGATGCCGGCAAGACCGACCCGTTCGGCGTTAAGCGCGCCAGCAACTGGCACGCAGATGCGACTTATGAGACCCATTTGCCGCGTCTGGCGATGCTGCATGCGCTGGAGGTGCCATCGACCGGCGGCGGCACGCTCTTTGCCGACATGCGGGCCGCGTTTGACGCCTTAGAACCTGACCTCAAGGAAACGCTGATCAGCCTGACTGGCGTCCACGGCTTTAATGTCGGTCCCGGCGCCGAGAAACTTTACGCGACGCAGAAACTTGCAGTCGGGCAGGTCGACCAGTTTCATCCGGCGGTGTTGCGCCACCCCTATTCCGGGCGACCCATTCTGTTCGTTAACCCAAGCCACACATACCGCTTCGTCGGCATGGAGGTCGGTGCCGGTTGGGAGCTCGTCGAGCGGCTGAGCAAACACGCGATCGAGCCCCGGTTCCGCTATCACCACCACTGGCAGCCCGGTGATCTGGTGATCTGGGACGAGCTGGCCACCATGCATCGCAATGCCGCAGACGCCGACCCGAAGGAGCGCCGGGTGCTATTGCGCAGCATTGTCTATCCGGCGGTCGGCGCTCCCAAACCCATTGCCGCAGTCTGATCACCTAGGGCACAACATAAGCCGCACAAGCACCCGCGCATACCCCGCTCAGGGAAATTGAATGAGACGGCTTTCCCATACCCCGGTAACGAAATTGTCATATCCACCAAGCATTCTGTGACCTCTGTTAGTCAATTCACGCGAGGTGACGGAAATTATGTCTAAAATCATTGATAAATCCATATATTCCTCCCAAACCCTGCCAATCTTATCTGGTTGGAAAAATGTGTTTGTCTCGTCGGGTCAATTATCATTTTCGGCGATCTCGTGTATTTGGTGATCGCCGGGTTGGTCAGCACATTCCAAAGCAACCTTGGCTTCCAGATCACTTCGCGGCTGATTTCCGATCTTGACGGATGCGTCCTGTTGCTGGCGCTGAGCTATTTCATTCACCAACATAAGGCGTCCATTTGCTCGATGGTGAGCAAATGGACGCCTATGGAATTTTCCGGTCCGTTCTGCGTCCTAACCGGCATCAAAGACTTCGGCGGCGAGATTCGTCAATGCCAGTTAGAGGTTGGAATGACCCTATGGTTCGCTGACAAAAATTCCGCTAGCGAGGCGATCAAGATCCAAGACAAAATCCATAACGCCATGAAATTATTCCTCGAAGAAGCGGCCCATGACCCGGTGCTGCGCCCGTCTAGAGGCTATCTCAATGCCTGGATCAACAACTCTTTCAAAAGCTTGACTTGCAAAGGATCGACGTTCAATCACTGACGTTCAGCCCGATCCAATATAGGATGGATACCCAGGGTCGACACCCCCAGCTGGCAGCCGTCACGGCGCATTGAGACAGAACCTATCCAAGGCTTTCCCGTATCGATACTGATCACCGATCGGGTTTTCAATCCCGCCGGCGTCACCGTGATTGACCCTGCCCGGCGCCAATTCCATGGTTTGGCCGCGATGCCCCAGGCAGGAGGTCCCTCATGGCAATTGCGGCGCTATCGCCTTCACCCGTTGTTCCATGTCCGCGGCCGCGTCAGGCCGGTAGCGCTTCCAGCGATACACGACCGTTGCGCCGCGGCGCTTCAGCCTGTCTGATAAAATCGCCTCATCGAGCCAAATCACCTGATCGAGCCCGACGATCCAGCTTTGGTGAACGAGAAACCTATTCCGGTAAACGAAAAGGATAACGGCTATGAAATTCGCGCTGCATTTCGGCAACCTCACCTTCCCCGACCCCGAGGATGCAAAACGTATGCTCCTGGCCGGAGAAGCGGCGGGGTTTGAATCGGTGATCGCCGTGGAGCATGTGGTGATCCCGACCGAATACGGAACCCGCTATCCCTATGCCCCGTCCGGTCGGCTACCGGGCGGTATCGATTTGGCCTGGCCGGATCCGCTGGCCTGGTTGACCTATGTCGGCGCGGTAACCTCGCGGATCAGGCTGATCACCGGGGTGCTGGTTCTGCCACAGCGCAATCCGCTGGTGCTGGCCAAGCATCTGGCAACCATCGACCATCTGACCGGCGGCCGGCTTGAGCTGGGAATCGGCGTCGGCTGGCTGCGCGAGGAGTTCGACGCCCTGGGTATACCGTTCGAACGACGCGGTGCCCGGGTCGACGAGTACATTGAGGCGATGCGCGCCCTGTGGGACCAAGACGATGCAAGTTACGAGGGTGCGTTCGTATCCTTCAAGGGCATGAGCTGTAATCCCAAGCCAGCGCAAGGCCGGGTGCCGATCCTCGTCGGTGGCCACTCCAAAGCGGCTATCCGCCGCGCCGGGCGGCTGGGCGACGGCTTCTTCCCTGCGACCGGTGCGACCTTGGATGTCGCCGAGGTCATCGAGGCAATGCGCCAGGAGGCCCGCGAGGCCGGCCGCGATCCGGCGTCGATCAAGGTGATGTCCGGCTGCCCAGATGCGCTGCCGGGATCGGGCAAGGACCCGCTCGCCGCCGTCGCCGCCCGCGCCGCTGCCGGTGTTGATCGCATCGCCCTGCCATTGGGCGCCTTTCAGCTCGACCTGGAGGCCATGCTGGCTGAGTTCGGGGAAAAAGTGATCAAACCCTTGAACGGCTAACACCCAATGACGGAAGAGATCCGCAGCTTCCCAGTCGCGAAACCATTGACGAGACAGCGCCTGAGATTACCATTCTCAACATCGGCCCCATGCCGAGCGGCCAAGAACACTATCACTCCCTAGTCGCCCAGGGCTGCGCCCGCCTTTATAGGGTCAAGCCGAGCGAGAGTTCGCTAGCCGGCTTGTCGCCGGAGGAGCACGAGCGCTTCATCTCGCACTTCCTCGGCGCCGAGCCTGAGACCAGTAATTTCGCGGTCACAGAAAAAGCAACGGTGGAGACCGTGCGTCTTGGCGATCTTCCGGACCTACCGCCCATCGATCTTCTGACCATCGACACCCAGAGCACCGAGCTAACGATCCTGCAAAACAGCCCTCGGGTGCTGTCCAGTGTCCTGGTGCTGGAATCCGAGGTTGAGTTCGTGCCGCTCTACAGGGAGCAAGCGCTGTTCGAGCATCTACAGTTCGCCTTGGACACGCAAGGCCTGGTGATGCACAAGATGATCGATATCGTCGGACGGCCGATGCTCCCTTGGGGCGGGTAAAACCCGTTCCGTCCGATCAGCCAGATGCTATGGGCCAACACGATGTTCCTCCGCGACTTCACCGCACTGGAGCGCTTCAGTAATCTTGATCTGGATAAGACCGCGGCGATCCTGAACGATGCCTATCTATCCTATGACATAGCCTTCAGGTTTTTGAAGGAGCACAATCAGCGCACCAGAAGTGATACGCTCGGGCGTATCTGCACAAATTCAAAGAGGTTCAGGCGAGTCACATCTTCTATGAAAATTCCAAAGAGCTGGTCTGATCCGCGAATGTCGCCGCTCACCCCATACTGGCCGGTCCGCACCGGCCGTTTCGAATACAACAGTGAGGTGCCGCCATGAACATCGCCTACCGCGAAAACATATCGATGACCCATCAAGACGCCTCGCCGTATCAACATCTTGAGGTTAAACCGCTGACCGGCGGGCTTGGCGCGGAGTTGTTCGGCGCTGATCTTGGGAGTGCACTTGGCGACGACGTAATAGCCGAAATTCGCCGAGCTTTGCTGCAATATCAGGTGATATTCTTCCGGGACCAGGAAATGACCCCGGAGCAGCATCGTGATTTCGGCAAGCGGTTCGGCGACCTTCATATCCACGAATACGTCAAGGGACTGGACGCGGTGCCGGAGGTGATGCCGGTCATCAAGACCGAGGCCGACACGTTCAATTTCGGCGGCACCTGGCACTCCGACGTGACCTATCACACGACGCCGCCGCTGGGCTCGATCCTCTATGCCCTGGAGGCGCCCGAGGTCGGTGGCGACACCATGTTCGCCAATCAGTACCTCGCCTATGAAACCCTGTCGGACGGGATGAAGGAGCTGTTGGAAGGCCGCAAGGCAGTGCATAGCGCCGAGCCGATCTATGGCAAGACCGGTGCCTTCAGCAGCCGCTACAAGCAAGGCGCGTCGATGGCCACCAAGCCTGTCGAGGTGGTATTGGAGAGCCAGCATCCGATCTTCCGCACCCATCCGGAAACCGGTCGCAAAAGCCTTTATGTAAACGGCAATTTCGTCGTCAACCTGGCCGGTCTATCGGCAATCGAGAGCGCGCCAATCCTGCAGCGGCTGTATCAGCACGCCACGACGCCGGAATTTTGTTGTCGGTTCCGCTGGCGCAAGGGCTCGGTAGCGTTTTGGGACAACCGCTGTGTGCAGCATTACGCGGTCAACGACTACACTGGACAGCGCCGGGTGATGCACAGAGTGACGGTGATGGGGGATCAGCCCTATTAGGCCGGATCAATGGCCGAGCCAATACGATTGAAGGCGCTTGCGACAGCCTGCTAGGCCGACCCCCTGCTACCGTCTCCCGATTCTATTGCCCACTGGTGCCCGCACCCTGTTGCTAAAGTCGTCCGGGGAAACCACCCGTCGCCCTGACGCTATCGCTACCGTCATCCCGTCGCAGGGCGGGCTTAAATTCCCGGATCAAGCGCAACACCAATTTAGACTGGTTTTGCGATGGGAGAATATTGTGCGCGGCTCCGAGCTTGGCGCCTTGGGAGATCTTTTGCCAAGTGGCGCTTAACGCTCATGCGGTCATCATTCTGGATCAGGCGGGAGGGCACACCACGGATAAACTGGGAATCCCCGCAAAAATGACACTCTTGCCGTTGCCACCGCGATCGCCGGCACTCAATCCCGTCGAGAATATCTGGCCGTTCATGCGGGCGAATTGGTTGTCGAACAAGGCCTTCAAATCACACGACGACATCGGCACGCTCCGTTGCGAAGCCTGGAAAAAGTTGATCGAGCAGCCTTGGAAAATCATGTCCATAGGGTCGCGGGATTGGGCACATGAGGTATGATCAATAAAGGTTGGTATTAGAGCATCGACGCCAACCGTTAGTTTTTAACCGGACCGTTGCCCTTCCCCAGGCTGCACGGCCACAAAGCAAACGAATTATGCATGACAGTCTTATGCAACCTTGTCGATTCTGGTTTGGGTTAACCCTGAACAGAATCGGGAGCAGGCTCTTACCCAAACAATAACCAGTCCGCAGTCTCTGGGCCAGCGACCGAAGGCCCGCACGACTATTCGCTGATGCTGAACATGACTTCACGAGGCGGCCGCCCGCCGTCAAGGAAGCTGGTGAGGAAGGCGACGCTGAAATCCAATTCCTCGAAGGGTACATTGGGGTGCAGACCCGGATTGGCATGCAACCGCTTGTCTTGGGACCCGAGCGCATCGAACATCGCCAGGCATTCGGCGCGACTGAACAGCTCATCCTCAAGTTGCCAGACAAACAACACCGGGCAGGTGATGGCTTTGGCCGCGGCTTCGATAATTGGTTTGTAGTGGGTCGGTTCGGACACCAGCCCCATCAGGCCGAGCACCGCGACCGAGATCCGCGGCTCGGCGGCGACGAATGGCGCGCCGTAAATAGTGCCCATCGATAGCCCCCAATAGCCAACCGGTCCGGCCCCGACATCCGCCTCGCCGGAGAATGTTGCAAGCGTGATCCGCCAGTCACGGACCATATCGTCGCTGGTCCCGTCGCGCCGCCATTCCGGCCAGAAGGACTCCCGGCCACCGGGACCTATCTGCCGGCGCCCATGCACCGGACCATCAAGGGACAGACAAAAATAGCCTTGCCCGCCGGATAGCTGGCCGGCGATATACGGGATCGGCCTCTGATGGCGATCACCCGAAGCGCCATGCCCGAAGCAGACCAGCGGCGCGCCGGGACTAGAGGCCGCGCCGGACCAAAGCACGCCGGTGATCGGCCGGCTGGCGGCATGGATGGTGAACTCCCGCACCGTCGCGCCATCGATCCGGCTGGTCCCATGCCATTCAAGCCTGTTGTCACTCGCGTCCATGTCCTGCGTCCTGTTGGTGCAACTTGCCAGGAGTGTCCGTCCGAACGCCTGATCAGGTCAAGGCCGCCACCACGCCCTCATTCACCAGAAATCCGATGGCCAAGGGCTTTCCAATTCACTGCTATCGCCGCAAACTTACGATCCAGTGAAAGCCAGCTTCGATAGGGGTGCCACATGAATATCGACGATTGCATCAATCTTGATGATCTGCGGGTGCTGGCGAAGAAGCGGATACCGAAGATCGTCTACGACTTCATCGAGGGTGGTGTTGACGATGAGAATGGCCTGGCGCGCAACGAGGACGCGTTCCGCCGCCGGTCACTGGCGCCCCGCTACATGGTTGATATTTCTACCTTGGACCAATCAACGACAATCTTTGGCCGGACTTATTCCAGCGCCTATGGAATTGCCCCGACCGGCGGTATCGGCAACTTTCGTCGTGGCGGCGATCTGATGCTGGCCAAGGCGGCGCGAGACGCGAATATCCCGTTTATCATGTCCGGCGCCGCGACCGCTTCGATGGAGGACATGGCGCGGGTCGCGCCGGACCATGGTTGGTACCAGCTCTATACCGCCAAGAACCGCTCAATATCGGAGGATCAGATCAGGCGGGCGGCGGATCTGGGGCTGCATGCCCTGGTGGTGACCGTTGATGTCCCGGTCAGTTCCAACCGCGAGCGCAATCGGCGCAATGGCTTTGGCCGACCGCTCAAGCTCTCGCTGGCCTCGAAGCTGGACGCGCTCAGGCGGCCTTTCTGGTTCAAGGATTATATGCGTCATGGCATCGCCATGCTGGAGAACTGGCGGACCTATGCGCCCGACGGTGCCGATGCCGCGGATGTTGGTGACTTTTTTTCGACCCAGTGCCCGATCAGCCTGACCTGGAAGGATATCGAGCAGTTTCGCAAGCTTTGGCCCCGCACCCTGATTCTGAAGGGGGTGATGCGGACCGATGACGCGATCCGGGCGGCGGATGCCGGGGTCGACGGGTTGATCGTCTCGAACCACGGTGCCCGACAACTTGACCGGGCGGTCTCGGCGCTGGACGTGTTGCCGCGGCTCGACGCGGCGGTCGGCGAGCGGATGACCTTGATGCTGGATGGCGGGTTTCGCCGAGGCTCCGATGTGCTGATTGCGCTGGCCTCGGGCGCCAAGTTCGTCTTCATGGGGCGGCCGACGCTCTATGGGGCGATCGCCGGCGGCGACGCCGGGGCCGCCAAGGCGGTCAAGATCGTCCGCGAGGAGATGAACAAGGTGATGGCGCAGATCGGCTGCCCGTCGCTCGGCCAGCTTGGCCCCGACGCGCTGTATTGGGATAGCGACGAAGACCGCCGCAACACGCACGGTTAGAGGTTTTTCCGGAGCAGCCTACCCCTGGGCGCCGCGAACCAGACGACCGGGCAAGGCGTCCGTCGCCTCGCCATGGCGGTACACAATCTGACCGGCGACGATGGTGGCGTCATAGCCATCGGTGCGTTGGATCATCCGCTTGCCGCCGGCGGGCAGATCATACAGCACCTCGGGCGGGCGGATCTTCAGGTTCGGGTAGTCGATGACGTTGATGTCCGCCTTCTTACCCACTTCCAGCAAGCCGCGATCATCCAGGCCGATCGCCGACGCGTTATCGCGGGTCAGCCGTTTGATCGCCCAAGGTAAGGGCAATTTGGCGCCGCGATCCCGGTCGCGGGTCCAATGGGTCAGCAGATAGGTAATCGCGCTGGCATCGGTCAGCACGCCGACATGGGCGCCGCCATCGCCCAACCCAACAATCGAATTGGGGTGCTGCATCATATCGGCGACGGCATCGAGATTGCCGTATGCATAGTTCGACAAGGGCCGATAGAGGATCGTGCGGCCATCGTTTTCCAACAACAGATCATAGCAGACTTCTTCCGGTGACCGGCCTTCCCGCTCTGCGCGGGCCGCGACCGACTTATCGGGCGAGGGTTCGTAATCCGGCGGGTCGCCGAGCGGGAAGATCCGCGCCCACTTGGTGACCCGGCCGAGCATCAGATGCTCTTCCTGACGCTCGGTCAGCACCCGTTTCTTGAAAGCCGGGTCCCTGAGGCGGGTGACCTTCTGTTCATGCGAAAGCTCGGCGATCTCCCGCCACGCGGCGCAGCTCATGAACGGGTTGAGCGAGATTTCAAAGCCTAGCATTACCCCGGTCGGGCGGGTCAGCACCTGGCCGACGATCCGCGCTCCATCGGCATTGGCCTCGGCGATATCGGCCATGGTCTCACGCCACAGTTCCGGCCGGTTGTCACGTTGCAGCACGGTGATCGTCATCGGTCGGCCCGAGGATTTGGCCAGGCGGCGCAGCAGGCCCATTTCCTCGACCGGATCGTCGAAATCCGAAATTACCTGCAGCCAGCCGCTGCCAACCGCGCCCACGGCCTCGCCAATCTCGGTCAATTCCTGCTCGGCGGCGCCCAGGGTCGGGGTAAAGGCGCCGGCGACGGTCCGGTGATTGATCGTGCGGCTGGTCGAGAACCCAAGCGCGCCGGCCCGAATCCCCTCGGCGGCAAGCCTGGCCATCTCGGCCCGGTCCTCGGCGGTGGCGTCCTCGCGGGCGACGCCCCGGTCGCCCATCACATAGACCCGCAGCGCCGCGTGCGGCACCTGGGTCACCACGTCGAGATCGAATTGCCGAGCGCCCAAGGCGTCCAGATATTCGCCAAAAGTTTCCCAATTCCAGGGCAGGCCTTCGGTCAGCACCGGCTCCGGGATATCCTCGACACCTTCCATCAACTCAACCAGTTGATCGCGCTGATGCGGTTTGCAGGGTGCAAAACCGACGCCGCAATTGCCGATCATCACTGTGGTCACACCGTTCCAGGACGACGGATTGATCCGGTTCGACCAGGTGACTTGCGCGTCGTAATGGGTATGCACATCGACAAAGCCGGGGGTGACGATGCGGTCCGTGGCGTCGATTTCCTCAACACCGGCGGGCAGCGCCGAGCCGATGGCCGAGATCACCCCGTCGGTCACCGCGATATCGCCTTGGTAGGGCTCGCCGCCGGACCCATCGATGATGATGCCGGCACGAATTACAAGATCCGGTTGCTTCGGCATGATCCTAACCTCCCCAGGGTGCTTGAAAGCGAAAAATACCGTGGTCCTTTTTTGTTCCCCGGGCAAGAGCGCCGCCACCTCTGGTCAATTCGTGATCACACTCATGCGATACGTGCCCGCCACCCGCGTGGCCGGTGACTACGATGCCGGCATTGCGGCATGATAGCCTCCATGAAAAGACGGACATTCTAAAAGGGACAGGAAACATGTCGATTTTGGCGATTGGCGGGGCGGGCTTCATTGGGCGGCGGATGATTCCGATTCTAGCGGCCCAGGGCCACGAAGTGACCTGTATGGATATCGATGTCGCCGGCGCCTCGGCGGCTTTCGCGTCGCTTGGCGACAAAGTCAAAGTGGTCCGCGGCGATGTTACCCAGTTTGATGACGTCATCGGTGCGGTTCAGGAATCCAAGGCCGAGCGGGTAATCAATCTCTCCTATTTTATTGGCGAGCTGGCGCCCCACATTGCCTTCAAGCTCGACATTCAGGGCATGAATAATGTTTTCGAGGCCGCCCGACGTACTGGCGTCAAGCATACGGTTTTCGCTAGCTCACTGGCGGTTACCGGCCAACAAACGCTGTTCGGTGAGCGGTTGGTCGACGAGACCGACGAGCGGCGGGGCGAGACCCAATATGCGGTCAACAAGATTATCAACGAGTGGCAGGCCCACGACTATCGCCGCTCTTATGGCATGACGATCACCTGCATTCGCCCGGCCAATGTGACTGGTCCGGACAAGAAATTTGGCTCGATCGATCATGTGAACTGCATGTGCCAGCCGGCGCGCGGCCAGACAGTCACCTTCCCGCATGCCGACGCCATGCGCTGCGTGATCCATGTGGAGGACATGGCCGAGGTCTTCGCGCGGGTGCTGTTGACCGATAAGCCGAGACACGAGACCTACAATTCCGGCGGCGCCATGGTCAGCCTGGCCGAGCTGGCGGGCCAGGTCCGCGAGTTCCTGCCCGATGCCGATATCCGCTTCGAGGCCGAGACCGGTGGACGCGAGACTTCCGGCAACTTCCTGATCGACAACCGTCGCGTGATAGAGGAATTCGGCCTACAATACGCGCCGCTGCGCCAACGGGTGAAAGAAGTGATCAACAACATCCGCGCCGGCGAGGGCCTGCCCCTGGTCTCGTGAGAGCGAAAAACCAAAGGCGTTGAACGGAAGTTCACGCCATACGACCAAACCAGAAATCGGAGAGAGAATATGAATGCCAACGGCGACAAGATCATCGCGCTTGATAAGGAGCGCATGCAGGCGATGGCGGACAAGGATATCGCCAAGCTGAACAATCTGATTTGCAAGGACTTGATTTACACCCATTCCTCAGCCCGCCTAGACACCAAGCAAAGCCTGATCGGGGCGATGGAATCCGGGGCAACGGTCTATACCTCGGTGGTGCCGTCCGACGTTGTGGCGCAAGATCTGGGCGACGTGGTCGTGTTGACCGGCGCCGCCCAAATCAGCGTTAGCGCTAATGGAACGCCAAACAGCTTTGGCGTCCGCTTCACCGACGTCTACCAGAACCAGAACGGCGCCTGGCGGATGGTCGCCTGGCAATCAACCAAGCTGCCAGTTTAACCCAGACGGTCTCGGTTTAACCGGTGTAGTCGGCGTCGCTGACTTTTTCGAACCACTGGGTTCCGCCGCCATCCTCGCCGGTCTCAGACATGGCGAGATGGGTAAAGATCCGATCCGGCGCCGCGCCATGCCAATGGCGGGCGTTCGGTGGAATGATCGCGGTATCGCCGGGTCGCAGCTCCTGAACCGAGCTGCCCTCGACCTGAACACGCCCGACCCCGGCCACCGCCCAAAGGGTCTGGCCGACCGGGTGCTGGTGCCAATCTGTGCGCGCGCCCGGATTGAAGGTCACGTTGGTCGCCCGCATCCGCGACGGCGCCTCGCCGACCAGTATCGGGTCCTGGAAAACATCGCCGGTGAACTGTTCCGCCGAGGCCTTCTTGGTCGCCCGGTCTTCGGCTCGGTAAATTTTCAACATAACGGTTCCTTCCCTCAACGCGATCCCGCCGTTGCCGAGTGTAAGTCACGGCGCGAAAATCCACCACAGTAACGATTGAATGACACGGGTTAAAACGATTGAATGGAATAACCACGCAATTGGCCGCCCCACCCCAACCTCATTATCCTGCCCCGTCATCCCAGCCACCCGGTCATCCCGCCGCAGGGCGGGATGACGGTAGTGCCATGAATGGGTCGTAATATCCCGCCCATCGACCCGGCGCGCCTCGAATAGATCAGGCCACGTTCCGATCACGACCGACCCAGAACGGCGCCCGCAGCTCAAACTTTTGGATTTTTCCAGCTCCTGATTTCGGCAACGCCTCGTCCCTCACCACCACCGTGCGCGGGCATTTATAACCGGCGATCAGGCCCCGGCAATGGGCGATGATCGCGGCTGGATCCGGCGTCTGATCTTGGCGCGGCACCACGATGGCGTGGACCGCCTCGCCCCATTTGTCGTCGGGAATGCTGATCACCGCGCATTCGGCCAGGCCGGGGAATTGCATGATCGCGTTTTCGACCTCGGCGGAATAAACATTTTCGCCGCCGGTGATGATCATGTCCTTGACCCGGTCGACGATGAAGATGAAGCCGTCCTCGTCCATCGTCCCGCCGTCGCCGGTATAGACCCAGCCATCCCTGAGCGTCTCCGCCGTCTGCTCTGGTTTGTTCCAATAGCCGAGCATTGCATTGGCGCCGCGCACCCGCACCTCGCCGGGTTGGTTGCGCGGCACCTCGACCCCATCGGCATCGACGATCTCGATCTCCACCGACGGAACCGCCTGCCCGACAGAGCGGATTTTCCCGGATTTTGGCCCGCCCAGCACATGATAGTCAGAGCCGAGCATGGTCACCAAGGGCGACAGTTCGGTCTGACCATAGGCATGGATGAAGCGGGTCTGCGGCATCTTCTCCATAGCTTCCTTGAGAATCGGAAGGGTCATCGGTGACGCGCCATAGATCAACCGTGTCAGGGCGCTGGTGTCAGCTTCCTCCAACTCGGGCGCCTGCAGCAACATGGCTATCATCGTCGGCACCAGCAGGGAAACCGTGCCGTCGAAATCGGTCACCGCCTGCAGGAACGCCTTCGGCTCGAACCCCGGAATGAAGCCGTGGCTGCCGCCAAACAAAGTTGTCGAGAACAGCATGGCGCTGCCGGCGATATGGAACAGCGGCGGGGCGTGAATGATCCGGTCCGCCGGCGTAATATTGACGCCCGACCCGAAACAGAAGGCGCTCGCCCATAGCGCCCGGTGCGGCAGCATCACCCCCTTGGGAAAGCCCGTAGTGCCGCCGGTATAAAAGATTCCCGCCAGATCCTCGCCATTCCGAAACGCATCAGCTGCCGGGGCCGCGGCGGCGATCAGATCCTCATAGGAATGCATGCCGCTTGGGCAGACACCATCGCCGGCGAAGACAACCTTCTCCACCGAAGCGCACTGCTCGGCGATGGCCGCGCCGATCTCGGCGAAGGCGTCGTCAACCATCAGGTATCGAGCCCCGGCATCGTTGATCGAGTATACATGCTCGGCCAGGGACCAGCGAATGTTCATCGGCACCACATTGCCGCCGGCCCAAAACACCCCGTAGTAATATTCCGCATATCTGTCGGAGTTGAAGGACAGCATCGCGACACGGTCCTCGACCTGCAGCCCAAGGCCGTGCAACCCACCGGCCAGACGGGCGACACGGTCGAGAAACTGGGCCCAGGTGAACCGGCGATTGACGGAGATCAACGCCGTCGCGTCCGGCGTCAGTTTAGCCACGCGACGCAGCCCTTGGGTCATGTACATCGTCGAAAACCCTCCCATCGCCGTTATAGAGGAATTTCCCTGTTCAACAGCCAATTCCCTGCTAACACGGGCACCTCGCCAAGATGTGTCGAAAATATACGCCAAGGCTTGCCGGCTGACATCGTCAACGACGGCCCACCGCTGATCGAGACCCCGATCGATTTTAGCAATTGCTTCGGGCAAATAAAGCCCCGTTTGGGTCGATCCCAAGCAATCGCGGCCAGGTGAGCAGCGGCTGAACCACCCTGGTCAGCGATGGTCCAGCGGTCTACCATGAAATTCCTCCAGTCAACGGATTCCCATGCCAAACAGCTTTTTCGAAGGCGCGGCTTTCAGACGCAACGCCGTGCTCGCCGCGTCCCTGCTGTTCATGATTATCGGCACGGGCAGCGTGTTTTTCCTTGTCGTCGCGCTGAAACTGATCAGCGCCGAATTCGACTGGCCGCGCTCGGTGCCCTCGATCGCCTATTCGCTGCAGTATCTCGGGGCCGGGATCGGCGGCATTTTCATGGGCTATTGTCTCGACAAGCTGGGCATGACGATCCCCGCCCTACTGGGCGCTAGCATGATCGGCGCCGGGGCGGTGTTGACCAGTTTCGTCTCTGCGCCATGGCATCTCTATGCCATCTATGGCGTGATGATGGGGTTTCTCGGGCGCTCCACCCTGTTTTCCCCGCTGACCGCCAACATCACCCGCTGGTTCGAGCATAATAGGAGCAAGGCGGTCGGTATCGTCGGGTCCGGTCAGGCGCTGGCCGGCGCCTTGTGGCCCCCGGTTTTCCAACATTTCTTTGAGGCGGTGGGTTGGCGCCAAACTTCTTTCTGGTACGGCCTGTTCGCGCTGGCGACGATGCTTCCGCTGGTGCTTATTTTACGACAAAAACCACCGGGCGAAGTGGCCCCGGCGACCAGCGCCGAGCCGGTCAAATCACCGGCCAAACCACGGTCACAAGATCAGCGCGATAGCCCCGGGGTCCGGGCCGCTCTGTCACCGCTGAAAATGCAGACTATCCTTTCGATCGGCTCGATCGGCTGTTGCGTAGCCATGTCGCTGCCTCTGGCGCATCTTGTTTCACATGTCAGCGATATTGGGTATGAGCCGGCGCGCGGTGCCGAAATCCTGTCGATCATGCTGGCGTCGGCGGCGGCCAGCAGCTTTTTCGGGGTCGGGTATCTGGGCGAGCGGTTCGGCGGGCTACGGGCGTTGTTCGTGTTTTCCTCGGCCCAGGCGCTGTTCCTCACCGTCTTGGCCTTCGTCGATGGCCTGGCCGGCATTTACATCATCGCCGCTTTGTTCGGTGTGGGATATGGGGGCATCCTGCCAAGCTATCCAGTCATCGTGCGCGAATATCTGCCCGCGTCGCAAGTCGGCCGGCGGACCGCGATCGTAATCCTATGCGCCGGCAGCGGCATGGCAATTGGGGCGTGGCTCGGCGGCGCGGTTTTCGACTGGACTGGGTCCTATAAAATGGCGTTCCTGATTGGCGCTGGATTCAATCTCGCCAATCTGGCGATAATCGGCGCCCTGATCATCCGCATCAAGGCAGGACCCACGCCATCGAGGCCCTCCAAGGCATGTCTCGAAAACTGAAGGGGATGGGCTCAGGCCATGGTTTCTCCATCGAATCGACCAAGCGACGGGATTCGCAACGGATTATTCAGGTACATGACATCGGCGACGCAGGCTTCGCTTTATCGCAACGGCAGGGTGCTGACCCGGCGCGACCGCGATGGCAGCGACGACGGCCGGTTAGGCTTCGATCTGGAACCCCGGCAAATGCCGGTGCATGACGCTAGGCGTCTGGCGCCATCGGCGCAACGCACGCTGACCCGCAATGGCTTCGAACTGCGCGCCAGCCCCCTGACCAAAGCGGACTTTGACTTCTTCGATCATGATCAAGTGGTTCGCTACTATTATCCAAACTGCGCCGAGATCGTGCAGGTGGCGAGCGGCGCGGGTTTCGCCGTTACCTTCGACCACAACGTGCGATCCGCCTCGGGCAAGCAAGGAAAACAGCAGATCAAGGGCGGTCAGCAGGTCCAGGGCCCGGCCCGTGTCGTCCACGGCGACTATACCTTGACCAGCGCGCCGCAGCGGTTGCGCGATTTAACCAAGCCGCCGAGCTTGAACGACACTGTGCGCTCGGTCCTGGCCGATGGGCAATCACTGCTTGATGCAGGTGCGGTCGAGCGGGCCTTGGCTGGCGGGCGGTTCGCCATCATCAATCTCTGGCGCAACATCGCCGCCGAGCCGGTCGGGACCCATCCGCTGGCACTGTGCGACGCGACCAGCGTCAGCCCCGAGGATCTGGTGGTGTTCGAGATCCATTACCACGACCGCATTGGCGAGAACTATTTCGCCAAGCACGCCGACGGCCACCAATGGTATTTCTATCCCGCGCTGACCGGTGATGAGGCGTTGTTGATCAAGCAATGGGACTCGGCAGGTGAACTGGCCCGCTCAAACGGCGCCAACCCGGACGCGGTTAGCCCGGACGCCCCCTGCACGTTCAGCTTCCACACCGCCTTCGAGGACCCCACGACGCCGCCGGACGCACCAGAGCGTTGGAGCATCGAGGTGCGCTGTATTGCGCTTTATGACTGAGGCAGCGGCGCTGTGATGAGGGAGGGGTCACCACTGATTGTGCTAGACGACGACCGACGGAGGAACAAGTCGTGAAATACCTGAAACTAGGGAATTCCGGGCTTGATGTGTCGCGGATCTGTCTTGGATGCATGAGCTTCGGCGAGGCCAGCGCCAGCCACACTTGGAGCCTGGACGAAACCGCGAGCCGTCCGATCATCAAGTGCGCGGTCGAGGCAGGCATCACCTTCTTCGACACCGCTAATGGCTATTCAAAGGGGTCCAGCGAGGAAATCGTCGGCCGCGCCTTGCGTGATTTTGCCAACCGCGACGAGATCGTCATCGCCACCAAGGTTTACTACCCACAACGTTATGGCCAGAACGCCGCCGGATTGTCTCGCAAATCGATCATGACCGAGGTCGATGCCAGCCTGCGGCGGCTCGGAACCGACTATATCGACCTTTATCAGATTCACCGCTGGGACGATCACACCACCATCGAGGAAACGCTTGAAGCGCTTCACGATATCGTCAAAGCGGGCAAGGCGCGCTACATCGGCGCGTCGTCAATGTTCGCATGGCAGTTCAGCAAGGCGCTCTACACCTCGGAACTGAAGGGCTGGACGAAGTTCGTCAGCATGCAAAACCACTACAACCTTCTCAACCGCGAGGAGGAACGCGAGATGGCGCCGCTTTGCCTAGACCAGGGCATCGGCATCATCCCCTGGAGCCCTCTGGCCCGTGGCCGGCTCACTCGGGATTGGGAGGTAGTCACCGAGAGAACCGGCGCCGACGAGCGGGTCACCGGGCTCTATGACACAGCCCCTGGCGATCGCACGATCGTCGAGCGGGTGGCCGAGATCGCCGCCGAGCGCGAGGTCTCGCGGGCCCAGGTAGCCCTGGCCTGGATGCTGTCCAAACCCTTCATCACCGCCCCCATCGTCGGCACCACCAAACCGCAACACCTTGAAGACGCGATCGCCGCCGTCGACTTACCTCTTTCCAGCGACGAGATCGCCCGGCTGGAGGAACCCTATACGCCGCATCCGGTAATGGGCTTCTGAGGCGGGCAGCGATTCAGCGACAGGGCTCCGCTCGACCGTTCGTATCACCCAGCGCCGCAAACCCTGTTGTCCCTGATATAGGTCGCTTCGACCGTCCGGTCGTCGCCGAGCATCATCAGGACGAAGAGAGCGTCTTCCAGAGTTTCCAACAACTCATCGCGGGCTGCCAGCACCGGTGCGCGGTCGGGTCGAGGACACAATATTAACCCAGGTGCCAGGGTTCAGCGTGCCAATTTCCGAGAACAGACCAGGCCCCCGTGCGTTACCCAAGGTGGCAAGGTAGAAACCGTCGAACGCGTTAAAGGCGCAACCGCCGAGCATCACCACCTTGTACGCCTCGACCAGGGTCTGCAGCATCGAATAGCTGGTGCCGCCGGTGACATCGGTGGCGGCGCCGACGTTGACCAGACGTTTGGCGGCGCGCCAGTAGTTGATATCGAACAGGCCGGAGTCGAGGAAATTATTCGAGGTCGGACAATGCACCACCATCGAGCCGGTCTCGTACAGCGCATGGCATTCGCGCTCCGAAAGGTGGACGCCATGAGCAAAAACCGCGTTGGGGCCGAGCAACCCAAAGCGCTCATAGACGTCGGTATAATCGCCCGACCAAGGGAACTGCTGCTTGACGAATGCGATCTCGCCAGGACTTCCGGACAGATGCGTGTGCATCAGGCAACTCGGGTTGTCGGCAAAAAGCGCGCCGGCGGCCTGCAGTTGGGCCTCGCTTGAGGTTACCGCGAAGCGCACGATGATCGCATAGAGCAAGCGGCCGACGCCATGCCATCTGGAAATCAGCTCGGCGCTGTCGCGGACGCTGGTCTCGACGCTGCCCATCACGCCGTCCTTCATTTTCTCGCACCGCTTCAGCGACCGGTCAAGAGCGATGAAATAGAACGACGTGCCGATCCAACCGATGTCGGCAATCAGATGTCCCTAGCGAATCAGAAGATTGAGCCCATCGGCGAGGAACGCGCTCATTCAGGAAGTTCCCATCTCTTCATGGCGACCAGTGCGCGGACACTGGTGTTTCGTCGGGTCCGCGCACCAATCCGCCCGGTCGTCGTTGCCCTGTTCCTTTGGACTACTGCTGCAGACCGCTATTGCGGCAGCTTTCCATCGACGCCCTTAACATAGAAGTTCATGCCGGCGAGCGTGCCGTCATCGATGACCTTACCAGCCGCGAGGAACTCGGTTCCGTCCTGCTTTTGCAGTGGCCCGGTAAAGGGGTGCAATGCGCCGGACCGGATTTTAGCTTCCGTTTCCTTGGCGGCCTTGGCAATATCGGCGGCGACGTTGGTGTATGGCGCCATTTGCACGGTGCCAGCCGACAACCCGCCCCAGGTGTCTTCTGATTTCCAGATTCCGTCCAGCACCGCCTTGGTGCGGGCGACATAGTACGGCGCCCAATTGTTGACGATCGAGGTTACCTGAGCCTTCGGCGCGAACTTGATCATGTCGGTAGCCTGACCGAACGCGTGGACGCCCTTTTCACTGGCAATCTGCAAGGGGGCGGTTGAGTCTGTGTGCTGGGTGATGACATCGACGCCCTGGCCGATCAACACTTTGGCCGCGTCGGCTTCCTTGCCCGGATCGAACCATGAGTTGACCCAGATTACCTTCAGTTTAAAGCCAGGGTTGACCGTCTGCGCGCCCAAGATGAAGGCGTTGATGCCCATCACCACTTCAGGAATCGGGAAGGACGCGATATAGCCGGCGACGCCCGATTTGGAGATCTTGGCAGCGGCCTGGCCGATGATATAGCGGCCCTCATAGAAACGCGCGTTATAGGTCGCGACGTTCGGCGCCCGCTTGAAACCGGTCGCGTGCTCGAATTTTACTTTCGGGAAGCGCTTGGCGACCTTCAGGGTCGGGTTCATGAAACCGAACGAGGTGGTGAAAATCAGCCCGGCGCCCTGGCGCGCAAGGCGTTCGATGACGCGTTCGGCATCCGGGCCCTCAGACACTTTCTCCACAAAAACGGTCTCGACCTGGTCGCCGAGTTCCTTCTCGATCGCCAACCGGCCCTGGTCATGCTGATAGGACCAGCCGTGGTCGCCGATGGGACCGACATAGATGAAGCCGACCTTCATCTTTTCGGCGGCATGCGGCACCCCCGTCACAAGAACCATCGCCAGAGCGACGGCAGTCAAACCAAGTAGCTTTTTCATGTTTGCTCCTCTCTGTTCAAACGTTGTCTTTGCGGTATTTTCTTGGATGCCTCCATCGTCGACCGCGAACGGATGGCGGCATGTTCTCATCTGCCTCTTTGGTCTATCCCTCTGGTCGACCTCTGGCCTACCTTTCCGGCGCGAACGGCTGGCCAATACAAGCCGGGGTGTTGACCTTGGTCAGGGTCTTGTCGCCGGACATCATGATCAGCGCAGTGATCGTCACCAAATACGGCAGCGACGAAAGCAGCTGCGCCGGGATCGCGACCCCTAGGGCCTGCACGTAAAGCCCCATGATCCAGACCGTGCCGAACAGATAAGCGCCGACCAGCACCCGGCGTGGCAACCAGCTGGAAAACGCCACCAATGCCAGCGCGATCCAGCCACGCCCGGAGCTCATATTCTCAATCCACTGCGGCGTATAGACGAGCGACAGATAAGCCCCCGCCAGACCGGAACAGGCTCCGCC
This sequence comes from uncultured Alphaproteobacteria bacterium, assembly GCA_937776645.1. Lineage (GTDB taxonomy): Bacteria > Pseudomonadota > Alphaproteobacteria > Thalassobaculales > Thalassobaculaceae > JADHLJ01. The sequence goes on along the minus strand of CALMRI010000007.1, from coordinate 153,227 downwards.
AAAGGCGATGCAGGCATAGCGCACCTTGACCACGTCATAGCCCAAGGCATGCGCTGAGTGATGATTGCCGCCAACCGCATTGATGATCAGACCAGTTCGGGTTCGGAACAGCATATAGGTCACGATTGCGACCAGCGCAAAGGAGAAATAGACCAGGATGTCCTGGCCGAATAGGATCGATCCGACGAACGGAAGGTCGATCAGGAACGGGATGTCGATTGGGCCCAGTTTAACCCCCGGCAGACCAGTAAAGGCCTCGCCGATCAACCCGGACAGGCCAAGCCCCAACAAAGTCAACGCGAGACCGGTCGCTACCTGCGAGGTCATCAGCGTCTGGGTTAAAAAGGCGAAGAGTAGGGACATGCCGACACCGCCCAACAGCCCGGCGCCAACACCGAAAATCGGTGAGCCCGTGGTGTAGGCGGCGGCGAACCCGCAAACCGCGCCCATGATCATCATCCCCTCGACGCCGAGGTTCAGAACCCCTGCGCGTTCGGTAACGAGCTCACCGATCGCCGCCAGAAGCAGCGGTGTCGAGGCGGTGATGATGGTTAGTATAACAGCTTCGAAAGCGCCCATCGTTCCCTGCTCAGGCCTTGGCCGACGCGGACCGTCCGGAGGCGATCTTGATGCGGTACAGGATCATTGTATCGCAGGCGAGGATGAAGAACAGCAGCATCCCTTGGAAGACTTGCGCGGTCTTGTCCGAGATTCCCAACTCCACCTGCGCCGCCTCGCCGCCGAGATAGCTGATCGCTAGTAGAAACCCGGCAAACAGCACGCCGATCGGGTTCAAGCGGCCGAGAAAGGCAACGATGATCGCGGTGAAACCGTAGCCGGGTGAAATGCTCGGCTGCAATTCGCCGCTCGGCCCGGCGACCTCGCAGATCCCGGCCAAACCGGCCAACGCGCCCGATAACATGAAGGTGAACCAGACCACGCGTTTCTGATGGAAACCGGCGAACGCACCGGCGCGCGGTGAATTGCCAACCACTCGGATTTCGAACCCGCGCAGCGAACGCCCCATCATGATCGCCAATACGATCACCGCCATGACGGCGAAGATGGCGCCAATATGAACCCGGCCCTCGCCCAGCAAAGGCAGCTGCTGCCAGCCCTCGAACGGCACAGATTGTGGAAAATTATATCCCTGGGGATCACGCCATGGCCCGCGCACCAGCCAATCGAGCAGCAGCTGCGCCACATAGACCAGCATCAGACTGGTCAGGATTTCATTAGCACCGAAGCGGTTCTTCAGAGCGGCCGGAATAGCCGCGAACAAAGCCCCGCCGAAACCACCGAGCACCAACATCACAACCAGCGTCAGCGGCGACTGCCAGGTGGTGAAATAGACCGGGATCGCCGAACCGAACAGCGCCCCAATCGTCAACTGTCCCTCGGCGCCTATATTCCAGACATTGGCGGAATAGCAGATCGCCAGCCCCGCGCCGATCAACACCAAGGGCGCCGCCTTGACGATCAGTTCCTCGATCGACCAGAGCGTGGTCACCGGCTCGACGAAGTAGACATAGAGCGCCTCGGCCGGGTCGAGACCGAGGCTGGCGAAGATAATCCCTCCGATCACCACGGTGATCGCGATTGCCAGCAACGGCGACAGCAACGCCATCACCCGGGAATGCTCAATACGTTTTTCCAGGATTATCTTCATGGCGTGGTCGCCGTTCGGCCGGCCTGATTGGCCTTCTCGTGGGCCCCCGCCATCAGCAACCCGATCCGCTCCAGGCTCATGTCCTCGGCCGGGGCGGCGTCGGACAGCTCTCCCCGGGAGATTACCGCGATGCGGTCGGCGATCTCGAAAATCTCATCCAGATCCTGGCTGATGACCAGCACCGCGGAGCCGCTGTGGGCCAGATCGATCAACGCCTGGCGGATCACCGCGGCAGCGCCGACGTCGACCCCCCAGGTTGGTTGATTAACTACCAGGATTCTGGGTTGTAGAACGACCTCGCGGCCAACGACAAATTTCTGCAGGTTGCCACCGGACAGCGTCCGCGCCTCGGGATTTAGCGTGCCCTTGCGGACATCGAACATCTCAGTGACCTGGGCGTTAACCGCATGCGCCGCCAGCCGGTTAATCAAGCCGTTGCGCACCACACCTCCACCGATCGCGTGATGGGTCAGCACGACATTCTCCGACAGGGCGAAGTTTGGTACCGCGCCATGGCCGATGCGCTCCTCGGGAACAAAGGCGGCATTGCGCCGGCGCCGGCTGGTGATGTTTTCCCTGCCGCAAGGCGCACCGGCAAGCAACACCTGGCTTTCCTCTGCCGTCAGGGTCTCGCCCGAGATCGCGGCGAACAACTCACCCTGGCCATTGCCGGCGATGCCGGCTACCGCGACTATCTCGCCAGCGCGAACGGTGAGGTCAATATTCTTCAGCGACACGCCGAACGGATCATCCGTCGCCATGGAAAGCTCAGTGAGTTCCAACAACGGCTCGCCCGGCGCTGATCCCCTGGTCGTCTTGATCACCATCACCTCGTTTCCGACCATCAGATTAGCCAGCGACGCGGCCGTTTCCTGCTGTGGATCAACCCGCCCCACAACCTTGCCGTGGCGCAGAATTGTCGCGTCATGACAGATCCGTTTCACCTCTTCCAGCCGGTGAGAAATATACAGGATCCCACAGCCTTCGCTGGCCAGACGTTCAAGCGTGACGAATAATTGGCCGGCCTCCTGCGGTGTCAGCACGGCGGTCGGCTCGTCCATGATCAGCAAGCTCGGTTTCTGCAGCAGACAGCGTACAATCTCGATGCGCTGACGCTCGCCAACCGACAGATCGGCGACCAGGGCGCCGGGGCGCAGCGGCAGACCGTAATCCGCCGACACCGTCCGGATCCGCGTCGCCAATTCGGCCATGACGAGCCCCGGCGGCAGGGCGAGCGCGATATTCTGCGTCACAGTCAGCGCGTCGAACAACGAGAAGTGCTGAAACACCATGCCGACGCCCAGATCCCGCGCCACCGCTGGATTGGCCATCGCCACCGGCTGGCCCTTCCAATAAAGCGCGCCGGAGGTTGGCTGCAGAGAGCCATAAATGATCTTTACCAAGGTCGACTTGCCGGCCCCGTTCTCCCCCAGAAGCGCGTGAATCTCACCGGGTTTCAGCGTCAGTGTAACGTCGTCATTAGCCCGGAGATCGCCGAAAATCTTGACGATATTGCGCGCTTCCAGAAGCGTATCGGCCGCGTTCTCAGGCCCGGCGGCACTTGATGGTTGCTCGTTCATTGACTCGTTCACTGGCTGGCCGCCCCCTGCTCAGCGGCGCCGGCTCGACACTCCCCGGCGCTGTATATTCTTGTTCTGTGCGAGCTGCCAGATCTTCCGTCAGAACCAACAGGTCTGCAACTAACGACACGGCGATGGCCGCCGGATGCTCCGATTTGACGTCATCGATACCGATCGGGTAGTCACCCATGTTTCAACATATCTCATCCGTTGCCCTGGCAAACCGCAGGGCGACGGATGAGGCTGCTCGACGGGGATAATGCTAAAATAGACGTCAACTTTCTACGCCACCCATCACGCCAAACCGCCTCAGACGCAGGCCCTGGATCAAGTCCAGGGATTCAGATTTTGAATGTGGCCGAGGCCTTTCAAACGCGGCGCGCATTATCAAACCTTCACCAACACAACCCACCAAGTGCCACGCCGGTCGAGCGTTAGACCCGTCTGGCGTAGTCTTGGCAAATTTTAATATTCCCGGATAGTAATGATGCAGAGCCCATTGTCGGATCAGCGTCCCGCGAAGTTCGGCTTGCGCTTTTCCATGAAGGCCGTGCGGCCTTCAGTGTAGTCAGTGCTGGTCCCACATTGCTTGACCGTCGTGTAATGGGCCGAGAAGTCCCACGCCGCTTCGGGTTTGCCGTGCTCTATCAAGGTTTCCTTGACCGCCTTGATCGACAACGGCGCATTTTCGGCGATCCGGCCGATCAGGTCGCCGACCGCCGTGTCCAAGCCGGTCTCCGGGAGCACCCGGTTAACCAGTCCCATGATCCGCGCCTCCTCGGCGTCGAACTGCCGTGCGGTGTAAAAGATTTCTGCCGTGAAAGCTGGGCCGACCAGGCGTTCCAGCTCGCGGATACCCTTGGCCTTGTAACCAATGCCAAGCTTTGCCGCCGGCACCCCGAAGGTCGACTTGTCGGAACAGATCCGGATGTCGCAGCCGATGGCAATCGCCAGACCACCACCGATGCAATAGCCGTTGACCCGGGCGATCGTCGGTTTGGCCACCGCGTTGAGTGAGTCATGAAAATTGCTGACGGAGCGATCATAGGCAATCATTGCATCAGCCGAGGACCGTTCATTCTCGAACTTTGAAATATCGGCGCCGGCGACGAAAGCCCGGTCACCGGCCCCGGTCAGCACGATGGCGCGAACCGCGCTGTCGGCGGCGTATTGATCCAACACCGCCGCCGCACCGTCCCACATGTCCTTGGACATGGCATTGTGTCGGGCCGGATTGTTGAAAGTAATCCAACCAATCCTGTCACGCACTTCGCTCAGCAGCCGGCTTTCCTCGCCAGCGATGATTTCCTGGGTCGCCATGGCGTCTCTCCTTTTCGTCGACGTCGCTGTGTCGTTGGGCTCAGATAACGTTGGCGGTGCGAAGCTCGGCGATCTCCGCCTCGCTCATGCCAAGTTCCGTCAGAACTTCATCGGTATGCTCGCCATATTCCGGCGGTGGCAGCGCCATGCTGGTAGGGGTCCGGGACAAACGGACCGGCTGTCCGACAAGCTCAATGGTACCACGCGCGTGACCGGTCACCTCCTGGGCCATCCCCAGATGCTTGACCTGCGGGTCTTCGAACGCTTCATCTATATTATAGATCGGGCCGCTTGGAACACCGTTCTTGTTGAGCAGCTCAACCCAGTGGGCCGTCGTCTCGCTCTTCATGAAGACCTCGATCTCGGCGTTCAGCGCATCACGATTGCGCGACCGATCCGGCCCCTCGGCATAGTCCGGATGGTCCCGCAAATCCTCACGGCCGACCAGGTCACAGAATCGCTTCCAGATCACCTGCCCGGCGACCCCAAGATTGATATAGCCGTCCTTGGTAGTGAACACCCCGGTAGGGATGCTTGTCGGATGGTTGTTACCGGCCTGTTGCGGCACCTCACCATCGACCAGCCAACGGGCCGCTTGAAAGTCCAGCATGAAGAGCTGTGCCTGCAGCAGGGAGGTGTCGATCCATTGCCCCTTGCCAGAAACTTCGCGCTCTAAAAGCGCGATCATGATCCCTTGCGCGGCAAACAATCCGGCACACAGATCGGCGATCGGAATACCGGCGCGCACCGGGCCCTGGCCGGGCAGTCCGGTGATCGACATCACACCTCCCATGCCCTGGGCGATCTGGTCAAAACCAGGCCGCTTGGCATAGGGGCCGTCCTGGCCGAATCCGGAAATGCTGGCATAGATCAGCGCAGGGTTTTCAGCACTCAATGCCTTGTAATCAATGCCGAGCCGCGTCTTGACATCCGGGCGATAGTTCTCGACCACCACGTCGGCGGTCTTGCACAGCCGTTTAAACAACGCCACACCGCGCTCATCCTTGAGGTTGAGCGTCATCGCCCGCTTGTTGCGGTGCAAATTCATGAAATCGGGGCCATGGCGCGAGCCGCCGAGACCGTTACCACTTTCCATCGCCTCGGGAAGCTCGACCTTGATCACGTTGGCGCCCCAGTCAGCGAGCTGACGCACACAGGTCGGCCCGGCCCTGACGCGGGTCAGATCCAGGACCGTGAAGCGTTTCAATGCATCGGAGGCTGGCGTTGCACCCATTTCGGCATTCCTTGTCCGCAAAATCCCTGGCTCCCGACACAAAAATCGAGACCGCCGGTCAGCTGCTTAGCGCGCCAGGAGTAGTTTTGCCACAAATTCGCTATCCTCCCCTCGAAATGCGGCCACATTGATCCCATATCTAGAGCATCATCGGCTCATTACCTTGAGTCGGTGCGTCTTCACCCGGATACCGTCTCCCCTTCACGACCGGGCGGATGAAAAGACGGATGCGGCGCCGCCTTCCAATCCTGATAAGCAGCCCAAATCGCCGACCCGCCACCCAAATCCATGCCCTTGTGCTGGACGCAAAGCCTTCACCCGGCTAGTAGAGCCGCATGATGCGTGGAACCGACCCCTTATTCGCCGGCGACGGAATCGCTTGTGTCCGTGGTGCGCGCCTTGTTTTCCGCGCCCTGGACTTCACGCTCGCCGCCGGTGAGGCCTTGGTTCTCACCGGCCTGAACGGCAGCGGAAAGTCGAGCCTGCTGCGCCTGATGGCCGGACTTTCCAGCCCGGGCGCCGGACGCATTTCGTGGGATCGTACCGACATTGCCCAGGACCGACAAACCCATGCCACACGCCTGCACTATGTCGGTCACACCACCGGCGTCAAGGCCGCGCTAACCGCAGGCGAGGATCTCGCCTTTTGGTCGGCATTTCGGCTGCAAGACCATGGCCCAACCCAACAGCGCGCGCTCGAACAGTTCGGTCTGGGATCGAGGACCAGCTTTCCGGTCCGATTTCTTTCCTCCGGTCAGAAACGTCGCCTGGCCCTGGCCCGGCTGGTCGCCACCCCGGCGCCGCTCTGGCTTCTGGACGAGCCAACCGTCGGCCTGGACAGTGAAGGCCAGGTCGCTTTGGAAGCGGCAATCGCCGATCATCGGGCGGCTGGCGGGATTGCTGTGATCGCCTCGCACACAGCCATCGCGCTTGGCGAGGCCGCGCGCACGCTTAATCTGCGCGACTTCGTGGCTGCCGGTACGGAGCCCCTGGACCCGGACTTAAACTTGGCGCTTGGCCTGACCGTAGGCGGTGCCCGGTGAGCGGTTTTCTAGCCATTGTCCGGCGCGAGCTGAAGCTGGCCCTGCGTCAAGGCAGCGACGCCTCGACGGTGTTGATGTTCTATGTCGTCGTGGTTGCGTTATTTCCCTTAGGCGTTGGACCCGAGCCCGACGTCCTGGAGCGAATTTCCGGCGGCGTCGTTTGGATCGGCGCGCTGTTAGCGGCGTTGTTATCGCTCGACAGGTTGTTCCAACCCGACCTAGAAGATGGCTCATTGGATCTGTTGGTGCTTGCACCCTGGCCGTTGGAGTTCCTGGTACTGGCGAAATGCCTAGCACATTGGCTGGTGACCGGATTGCCGATCATGGTGATTTCACCGCTGCTCGGCCTGCTTTTGCATATGCAACCTGAGGCCTATTTCAGCCTGCTGGCAGCCATGGCACTCGGGACGCCGGTGCTCAGCCTTATCGGCGCGGTCGGCGCGACTTTGGTGCTTGGCGCGCGGCGCTCCGGGGTCCTGGTCTCGCTGCTGGTATTACCGCTGACGATCCCGGTTTTGATCTTTGGCGTCGCGGCTGTCGAGGCGGCGGCGATCGGCCAAAGTCCACAGCCGCACCTGATGCTGCTCGGGGCGTTATTACTTGCCGCGCTGCCGCTTTGCCCCTGGGCAGCCGCGGCGGCCTTGCGGCAAGCCGTGGCTTAGGGCAGAACCATCCCCATGCATTGGTTCGCAAACCCCGCGCGCTTCATGCGGATTGCCGAGACGGTCCAGCCCTGGATTGCCGGGTTGGCGGTGCTCTGCATTGCCGCTGGGCTGTATTACGGCCTTGTCATCTCGCCAGCCGACTATCAACAGGGCGAGACCGTGCGGATCATGTATGTCCATGTGCCGGCGGCCTGGATGTCGCTGTTCATCTACACCATTTTGGCCCTGGCCAGTGGCGTCTTTTTGATCTGGAAGCACCCACTCGCCGATATCGCCGCCCGAGCTGCCGCCCCGATTGGCGCGGCCTTCACCGCCATGGCGCTCATTACAGGCGCGCTCTGGGGGCAACCAATGTGGGGCACCTGGTGGGTCTGGGATGCGCGGCTGACCTCAGTGCTGATCCTATTTTTTCTCTATCTCGGATACATGGCCCTGGTGAATGCGTTTGACGAGCCGGAACACGGCGCCCGAGCCGGCGCCATCCTGGCGCTGGTCGGCGTGATCAACGTACCAATCATTAAGTTTTCTGTCGATTGGTGGAATACCCTGCACCAGCCAGCCAGCCTGACTCGCCTCGACGCCTCGGCGATCGATCCGGCAATGCTCGTCCCGCTGTTGCTGATGGCCGCCGGCTTCAAGCTGTATTTTCTCGCGGTCCTGGTCATCCGCATGCGCACTTTGCTAACCGCCCGGCGCATTCGCGCGTTGCACATGGTGGAATAGATTGACTGATCGCCGCGACGCACCACCAGACCGCGCCCTCGGCCTTGAGCGCTCCGGGTTTTACCGTAGCTCGAGAGTTTGTGATCACCATCGGAGCATTCCATCATAATCGACTACCTTAACATGGGCGGGTACGGTGCTTATATCTGGTCGGCCTACGGGGTCGCGGCTGCGGTGATGCTCGGCCTGTTGGCGCTATCTCTACGCGCCGCCCGCAAGCGGTGGGACGAATTGGCGATCTTGGAAGCGACCGGGCGAACCCGGCGCCACCGAACGCCCGGCAATACACACGCGATGGAGCCCGGCGATAGGGAGACCGGCAATGACGCCAAAACGTCGTAGGCTGAGCATCGTAGTGATTGGGTTGGTCATGCTGGGCACGTCGGCGGCGCTTGTGTTGACTGCATTCGGAGACAATCTGGTGTTCTTTTTCAGCCCCACTGATCTGCAGGCCAAAACAGTCGCCCCAGAACAGCGGATCCGTATCGGTGGGCTTGTCGAGCAGGGCAGCTTGGAAAAATCAAAGGATGGTCTGGTGGCGAATTTTCGGGTCACTGATTTACAGAACGTGATTCCAGTCACATTCAAGGGCATTCTGCCTGATCTTTTCCGCGAAGGTCAGGGTATTGTCGCCGAGGGCCGGTTGGTCAAGGGCAGCTTCATCGCCAGCGAAGTACTGGCCAAACATGATGAGACCTACATGCCGAAGGAAGTCGCGGACGCCTTGAAGAAGTCCGGCAAATGGAAGGGAGCGGCGCAACCGTGATCGCCGAACTTGGCCATTACGCGCTGGCTCTGGCCCTGTGCGTCGCGGTGGTACAGAGCACACTTCCAATGATTGGCGCGGCCCGCAACGACACCGTCTTGATGCGCTTGGCGCAGCCGGCGGCCACGGCGCAATTTCTAGCGACCGTGGTGGCTTTCGGTGCCTTGACCTATGGCTATGTCACCTCGGATTTCTCAATCATCAACGTCGCCCAGAATTCACACTCCCTGAAACCGATGCTCTACAAAGTAAGCGGAGTTTGGGGCAATCATGAGGGGTCGATGATCCTCTGGGTGTTGATCCTTTCCCTTTTTGGCTTCGCGGTCGCCGCCTTCGGCAACAACCTGCCACCCTCGCTTCGGGCGCGGGTATTGTCGGTGCAAGGGTTGATCGGCGTTGGGTTTCTCGGTTTCATTCTATTAACCTCGAACCCGTTCGAGCGTTTGGACCCGGCGCCGCTGGATGGCAACGATCTGAACCCGCTGCTACAGGATCCGGGTTTGGCCTTCCACCCCCCGATGCTCTATCTCGGCTATGTCGGCTTCTCGATGGCGTTCTCCTTCGCCGTGGCGGCGTTGATCGAGGGGCGGGTCGATCCCGCCTGGGCGCGCTGGGTAAGGCCCTGGACGCTCGCCGCGTGGACCGCGCTGACCGGCGGCATCACCTTGGGCAGTTGGTGGGCCTATTACGAGCTTGGCTGGGGCGGTTGGTGGTATTGGGACCCGGTGGAAAATGCCAGCTTCATGCCCTGGCTCGCCGGTACCGCGTTGTTGCATTCCGCCATCGTGGTTGAAAAACGCGACGCCCTGAAAAGCTGGACCATCTTGTTGGCCATCATCACGTTCGGCCTCAGCCTGATGGGCACCTTCCTGGTCCGGTCCGGGGTGCTTACCTCGGTGCATACCTTCGCCGTTGATCCGGAGCGCGGGCTATACATTCTGGGGTTGATGAGTGTCGCCATCGGCGGTGCCCTGATCCTTTACGCGATACGGGCACCGTCGATGAAATTGGGCGGAATGTTCCAACCGGTTAGCCGCGAGGGTGGGCTGGTGATGAATAATCTACTGCTTTCGGTCGCCACGGCGACGGTGTTCATCGGCACGCTCTATCCGTTGTTCCTGGACGCGACGACCGGCCAGAAGGTTTCGGTTGGCCCCCCCTTCTTCAATGCCGCCTTCGTGCCGGTGATGATGCCCGTGATTCTGTTGATGGCCGTCGGGCCGCTCTTGGCCTGGAAACGCGGAGATCTTCCCGGCGCCATGGCCCGGCTTTGGACGGCGGCACTGTTTTCCGCCGCGGTCGCCGCGTTCGTTTGGACGCAGCATGCCGGCACCGCCTTTGGGTCGATCATCGGATTCGCCTTTGCCGGCTGGCTAGCCGGCGGCACGATCACCGAATGGGCGGCGCGGATAGCGTTGTTCCGTCAGCCTCTTAGCGTTTCGCTTTCACGGGCCGTGGGCCTGCCGCGATCGGCCCATGGCATGACCTTGGCGCATCTCGGCCTGGCGATCTTCATCTGCGGCGCCGTCGCCGATAGTTACTGGCGCGAAGAAGTCATGGTCAATGCCAAGCCGGGAGAAACCATCTCGATCGCCGGCTACGACCTCACGCTGGTGAGCATTCAGCATAGCCAGGGTCCAAACTACCAGACGGAGACCGCCCGCTTGCGTGTCATGCGCAATGGCGCCGAGGTGACCATCCTATCACCGGAGCGCCGTTTCTATCCGGTACAGCAAATGCCAACTACCGAGGCGGCGATTCACAGCACCTTCCTGGCGGATCTCTATGCCGCGATCGGTGATGGTCATGCCAAAGCCGGCTGGACCGTGCGGGTATGGCACAATCCGTTGGTTCCCTGGATTTGGGCAGGGTGCATGTTCATGGTGGTTGGCGGCTTGATCTCGCTATCCGACCGACGTCTGAGGGTTGGCGCTCCTAAACGCGGGCAAAATCTGAGCTCATCGGAGACGAAAGGGCCCGAGTCGGCGGCGCAACCGGCGGGCGCGGATTGAAGCGATGAACCGGCTGATCTACATCCTGCCGCTCTTGCTGTTCGCCGGCCTGGCGGCGTATTTTGCCACACCGATTCTCCAGGGCAAGAACCCACACACGCTCCCCTCGGCGATGATCGACAAGCCGGCCCCGCTCCGGCCCCTGGAACCGCTCTTATCCTCGAAGCCGGGCCTCGGTCCTACCAGCCTGACCGGCGACGTGCAGCTGGTGAATTTCTTTGCGTCCTGGTGCGGCCCTTGCCGGGTCGAGCATCCCCTGCTCATGCAGATCGCCGCCGCCAAGACTGTCCCCCTCTACGGGGTGAACTACAAGGACGCCCCGGAAGCGGCGGTAAACTGGCTGGCCCAGCTCGGCGATCCGTTTGAGCGGATTGGACGGGACGGCGACGGGCGTACCGGAATCGAATGGGGTGTCTATGGCCTACCGGAGACCTATGTGGTCGACCGGGCCGGGCGCATCCAGTACCGCCATGTCGGCCCGCTCTCGCGCCAGACTTTCGAAGAGACGATCATGCCTTTGGTCAACCGGTTGCGGGAACAAAACGAATGAGGCGGGCCAAAGCGGCGTTGCTTCTGCTCCTGGCCCTTGCGGTTCTCATGCTGGTGGCATTCGTGCCGTCGGCGCCAAGTATCGCCGTGGAGCCCAACGAGGTTCTGGTCGACCCGGTCCTGGAAGCGCGGGCCCGGGCGCTGAGCAAAAACATCCGTTGTCTGGTCTGTCAAAATCAGTCGATCGACAGCAGCAACGCGTCGCTGGCTAAAGACCTGCGGGTGATCGTGCGCGAACGGCTGATCGCTGGCGACAACGATATCCAGATTCTCGATTTCCTGGTCGCTCGGTACGGCGATTACGCCTTGCTGAAGCCGCCGATTAAGCCGACCACCTATGCTCTGTGGTATGGCCCGGGAGTGCTTATGACCCTTGGTTTTTTCGCGGTGATTGTCTTTCTGGCCCGGCGACGAAAGATCGTTCGGCCTGACCCTCTGGACGCCGCCGAAGCGGCCAGGATGGTGCAACTGATGGACCAGGACCGGGAGCCGACTGAATGATTTTCTGGCTTATCGCCGGCATCCTCACCTTCGGGGTTGTGCTCGCCATAGTCTGGCCGATCATCAATGGTGCCGGACCAACCACTGAGCGGGGCAGCTACGGGCTCCGGGTCTATCGCGACCAGCTCGACGAACTTGAGCGTGATCATGAGCAGGGCCGGATCGGCGATGATGAGCTGACGGCAGCGCGGATTGAAATCCAACGACGTATGCTGGCCGCCGATAGTGAGGCCAGAGCCGAGGCGGATACGCCGTCGACGGAAAATGACCCAGCCGTGCGATCACAGCGGATGTTGGCCGTGGTTTTGCTGGTGTTTTTCATTCCAGCCGGTGCGCTGGCCGCCTACGTCAGTCTGGGTCGACCGGACCTGCCCAACCGCCCTTACGCCGACCGTGCCGCCGAACGGCTGCAGGCGCAACAGGCCCGTGCCAAAGTCCAGGATCAAGTGCAGGCCCAAGGGCAAGCCGGTGGACAAGCCAACGCAGCGGCCCCGAAAGCTGGAACGGTGACCGGCGCTGCGCCCCGGGGTCTAACCAGCGAGCAAATGGCCGCCGCCCAAACCATGTCGACAGGCGACCGACAGGCGACGATACAAAGCATGGTCAAAGGTCTTGCCGCGCGGCTTGAAAAGTCGCCCGGGGATATCGAAGGCTGGATCCGGCTGGGCAGATCTTACGAGGTATTAGAACGCCCGCAGGACGCGCTCAAGGCCTATGCTCGCGCCGCCGCACAGGCGCCGAAGCGGGTCGATGTGCAGATGACCTATGCCCGCGCTTTGTTTCCCCAGGGCACATCGAAAACCACGATCCCCGAAGCCTTTAAAGCGGCAATCCACCGGGTTCTGAGCCTCGAGCCGGCGCTGGCCGAAGCTATGTTCTATGGCGGCGTGATCGCCGCCAGCGAGGGCGACACCGCAACAGCGCGAGACCTCTGGAGCCGCCTGTTGAAGCGTATGGACGCGGACGCCCCGGCCACACCGATTCTGGAACAGAGACTGAAAGCGTTACAGCCGGATTGACAGAACGCGGCGGCAATGGCCTAAACCGCACTGTCTCAACCAGCGGCAGTACCACCGTGCATCTTCGACACGCCGCCCTGCTGATCTTGCTTTGCCTGACTCTCTATCTGCCGGGGCTATCGGCGATCCCACCGCTGGACCGTGATGAAGCCCGCTTCGCCCAGGCGTCGAAGCAGATGGTCGAGACCGGCGATTATGTCGACATCCGGTTTCAGGAAACTCCCCGCTACAAGAAACCTGTCGGCGCCTATTGGTTGCAGGCGGCGTCCGCGCAGATTTTATCGCCGGACGATCCGCACGCGATTTGGGCCTACCGCGTTCCTTCGGTAATCGCGGCGATCGTCGCAGTGTTGTTAACCCATGCACTCACGCTGCTTTTTCTGACGGAAGCAGCGGCGTTGCTGGCGGCGGCGTTGCTAGCCTCTAGCTTCTTGCTGACTGCCGAAGCCCATATGGCGAAAACTGACGCGTTGATGCTGGCGACGGTGCTGGCGGCGCAATATGGGTTGGCGCGGGCCTATTGTGGTGCCCCTGGCCCCCGGACCTGGTTAGTTTTCTGGCTCGGCATTGGGTTTGGTCTGTTGATCAAAGGCCCGATTCCGTCACTGATCGCCGGCCTTACCGCGCTCACCTTGGTGATTGCCGATCGCCGGGCCGGGTGGCTGATGCACCTCAGGCCGTTGATCGGACTGCCGCTGGCCTTAATTATCGTCACGCCCTGGATCGTCGCGGTTCAGCTGCGATCCGGCGGCGCTTTCCTACAAAGCTCGGTGGGCGACGACTTGCTGCCAAAGCTTTTTGGGGCGATGGAGTCGCACGGCGCATGGCCGGGATACTATCTGTTGCTGATCATGCTGACCTTCTGGCCCGGATCGTTATTGGTTTGGCCGGCCTTGGCCGGCGCCTGGCGCACCCGAGCAGAGCCGGCGGTGCGCTTCCTGCTCGCCTGGCTAGTTCCCTGCTGGATCCTGTTCGAACTGGTGCCAACCAAGCTGCCGCATTATGTGCTGCCCCTCTACCCAGCTCTGGCGATCCTGGCGGCGGCCTGGGTCAGCCGCTTCGCCACGACCGACGCGCCGGTGCTGCGCAGGCCAGCGTCGCTACCAAGGGGCACCCGGGCCTTTTCGGTTCTTTGGTTGGTCGCCGGTCTGGCTATCGCTGGTGGCGCGGCGGCATTGCCGGTCATCGCCATTCAGCCGGTCGGGGCCATCGAAGGCTGGATGAACAACCTTTCCACGGTCGAGCGCCTCGCCGGTCAAGTGTTTCGGGCCCAGCGTCTGGCGCCAGAAGCCTTTCTCGCCGCTCCCATGGCTGCCCTCACCGCGATACTGGCAGGCGCCATGATGTTTCGCCGCCGGCCAAGAGCTGCCGCCTTGTGTTGCATCCTCGGCGCGGCGCTGTTCCTGCCAGCGCTAGCCCATCTCACCGCGCCGACCCTGACCCACGTCTTCGTCTCACCGAGGATAACCGCGGCGCTCGACCGTTTGGGCCCGGATGGCCGCCGCGATCTGCTCGCCGTCGGCTTTCATGAGCCGAGCCTGGTTTTCTTGGCGGGAACGCAAACCAGCCTGACCTCACCGAAAACGGCGGCCAGGGACTTGGGCAAGCGCCCCACCGCGATCGCCGCCGTCGCCAGACGCCATCAGGCGGAATTCCTCGCCGAGGCCGCCAGACTTGGGGTCGCCACCACCGTGCATGAAACGATTTCCGGACTAAACTACTCCACCGGCCGCGCGGTGATCATCGACATTATCAGTCGAAAAGGCCGACCGTGAGCCGGGTCGTCACCCTCGTCGTCCAGACTTTCACCGGTTCCTGGCAAGCGGTACGGCAAAATCTGTGGCGACTGCCGCTTGGCTGGTTACTCGGCCTGACCGCGATCACCTGTATCGGCCTTGGCCTTTACGTCGACCGAGCGGCGGTCCTTTGGGCCGCCAGCCTCGACGAGAAATATCGCCGCTTCTTCGAAATCGTAACTGAGCTAGGCGACGCGACCGGGTGGCTGATCGGGTTACTCGTCGCACTTGTCACCAGTGTGGTGATTTCCCGGCGAACTTTGTCGCCTAAAACCCGCCAGAGAATGCTTCTACACGCCTGGAATTGCTGGTTCGTGATCCTGTCCTGCCTGGTTTCCGGCGCGATCCACCATGCCCTAAAAATGCTAATCGGGCGCTACCGACCCCGCTATTTTTTTGCCGATAATCTTTATGGCCTCTCTCCGCTAAATTTCAACATTGCGGAAAATTCTTTCCCCTCCGGCCATACTCAGACCATCGCATCGATCTGTTTTGCGCTGTATCTGATCTATCCTCGCCCCGCCACATTGTATCTGACCATCGCGGCCCTGGTCGCGCTCAGCCGGGTCATGCTGCAAGCCCATTACCCAAGCGATGTGGTGGGCGGTATCTATCTTGGGATCTGTACCGCGATCCTTCTGAAACGCCACTATCTCGACCCGCGAACGACAAGTTTGTTGAATCCGTCGGAGCCTGGGCGTTAAGAAGGTGTCAGGGTGCTCAGAAGGCGTCTCGATAGCGAAATTCCGGGAACATGCACGTGGCCCAGACTCCAAATTCGACCAAGTCGACAACAGTCGCTGAGCCGGCACCGCTGCTCTCGGTCGTAGTCCCAGTTCTGAACGAGCAGGACAATATTCGCCCCTTGGTCGATGAGATCACCAGCGCTCTCGAAGGGGTTTGCGATTTCGAGATTGTCTACGTCGATGACGGCAGCACCGATGGCACCCTCGAGGTCTTGCTGGAGCTGAAACAATCGCAACCACGGCTGCGGGTTATCAGTCACGACAAACGCTCCGGCCAAAGCGCTGGTTTACGCACCGGTGTTCTGGCGGCCCGCGGCGCCTTGGTCGCAATGCTGGACGGCGATGGCCAGAACGATCCGGCGGATATTCCGAAGCTACTCAAGGCCTATCAGGCCCACGCCGGCTCGGGCTGGTTGATGGTAACCGGCCACCGGGTCGCCCGGCGCGACAGCTGGGCCAAGCGCCGCGCTTCGCGGATCGCCAACGCCATTCGTCGGGCGGCCTTGCATGATGACAACCCGGATACCGGGTGCTCACTCAAACTCTATACCCGCGAACTGTTTCTACGGTTTCCCTATTTCGACCACATGCACCGCTATTTACCAGCCCTGGCCAAGCGTGAGAATTGCGCGGTCCAGGTGGTTCCGGTAAACCACCGTCACCGCACGCACGGACGGTCGAAATACGCCACTGTGGATCGTCTCTTGGTCGGCATCCCGGACCTTTTGGGCGTAATGTGGCTGATCCGGCGATCTCCCGGCAAGCTCGATAGCAAGGAACAGCGTTGATGGAGTCTGTTATCGACGGGATCATGAATTGGTTTTTTCCGAATGGCATCAACACCGGTGAAGCGATCCTGCTGATCGTCGGGTTGGTCGCCCAGGCAATGTTCAGCGCCCGGTTTCTTGTTCAATGGGTAGTCAGCGAGAAAAAGCGCGAGAGCGTGATCCCGCTCGCTTTCTGGTATCTGAGCCTGGCAGGCGGCCTGATGCTGTTCTGCTATGCGGTAATGCGGAAGGACCCGGTTATCATGCTGGGCCAAGGGACCGGCATCTTCATTTATACCCGCAACCTGTTCCTGATCTTTCGCAAGCGCCGCACCGACGCCGCCGAGGTCGCTGCGCCTCCAACCTGAGCGTTCATCGCCTTGACGATGCCTACCGACCAGACCTGCAAATGGCACCAACGGCATGCTAACTTAACCGTTGGGGTTTCCACACGGACAGGTAATCAGCGGAGCAAGACGGGACGGAAATTCACCTCGGCATCATCATGAATCGCGCCACCGAGCGCTTGGGCACCAATCAGCATCTGGTGCGCTCGATCCTGGCAATTCGGGCCGAGGGAGGGGTGTCGTTGGGCAATGACAACCGGGTCATGCTGGACCCGGGAGTGGCAAACCGGCACGCCGCGGCGATGATGGCGCAATATAGCATAGCCTGGCAAGCTTCCGCGACCGCCGCACCAGCACATGACATTAATCTTCGGAGGACATCCCATGTTCCAAGGATTCGAAACCCTTGATATCACCACCCCGGACCGTGGGTTTGGCTCAGCGAAGATCCATCTGGAGCATGGTGGCGATGGTCCGCCCCTGCTGTTGATCCACGGCAACCCGCTGACCCATGTGTCCTGGCACAAGGTAGCGCCGCTGCTGCAGGACAAGTTCCATCTTTTTTGCGTCGACCTGCGGGGCTATGGCGATTCGGTCGGGCCGGAAGATGGCGGGCCGGAAAGCATCAACTATTCATTCCGCGCCATGGCCCAGGATCTGGTCGACGTGATGGCCAAACTTGGTCATCAGAAATTCTACGTCGCCGGCCATGATCGGGGCGCCCGTACCACCCACCGGATGGCGCTGGATCACCCAGAAAATATCCTCAAGGCGGCGGTCATCGATATCCTACCGAGCCATCACATCTGGACCACTGCATCGCCCAGTTGGGCCAAGACCTCCTGGCACTGGGTGTTCATGATCCAGCCTTACGATATGCCCGAGCGGATGATGGCCGGGGTTCCGGCGGACTATTACATGGAAAAAAAAATCTCCAAGCCAGGCAAAGGCCTGACCCCCTTCGCACCGGAAGCCTTCGCCGAATATGTCCGCTGTTTCAATTGGAAGACGATCCGCGGCTCCTGCGAGGATTATCGGGCCTGCGCCACCTCTGATCTAAAGCTCGACACGGCAGATTTCGAGACCGACAACCGTATAAAATGCCCACTATTAGCGATCTGGGGCCAGGATAGTCACACTGGCAAGGTCTATGGCGACGTGCAGGCGATCTGGCGCAACTATGCCGGCGCCGAGATCCAGGGCGGGCCCATTGACGCCGGCCACTACGTCATCGAGGAAAAGCCGCGCGAGACCGCGGACTGGTTGCTGAAGCATTTCGGATAAACGGCGGGTTCAACGCCACCAGGGGCCGAGCCAGAGAGCAATGGCGATGAACACCCCCGTAGGTTGTCATCGCCGCCACCGTTCAGCGGATCACGAACCCGCCATCAACGGTGACGACGGTCCCGGTCATGAAGGTCGAGGCGTCGGAAGCCAAAAGCAACAACGCGCCATCCAAATCCTTGACCTGGCCGAGCCGCCGAGCCGGCACCGACTTAACCAGGGACTGACCGGCTGGAGATTGGAAGAAATCGCGGTTCATCGGCGTTTCGATATAGCCGGGAGCGATGGCATTCACCCGGACGCCGCTGCGCGCCAGTTCCAGACCCATCGCGGCGGTCAGCTGGTTCAAGCCGCCCTTAGACGCGCAATAGGTCGTGAGCGTGCCGATCGGCCGCGAGCCGAGCACCGAGGAGATGTTGATGATCGAACCGGATCCGCGCTCCACCATCCCCTTAGCCACCGCCTGGGCGCAGAAGAATACGCCCTTTAAGTTGGTTCCCAGGACAGTGTCGTAATCCTCCTCGGTCACGTCGAGGAACAGCTTGTTGATCGCCAGACCGGCATTGTTGACCAGGATATCCACCGGCCCGAGCGCCTGTTCACTCGCCGTTACGCCGGCGTTTATGCTGGCGCTGTCCATCACGTCCATCGCCACCGAGAACGCCGTGCCGCCGGCCGCCTCGATCTCCGCTTGCAAGCTCTCGATTTTCCCCATCTGCCGCGCCGCCAACGCCACCTTGGCGCCGTGCTTAGCCAGGGTTAGCGAGAATTGCCGCCCCAGGCCCTGGGAGGCGCCGGTAACCAGGGCGACCTTTCCGGTCAAGTCGTTTGAGTCGCTCACAAGGTCTCTCCATTAACGTGGGTTGCACAGGCTCGGTGCGCAGGGGCGTCAAAGACATACCCGATCAAGTTCATCAGGTCGGCGGGGCCACAATTGCGGTCCCGCCGACCTGATCATAATCCCTGCAGTTCGGGGATGAGACGATGCGGGTCCCACAAGCTGGCTAAAGGAGAACAGCGTCGGCGCCGCGCAAACTGACCCCTAACGGTTTGGAAATACTAGTGATTCAGGTTCTCGATCAATACCGCCATACCCTGACCGGCGCCCATGCACATGCTGATCACTGCATAACGCTGGCCGCTATCGATCAGGTGGTGCATCGCGGTCAAGGTCATCCGCACGCCGGTGGCTCCCGGAGGATGGCCGATGGAAATCCCACCGCCATAGAGGTTGGTGACGTCCCGACCGACGCCAAGTTCTTTCTCGGCATGTAGATTAACCACCGCAAAGGCTTCATTGATCTCGTAATAGTCGATATCCGAGGCTTTCAGGCCATTTTTCTCCCATAACGCCCGGATCGCCGGGACCGGACCGCAGCCCATGATCCGGGGCGGCACGCCCACGATTGTCCAGTCGACTAGCTTGGCCAACGGCTCGGCGCCTTTGGCCTCAACCGCATCGCGGTCGCCAACCACGACAAAGGCGGCGCCGTCGGTCACGCCGCTGGCGTTGCCAGGTGTCACCTTGCCGTCCTTGCGAAACACCGGACGCAGGGTCGCGAGTTTATCCAGCGTCACTTCCGGGCGCGGGAACTCATCATGCTCCATCAACCGGGTGTTCTTGCGGCCTTCCGGAACCTCAATCGAGGCAATTTGCCGGGCCAGGAAGCCGGAGGAGATCGCCGCTCCGGCCCGCTGCTGGCTCATCACTCCCCATTCATCCATTTCCGCGCGCTGATACTGATAGTCCTCGGCGAGGTTTTCAGCGGTGACGCCCATCAGGCCATGGCCAAACGGGTCGTTATAGGCCCATTCGACCGAATCCTCGAAAGTCTGGCCGCCCCGCGTCACGCCCCATCGCATTCCCTGGTTCACGTAAGCGCCACGCGAAAAATTCTCGCCGCCACCGGCAAGCGCAATCTTGCCGTGCCCGGTCATGATCTGTTGCGCGGCAGTGATGATCGCCTGGGTACCGGAACCACAGGCTCGGTTGACCTGTAAGGCACAGCTTTCCTCGGGCATACCGATATTGATCCCGGCGACTCGGCCAATGTAGAAGCCATCCGGATCAACGGGCAACACGTTGCCCCAGACGATATGATCGATATCCGACGCCTCGATGCCGGCTTCCTCGACGCTAGCCTTGGCCGCGTGAGTTGCCAGCGAAGAAAGCGGGATATCCTTCAGGGATTTGCCGAAATCCCCGAAGGGCGTGCGCTTACCGCCCGCGATTACAATCTCCTGCACCATGGCCAACTCCTCCGGGGGTAAATAGATTTTCCCATATTCGCCCCGACCAAGTCTACCTTGCAAGCACGCGCTTTCGGTCGCGTTTGGTTAGCTCACCCACGGTGAACCGATTCCAGGTGTGACCTTTGAGATCACTTACGGTAAAGGCACGAAAACCAATCGGCCGGGGCCTGCCTAAATAGGGGGCCACCGTGGCATGAGGTGATGAAGTCTTGGTGTTCGGCGGCGGCAGCAGACGCAGGCGCGGTTAATCCACCGCCGCCGCCGTTCTCACCTTGGCGCGGGCTATCGCCGCTCCTGAAAAAACGCTTTCAGTAACGCGCCGGCCTCGGTTTCCTCGATCCCGCCGACAACTTCGGGGCGATGATTGCAACCGGGTTGCGCGAAGATCCTGGCCCCATGCTCGACCCCACCACCCTTTGGGTCATAGGCGGCGAAGACCACCCGTCGTAAACGGGCAAAGGCGATCGCCTGGGCACACATGGCGCAGGGCTCCAGGGTCACTGTCAGATCGCAATCGGTAAGCCGTGACTCGCCGCGCGCGGCGGCGGCAGCGCGGATCACCAGAATCTCGGCATGAGCAGTCGGGTCGGCCAGTTCCTCAACCCGATTACCGGCGCGGGCCAATACCGCTCCGGTCCACGCATCGGTGACCACTGCCCCAACCGGTACTTCTCCGCGCTCCGCCGCCGCGCGCGCTTCACCAAGCGCAAGCGCCATTACAGAACTAGCCCCAGAATTGGACGCGGTACTGGGTTCGCCGATCATAATCACCCGTCTCTATTAGGCCGCTGGATCAATCCTTGGGCCAATAGCATCTCCGACCGAAGACCGCCAACAGCGAATGGGTTAGCCGCTATCGGCGGGCTGGGTCGCCGGCGCTTGCTTTTTCGCCCGACCACCGGCCAAACGATCAAGCAACTCACCCAGAACGCCCTTGGGAAGGAAGATGATGAACAGCACCAGCATCAAACCATAAACCGTGGTGTCCAACCCCGCCAGATCAATGCCCTCGGTCCGAAGGTCGGTGATGATATTGCGAAAAATCTCGGTCATCATGATGGTTATGATCGCCCCGATGGTCGGCCCCATCCAGGTGTAGATACCACCGACCACCACCGCGAAGATGATCTGCAGAGAGATGCCGATCCCACCGACCACATCAGGCGCCACGAACATCTGATACTGGCAATAGAATGCCCCGCCCAAGGCCGTCATCATCGCACTCAACACGGTGATCTTCAGTTTGGTCCGGGTGACGTAGATGCCGGCGGCGGCGGAAGATTCCTCATCCTCCGAGATCGCGTCCAGCGCGTAACGCATCATCGAGCGGTCGACCAGTTTCCATATCAACAGGCTAAGCGCCCACCCCCCCAGCACAACCAGATAGAAGGTCTCCTTATCGGCGAATTGCAGCGCGTATAACGAGGTTCCATCACCTTCCCGGTTCGGTGTGAAGCCAAGCGAGCCGCCGGTATAATCGCGGGTCGCCATGATGATCAAGCGCACCACCTCACTCAGCGCCAAGGTCACCAGCGCAAAATAATGACCGATGATACGGAACTGAAAGCAGGGATAGGCGACGATGAAAGCCAGCGCCGCCGCCGTCAGCAAGGATGCCGGGATGCCGATCCACGGTGAGATCCCACCATAATTCCAGAGCAGAGCGGTCACATAGGCGCCGACGGTCATGAAGGCGCCATGGCCAAGCGACACCAAACCAAACCGCCCCATCAGCGACCAGGACGTATAGACCATCGACCAGATCAGAATAACGATCATCAGATGTAACGGGTATTGCGGCGTACCAATGAACGGCACGGAGATCATCACCAGGCCAATGGCATAGGGAAGGAACTTTTTCATCACTTGTTCCCCAACAGGCCTTGCGGGCGAATGAACATCATGACGATGAAGAAAACGAACGCCATCACGTAACCCCATTCCAGTTCGGCATAGAGACCACCAACACTAATGATAAGACTTAGGATGAAGGCGCCGATGAAACCGCCGAGCATGTTGCCTAGGCCGCCGAGCACGCAAATGATGAAGGTGATCGGCCCGAAGGTTATGCCGACAAACGGATGCACGTCGTATTGCAACACCAGCAGACAGGATGCCAATCCAGCCAGACCGCCGCCGAC
This sequence comes from uncultured Alphaproteobacteria bacterium, assembly GCA_937776645.1. Taxonomy (GTDB): domain Bacteria; phylum Pseudomonadota; class Alphaproteobacteria; order Thalassobaculales; family Thalassobaculaceae; genus JADHLJ01. Next base: position 130,812 of record CALMRI010000007.1, on the reverse strand, counting down.
CAGCGCCGTCACCCAATAGACCTTCCGGGAATCAACGCCCATGAGCACCATGATCTCACGATCCTGGCTGATGGCCCGGATCGCGGCGCCGATATAGGTCCTGGTCAAGAAGAGGTAAAGCGCCACCATCCCGGTCAGCGCCACCCCGAACGCCAGCAGACGAGCATAGCTGAAATACATTTCATTGTATTCTAGGATCGGCAAACGCAGACCGAGATTCTTGAACTCGATCCCCCACATCAAGGTCGCGACGCTCTGGAAAAAGAACAGCAACCCACCCGTCGCCAATAGCTGATTAATTGGTGGAGACCCAAGGATCGGCGCGATCACCAACACATGCACGAGCAGGCCGAGGATCGCCACGACCCCAATCGCCGCCAGCGCCGATAGAAGGATATGGATTTCATAGACGCCGTTCAGCCAGTACATCGTGTACATGCCGAACATCACCAATTCAGCATAGCAGATCCAGATCACGTCGACGACGCCGAAGATCAGGTTCAGGCCGAGCGACAGAAGCGCCAGCACGCCGCCGAACAGCAAGCCGTTGACCAGTGCCTCGACTAGGTAAATGTCAAAAATGCCGTCCATGAACCCCGTTCCCTCGCCGTCACCTCAAATGCCCATATAGGCTTTGCGCACGCTTTCGCTTTTCAGCAGGTCGGCGGCATTGCCGCTGTCAATCAGTTGTCCGGCCTCAAGCAGGTAGGCCCGATCGGCCACCTTGAGGACCTGCTGTACGTTCTGCTCGACGATCAGCACGGTGTAACCCTCTTTGCGAATCCGCCGCACCAAGCCGAAAACCTGCTGCACGACGACCGGCGCCAGACCGGCCGACGGCTCATCCATCAGCAATAGCTTCGGTCCCGACATCAACGCCCGACCGATGGCGCACATCTGTTGTTCACCCCCGGACATCGTGCCGGCAAGCTGGGTCCGTCGCTCACGCATGCGCGGAAACAACTCGTAGACGAACTCCAAACTTTGTCCGCTTTTGGTCCGCGCGGTTGGCGCGAAGGCCCCGAGTTTCAAGTTGTCCTCGACCGTCATTCCCGGGAACAGCCGCCGGTTCTCCGGTACGTGAGCCACGCCCATCTCGACGATTTCATGTGGCGGCACCGTCGTCAGCGAGGCCCCTTCCATGGTAAGCGATCCTGAAAAAGGCGCGGTCATGCCGGAGATCACCCGCATCAGCGTGGTCTTACCAGCGCCGTTTGGGCCGATCACCGCCACCGCCTCTCCCGCATTTACTTCGATCGAGATGTCAAATAGCGCCTGGAATGACCCGTATCCGGCGTTCACGCCCTTCAATTCAAGCATGCGCTGAATCTCTTTTCGTCCATGATGGGATGTTCCGCTCGGGCGCGCCGCGCATGTTAGAGCGCCGTGCCTGAAGCTGCCCCGGACGCCGCGGAAGCCTGGGCATCCTCGGAATCAGTGCCGAGATAAACCTCGATCACATTGGGATCGTGCGCGACTTCGCTTGGTAACCCCTCGGAGATCTTTTCACCATGATCCAACACCATGACCCGATCGACCACGCGCATGAGAACCCCCATGATATGCTCAACCCAAATGATCGTGATGCCCATCTCCGTGCGGATACGTTTCAGCATATCCGCCGCTTGATCCATCTCTGAGTTGTCGAGGCCGCCGAGGCTTTCATCGGCCAGCAAAAGCTCCGGTCCAGTGGCCAGGGCGCGGGCCAATTCAAGCTTCTTCAGCCCCGCCGCGCCCAAGGTCGAGACTCTAGCATGGGGATCGGTCGGCAAGCCGACCAAGTCCAAGGCTTGCTCCGCCGCTTCGAAAGCCGCCTTCCGAGAGCCAATCCCGTCCTGGCCATAAAACCCGGCGACGACAATGTTCTCCAGAACCGACAGCCGGTGGATCGGTCTGGGTATCTGGAAAGTCCGCCCAATCCCGGCATGGCAGATACGGTTCGGCAGATTGCCGCCGATCTCTTTGCCCTTGAAACGCACAGAGCCTTCAGTCGGCTTGAGCGCCCCAGAGACCATGTTGAAGATCGTGCTTTTACCGGAGCCATTCGGTCCGATCAGGCCAAGGATTTCGCCTTTCTCGACCTTAAAAGAGACCTTATCGACGGCGGTAAAACCGCCGAAGCGCTTAACCAGCGCCTCGACGGCGAGGATCGGTTCGGTCATGGCTGCTACGCACCTTTTCCTGACAAGACAGCCACGACCGACCGGTTAGAGGAACAATCTCTCATCCCTATTACTTGAAGTAGGGCGAGGTTTTCGGCAGCGGCATAACCGGATCGACGGTCTGTAACGGCACTGGCCAGACAATCTTCACCTTGCCGTCGATATATTGCACAACCACCGGCGCCGCCCGTTCGTTCTGCCCAGACATGCTTGCGTCCTTCGGCTGGAACTTCACGCCATAGCCCATCAGCGTACCGCCGACCGGGATATCGGTTGCGGCAGCTGCCTGACGCAATGCATCCGGGGTGAACCCACCATGGTTCTTGATGGCACGCGGCAGCACGTTGTCGAAGAACGTGTAGGTGTTACTGGCCGCCATGCCGACATGCGCCGAGAACGCCTTCACGTCCGGGTGCGCCTTCTTGTACTCGGCGCCAACCATCTGAGTGACTTCGCCAAGCCCCGCCGCCAGGGTCTTCGGATCAACCAACCAAATCGACACTGGGTCGACGTTGTAAATGTAGTTGGCATCGTCGCCGAAGGTCGCATAGAGCTTATCCGGCACACCGTAACCGGCGCCATGACCGATCAACGCCTTCCAGCGCAGGCCCAGTTCCCGGCTTTGGCGCAGGAACAGCGTGATATCCGGGTTGTAACCGGTATGAAAAATCACGTCCGGGCGGGCCCGCTTGAGCTTGGTGACCAGCGAGGAAAGATCCGGCGCCGTCGCCGCATAGCCTTCCTTGAGGACAATTTTGAAGCCATGCGTTTTGGAACCCGCCTCATTGCCAGCGGCGACACCGCTACCATAGGGACCGTCCTCATGAATGATCGCGACCCTCAGGTCTTTTGGGTCGGTTCCGAGCTTAGACTTGGCATAATGCGCCACGAAATCCGGCGACGCGGTGCCAAACATGCCGCCATGGGGTTGTGGACGAAAGACATACTCAAGATGCCGGTCCTTGAGCACCGCCGGTGAGATGCAGGTGGTAATCCACATAAATTTCTTCAGCGCATCGACCTTGGCCGAAACCGGCACGCATTGGGCACTGGAATAAAAGCCGAGCAGCATGTCGACCTTTTCCTGCTCGATCAGGCGGACCGCTTCGTTAATCGCGATCTCCGGCTTGGACTGTGCGTCGGAATAAATCGCGTTGATCTTGTAGCCTTCGACACCGCCCTTGGAATTGAAGTAGTCGATCATGATCTTAGCGCCGAGCGCTTGCAGGGACGAACCACCAGCCGCCAATGGGCCGGTATAGTCGTAGATCACGCCGACCTTGATTTCCTTAGCCTGCGCTTGTGCCGCAAGCGTCAACGCCGCCGCCGTCGCAAAGCCAAGACCGAGCCCTTTTAGGGTCTTTGCAAAAGACATGAGTCGATACCTCCCTGTTTGATTTTTCTTTATTGCGGTGAAGTGTGACCGATAACTTTGACCCTCACAACCCATAAGACGAGGCAACACGGCGAGCCGTTTCATCCCCATCCTGATGGCCACCGCAGGTTGATTCTGAAGGCCGCCGCAGACGCTCTCAAATCCGCTGCAAATTCGAGATATGCGCGTTGAACGACACCGAGATGCGCTCCGCATCCCCATGGTAGGGATTGACCTGATGATAGAGCCAACTTGGAAGCAACACCATGCGGCCACTCAGGGGGTTGATCGCAATGGGCCGGCCTACAGTCTCGCCGGGTAGCGCCGACATTTCGGCATGGCTGCGCGGATCAAGAAATTCGGAAGTGCCACTTTCCGGCACGTCTTCGTTGGGCGGCGTGCCCGCTTCGACATAATAGACCGGCGATACTTGGCAGCTGGGGTGGGTGTGGCGTTTGTTGTAGGCGCCGCCCCGGGACACGTTGGCCCATGCAGCCAAACGGGCCTGAAATTCACAACTCCCGCCGACCATCAACGGCACCACGATTTTGATCGCCCCCAAGGCCGCTTCCTCCAGGACCTCGACCGCACGGTCCGTCTAAGAAAACAGATCGTCATCGGAATGCCAGCCGCCAATGTTGCTGCGCCGAACCCCTGGTTTCTCGATCTCCTTGGCAAGGATCAGCGCCTCCAGAGCCTCGTTCAACCGTTCGCAAGTTCCATCAGTTCTGCCAAGCTTTACCGATCGCGTCAAACGAGCGCTATTGCTTCCTCAATACTAGGAAAAGCGTTGGCAAGGGTCGCTTTTTTTCTTCCCGCATGGCGCCGCGCGTCTGTTGCTCGATAGCTAAGCCCGCCGCGACGGCCACACGATGAAGATAAGCCTCGGAATGACTATAGGTTTCGCCTTCGACAATTGCGAAATCGCCTTCGGCTTGCTCATGGGCGGTCATCGCCACCCTGCCACCCGCCTCCAGCACGCTAACCACTGCCTGAAAAAACGGCTGCAAGTCTCTGAGATAGGAGGTCACGTCCGCCGCCATCGCTAATCCATAGCAACCTTGGTCCAGGGTCAGCCAGGAGACAATTTCCGCTTGGTGCAGGGCGTCGTAAATGCCCCTTTGCCAGGCCCGCTCGAGCATCCGGGCGGACAGATCAACGCCGATCAGTTGGCGCGCCAATAGCCGCAACGTTAATCCCGAAAGCCCGCTCCCACAGCCAAGATCAACAACGCACTCTATCGGGCTCGTAATCAGCGCATCAAGCATCTCGCCAAGCACCCGAGGCCCGATATAGCCAAGCGTATCGATCAAATGGCTATCGAAGCCGGCCGCGTAGCCGTCGAAGACCCCGGCGACAAAGGCCGGCGTCATCGCCTGCGTCGTCCCAAGCCCGCCAATCCGAGCCAGATCCCGGCCCAGCCCGGTACTATCCGTTGGGTCGAGCATCAGATAGCGCCGGTACAACGTCTTCGCCAGCACGACCCTAGTCAAACGCGCCTTGGCCTGGCCGGCCCGGGCCACCCCCTCGGCCAAGCTCGGGTCAGCCACCTGCGCGCGCCGAGCCGTGCCAAACGCCCGATCATAGTCACCGGCCCTCAACAACACGAAGGACCGATCGGCCAAGGCTCTCGCATGGGTCGGCGCCAAAACCAGCAGGCGCGCAATCAGCCGGACGCACGCTACCTCAGCTGCACCGACCAACAGATTATTCAAATATCGGGGCTCACCCGGCGCCAGCAGTACCGCTCGGCGTAAATCCGCTACTTCCGCGGTGCCATCCCGCCGCGTTGCAGCCAGGGCGAGATTGTGCCAGTTTGACGCCGTCTCCGGGCGCGCCTTGGCCAACTCGCGAAACAACCGCGCGGCGCTCGTCCAGTCCTGATCCGCGGTCGCCTGACGCGCCAAGTCCACAAGCCGTTGATTGGCAGGATCCATAGCAACCGTCATCCGACGCGCACCGTCCGGCTATTCGCCGTGCTGCTCGAAATAATTAAGCGCGGTTTGAGCTAGATGAAAATCAAAGGCATTGTGAATATCGATGCCTGAGGCGGTATCGTCGATCTCTATGATCTCTACCTTATGGCCGGTCCGCCTGCCCTGGCGTATCAGCGAAGAGCGAATGGCGCTGGCCAGCCCGGTATCCTCGCGGAACAACGGGGTGCGGGTCTGGCGCGGTCCATATACCGCCATCCAGTCGAAGACTCGCTGCCACTCTCCGGCATCGTTTCGGTACCAAAAATTCTTGTGGGTCTTGTCAGCGACGAAGACGCTTTCCAAACTGTCGTCGGCTTTCATCGTGTTGACCGCCCGGGTGATCCATTCCGGTTTGCGAAAAATGTCGGTCGGCTGCAGGAAAACGACGATGTCGAAAGCGCCATCGAGCGCCTCGGCCTTAGCCAATGCATCGGTCAGCACTGGTTCGGTCGGCGTCAGGTCCTCGGCCAGACCGGTTTCGCGCAGGAACGGACACCAGGCGCCGGCGGCCTCGGCGGCGGCCTTGATCTCAAGGCTGTCGGTGGTCACGAGCACCCGGTCGCAAACACCGGAGCGAATCGCATGCTCCACCGAATGCGCTATCAATGGCTTGCCACCGATCAACCGCACGTTCTTGCCCGGCAACCCCTTCGAGCCGCCGCGCGCTGGAATAAGGGCGATGGTGCGTTTATCGGAAGTGCTCATTCGATTTTGTCCCTGAGGTCGCTCAATCGGTCCGCAACCAGCTCAGCCACCGCATGGGTGTCGTCGTCCCGGATGTCGACAAGAGCCCAAAACTGGTCAACGACTTCGAAGCCAACGGCATCGCCAAGCCGCCGTCCATCGCGAATCAGATCTGGCCTGGTCGCCAGCGCCAATCCAACCATCTCCTGAAAATACGTGACGTCGCGATGATCACCGCCGGGCCGGAGCGCGGTGATTGAGTTCGCGCCATCAAGACGCCAGAGATTGGCGCGAAATTGACGGGCGCAAACGACACTATCCAGATGGTCACGCTCTACCAAGTTCTCCACGGTACGGCGGATCAGGCCGCGCGGCCGGAACGGGTGAGTAGCCTCGACCACCGCGATGTGATCAGCGGGATGTGCGTCAAGCACGTCGATCAACGCGCCGGTATAGGATTCCGCAGTCCGCTCCCTAAGGATAATGCTCTCGCCAACCTGGCTTGCCTGGGCCGCGACAACATCGCTATCCGTGGTCACCACGATGGTCGCCCCAGGCAGATCCTCCAATGCCGCGGACAAAGTCCGCTGCAAGCTGGACGGGCCCTTGAGGGACTTAAGTATCGCCTCGGTACTCTTCGATGCCGCCAGGACCGGAATGATGACTAGGGTGTGGCTCATGGCGCGCTTGTTCGGATATAATCGATCACCTCGGCGACCCGCTTGGCCCGCCCCTCGTCACGGCCCTGGTGAATACCATGCTGGTGATAGACCCGCAGATGCGGCTCGTAGACAATCTCATGGCCAAGCTGGATCATTCGCTTGCCCCATTCCCGATCCTCGACCCCACGAATAACCTCGTCGAAGGGTTCATCCCGCCAGATCGTTTTGCGAATACCCGAATTAGCGTTATGGAAAAAATAGTCCTGGCGTTGCCGTACCCGCTCATCGCGAAACGTCGTCCACAGATCGCGGCGGTCGATGGCGCTGGTATCGGGCATCGGCTCCTGGCGCCCATAGACACCGCAGACCAGCGGATCTCCATCGGGACCGAGATGCGCCAGCAGATAGTCCGCCCATAGCTCGTCAATCGGCACGCAATGCGACGACAGCAACGCCACGACATCGTGGCGCGCCGTATCGATTCCGATATTGAGCGCCCTACCATAGGAGAAATCTTCGCGCGCGATCCGGCGAATGGTCACCCCGTGCGCTTCGGCGATAGCCACCGTGTCGTCCGTCGATTCGTTATCGACCAGCACTACATCGATCCCCGGCACGCGCTGATTGCGCAACGCCGTCAGGCAGCGTCTATCCGTGCCTATCCGCTTGACACCCACACCCCCTACATCTAGGGTGGGCGTCAAGCGGATAGGAGGCGGCTGTGGACGTTCTCGACCGAGATGACCTTCCGTTCCCGGAATCGCTTCCGGGGTTCCAGCGACTTTTTCCTGACGATGCGGCCTGCGCCGCCTACCTGGAAAAATCTCGATGGAATGACGGGTTCGCTTGTCCCCATTGCGGCATTGTTGGCGATCCCTTCCGCTTCGAGAACCGACCCGGTGTCCTGCGGTGCCGGTCCTGCCGCAAGAACACCGGCCTGACCGTTGGCACCATCATGGAGCGCAGCCATACGCCGCTCAGCGTGTGGTTTTGGGCTGCCTATCTGGTGGCCAGCCAGACACCCGGCTTGTCTGCCGTGCAGTTCCAACGCCAGCTTGGGCTGTCACGCTACGAGACGGCGTTCGGCATTCTCCACAAGCTCCGCTCCGCCATGGTGCGCCCCGATCAAGACCGTATCGGCGGGCTCGCCGACCAGCATGTCGAGGTGGATGAGACGTGGGTGGGCGGACGGACGCGCGGCGAGGGCCGTGGTGTCCATCACAAAGTGCTGGTGGCCGCGGCCGTCGAAGTGCGACACCGTGAACCGGGTACCACCCAGGGCAACCGGCGGGACGGTCGCTACGCCGGTCGGGTGCGTCTGGCGATTGCCGCCGACCGTAGCGCGGAATCGCTGGGTGGTTTCGTCAAGAGCATCGTCGACCCCGGCACGCTGATCATTACCGACGATTGGAGCGGTTACGATGGGCTACGGAAGGACGGCTACGATCACCACGCGATTGCACAGTGCGGCGACCCAGAAGTTTCGGAAGAGTTCATGCCCATCGTCCATCTGGTGTTCTCGAACTTGAAAACCTGGCTAAACGGCATTCACCACGGCGTCAGCGCCAAGCACCTCCAGGCATACCTCAACGAGTTCACGTTCCGCTTCAATCGCCGCTTCTACCCATTCAATGCCTTCCGGTCGCTCCTTGGGATGGCCGGGGACACGACCGCGCCGACAAGGGCGGGGTTATATTCGGGAGAGTGGCAGCATCCTACATGTTGTGGGTATGGGCGTTAAGCGGATAGGCACGGATCCATCCAGAACGCCTCGTTCTTGGCACGCAACACCACACTGATCACCGTGGCTCCTCCGTGGATTCCCCGATCATACCGAAGTCGATAGCGGCACCGGCGCTTAGATCATAAAGCAGCCGACGGTCGATGACAGTGGCTTTCAGACTGGCCACGATCCCTCGCCCGCCAATTTGCTCCACCAAATCTTCCGCCGTGAGCCGCTGACCAGCGCTCAAGGCTCGACCGGCGGCAAGCGTTGCGCGCGCGGTGCGGTAGCGATCGAGACAAGCCAAAAGACTTGGCTGGAACAAGATATCGGCGGCGCCCGCGAGCGGGGTCAGCTGGCCCAGCGCTTCAAAGCGGGTGCACAGATAAGCCAGTTTAACCCCGCGTCCAAGGCGCAGCGCCTGGCGCAGCTGATCAGCGGGGATGACCACGTCATAATCCGCAATGACCGTCTCCAACGGACTGTCGGTGACCCGGTCGAAATCATGCGGCCAAGCATCGGTGCGGGGCGGTGGAGAAAACCCGCTCCCAGGGCCCGCCAGGACGAAAATAACAGCCATGGATCACTCAGCCGGCGGATTGCATAGCGTCTCGGATCTCGTCGGTCGTCAAAAGGCTTGGGTTGGCTTTTTCGAAGGCGATGACTGCCTGATCCAAGTTCATCCCCAAACCGTTCAGGGTGGTAAGGCCGATCACCTTGGCCTGACGCAGCAACTCTGTCTCCGCAGGCTGGTAAATAATATCATAGATCACCGTATCGTCGGGCATCGCATCCAGCAACGGCTCGCTGTTGTCGCCAAGCGACGAGGCCTGGTCGCCGTCCTGGTGACCAACAGAGGTGCAATTTATGATCAGTTTGACGCCGCGCAGATCACTTGAGGACTTCGGCAGTTCGACACCCCTGACATTACCACCAAGCCGTTCCGCGAAGGCCTGGGCCTTCCCCAGCGATCGATCGGCAAGCCTTAGGCTGGCGACATTCCCGGCCAGATAGGCCGCCACCGCGAGGCCGGCTCCACCAAGGCCAAGCAGCAGCGCATGCCGGCCGCCCAAATCGTCGACCATGCCGCGTAATTGCTCCAGGGCGCCGGCGCCATCGGTGTTGGCGCCCACCAAACCCGTGCCATCCCGATAAATCGCGTTTACCGCGCCGATCCTCTCGGCTTCGGGCTCCAATCGGTCGAGAAGGGCCACCAGGGCTTGCTTATGCGGCACCGCGACCGATCCGCCGATATAACGCGGGTCGGCTTTCAGAGTCGCGACAAGACCGGGAAGATTGGCTTCGCTAACATCGAACGGATGCATCACCGCATCGGCGCCAGCCGCCGCAAAAGCTGCGTTCCACAGGGCTGGCGAACGCGCACCCTTGGACGGCGAAAGGCCGAGTAACGCAGCAAAACGTCCGGTGGCATTGGTAATTGAATTGTCCAGAAAGGCGGTAAATAGCGTATCCGACATCATTCCTTATCCTCAGTGCAGGGCAAGATGTAACCCGCTGCCCGCCTGCGCGCCAAGTGATTTTCCAGGTAAAATGCCACCATCTCGACGGATCGACCTCAAAAACTAAAGTATTTCGGTGGTCCCAGTATCGTTCGGGCATACACCGTCGATGCACGTCACCCGCGCCAGCAACCGCCCGCTCCAATCGACGATCGTAGGCTAACGGCCATCGCTCCGCTTGATCCAAGCTCCGGGTCAGGCGTCGATCGTACGACCAACCGCCGCCGCCACCAGACGCATCGCGGTCATCATGTCTTCGAACTGCTCGAAGGAACTGCACTGCAACGGGTCGACAGCGGCCTCGGGCGGGTTAGGATGCACTTCCAGCATCAAGCCGTCGGCGCCGGCGGCGATTGAGGCCAGCATCATCGACTTGACCCAGGGCTGCCAGAAGGTGGCATGGGACGGGTCGGTCATCACCGGAAGATGGGTAAGCTCCTGCGCCGCCGGAACGACCTGGAGATCCAATAGGAAGCGCGAGGTCGCGCGATGGGTGTGGTTGCTGACCACACCGCGCTCGCAAAGCAGAATTTTCTGCTCCTGGCCAAGATTGTCATGCTCCAAAGCAATGTATTCGGCGGCCATCAGCCAATCGCGCAGAGAACAGCCGTATCCCCGCTTCAGCATCACCGGCATGCCGGTCTTGCCGACCTCGGTGAGCAACGGATAGTTCTGCATGTTGCGGGTGCCTATCTGCAGCATGTCCGCGTGCTCGGCGACGATCCCGATCTTTTCTATATGCATGACCTCGGTGACCACTGGAAGACCGACAGCCTCGCCCGCCGATTTCAGCCATTTCAGACCATCCTCGCGGGTTTCGTAGAATTTTGGGCTGCGGTACGGAAACGTCAGCGGCTTGAAACACCCGGCGCGCAGGAAACCTGTAAAGCCCCCGTTCTATGTACCACTTTCTGATAGGGTCTCGGGCATCGGTGGACGCATGTTCAGAGCCTGATGCGGGCGGATGTGATTGTACTGTTTCAGCCAAGTTTCGATGACGATTTGAGCCTGTCTGATTGATGTGAACCACTCTGCATTGAGAACCTCCCTGCGCAGAGTGCCGTTGAAGCGTTCGTTGTATCCGTTCTCCCAGGGGCTCCCCGGATAGATACGGATGGGCTTGATCCCAACCTTGGTAAGCCAGGTCTGAAAGTTCTCTGCGATGAACTCAGGACCATTGTCTGATCTGATGAACTCTGGTCTGCCGTGTTTCAAGAAGAGCGGATAGAGGGCTTCCAGAACCTCGGCATTGCCCATTCGAGTCCTCACGGCCACGCACAGAGCTTCGCGGGTGTATTCATCCAGCACGGTCAACATTTTATAGGGCCGGCCGTTGGCCAGCTTGTCATGGACGAAATCTATGCTCCAGATATGGTTCCGATATTTGGGGCGCAGCCGGATGATAGAGCTGTCCTTGTGATAGAGGCGCTTCCGCTTCCTGTGACGTTGCGGTATCTGGAGACCCTCTTCCCTCCACAGCCGCTCTACCTTCTTGTGATTGACTTGCCAGCCTTCAATGCGGAGTAACGCGGCAATCTTCCTGTAACCATAGCGGCCATACTGCTTTGCCAATCTGATCAAAGCCAGCCGAAGGCTGTCATCATTTTCAGGGGATGCCTCATAGCGCTGTGTGGACCGTGCCACGCCGATCGTTTTGCAAGCCCGCCGCTCGGATGATCCGAGTTTCTGACGCACATGGATTAGGGCCTGACGCAGATCGGCAATCGTCAGACCTTCGGCTTTAGATAATCGAGGCTCTCCCGCAGGATCAGCTTATCCAGCTCAAGGTCCGCAACAATTCTCTTGAGGCGGGAGTTCTCCTTCTCAAGGCCCTTGAGCTCCTGAAGCTGGGACTTGCCCATCCCACCGTACCTCTTGCGCCAATTATAGTATGTTGCATCGCTGATGCCTGCTGATCGGCAAGCCATCTCTACACTGCTACCAGACGCCAGACTGAGCTCTATCTGACGCAGCAGGTTCAATACATCTTCATCGCAATATCGCTTCCTTGCCATCCAAATACCTCCACACCTTCGTAAAATATCACGAATTACGTGGCACAGTTATAGGGGGGCAGGACACTCTCGGGCGTTCTATTGATGACGGGTTGGCGATGGGTCGCAAGCTTCTTGCGGCTCGCGAGTACGAAAAGGCCATCCAGTGCCACCGCCTCATATCCCTCAAATTCCCCCGCGATGTCCGTGTCTATATGGCGTTGGGCCAGTCTTTTAGGGCGCTGGGTAACCGTGCCAAGATGGCGCGGGCGTTTCGTCGCGCCATCTTGCTGCAACCGGACGCGGTTGAGTTCTATTATAATTTCGGCAATGCCGAACGAAGCTTTTACCAGTCGCTAAGCGCCACTCAACTCTATCGATGGGCGATCCAACAGGCGCCGGAAAGGCCGGAAATAGTCACCGCCTTGTCTCTCACACTGCTCCAATTGGGCGAGTGGTCGGCCGCTTGGCCCCGCTATGAAATGCGCGAATCCTGCCGCGAATTCACCAACCAGATGACGAAGCTCGGCAAAGCAGTCTGGGATGGCAAAATCACCGCCGGGCATCGGATCTTGCTGGTCGCTGAACAGGGCGCTGGAGACGCAATACAATTCATTCGCTACGCCCGTCTCCTCGCCGAGGCCGGAATGATCGTGCAGGTGCATTGTCCGACGGCGTTGGAACGACTATTCGCCGCCCAGCCCTGGATCCATGGGGTATCGACAAAAAGCCATCCGGAGTTTGATTCGACCTGTTTGATGATGAGCCTGCCCTATCGGTTCGGCACCGAGCCGAAATCGATCCCTGGCGATGTGCCTTACCTGAGCTGGCCGACTCCGGCGATAGCCTCTCAACCTAACCGTGCGCCGCGTGTCGGCTTGGTTTGGGCCGGCAGCCCGAGCAATGCCCGAGACGAATGGCGCTCCTGCCCACAAGACGCCTATTCCAAGCTTCTGGAGGTTCCCGGCATTGACTTTCAAAGCTTGCAACTCGGCTGGCGCAAGAGTGGCGATGACGGCCCGTGGTCGACGGTTGCGCCGCTGAGCGACGAGGTCTCGGATTACGCCGATACCGCCGAGATCATCGCCGAACTGGATCTGGTAATTTCCGTCGATACCTCGATCGCGCATCTCGCTGGAGCACTTGGTAAGCCGGCCTGGGTACTGCTTGGCTGGCATGCGGATTGGCGCTGGCTAGGCGAACGGGCTGATACTCCCTGGTATCCAGGCACGCGCCTGTTCCGCATGGACGACAATGACAGCGGCAAATTCGGGCAGAGTAACGACAAAAATGGTGGTAAGGGTGAGGGATGGGACGAATTATTGATCCGGGTCGCCGCGGCCCTTAACGACGGCACCACTTTCCAGACGAATTCTTAAACCAGCCTCCCGGTTTAACCCGACCAACAAGCTTGCGTGTGGCACGCGCGCATCGTCAGGCCGCTCACGCTGAGCGAACCCAAACGGCCCAGCCGAAGATCCGAAAGTTGATAGGTGGCTTCGGCGGAGATCGCCCCGTCGCCGGCACTTGCATTACGCAACGCCCGACGACCGGCGCCTAAATACACAATCTGAAAATCTAGCCGGCCAAGGCCGGTCAGTCCAAAGCCCGACCCGGAGATCCAAGACGCCAAGCCCCGGGCCAAGTAGATGCCCGGCCTAAGAACAAGGATCATAACCGATAAAAAATCAGGTAGCGTGCTACAAATCTCACGCCATGACCAGCCGTCACCGCCGGAAACAGCAATCACCCCGACTATGGCAGTATAGAGATTTGAATTCCAAACCGAGCCTAAAGGAGGCGACGCCTCCAGCGCCGCTACTTTCAGCTGCTCTTGGCGAATTTCATGGCGACTGCCACAGCTTCCAGCTCAGCGATGCGACGGATTAGGCGATCCGCCTCGCTTCCGATGGCGTCCTTCAAATTATCGCGTAAATCCGCCACCCGCTGGTCAGCCGCCTCAACGTCGAGATCGGCCACCGCCACCGCTTCCTCCGCCAGGACCGTGCAGCGGTCCCCGGTCACTTCGGCGAACCCACCGGCGACGAAAATACGATCGGTGATCGAGTCATTTTCATAGACATCAATCACCCCGGGCACCAGCGTCGAGAGCAGCGGCGAATGGCGCGGCAATACGCCAAAAAAGCCCTCGCCTCCGGGGACCACGACCATGCTCACGTCACGGGACATCAGCAGGCGTTCGGGCGAGACCAACTCGAACATTGTTGTATCGGACATTGCTGCGGCTCCGCGGTTTCAGCGCCCTTAGGCGGCCTCGGCGGCCATCTGTTTGGCCTTCTCGACTGCCTCGTCGATGGTGCCGACCATGTAGAAGGCCGATTCCGGCAAATCATCGTGCTTGCCGTCGATGATCTCCTTAAAGCCGCGGATCGTCTCTTCCAGCGACACCAGAACGCCCGGTGTACCGGTGAAAATCTCGGCGACGAAGAACGGCTGCGAAAGGAAACGCTGGATCTTGCGAGCGCGCGCGACCGTCAGACGATCCTCCTCCGAAAGCTCGTCCATGCCCAGGATGGCGATGATGTCCTGCAATGACTTGTAGGTCTGCAGCACTTCCTGCACCTGCCGGGCGATCGCATAATGCTCCTCACCCACAATCCGCGGATCAAGCATCCGCGAGGTCGAGTCGAGTGGGTCAACCGCCGGGTAAATACCAAGCTCGGCGATCTGCCGGCTAAGCACCGTGGTCGCGTCAAGATGCGAGAACGACGTCGCAGGCGCCGGGTCGGTCAAGTCATCAGCCGGCACATAAATCGCCTGCACCGAAGTGATCGAGCCTTTGTTGGTCGAGGTAATCCGCTCCTGCAGCATCCCCATGTCGGTCGCCAGGGTCGGCTGATAGCCTACCGCCGAGGGAATCCGGCCCAGCAGCGCCGAAACCTCGGAGCCAGCCTGGGTGAAGCGGAAGATGTTATCGACGAAGAACAGCACGTCCTGGCCTTCCTCGTCCCGGAAATACTCGGCCAAGGTCAACCCGGTCAGGCCAACCCGTGAACGGGCTCCTGGCGGCTCGTTCATCTGGCCATAAACCAGGGCGGCCTTGGAGCCTGGCTCGCCATTTTTCTTGATCACGCCGGACTCGAGCATCTCGTGATAGAGGTCATTGCCCTCACGGGTACGCTCGCCGACACCGGCGAAAACCGAATATCCGCCATGCGCCTTGGCAATATTATTGATCAATTCCATGATGATGACGGTCTTGCCAACACCGGCGCCGCCGAACAGGCCTATCTTGCCGCCCTTGGCGTAAGGGGCTAGTAAATCGACGACCTTGATGCCGGTTACCAGGATTTCGGACTCAGTCGACTGATCGACATAGGCCGGCGCCGGACGATGAATCGGATAATGCATCTTCGCAACGATCGGCTCACCATCATCGATCGCTTCGCCAATGACGTTGATCAACCGACCCAGCGTCTCCGGACCGACTGGCACGGTGATCGGTTCCCCGGTATCGGTTACCGGAGAACCGCGAACCAAGCCCTCGGTGCTATCCATAGCGATCGTGCGCACCATATTCTCGCCCAAATGCTGCGCCACCTCCAGCACCAGTCGGGTCTCACCGTTCTGGGTGTGCAGCGCGTTCAGGATCGCCGGGAGGTCGCCTTTGAACTGTACGTCCACCACGGCGCCAATGACCTGACTGATCTTACCTGTCGCGTTCGTTGTCATCTTCCACTCCCGTTCGCCCGGTCCTATCGACCCTGTGGGCTCGTCCGTCTTGTGTTACTGTCGCCGCTGTTCTCTCGCCGTCGCGCCTAAAGCGCTTCGGCACCGGAGATGATCTCGATCAGCTCCTTGGTGATAATGCCTTGACGCGTGCGGTTATAGGTCAGCGTTAACTTGTCGATCATTTCGCCTGCATTACGGGTCGCGCTATCCATCGCGCTCATCCGGGCTCCATGCTCGCTGGCGGTATTCTCCAGCAACGCCGAGAAAATCTGCGTCGCGACGTTGCGCGGCAGCAGCTCGGCCAGGATACCCTCTTCGTCCGGCTCGTATTCATAAAGTCCAGCGACGCCATCAGCCTCTTCGGGCACGCTTGCCGGAATGATTTGCTGTTCCGTGACAATCTGCGTCATCGCCGACTGAAAGCGGTTGTAAATGATCGTACAGATGTCGAACTCGCCGTTCTCATACATTTGCAGCAACCGGCCGCCTATATCGGCGGCGCTGGAAAACTCCACCTTTTTGCGGGTAACGCCCTCGATCGTATCGGTGATCAAACTGGCATAATCACGGCGCAACTGATCCTTGCCCTTACGGCCGACACAGATCAGCCGGACCTTCTTACCATCCTGCTCCAATGCCCCGATCCGTTTGCGCGTGGCCCGCACGATACTGGTGTTGAAACCACCGCACAGGCCGCGATCAGCGGTCATGACGACCAGCAGATGCGAGTCGTCAGCGCCGGTTCCGGACAGAAGTTTCGGTCCCCCCACGCCGCTGGACTTGTCGGCCAGCGAGGCAATCATACGATCCATACGCACCGAATAGGGACGCGCGGCTTCGGCCTGTTCCTGAGCGCGGCGCAATTTCGCGGCCGCGACCATCTTCATGGCCGATGTGATCTTTTGCGTCGACTTGACGCTGTTGATCCGAAGTTTTAGGTCCTTGAGACTTGGCATACTGTCTCCTGGCCGGATACGGCGCTACGAGCCCAGGCTCAGGCAAATTTCTTGGTGTAGGCGGCGACAAACTCGGCCAATTTCTTGTCCGTATCGTCACTCAATTCCTTCTCATTGCGGATCGCCGTCAGGATGTCGGGCGCATTGGCTTTAACATCCGAGAGAAGTCCCTGCTCAAACCGTGTCACCTGGTTGATTTCAACACCATCCAAATAGCCGCGCACGCCGGCGAAGATCGAAACCACCTGTTCCTCGATCGGCATCGGCGCGTATTGCGGTTGCTTCAGCAATTCGGTCAGGCGCACGCCCCGGGCCAGCAACCGTTGGGTCGCCGGGTCGAGGTCGGAGGCGAACTGCGCGAAGGCAGCCATCTCGCGGTACTGCGCCAGTTCCAGCTTGATTCGTCCGGCAACCTGCTTCATCGCCTTGATCTGCGCGGCGGAGCCAACCCGGCTGACCGACAGGCCGACATTCACCGCCGGGCGAATGCCGCGATAGAACAGCTCGGTTTCCAGGAAGATCTGGCCATCGGTGATCGAAATCACGTTGGTCGGGATATAGGCGGAAACGTCACCAGCCTGGGTCTCGATGACTGGCAGGGCAGTCATCGAGCCCGCGCCGTGCTCATCATTCATCTTCGCCGCGCGTTCCAGCAACCGTGAGTGAATGTAGAACACATCACCCGGATAAGCCTCGCGTCCCGGTGGCCGGCGCAGCAACAGCGACATTTGGCGATACGCCACCGCCTGCTTGGAAAGATCATCATAAACGATCAACGCATGCATTGCGTTATCGCGAAAATACTCGCCCATCGTGCAACCAGCATAGGGCGCCAGAAACTGCATCGGCGCCGGCTCAGACGCGGTCGAGGCCACGACGACAGTGTATTCCATCGCGCCGTAATCGGTGAGGGTTTTCACAATCTGCGCGACGGTCGAGCGCTTTTGGCCGATAGCGACATAGATACAAAACAGCTTTTTGGAATCATCGTCGCCGGCCGCGTCATTGATCGACTTCTGATTAATGAAGGTGTCAATCGCGATGGCGGTCTTGCCGGTCTGGCGGTCACCGATGATCAATTCACGCTGGCCACGGCCAACCGGGATCAAACTGTCGATCGCCTTCAGGCCGGTTTGCATCGGCTCATGCACGCCCTTGCGCGGCATGATGCCCGGCGCCTTGACCTCGACCCGGCGGCGCTCGTCCGACACAATCGGCCCCTTGCCGTCGATCGGATTACCGAGCGGATCGACCACGCGTCCTAGCAGGCCCTTGCCGACCGGGACGTCGACGATGGTGCCGGTCCGCTTGACCGTGTCGCCTTCTTTAATATTCCGGTCGTCGCCGAAGATCACGATACCGACATTGTCGCTCTCGAGGTTCAGCGCCATGCCCTGAATGCCATGGGGGAATTCGACCATTTCGCCAGCCTGAACCTTGTCCAGCCCGTAAACGCGCGCAATTCCGTCACCAACAGACAGCACCTGGCCAACCTCGGCTACTTCCGCCTCAGATCCAAAATTGGCAATCTGGTCCTTGAGGATCGAGGAGATCTCGGCGGCGCGGATATCCATCAGCCTACACCCTTCATGGCAAATTGTAGCCGTTGCAATTTGGTACGGATCGAACTGTCGACCATGCGCGACCCAACGCGCACGATCAGACCGCCGATCAAAGATGGGTCAATCGCAAGATTGACGGCCACCTTCTGGCCGACAGCCTCGCGAAGCGCCGTTGTTACGGCGTCTACCTGTGCCTGGCCCAGTTCAACGGCGGAGGTCACGTCAGCCGCAACCTCACCCCGGCGCCGAGCCAGCTCAGCGAGAAATTCCTTAATCATGTCATCGATGATGAACAACCGTCGGTTCATCGTCACGGAGCCGACGAATTTCAGGGTCAATGCATGGGCGTCGCCTTGTTCCAACACCGCCGCCACACCCTTGGCCTGATCTTCCCGGCTTAACGCCGGCGAGCGGACCAGCCGCTCCAGTTCCGGACTCTCAGCGATCAACTGCCGCAATTGCACGAGGTTCGCGGCAACATCATCAAGCGCGCGTTCGTTCTCAGCCAACTCAAACAGAGCCGATGCATAACGTGCCGCGAGACCTTGCGAATTGGAAGCCACCAGGGACTGCCCCTTACAGATTTTAGAGATATCAACCCGCGATCAACGCCGCTTGAAACACCACGGCACGGCATCACGAGACGCCGAACCCTCCCCGCCCGGACGCGGCGGTTTCCTAGCATAGACATTGGGGGGGTGCAAGCGGTCGGGACCGGGGAAACCATCAGGCGTGGATTCACCCGATAGATCTTTGATTTTTGAAGGAAAATCAACGCCCAGCCGGTTCGTCCCAAACCGGCTCCGTTACAGCCATCGCCGCGCGCCTCCGCCGGGCCGGTCAATGAGGTTATTTTTTGCCACGACCCGCCCCTAAATCCTTCAGTCAGCGTGGCCCGTCATCACCTCACCCCCGTCATCCCGCCACAGGGTGGGATGACGGGGGTGGCCGAATGGGCTGCTTAAATCCACGGATCAAGTGCGAGACCAGTTTCGACTGGTTTTGCGATGGGAAGTTATTATGCGCAGCTCCAGCTTATGAGTGATTGGCCGGCTGCTTCGGCGCACGTTGAGTATTGAGCCGCACTGGCGCTGGAGCACGGTTGCACAGTGATCAGTCACTAGGCTATCTATCCCTCTATCGACCATCGGGTGGCGGATCCGATGTTGTTCCGTCAATCGAGCAATATCCATCTCATCGATGACGAACGCACATCCCGATTGACCAAGATCATTCGCCAACCGAACCACTCCGTGCCAACGACGCGGGACAACCTAGCCCGTCTATTCGACCCGATGCCCGCCAACCTGCGACGCACCCTGGCCATCGATGACAGAACCGAGAACGCGCTCCATTATGAGCTCCATAGGGCGACTTCCTTTCGTAATCTCTAAGCGCCGTGGCAGAAAGGAGGGATCGAGAACCCCATCGGCAGGCTCCGGCGTTTCCTACCTCGGCTTCAAAACCCCAAGCGAGCTGTTCACCAAGACCCTTAACCGTGTTGCACTTGGAACGTGACTACACAGCGGGGGGACGATGGTGGGATGACGAAAAATAGAGGATGGTCACCTGGCGATGCGCCGCCCCCGGCTTGCCCTATCGTGACTGTCATCCGGTCGGTAAAATCTCACCCATCGTACTCGCGAACGGGAGGCCCCATGCCCGAGCAAGTTCACCGTGACGGGCAGGGTTTTCATATCGGTTTTCGGGTTGCGGAAAAAGTCTTGGGGAAGTGAACCAACCCGCCCACTCCCCAATCAATCCTACCGTTACGCCACGTTGGTCATCACAATCGTGCCGCTGGCACTAAACATGCCCCCGACGCCATGGACCACCGAGATTTCGGCGCCCGGAACCTGGGCCGAGGCGGTGCTGCGCATTTGCCGGACACCTTCCTGCAGCGCATACATGCCGTACATGCCGGAATGCATATAGCTGAGGCCGCCGCCATTGGTGTTCATCGGCAGCTTGCCACCGGGCCTAGTGTTGCCGTCGGCGATGAACGGACCCGCCTCGCCCCGGCCGACGAAGCCGAGATCCTCGAGTCCGTAGATCGGCAGATGCGCGAACGCGTCATAGATCATCAGATGATCAACGTCAGAGTGACTGATCCCGGCGGATTCAAATGCCTGCTGGCCGGAAACCTTAAATGCCGCCGAGGAGGTGAAATCGGCCATCTGGCTGATCATCGGCGTTTCTGCGCTCTCGCCGGTACCGCGGATATAGACCGGCTTTTGCGGCATGTCCTTAGCGCGATCCGCTTTGGTCAGGATCAACGCCCCGCCACCATCAGTCACCAGACAACACATCAGCAGCCGGAACGGATAGCAGATCATCTTCGAGTTCAGCACATCGTCGACGGTGATCGGGTCCTTAAAACTGGCACGCGGGTTCTTGCCGGCCCATTCTCGCTGCACCACCGGGACCATGGCCAAGGTTTCCTCGCTCAGATCAAAGTCCTTCATGTAGCGCAGCACCGGAATGGTGAACATGGTCGGGGGACGGGTAACGCCAAAGGGTCGCTCGAACTGTTGTTGAAACAACGACGGAAAGATCGACGAGCCATGGCGTCCCAAGCCCGACCGACCGCTCTCGCCATGGGTGATCAGCACGGTGTTACAGAGTCCTTCGTTGATCGCCGCGGCGGCATGGCGAACCAGCAACATGAACGAACAACCGCCAACCGAAGTGCCGTCGAGCCATTTTGGCACGATGCCCAGGTAATGCGCGATCTCGACGGCGTTATGACCGCCGGTGGCGACCCCGTCGATGTCAGAGAGCTTCAGGCCCGCATCCGCGAGCGCGTTTAGCGCCGCGTCGGCGTGCAACTGCACCTGGGACATAGTCGGAACCTTGCCCAGCTCGGTGGTCTCGGCGGCGCCGACGATGGCAACGGAATTGCGCTTCATCTCATTGTCCTCTGACCGGCTTGAACTGGGCCAAGGTGATGTCGTCATTGATCTTCTCGAAGCTGACCTCAAGCGGCATGTCGATCACCAAAGCCACCGGGGTCTGCGGGCAGTCGACGATGTTGCACATCATCTTCGGTCCTTCGTCGAGCTTAGCCACAGCGATTGCATAGGGCGGCTCAAAGCCTGGCGCCGGCAGATGCGAGATGACGTAGCTGTGCAAGGTGGCGCGGCCCGAGGCCCTCAGCACCGCGACACTCTTCGATCCGCAGCCCGGGCAAAAGTGGCGCGGCGGAAAATAGACATTCTCACAATCACCACATTGCTGAAGGCGCAGCTCCCCCGCCTTGGTGCCGTCCCAGAAATTCTGCGTCTCCGGCGTCGGCCGAGGCAGCTCACGTTCTCCGTTTGCCATGTCCTGGCTCCATTTCGTTCAGTGGTTCACTTACCGGCAAGATCCCGGAAGGATCGGCTGATCAGATCGGATCCCAACTGAACACGTCCTGCGAGCGGTCGAGCGGATAGAAGCTGGCTTGCATCGACGGGATCGCATGGTTCAGCACAGTCTCCGGCGTCCAACCCTCACTGCGATGAACCGAGCGGATCGGTCGCGACTGGCCCATCAGGAAGATTTCGTTGTTGCGCACCCCGAAGATTTGGCCGGTGACTGTGGATTCCGGCGCACAAAGCGCCACCGCTACTGGCGCGATCTTGGCCGTGGTCATGGTTTTCAGTTTCTCGATCCGGTCGCGCTGCGCCTCGTCGGCAATCGGAATGGTTCCGATCATCCGGCTCCAGGCAAACGGCGAGATACAGTTGGAGCGCACGTTGAACCGCCCCATGTCCAGCGCGATCGATTTCGACAGCCCAGCGATGCCTAGCTTGGCGGCGGCATAGTTCGCCTGGCCAAAGTTGCCAATCAGCCCGGAGGTTGAGGTCATGTGGATAAAGGAGCCGGACTGTTGCTCGCGAAACACCGTGGCGGCGGCGCGGCTGACGCTGAAGCTGCCCTTCAGATGCACCGAGATCACCGAGTCCCAATCTTCCTCGGTCATTTTGTGGAAGATTACGTCGCGCAAAATACCGGCATTGTTGACGACGATATCAAGTCCACCAAGTTCCTCCATGCATTGATCGACCATGCCCTGGGCGGCGCTGAAGTCGGCAACACTGTTGAAATTGACCACCGCCGTGCCGCCGGCATCCTCGATCTCCTTGGCCACTTCCATGGCCGGGATACGATCCGCGCCCTCACCCTGGGTGGTGCCCCCAAGATCATTCACCAAAATCTTCGCGCCCGACGCCGCAAAGGCCAACGCATAGTCGCGGCCAATGCCCCGTCCCGCACCCGTAACCAAAGCAACCTTGCCTTCCAACAACTTGCCGCTCGACATCTTGCTCACTCCCCAAAGTTCTCAACGTCACCGCTGTCCGGCATTCTGCCATCGCGGCCTTGCGGGTTGCCCCGAGATCCGATTACGATGATACAAATACTTGATATGAATAATGAATTCCATCGCCTGCGTGATCAGCTAACGGATCACCCATGGTGAGCGAGGGAGAGTCCACGAATGCTTCCTAGAACGCTGTTTTCCGAGGAGCACAAGATATTCCGGGAGTCTGTGCGCCGCTTCGTCGAAAAGGAGATCGTGCCATATCACGACGCCTGGGAAAAAGACGGGGTCGTCAGCCGAGACGTCTGGTGCGCCGCCGGTGCACACGGCCTGCTTTGTTGCTCGGTACCGGAGGAATATGGTGGGCCGGGCGGCGACTTCCTGCACAGTACGATCGTTATCGAGGAACTGGCCAAGGTCGGGGCCAGCGGCCCGGCCTTCGCCCTGCATTCGGATATTATCGCACCCTATATCCAGGCCTATGGCAACGAAGAGCAAAAGCACAAATGGCTGCCCAAGGCAGTCTCCGGCGAGACCATCCTCGCGATCGGCATGACCGAACCGGCAGCGGGATCGGATCTGCAGGCGATCCAGACCCGGGCAGATCGCGACGGCAATCACTTCGTGATCAATGGCCAGAAGGTCTATATTTCCAATGGCCAGATCGCCGATCTCTATATCCTCGCCTGCAAGACCGACCCGGCCCTAGGCGGCAAGGGGGTGTCGCTGATCCTGGTCGAAGGAGGCCGCGAGGGATTTCAGCGCGGCCGTAATCTGGACAAACTCGGCTGTCATGCTCAGGACACCTCGGAACTGTTCTTCGAGGATGTTCGAGTACCGATCACCAATCTTCTCGGCCAGGAAGGTCGCGGTTTTGCGCAATTGATGCAGCAACTCTCGCAGGAACGCCTGGTGGTCGCCGTGCGCTGCGCCGCCTCGATCCACGCAGCCCTGGACGAGACCCTGAGCTATACCAGCGATCGCAAGGCCTTCGGTCGCCGTATCGCCGACTTCCAGAACACCCGTTTCAAGCTTGCCGAGGTGAAAACCACGGCCATGGTGACCCAAACCTTCATCGATCGCTGTATCGAGTTGCACATGGACGGCAAGCTGACCTCGGAGGATGCGGCGGTCGCCAAACTGCACGCGACCGAAGAGCTGAACCGTGTGGTCGACGATTGCCTGCAACTGCATGGCGGCTTTGGCTATATGGCGGAGGTTCCGATCGCCAAGGCCTGGGCCGATGCCCGGATGTCCCGGATCGCCGGCGGATCGTCCGAGATCATGAAGGAAATCATCAGCCGAAGCCTGATTCCCGCCGCTTGATTCCCGAACCCCGCTCCCGCTACTCGGCGGCATTCCGGGCGGCGGCGGGGTCGCGAAAGGCGGTCAGGGCCTGGGCCTCGCGCGCCTTAGCGGTCATCAAGTGGCGATCCTTCACATGACCAAAGCCGCGGATCTGTTCCGGTATGCTGGCCAGATCAACCGCGGCGGCGTGATTTTCTCGGTCTAGATTGTCCGCGACCTCTTCCATCAGCGCCAGATAATCCTCGATCAACTGTCGCTCCACCTTGCGCTCGGCTGTCTTGCCAAAGATATCCCAGGCAGTGCCGCGCAGCCCCTTCATCGAGGCAAGCAGGCGGAAGGCCGGCATCATCCAGGCGCCAAAGGTCTTTTTCTTCAAATGACCGGTTTCGGGATCACGCTCGGAGAACAAAGGCGGGGCGAGGCTGAACTCAATCTTGTAATTGCCCTCGAATTGTTCGGTCAATTGGCGCAGGAACGTGCCATCGCTATACAGCCGCGCGACCTCATACTCGTCCTTATAGGACATCAGCTTGAAGGCATAGCGGGCCACCATCTCGCTCAGCCCGTCGAGGCCGGGGGTCTTGTTACGCTCCGCCGTCTCGATCTTGCGGACTATGGTGAGATAGCGATCCGCATAGGCCTTGTTCTGATAGGAGGTTAGGAACGCGACCCGCTTGTCGATCATTTCCTCAAGCGTGCCGGCGATCTCGCGATGCACCGGCTTAGGTGTCGGCGGGGTGGCGAGGCGTTCCACGGCGGCCAGGTCATGCGCCGCCCGGCGACCCCAGAGCAGCGCCTGCTTGTTGAAGTCGACGGCGACCGCGTTCAACTCGATCGCCCTTTCGATCGCTTCGAGCGAAAGCGGGATCTGGCCCTTCTGGACCGCATAGCCGAGCATGAACAGATTGGCGGCGATACTGTCGCCCAACAGGCTTGTGGCGATCCGGGTGGCGTCGACAAAATGGGTCGAGTTTTCGCCGGTGGCGGTGCGGATCGCGTCCTGAAAGACATCGCCGGGGAAGGCAAGATCCGGGTCGCGGGTAAACGCGCCGGTCATTGTCTGCTGGGTGTTGACGATCGCCGTGGTCTCTTCGGTGGAAACCTTCGAGAGGCCCTCGACACTGGCGGCGGTGACCATGTCACAGGCCAGCATCAGTCGGGCGCTGCCGGCGGCGATGCGCACGGCGTGCAGGTCCTCGGGTGTTTTGGCTATCCGGATATGGCTGATCACCGCACCACCCTTCTGGGCCAGGCCGGTCATGTCGAGCACCGAGACGCCCTTACCCTCAATATGCGCCGCCATGCCCATCAGAGCGCCGATGGTCACCACGCCGGTACCACCGATCCCGGTGACCATGACCCCATAGGGCCGATCAAGCTTGGGCTGTTCGGGAGTTGGCAACACCTCGAACAGGTCCGGACCGCTGGCGTCGACGGCTTTGGATTTACGGACCGTACCGCCGATCACATTGACGAAGCTTGGGCAGAAACCCTTGGTGCAGGAATAGTCCTTGTTGCAGGCGGACTGATCGATGCCGCGCTTGCGGCCATACTCGGTCTCGATCGGGGCGACCGAGACGCAGTTCGAGACGACGCCGCAATCGCCGCAACCCTCGCAGACCATCTCATTGATAAAGATGCGTTTCGGCGGGTCGATCATCGTTCCGCGCTTGCGGCGCCGGCGCTTTTCGGCGGCGCAGGTCTGGTCATAGATCAGCACCGTCAACCCCTCGACCTCGCGCAGTTCGCGCTGCACCTGATCAAGCTCGTCGCGGTGATGGATAATCGTGCCTTCCGGCCATTTCGTGCCGATCGGGTATTTGTCCGGCTCGTCGGTAACGATGCGGACCTCGCCGGCGCCCTCGGCCGCGACCTGAGCGGCAATCTGCGGCACCGTGAAGCCGCCGTCGGCGGGTTGCCCGCCGGTCATCGCCACGGCATCATTGTAGAGGATTTTATAGGTGATATTAACCCCGGCGGCGCCCGACGCGCGGATCGCCAGTAAGCCTGAATGGGTATAGGTGCCATCGCCGAGATTGGCGAAGATATGCTTAGTATCGGTGAACGGCGCCTGGCCGATCCACGGCGTGCCCTCGGCCCCCATATGGGTATAGGTCGAGGTGTTGCGATCCATCCATACCGACATGAAGTGACAACCGATGCCGGCGGTGGCGCGGCTGCCCTCGGGCACGTTGGTCGAGGTGTTGTGCGGGCAACCGGAGCAGAAATACGGGGTGCGGGCGAAATCGGCTTTCGGTTTGACCAGTTGGGCTTCCTTGGCATCGAGGAATTTCAGGCGATCGGCGATCGCCGGGCTGGCATGGAAGCGAGCGATCCGGGCGGCGATCACTCGGGCGATCAGGGTTGGGTTCAGTTCTCCGGCCGAGGGGAGCATCCAAGCCCCGGTCTCGTCGAACTTACCGACGACCCGGGGCCGACTAGCTCGGTCGTCGTGATAAAGCTGTTCCTTCAGTTGATTCTCGATCAGCGCCCGCTTTTCCTCGATGACCAGGATTTCCTCGACCCCGTCGGCGAAGCTGCGGGCACCCTCGGGCTCCAGCGGCCAGGGCATGCCAACCTTATAAAGCCGGACGCCGATCGCGCTGGCCATTTCATCGCTGATCCCGAGCTCGTCCAAGGCCTGGCGGGTATCGAGATAGGATTTGCCGGTGGTCACGATGCCAAGCCGGGGCTTGTCGGTATCGATGATGATGCGGTCGAGACCATTGGCGCGGGCGAAACCCCGCACGGCGTTAAGCTTGTGCTGATGCAGACGGCGCTCCTGCTCCATCCAGTCATCCGGCCAACGGATGTTGAGACCACCCTCGGGCATCTCGAATTCGGGTAAATTGATCTGGATCCGCTCGGGATCGACATCAATCGAGCTTGAGCTGTCCATGTTTTCAGCGGTGGTCTTGAAGGCCACCCAGCAGCCGGAAAATCGCGACATCTCCATGCCAAGAATACCGAAATCCAGGATTTCCTGGACACCGGCCGGGTTCAGCACCGGGATACTGGCGTCCATGAAGGCGTATTCGCTCTGATGCGGCACGGTCGAGGATTTCGCCGCGTGATCATCACCGGCAATCAGCAGCACGCCACCATGGGTGGCCGGGCCGGCCATGTTGCCATGCTTGAACACATCACCGCAGCGGTCGACACCCGGCCCCTTGCCATACCAATAGGCGAAGACGCCGTCGAACTTGGCATCCGGAAACAGGTTGCTCTGCTGGCTGCCCCAAATCGCCGTGGCGGCCAGATCTTCGTTCACGCCGGGCTGAAAGTGGATGTGATGGCGCTTCAAAAAGTCCTGCGCCCGCCAGAGTTGCTGGTCATAACCGCCAACCGGCGAACCGCGATAGCCGGAGATGAAGCCGCCGGTATTCAGCCCGGCCTTCACATCACGCTGGCGTTGCAGCATCGGCAGGCGCACCAGCGCCTGAACGCCGGTGAGGTACACCCGCCCTTGTTCAAGGGCATATTTGTCGTCAAGCGAGACGGCTGCGAGTGTCATGATGTTTTCTCCGTGCCCAACTGGGGTGCGGGGCGGCTTCGAGTGAGCGACAATGGTACGACGACAGGACGGGCACGACAATCGGAGCGATTGGAGGCGGTTGAAAAACGCAACCTTGATCTAGGACTTCGCGCAAATCGCGCATGAAGCAGTCGGGAAATCGCTGGTTTTAGGTCAGATTACTTCCTCTGGAATCCGCCACAACAACCTCAGGCCGCGCGACGCACCCGCTCGACTCTTGGCCGCGGCGCGTTGATCCGGCATAACCAGGGTGATAGATTCGCCTGGAGCCATCCATGTCCATCCTACTGACCGGCGTCGCCGGGTTCATCGGCATGCACACCGCGCGGCGCCTGCTCGACCGGGGCGAGCAGGTGATCGGCGTCGACGTGATCAACGCCTATTACGATCCGGCGTTGAAGCATGCGCGGCTGGCCACATTTGAAGGCGCCAACGGGTTCACATTTGAGAAGCTGGACTTCTCCGATCGCGACGCGATGCTCGATCTGATCCAGCGCCATCCCGACATCGACCGGGTGGTCCATCTGGGAGCCCAAGCCGGGGTGCGCTATTCGATCGAGCAACCCGTCGACTATTTGACCTCGAACCTGACCGGCCAGCTGGTGATGATGGAGACGTGCCGGGCGATGATGGGGCGGTCCGGCGGCTGCCGGAGTTTCGTCTATGCCAGCTCCTCCTCGGTCTATGGCGCCAATCGCCAGATGCCGTTTTCCCTGGAGCAGCGCACCGACCATCCGGTTTCGTTCTACGGTGCCACCAAGAAGGCTGGCGAGGTGATGGCGCATTCCTATGCCCATCTCTATCGCATCCCCTCGACTGGGCTGCGCTTCTTTACCGTTTATGGCCCCTGGGGCCGACCCGATATGTCGCCCTATATCTTCACCAGCCGGATCATCAACGGCCAGACCATCCAGGTCTTTAACAATGGCAAGATGAGCCGAGATTTCACATATATCGACGATATCGTGACCGGCGTCGTCGCCGCACTCGACACACCGCCACATGAGGATAACGGGGTTGGGGATTGCGGGGCTGGGAACAACGAGGCGGGCGCGCCGCATCGGCTCTATAATTTAGGCAACAACCGGTCGGTGCCGTTGATGGACTATATCCGGGTAATCGAGCAAGCCTGTGGACGCCAGGCGGTGATCGATTACCGCCCACTACAGCCCGGTGACGTGCTGGAAACCTGGGCCGATATCGACGCCAGCACCCGGGACCTCGGCTACGCGCCGACAACGACGATCGAGGTCGGGATCCCCCGCTTCGTCGAGTGGTATCGGGGCTATCACGGGGTTTAGCGGCTTTTCCGATCGTTTGAGATCAGTGCCGGCCCTCGCCCTGACCCGACAACCCGAACGTCGCTAGCAGTTCCGCGACGCTATATATCAGCAGGACGGCGCACCCGGTTCGCCGCCAAGGGGCGCTTTTGGGAAACACTATGTTTCCATTCTCTTAGGCGCTTGCTGCAGAGCCACGGTCTGGACACACTGCCGAACTTTAATTTCCGTCCGAACAGGCGTTTTGACAGGGCGAGGGTATCATCCGGACATTGATTACCGGCGCCGATGGCGCGGGTGACATCAACTATCAGCAAAAGGTGATGCAGGCCATCGGCGGCCATATGGGCGCGGCGGAGGCCTTTGAACGGATACTCGCTTTTTGCCGTTAGATTCAGTCCCGCTCAGAACTGGGCATCGTCGGAGAGGGTGAACTCGCCCTCGCGAATCCGATGCGGCCATTCGGCCACCATCTCGGCGACGGTTTCCTCGCCATAGCTTTCAATCATATCTGTGAGCGCCGCAAAGATCGCGGAAGAGGCGACCATCTCGGCAGCCACGCCCTGGGCGAGCGCATCCTCCCAGACTTCCAGGATCATCCTCAACGCCATGCGCTTCTGCTCGTCTTCCGGGAGAAATTGGCCGTCGTTATCGGACATGGCGCACTCGCGTTTTAGTGTGATTGAAGCCTTGAGCCGCAGAATGCATGCTGACCCGATGAAAGTCACCCCGTCCCAGCCCGGCGCCTATTACCACCCTCCCAAAAAAACCCCGCGCCCGACGGTGCCCGGCAATCTGGATCCACGTCTGGTGTGGAATAATGCCACGAGCCCGACCTCGGACCGCTTCGCCGACCTCTATCCCTGCGGCCCGCACGGGTTAGCGGCGGCTCGGCAGGTGTTTCTTGGGGGTAACCGGTTGCCGCAGGCTTGGCGCGACCGTGATCTTTTCGTTATCGGGGAAACCGGCTTCGGCAGTGGCCTTAATTTTCTCGCTACCTGGCAACTGTGGCGAGAGACCGCGCCACCATCGGCCCGATTGCACTATCTGTCAGTTGAGGGGTTTCCATTATCGCGCGAGCAGTTGCTACATTGTTTGGCCCCATGCTCAGAACTGGCCACGCTGACAAAACAGTTGGCCGAAGTTTATCCGCCGGTACATAAGGGGTTCCATCGGGTTTGGCTCGACAGCGGGCGGGTGGCGCTGACCCTGCTGGTTGGCGACGCGGCGACCGTCCTGGGCGAGGCCGAGGCGCGGGTCGATGCCTGGTTCCTCGACGGGTTCGCGCCGGCGCGCAATCCAGCCATGTGGTCGCCGGAGGTCTTCGCCGAGATCGCGCGGCTCAGCGCGCCCGAGGCGACGTTGGCGACCTTCACCGCCGCCGACGCGCTACACCGGGGTCTTGAAGACGTTGGGTTTTCGACTCACACGGGGCCTAGTTTCGGCTCCAACGAGGCGAGCCTCACCGGTAATTTTCTCGGCCCGCCGCAACCCTCGCGCATTCCACCGTGGTACGCCATGCCGGTGCCGGTTTCATCGCCTGGCCGGATCGCCATCCTCGGCGCCGGGATCGCCGGGTGCGCGGTGGCCGACGCGCTCGCGCGGCGGAACCGCCCGGCGGTGTTGCTCGACCGGCATCCGGGTCTTGCCGCCGAAGCTTCCGGCAATCCGTCGACCTTGGTCGCGGCGCGCCCGGAGCATGATGATACCGATGGCGGTGGTTTTCATGACCGCGCGTACCGCATGGCCTTGGCCGCCATCGCTCGCAGCGGCGCGGCGTGGGAGCCTTGTGGGGCGCTGCGGCTCGATACCGAACACCGTGGGCGCAAGATCAAGTCGCCGCACCTCGAGGCGCATTCGGCGCTCTGGCCCGATGCAAGGGCGCTGCTGAATTCCAAAGCAGCCTCGGACCGAGCAGGGATCGCGCTTGGCGCGCCAGCGCTCTGGATCGCCGATGCCGGCCTTGTCGACCCCGTAGCTTACGCGGCGGCACTGGCCGGTGCGACCGAAACCTCGTTCTCGCAAACCGCCGCATCGCTGACACAAGCGGACGGGCAATGGCGGATCGCGGATGCATCCGGCGATTTGATTGCCCAGGCGGAGACGGTGGTGCTCACCGCAGCCCAGGCAACCGCGGCGTTCGAACCGGCATCTTGGCTCCCCTTGCAAGCTATTTTGGGTCAGCTCTCCGTAGTTCCCGAAACCCCCGCCAGCGCCCGCCTGGCCACGGCGGTGATCTGGGGCGGATACCTGGCGCCGGCTCGTGACGGCCACCATATCCTTGGCGCCACTCACGCACGATCCGGCTTTGATCCGCTGGCCTGGCCACAACCGGTAACCCACCAGGCGCATGAGCAGAACCATCAGGCACTACCGCCGGCGATGCGCGGCATGCTGATTTCGCCAGAGACT
The DNA here is from genome assembly GCA_937776645.1 of uncultured Alphaproteobacteria bacterium. GTDB lineage: Bacteria > Pseudomonadota > Alphaproteobacteria > Thalassobaculales > Thalassobaculaceae > JADHLJ01. The sequence goes on along the minus strand of CALMRI010000007.1, from coordinate 99,667 downwards.
GGTGACTGGCAAGGCCGGGCGGCGGTGCGTTGCGCCATGCCGGACCATCTGCCGGCGGTCGGTCCGGTAGTCAAGGCAGAAGAATTTCTTGACGCCTTTGATCGCCTCCGCCATGGCCCGCGCGGCGTCTTTCCCTCCGATCCACCTTATCACTGGGGCTTGTATGTGATGACCGGTCTCGGATCACGCGGCATCATGACGGCTGTCCTGGCGGCCGAATTAATGGTCAGCCAGATGCTCGGCGAGCCATGGCCGGTGGAGCGCCGGGTTGCCCTGGCGCTCTCACCCTCGCGGTTTTTGGTGCGCCGGTTACGGCAACCGGCGGCCCAGTAGAGTATCGGGGCCCAATTGGCGAGAAACATGCCAATGCAGATCATCACCGACGACCGGGCGACGTCCTGACCGACCTGGTCTCGATGGGTCGCCGACCAGTTTTGGTTTGAGAGATGTGCCCGCGCGCCGTCCAAGACGATATCGACGCTTTTGTGGTTCCCGGGAACGATGACCCCGATCCATTTGCCCGCACGACCGGCTGGGAAACGCTTGGCCTTGTCGGCTGGTCGCTGTTCCGGCCAGTCGACAACAGCTGAAAGCGCTGCCAGGTGATTAGCCGCCCAGCTACCAACCCGTGCCCTGCTGTCCCAAAGCCAGGAAAAAGTGATCGAGGATACCGTCTTCGAGGGCCATTACGGTTACCTGCCCAGGCGCATCAGGGGGACGATGATCACGGTGAAATCGCCCGCAACCTGACACTGGTCGCCGCGATCACCGATGCGGCCGGGCATTCCGGGGGTAAGAACGGCACGGTGCTGATTGCCGGATCTCAGCACCTCCGGCGCGACGCCGGAGTGCCCGTGCATCTTGCCCGAATGCTCCCGGAGGTCTCGGTCCTGGTCATCGGTTTCGTCGAGACCGCCAAGAGAAAAGGCGCCCACAACATCCTCTGGCTCACCGAGCCCGGGCCGAACAGGGACACTGCGCAGATCTCGCCAAGCGGTGTAGCCTCAAGGACAAGCCGGTCCATGCAAAGCCAAAAAGCGATTGATCCTCGGGGCATCAAGCCCTTCATCAACAGCGTTCATCATCTCAGCGTTCGCTCACTGGCATCCAGGAACCGCGACCCGCGGCCTGGCGAACGGCAGGGCCGAAGCCTGAGGCGGCTCGGTGGCGACAATGGCTGATAATGGCGACAGACTGCTCCTATTCCTCGCCCATCGGTTACAGTGAACATCCTCAGGCGTGGGTCCTGCCGTTCGCCAGGACGACGGGTTATATTTTCCCGGACACCATGGCGGCGTTCGGCGTCAGTCATCGTTCCCGGCTGCCACGGCTTCCTTGGCCGCCATCATCGCCTTTAGCTCATCCGGACTGAGCCGCACGATATCCTTATTCTGGTGGCTGAAGATGTTGTAACCCTCGGTTTCCAGGTCTTCCAGCTCGATGCGCCGGCTCAGCACATCGGCCTTCCAGGCATCGTGCTCTGGTTGCCTATCATGGAATTCGGGCATCACTTCCTTGGCAAACAAGTTCAGGCTGTCGCAGATGTGCTGATGGCTGGTCTTGCCAGCCTGGTTCAACAGGATGACCTGATCGACGTGCGCCTCCTCGAACATCCTGAGCCGCTTCCGGATGGTTTCGGGCGAACCGATCAGACCGCTTTCCAACGCTTTGGCCTCCTGCTCGCTGCCCTTCCAATCCTGGTACGCGGCCCATAGATCGCCGGTGCCCGGCGCCTCGATGCCCTGGCGGCCGTAATGGCCCAGCGCAAACACGAAGAAGGTCCAACCCGAAGCCTTCTCCCATGCCTCTTCGTCGGTCTCGGCGCACATAAAACCGTTGACCATGGCTATATTCGGGTTCGCCGGATAGTCGCAGAGCCGGCCGTCTTCCTTTAGCAGCGCGTTGTAATAGCGATGCACCCATGCCCGCGCCGCTTCAGGGCTGACGAAGGTGAAGCCAAGCGCGCCCATGCCCCACTCGCCGGCCTTGGCGATGGTCTGGATATTCGAGCAGGCGACCCAAAGCGGCGGGTGGGGCTTCTGATAGGGTTTGGGGACCACGTTGCGGGCCGGAAAATCATGAAACTCGCCATGAAACTCCCAATCGGTCTTGGTGAACATCGGGATGATCGCCTTGACAGATTCTTCCCAACGGTCGCGCTTGGTGCGGACCTGGGTTCCAAAGGGATGTAGTTCGGCCGGCCCGGCACCCTCGCCCATGCCCAACTCAACCCGACCGTCCGAGAGCAGGTCAAGGGTCGCCACCTTCTCGGCCACCCGGTGCGGCTGGTTGGTCGTAGTCTGGATCACCCCATGACCGAGCCTGATCTGCTTGGTCCGCTGGCTAGCTGCTCCGAGAAACACTTCCGGCGACGCACAATGGGAATATTCCTCAAGGAAGTGATGTTCCACCGCCCAGGCATAGTCATAGCCGAGCTTGTCCGCCAACTCGATCTGGGTGATCGCGTTCTTCAGCAGCGTGCGTTCGCTCTCGTCGGTCCAGGGGCGTGGCAATTGCAATTCATAAAAGATGCCGAACTTCATTGACCGGTCCTCTCAGGCTCAGGCGACCCTGTCTTGTTGGTTGGAATTCTAGGCTAATCCAACGGTGACTCAAAATTCCTGGGCACGCGCGGGCAGTAAAATCGGCCTGATGATGACGCCAATCGGCGAGGACCATCAGGCCGATTTTACTGCCATCGCGTCGCTAAGCACGTTTAGGGTCTTCAACAGATAGCAATTATGCACCGCCCGCTAGAACGCACTGTGAAAATGCTTGTTGTAGCTGGCAATCTTTTGCGGATTGCCAACAGCGCTAAGCTCGCTCTCCACAATGTCTTCAGGATCGTGACCTCCGCGTCCGAGGCCCGCCGCGCCGCCGTCCTGCGGCAGTCCCTTTCAGCAACTCGCGCATGAAATACAGCTCCATTACCGTCTGATGATCGAGTTCGAAGATCACCATGCCTCGATAGGGCGCGAGGGTCAGCAACCCATCCGCCTCAAGCCGGCGCAGCGCCTCGCGCACCGGGATCCGGCTCATCTCCAGCCAGGACGCCCTTGTTTTCACGGATGCACTGACCCGGACCGGCTTCACCAAGGCCAAGCAAACGGCTCTATTCCGTTGCCGCCGAGCGCTGGCCAACCATCGCCGCCCGTCCGGCGGAATGCCCGGCGATCTTGCCGAACACCGCGCCGTTGATCAGGCCACTACCACCGGGGTAGTTGAAGAAGAAGATGCCGCCAACCATCTCACCAGCACCGAACAGGCCGTTTATGGGCTTGTAGTCGGTACTCTGGACCTGGGCGTTACCGTCGATCCGCACACCGCCGAAGGTGAAGGTGATGCCGCAGGTGATCTGGTAGGCTTCGAACGGCCCTTCATCGATGGTGTTGGCCCAATTCGACTTGACCACATCGAGGCCATTGGTGCTGCGTCCATCCTTGATGTTCGGATTGAACGGCACTTCGGTTTGCACTGCTGCATTCCATTGTTTCATCTCATCGACGAACGCCGCCGCGTCGACGCCCTCAAGCTTGGTCGACAGCTCCTCCAGCGTCTTGGCGGTCACCTTTGTCACCTGGCGGATGCGATACTCGTCTCGCAGCAGATGGGTCACCTTCTGATCAAAGATCTGCCAGGCGAACTGGTTCGGCTGGTTCAGCACCACTCGGCCATATTTAGCATAAGTGTAGTTGCGGAAATCGGCCCCCTCGTCGACGAAGCGCCGACCGGTGGCGTTGACCATTATACCGAAAGGATAGCTGTGTTTCTGGAAGGCATCGCCGACCGCCAGATCACCGAATTCCGGCGCGTTACGCTCCCAACCGACCGCGTGACAGCCTGACCAGTTTCCGGCCGTGCTGGCGCCAACATCTGTCGCCATGCGGATGCCGTCGCCCACATTGTAGGGGGTGCCGCGAACCTTTGCCAGATCCCAACCAGGGCCGAGATAACGGGTCCGCCATTCGGTATTGGCCTGAAAGCCGCCAGCCGCCAGGACCACCGCCTTGGCAGAGACTTCCTTGATCTTGCCTTCATGGCGGATCTTCACACCATGAACCTTGGCGCCGTCACTGAGCAGGTCGAGCGCGCGGGCCTCGAACAAGATGTCGACTCCCCGGTCGCGGGCCGATTTCCATTGTGCTTCCACCAGGCCGGGGCCGCCGCCGACCGACTCGACGGTGAGACCACCCCAAAACACGAAACGCCCATCGATCTTAAAGGCTTGCCGGCCCCAGATTGGCGCAAAACGGACACCCTTGCCGCTCAGCCATTTCAAGGTCTCGAAGCTGTTCTTTACCAGAATCTCGACCAGCTCGGGATCGGTGCGAAACTCAGTCACCCGGAACATGTCGTCGAAGAACTGATCTTCGGTATAGGTACCGAAATCGGTGATCGCGCACTCGGCGTCGGTCAGATCCGGCATCAGCTCGCGCAGATCATCGACACCATTATAAACGGTGCGGATCGCGCCGGCGGTGAACCTGGTGTTGCCACCGCCCAGCTGTTCCGGCGCGGTTTCCAGCACCAATACCTTGGCACCACTTTCCTCGGCCGCCAGAGCAGCGCACATGGCAGCATTTCCGGCGCCGACAACCACGACATCGTATTTCATCAGCTCATCCTTCTTCGTTCCGGGCCTCTAAGTCTGTGGGTCGCGTGACATCTCCCAGGGAGGTCGCGACGGCGGGTGATCTAGCATTTTGCACGATTGTGTACAATGCGCCTACCTGTCGCGGTTTGTTGTTCGCTACGGATTTCTTGCAGGCTAGCCATTTCTCACTCATACAACGTCAAACTTACCAGCGGACGATAATGAAATTTCCCGAACGGTTGATGGACGGTTACCGAGTCTTCAGAGGTGAGCGGTTTTCCCATGAGCAGCAGCGCTACCGACGGCTGGCTGATCATGGCCAAACGCCCGAGGTCATGGTGATAGCGTGCTGCGATTCACGCGCGGCTCCAGAAATCATCTTCGATTCCGCTCCAGGCGAGATCTTCGCCGTGCGCAACGTCGCGAACCTGGTGCCGCCCTATGAACCGGATGGCGCCTATCACTCCACCTCGGCCGCGCTAGAGTTTGCGGTCCAAAGCCTCAAGGTTAAGAGCATCGTCGTCATGGGACATGGCCGCTGCAGTGGCATCGAAGCCGCGTTGAATCCGACCGAAGAACCTCTCTCACCAGGTGATTTCATCGGCAAGTGGATGGATCTTCTTAAGCCTGCAGCCGCCGCAATATCGTCGGGAGGCTGGATGACCAGTTCAGAACAGCAGAGGGCGCTTGAGCGCGTCTCGATCCGCTATTCGATCGACAATCTGCGCACATTTCCCTGCGTTAAAATTCTCGAGGACAAAAAGAGACTCTCGTTGCACGGAGCCTGGTTCGACATCGCCGAAGGTGCGCTATGGACCATGGATGCCCAAACCGGTGACTTCACCCAGACGCGTTAAGCGCCTCCGTACGGATCTATGCGCACTCGGGGGTTTAGCTGAACTGACCAACCGCCTCGCCGAAGAATTAGGACGGCCCCGGCTTCGGGCGGCTGGCCGATAGCCTGTTCCGGCTTCTATCCGCCGGCTCGGGCCCTGCATTCTCGCCCACCCGGCACCAAATTCCGGACCCCCGTTTACTGGACGCCCTGTGACCAACACCCTCGACACCGCTTAATGAGATCCGCGCCTGCCGGCATTGCGTCGCGCATTTGCCGCTAGACCCCCGGCCGGTGGCCGTCGCCAATCCGGCCGCGCGATTATTGACCATCGGTCAGGCGCTGGGGACCCAGGTGCACGAGACCGACATTCTTCGATCCCGAGAAAGTGGCGATCATGCCAATGGGTTTTTGCTATCCCGGCATGCTGGCGAGCGGTGGTGACGCGCCGCCGCGTGCCGAACATGCGTTGCTCTGGCATGAACGGCTACGGGCGCATCTGCTGAACGTCGCGTTGACCATGCTGGCCGGCATGTACGCCCAGGCTTATTATCTGGGCAAGACTCGTAAGCAAACCCTGACCACGAGCCAATCGTCTACCGCTGCCACATCCATCCTGACGGTCGGGTAATCTGCTGAACAAGAACCCTTGCTTCGAAACCGACCTGCTGCCGGATCTGTAGGCGCGGATGCGCAATCTGATTTGAGCGGGAAAAGGAAAAGCCATGACCCATACCCCAGCACCCCGACATATCGCCCGGGTGGTTACCGCCCATCAACAACGCGAGGGCGCCGGCTTTGTGGTGCGTCGCCCAATGCCGACGACGGGTCTGGACCAGGTCGATCCGTTCCTGATGCTCGACGAGGTCGGGCCAGTGACTTATGCGCCGGGTCAGGCGACCGGCGCCCCGGATCATCCGCACCGCGGCTTCGAGACAGTTTCCTACATTCTGTCGGGGGAAAAATTGCACGAGGATTCGACCGGTAAGGCCCAGTTGATTGGGGCCGGCGATGTACAATGGATGACCGCCGGCGCCGGAATCGTGCATTCCGAGCTTCCAGGCCCGAATTTCAAAGCGTCCGGTGGCTTGGCGCACGGCTTTCAAATTTGGGTCAACCTCCCCTCGGCCAATAAATTCGCCGAACCCGGATACCAATATCTGCCAGCAGCGAAGATCCCCAAGGCGATTAGTCCCGATGGCCTGATCGAGGTGACCGTTGTCGCCGGCAAGGCCTTTGGGGTCGCCGCCGCAATCGGCACCCACACGCCGATCTGGCTGCAGGACTGGCGGGTCCAACCCAGCGCTGAGGCGGAAATCGATATCGACCCCAGCTTCAATGCTGCGGCCTATGTTTTCGACGGAGCAGTTTGCTTTGGGGTTGACAAGGCGCCGGTCCAGAACGGCCAGATGGCGCTGTTCAGTACCGGCGAGCGGCTTCGGGTTTCCGGGCCGGCAGGAGAAAGCGGCGGACGGTTTTTGCTGTTGGCCGGAGAGCCGATCGCCGAACCCGTCGCCCGCCATGGCCCGTTCGTGATGAATACCCAGGATGAACTTGTGGCAGCCTTTGAGGATTTCCAATCCGGTCGCATGGGCATCATCGAGCGGAACTCTGCTCAGTCGCCCGGCGGCTGAGAGACTGGGGCCAGCATCGGTAACGCGATAACCGGACAGGGCCACCCGAATTAGCCTAGACCCGATGGCGCACCGGAACGACGATGATCGAAATTAGATCTCAGCTGCACCATCCGGGAGCCCCGCCATGAAGATCGATGATATCAGCCTCGCCCTGTTCAAATGGAATGACATTCCGGCGACCAAGTATCACGCCGGTTCCTCGAACGAGGTTGGCGAGACCACGCTTGGCTTGCTGACCATCCGCACCGATGACGGGATCGAAGGCCATGCCTTCCTTGGGTCGGCGACGTTCAGCGCCGAGGTTGATTGCAAGGGCCTGATCCGCTCCTTGAAGCCTATCCTGATGGGCCAGGACCCGTTGGATCGCGAGCGGCTCTATCAGGCGATGTGGAAGCGCAACCGGATAGTCACCATCCGCTCGATCGGCGCGGTAGACATCGCGCTATACGATATTGCGGCCAAGGCGGCGGAGCTTCCGCTTTACAAGCTGCTCGGCGGGTTCCGCAGGTCGATTCCGGCCTATGCCTCGTCCGCCGTGCTGCCGTCGCGCCAAGCCTATGTGGACCAAGCCGTGCAATACAAGGAGGACGGCTGGGCCGCCTATAAGATCCATCCGCCGGCGGTTTGGCGCGAGGATATCGAGGTATGCCGCGCAGTACGCCAGGCGGTTGGCGATGACTATGACATCATGCTCGATTCGACCTGGAGCTATACCTACGACCATGCGATTAAGGTCGGCCGGGCGATCGAGGAATTGAATTTTTTCTGGTACGAGGATCCGCTCGCTGAAGACGACCTGATGGGTTGCATCAAGCTGCGCGAAAAGCTGTCGATACCGCTGATGGCGACGGAGTATTCGCCGGGCGGCTTCACCAACTACGTGCCTTGGATCCTGAATAAAGCGACCGACTATCTGCGCGGCGATGTGGCGGTCAAGGGCGGGATCACCGCGCTGCTCAAGACAGCCCACCTAGCCGAGGCTTTCGGGATGAATTACGAGGTCCATCACGGTGGCAACTCGCTCAACAACTACGCTAATCTGCACGTCATCCTGGCGATCAAGAACACCACCTATTTCGAGGTGTTGTTACCGTCAGAAGCGCAGAAATACGGTATCATCGATGATTTGCAGCCCGATGCCGACGGCATGATCCACGCGCCGAGCGAGCCGGGGTTGGGGGCAAAGATCGATTTCGAGCTGATCAAGGCCAAAACGGTCGAGGTGCTTCGTTAGCTGGCTTCACGTAGAATTGGTAACGCTCAGCCGATGATTACAGGACGCTGGGGCATCTTGACAAACACGCGCCGCCGCCCCGGTTCATGATAACGTTAGCATACTGCCTAGAAATCGCTGCAAGCAGGGAGACCCGTCATGGCTCTATACGAGATGCGTACCTACACCGTCGTGGTTGGCAAGATGATTGATGTCGTCACGCTTTATCGCGACGAGGGCTGGCCAGCGCTGGAGAAGCATGCCGGCAAACTATGCGGATATTTCACCGGTGATATCGGCGCGATGAACACCTTAAGCCATCTCTGGCGCTTTGAGGATGACGCCGACCGCAGGGCGCATTGGGCCCGGGTTTTCGCCGATGACGAGTTCATGGGTTTCGCCGCTAAACTGCGCCCGATGCTGCAATCGCAGGAGAACAAGTTAATGTTTGATGCGCCTTGGGGACCGAAACCTTAAAGAGTGTCCCGCGCTCTATGACTGTCTCGGATTCGAAAACGCATAGCGATGAAAACGCTATCGTGAATCGCCCTCTAATCAAGTCTTGACGACGATGATGGCTGACGTTTTCTTACCACTCGGCCTCTTGGCACTTATCAGCCTGCGGCGGTTCTAGCTATGCAGGCGTTTCTTGATGCCTTCACAGCGGCCTTAAGGCTGGTTGCGTCCGGCGACCAGGATCTGATCCGGATCATCCTATTGTCGCTGAAGGTCAGCCTTTCCGCTGTTTGCATCGCCGCGCTGATTGGCATCCCGCTGGGGGGACTGATCGCCTTGAGTCGGTTTCCCGGGCGCCAGGCGCTGATCGTAATGTTCAATGCCTTGATGGGATTGCCCCCGGTGGTGGTTGGCTTGATGGTTTATGTGGTGTTGTCGCGCTCCGGCCCGTTCGGAGTTCTCAATCTGCTGTTCACCCCCACCGCGATGATAATCGCTCAGGTCATCCTGGTGCTGCCGATCATCGTTTCACTAACCCGTCAGACGCTGCATTCGCTTTGGCTTGAATATCGCGAAACTCTGCAATCCGTCGCCGCTACCCCTGCCCAATGTCTGGCGGCAGTGCTGTGGGATGGCCGGTTCATGTTGATCACCGCAATCCTGGTCGGCCTTGGCCGGGCGATCGCGGAGGTCGGTGCGGTGATGATCGTCGGCGGCAATATCGACAACGTCACCCGGGTCATGACGACGGCGATCGCGCTTGAGGCGAGCAAGGGGGATCTGGCACTGGCCCTCGGCCTGGGGTTTATTCTGCTGATGATCTCGATGGCCTTGAATATCCTCGCCCACGGCCTCACTGCTTTCGGCGAGCCTGAGAGGCGGTCATGAAGACTTTTCCGACAAGCAATCCCCCAGTAGCCTCCTTGGAGCTCGGCATTCTGCCGCTAGAATTGACCGGTGTAGGGCTGGTCAGGGATGGCAAACGGGTCCTCAAGGATCTCAATTGTCGGATCGAGGGTGGAGCGAGCGGCCAGAACGCAGACGAGCCGGCCAAGACCTTCATCATCGGTCCCAACGGCGCTGGCAAGACCTTGTTCCTCAAGCTGTGTCACGGATTGATTCAGCCCGATGAGGGCGAGGTTCGCTGGTACGGTCCGGCGGCCAACGATGGTGCCATGATCAAGAGGCGCCAAGCCATGGTGTTTCAACGCCCGGTGCTACTGCGGCGGACCGCCTGGGAAAATATCGACTTCGTGCTTAAGATCAGAGGTGTGACCCGGGCCGAACGGGCGGATCGTTGCGCCGAACTGTTGCAGCAAACCGGCCTTGGACGCCACGCCTCGACCCAGGCGCAGGCGTTGTCCTTCGGCGAGCAGCAGCGGCTGGCGTTGGCCCGGGCGCTGGCGCCGGACCCCGAGATATTGTTCCTCGACGAACCGACCGCCAGCCTCGACCCGGCATCGGCACATCTGGTGGAGGACCTGATCGATCAGGCCGTCACCAGTGGCAAGAAAATCGTGATGTCGAGCCACGACCTGGGCCAGGCCAAGCGTCTGGCGGACGAGATCATTTTCATCCATCGTGGCCGGATCAAGGAACGCGCCGCCGCGCCGGCCTTCTTCAATGGCCCCAAGAACGATCTGGCCCGAGACTTTCTTGAAGGTAAACTTCTGTGGTGGCGGCGGCGATCCGTTTACGAGGAAGGCGAGGAACAATGTTGTTAGGTCCGATGGTAGACTTGGCACGGGCCGTAGCGGCCAGATTGATCGCAACGGCGTTGATAGTCGTCGCTGCGACGGCCTTTTCGACTCAGTCCTCCGGTGCCGAGCCTTCCTATATAACCGTCGCCTCGACGACCTCGACGCAAAACTCCGGTCTGTTCCGCCATATCCTGCCCAAATTCACCGAGACCAGCGGGATCGAGGTTCGGGTGGTCGCGGTCGGGACCGGGGCGGCTATCCGGTTGGCGCGGAGCGGTGACGCCGATGTGCTGCTGGTCCACCACAAGGCCTCGGAGGAAAAGTTCGTTGCCGAGGGATTCGGTGTCCGGCGCTATCCGGTCATGTTCAACGATTTCGTCATCGTCGGTCCAAGCGCAGACCCGGCCAGGTCGGCGCGCGAGCCCGACGCTGCCAAGGCCCTAGTCATGATCGCGCGGGTCGGGGCGGCCTTTGTATCGCGCGGCGACAATAGCGGCACTCACAAGCGCGAGGTCGAGTTTTGGGCGATGGGCGGCATCGATCCAAGCGCAGCGTCGGGAACCTGGTACCGCCAGACCGGATCAGGGATGGGCGCGACCTTAAATGTCGGCGCGGCGATGGGCGCCTATGCGTTAAGCGATCGCAGCACCTGGCTCAGCTTCGCCAATAAACGTGACCTCAGGGTGCTGGTCGAAGGCGACCCGAGATTGCGCAACGAATACGGCGTCATCCTGATCTCCAAGAAGCGGCATGGCCATGTGAAGTCCCGCGAGGGGCAAGCCTTCATCGACTGGTTACGCTCGGTGGCGGGGCGCTCGGCGATCAACGGTTTCAGGATCGGCGGCAAGCGTCTATTCACCGCGATCGAGTAATTTTACACGATGGAAACGCAGTCCCAATTACCCTTTGGACCGGCTCGGTTTGACGCCCAATCGCGTACCTTGACGGCGATGCAACCGACCGTTACCTCCCGCTCTCTGACCGCGGGGCCCTGGCGAAGACACCGTGCACAGTAAAGGGCTGGGTCGATATCCCGTCGGTGCCTATCAATGTCTTCAAGACCAGTGTGACGACACTTGGCGGCCTGCGGGGCAAAGTCCACACCCGACCCTGACCGTCTACGACGCCTCCATGCACCGCAATTTCGCCGATCGTTTCATGTCGGGACATCAGCGGCTCGACATGGGATTTCTGTTTCCGACGACGCCGATGATGCCGAATTCCTCCTTGGCTCATTATTTGAACCCGGCGGTCCAGTGCCGGAGCCTAGCTTAGTGGTGTTGCCAGCTTCCGCCGCCGCCGCCACATCTTCGATCCGGCCGGTGCCTGTTTTCTTCTTCGCGGGATCCAACCGCCGCGCGGCTTTTGACTGTGCGGGCGATCACCAGCGTAGAGGATCGCCACTGTAGCCGCCAAGCCAGTCCAGAATGCTCGACACAGTGGTGACATCAGTCCTAGGCTCCCCCAGGATCTTCCCGCCGCTGCGGGAAACAGGGGGGCAAGACGATGGCAGTACAAGAAAAACCGGGCACGGCAACGGGCCGAACGACGCATGTCTATCAAATCCTCGCCGAGGATATCAAGGCGATGGGCGTCGACACGGTCTTTGGCTTGATGAGCGACGACACCGCTCATTTCTGCGTGACCCTGGACGCGGTGGGGATCGATTTCATCGGTGCCCGGCATGAGAATATTGCGATAACCATGGCCGATGGCTATGCCGCCGCAACCGGACGGTTGGCGGTGGTTTGCGTTGGGCGCGGGCCGGCGATGACCAATGGCTTGCATGGCGCCACCTTCGCCAACCGAACCGGTAACCCGGTGCTGATCATCCAAGGTGATGTTGCCATCCCGGGCGGGTCAACAAACAGTCAGGGGCCGGATTACAAGGGCGTCGACGCCAGCTCTGTCTTGAAGGCGGTCGGTATCCGCACCTTCATTCCGACCAGTGCCAAGACCGCGCGGCAGACCCTGGCCGATGCCGCCGCCACCGCCCGGCGTGGTACTGCCGTGGTCTTGCTACTGCCGGTGAACGTCCAGGAGGCGGAGATCGAGATCCCGGCTGATGACGAGGGACCGGCACCGGTCGACGCCAAGCCTATACCGCCGCGCCCGGGAAAACCAGCACGCAGCCAGTCGATCACCGCTGCGACAGCGCTGCTTTCGACAGCCAAAAAACCACTGATCCTGGCCGGCCATGGGGCGCATAAGTCGGGAGCTAAGGGCGCCCTGATCGCGCTCGCCGAGAAGACCGGAGCGCTGCTCGCCACCACCGCCAAGGGCAAGGATATGTTCCGGGGACACCGGCTCAACCTCGGGATTATCGGCTCGTTTTCGCATTCCGCCGCCCGGCGCATGGCCAGCGAGGCCGATTGCGTGCTGGTGTTTGGCGCCGGGCTCAACATCCTGACCATGAGCTTCGGCGAGTCGCTGCCCGCCGATGTGCCGTTGATCCAAGTCGACGCGCTGCGCGCCAGCATCGGTCGCTGGACCACCGCCGACGTGGCGGTCGTCGGCGATGCCAAGCTGGTGGCCGAGCAATTGATCAACGCGCTGCCGGATCGAGCCGCCGCCAACAAACCGTTCCATGGCGCCGAGACCCAGGATTTCCTGAAGGCCTTCACCATCACCAAGGATTTCCAACCGGCCAATACCGCCCGGACCGTCGATCCGCGCTCGTTGGCGGTGGCTTTGGACCGGTTGTTGCCGGAAAAAAGAAGCATGGTCTACGATTCTGGTAATTTCCTCGGCGTGCTGCCGTACCTGTCGGTGCCGGGGCCGGAATATTTTAAGATGACCAACGATTTCGCCTCCATCGGTCTTGGGTTCGGCGCTGCGCTCGGCGTCGCCAAGGCGCGGCCGGAAGTGCCGACGGTCCTGGTGGTCGGAGACGGCGCCTTCCTGATGACCATGGGTGAGTTGGAAACCGTGGTGCGCGAGGACCTGCCGTTGGTGGTCGTGCTGATGAATGACTGCGCCTATGGGGCGGAGTTACATTTCCTCAGGATGCGCCAGCTACCAGTGGCCAAGTCGGTGTTCCCGGATGTGGACTTCGCCCCGATCGCTGAGGCTTTCGGCTATGATGCTCACACCGTTCGGACCTTAGATGAGCTGGAGGCGCTGGCGCCGATGCTTGGCAACCCCGAGGGACCGATATTCCTCGACTGCAAGATCAATGCCGACATCGCGGCACCTTTCATGAGCGAGATCGTGGCGGCGGAGACCCGTCAGCATTAAAAGTCGGCGCTAAGAAAAGCAGGAGTGATCGCAACGGACCTTCCCTTTTTCTCGATCTCTGTTCCCGGCCCGATCTCTCGACGGGTCCCTTCGATCAAATAGGCGTTGACTTCATCTTCCGATTACCGCCGGTGCCAATAACCAGGATTGGAGATCGCCTTACCAATCTTGCCGCGAAAAACTTGCCGGCAACGCTGTCTCCTTACGCCGCCGCTTGCGGCAGCGGGGCGCCAATATCCTTCAACGGGCCCAGTTCCTTCTCCAGCATCGGTCGAATGTTACTGGCGAATTTTTCCATTGAGTTCAGGGCTTGGGCTTGGGCCGAGCCGCCGACCTGAACGTGAAACATCACATGGCTCGGCCGGCCAACGCGTATTTCCGCCGCCAGCCGTTCGGCGATAGTCTGGCAATCACCGATGAGCAGATTATCCAGCATCTCCTCCAAGGGCGGTTCATCCGGGAACGGGATTTCGTTCATCATGCCATCATTCATCACCTCAGCGCGGCGGCGCAATGCCGACGCCAGGCGGATCTGATGGCGGCAGTGGTCGGCATATTCCAGCGCCTCAGCCCGGCTCTCGGTCACGCAAAGGAAACGTTGATAGCCCATCGGCAGCACCTTCGGGTCCTTACCCTCGGCGCTCCACGCTTGCTCCAGCCGACCGCGCATCTCGCCGATATAATCCGCCCCCTTCCAACGACCGGTGAACATCGGCACATAGCCGCGCCGTGCCGCCATCCGGTGACCGGCCTCGCCATCCCCGGCGATCCAGATCTCCGGCACCCCATTGACCGTGCGGGCGCTGATATGGGTCTCAGGCATCTGGTAGTGCTTGCCATCATAACTGAAGACGGTCTGGGTGAAGGCGCGTTCCACCATCTCGAGGAATTCGTCCATCATCTCCTTGGACTTGGTGATATCAGCGCCGAAACGTTCGAACTCGTAGGGCTGATATCCACTGCCGACGCCAAGCACCAACCGCCCGCCGCTGATCGCGTCAACCATTCCGATCTCAGCCAGCACCCGCGAAGGCTCGTAGAGCGGACTGACGATCACCGCCGTTCCGAGCCTAATTCTCTTGGTAATCGGCGCACAGGCTGCGGCCATCAGCAGCGGTGACGAGCAGGCGCAGTAGTTGGAAAAATGGTGCTCGGCGAACCAGGCAATATCAAAGCCCAACACATCGGCTAATTTCACCTGTTCCATGTGCTCCTTGAACACCCGTTCGGTCGGGTAACCCTTCTCGCGGTATCCCATGAGGCTAAAATGGCCGAAATCCATCATCACTCTCCCGATCCGTCTCGCGGTTCCGAGCGAGTATAGTAAGGGTCCAACGCGGAGCCAATCGCGTGCATGATGGGAGGCAGATCCATGAGTCTAGAGGGCAAGGTCGCCATCGTCACCGGCGGTGGCGGTGGTTTCGGAACGGAAATCTCGAAGCGGCTGGTGGCGGTTGGCGCCAAGGTCGTAGTGGTCGATATCGTCGGCGATAACGCCCGGCGCACCGCCGATGCGCTGGGCGACGCGGCGATCGCAATGGAGGCGGATATTGGCAAGGCCGGCCCCGTCAAGGAGGTGATCACGGCAACGGTGAAGGCCTTCGGCGGCCTCGACATCATCGTTAACAATGCCGGGCTTTCCTATCGCCCGGTTCGCGTCGTGGACATGGACGAGAGTCTCTATGACCGGGTTTTTGAGGCCAATGTGAAATCGATCTTTCACTTCACCAAATATGGGGTGCCGGAACTGGACAAGCGCGGCGGTGGGTCGATCGTCAACATCGCCTCGACCTCAGCGGTGAAGCCCCGCGCCGGGAACACCGTCTATGCCACCAGCAAGGCCGCAGCGATCGCCTTCACCAAGGCCAGCGCACTTGAATTGGCAAAGCAGAAAATTCGGGTCAATACTATCCTGCCGGTGGCCTCTCTTACGCCGATGCTTACCGGGATGTTCGAAGGCGACAACAGCAGCCGGATAGAGGCCATGGAGGTCGGTATCCCGCTGGGTCGTCTTGGGCAGCCGAAGGACATCGCCGCCGGGGTGATGTTTTTCCTGTCGGACGAGGCGGATTTCATCACCGGCGTAGCGCTGCCGGTGGATGGCGGTTGGACGGCGAGTTAACGAACGGGAGATACAAAATGGCTGAACGACTGGAAGGCATGCCGGCCATCGTGACTGGCGCCGGATCCGGGATCGGACGCGCGACGACCCTGCGCTTCGTGGCCGACGGTGCCGATGTGCTGGCAATCGACCGTGACGCGGACGGTGTGGCCGAAACCGCCCGACTTGCCGGCAATGGACCCGGGCGCTGCGCGCACGCGAAATCGGACGTCGGCGAAGATGGCTCCCCGGCTGAGATGGTGGCCCGTTGCAAGGCGGAGTTTGGGAGCCCGCGGATCCTGGTCAACAACGCCGGGATTGGCGCGGCCAAGCCGGTTCATACCACCTCGGACGAAGATCTTGACCGGTTTATCAACATCAATATTCGGGCGCTGTTCCGCTATGCCCGTGAAGGCGTGGCGGCCATGCGCGAGGCCGGCCAAGGTGGTTGCATCATCAACATCGCCTCAGTTTTCGGCCTCCGGGGATTCCCCGGCAGCTCGATCTATTCCGCTTCCAAGGCGGCGGTGATCGGGCTGACCCAAAACATGGCCGCCGACTACGGCCCCTATGGCATTCGGGTGAACGCCGTCGCGCCGGGGTTGATCAAAACCAATCTCACCAAAAGCCGGTTCGAAGACAATGACGCGTTCTTCCTCGAAGGGTTGATCGGGCAAACCCCGCTCGGTCGCGCCGCCGAACCGGAAGAGGTCGCCGCGGGCATCGCCTTCCTGTGCTCCAACGATGCTGCGTATATCACCGGCCAGACCCTGGCTATCGATGGTGGTTGGTCGACCACGAAATACCGGCCGTTTCCTGATGATGTGCATGACTAAAGTGACTCGTTTTCCTTCTTCGCCGACTTTTCCCATCCACCCTGGGAGCTTGCCATGAGCGACAGACTTAGAGGCCACGCGGCAATCATCACCGGCGCCGGATCCGGTATTGGCCGCGCCACCGCACTCAGGCTGATTGCCGATGGCGCCGATGTCTTGGCGGTTGATCGCAATGGCGAAGGCGCGGCGGAAACCGCGCGGCTCGCCAAAGCAAGGGCGCAAGAAGCGGGATGGGGCCGCTGTATTGCCGAGACCCGCGATATCACCGACGCCGACGCACCAGCGGCGATGGTCGAGAACTGTAAACAAGCCTTCGGCGGTATGACCATCCTGGTCAACAATGCCGGTATAGGGGCCTCGACGGCGGTTCATCAAACCAACGACGAGGATCTCGATCGGTTCCTCGACATCAATCTGCGGGCGCTGTTCCGCTGCGCCGGCGCCGCTGTCACGGCAATCCGCGAGGGCGGCCCGAAAGGCGACAATGGGGAGCGTCGAAAGGGTGGGGTGATCGTCAACATCGCCTCGATCTACGGCATCATGGGAGTGCCCGGCAGTTCGATCTATTCAGCGACCAAGGCGGCGGTAATCGGCCTGACGAGAAACATGGCGGCGGATTATGGTCCCGATAATATCCGGGTGAACGCCATTGCGCCGGGAATGATTCTGACACCGATGAACCGCGACCGTTTCGAGACCAACGAATACTTCCGCGACATGACCCTGAACGCCACCCCGCTCGGCCGGGTCGGCGCGCCGGAGGATATCGCCAACGGCATCGCCTTTTTGTGCTCGGACGACGCGTCATTTATCTCCGGCCATGTGCTGGCCATCGATGGCGCCTGGTCGGCCACCAAGTTCCGGCCGTTTCCGGGCAAGGCTGACAAGCCGGGTTAACGCTAGGACGCGATCGACTTAGCCGGGATCGCGAAGCGATAAAGACTAAGGCGTGAATCGCCCTCTATCATTGTCCAGTACGGCCTATCACCTTCGGTCACGGGGTCGTGTGTGGCACGAGGAGAGTGGACCGCCAGCGTCAACCGTTCCACCTTCAGCCGTTATAAAAATTTCGACCCTTTTCGCGCAGCCAAACCCGCATCAGGTGGCGTTTGCGCTGGGCATCCGGCCAGTCGGTGAATCGGGTGCGCTTATGGCCGAGGATCCGGTTGTTGACGAATTGGATTTGGCCGGGCTCGAAAAAGAACTCCCGGTACATCGCCGGGTCGTCGACGATCGAAAACCAGGCATCGATCGCCGCCTCGCTGCGTCGGTCGGCCGCCTTGCCGACCAGCTTGTAGCCTTGAAAAATTAGGTTCCGCGAGACCCGCACACGCAGACCACCATCCTCGTGGGCCAGGGCCGGGCGGTGGATCGTCGTGGCGTCGCTGTCGGCATGTTCCCGCTGACGGTCAAAAAAATACGGTTCATACAAGCGCCCAATCAGGGCCGGGTGTTCCGCCGCCATACGGTTATGCACCGCGGTCATGCTGACCACACGGCTGATTCCACCTTCCATCGCCGGGTGCAGGCAGAGCAGTCCGACATGATCCGGCGGGCAAAGATTGTAGGAATTGTCGGTGTGGAAACTCTGGTCCTCGTTGGTCACATCGGGCCGGACGCCATTGCCCGAAGGTTTGCCGAGATCGGTCACCGAATACAGCATCCGCCCATCAACCCATTTCTGCGCCACCGGCCGCCCGGTCATCCGCGCCAGCAACCAATAGATCGCCGTCGCCTCCTCGTTGCTCATCCGGTCCAGCGGTAGGCGGTCGATTATGGCGAAGCCAAGCCCCTGATCCAGTTCCCAGCGCACCGAGGTCATGGTCGCGGCGCAGGCCGGCATCTCCACGTCATCAGGCGAAAGCCTGAGCACCGGCAACGGGTTGGCCTTGAGCACGCCCAGCGTTTGGTCGATCTCCGCCAGACAATCGGCGGCAAGCGTCACCACGCCCGCATCGGCATTCAGCGTGGAGCCGGTCCAGGCATTGGCGCCGGTGAACGGTCCAAAGGCGCCGGGCTGTTCGGCGGGTTCCTCGGAACGACTGTCTTCGGCAACCGACATGGCAAACCTCCAATCCTTGACGGGGTGCGACAGTTTTCCCGCGTTGCGCCCGTCCTTGCAAGAGCATCACCCATCCTTGCACGGCACCGCTCGGGGTTGGACAGCCGGCTCTGAGCGGGCAGACTGCCCGAAGAGGCGCCATCACCGGCTGGAAGTGGGTCCGAACCATGGTCAACGTAACCTCGAACAGACTTGAGACGACCAACTTGGATATCCACTATCTGCGCGCCGGCAGAGGCTCGCCGCTGGTGCTGCTGCATGGTTGGCCGGAATTTTCCGGGATCTGGCATAAAAATATTCCAACCTTGGCCGAGACTTTCGATGTGATTGCGCCCGATTTACGGAAATTCGGTAAGACCCGGCTGCTAGATCCCGATGACACGACAACGACCAACCCGGACATTTTGGCCGAAGACCTCCTCCATCTGGCTGACCGCCTTGGGTTGCAGCATTTGGGGATCATCTGTCACGACGTCGGCGCCTATGCAGCCCATGCCTTCGCTCGGCGCTGGCCGGATCGGGTCGCCGGGCTGCTGTTCTTCGATTGCCCCTATCCCGGCATTGGCCGGCGCTGGGCCGAGCCTGAGCATCTCAGAGAAATCTGGTACCAGTCGTTTCATCAGCAACCCTGGGCGGCGGAACTGGTCGGCTACAATCGCGACACCTGCCGGATCTACTTCAAGAATTTTCTCTCCCATTGGGCCCATGATCCGCACGCCTTCGACGCAGATCTGGACCTGTGGGTCGATAATTTCATGACGCCTGGCAATATACAGGGAGGCTTTGACTGGTATGTCGGATTTCACGACGCGCGAATTCGTCAGTTGAACCAGGCTCCCCTTGACCTGCCGCCCCTGGCGATGCCGACGCGGGTGCTCTGGGGGGCCAGCGACCCGGTGCTGAAAGCGGAGTGGAGCGATCACCTGCACGATTATTTTCGTCAGGCCGAGGTCACCATTGTCCCAGAGGCAGGCCATTTCGTGCCTTATGAGCAGCCGGACTATGCCAATGCCGAGATGCTGAGCTTCTTCAAGCGGGTGTTCGCCCTGTGATTGGGGTGGGGTGACAGATTATCGCTGAACCCGGAGCGCGCGATCAGCTGCTGGACGAATTCAAATCTAATTCTCCAGAAAAGTCGTGATAGAATTCAACGATTCGGCGATAGAAAGACATCGTCGGATATCCAATTTACTACGGTAAAACGTAAACAAACGTCGGAGGTATATTGCCCCTCTTGCATCTTGCCATACTGGCGGTGATCCAGGGTCTGACTGAATTCCTGCCGGTTTCCTCGTCGGGACATCTCGCGCTTGTTCCACATGTCCTGGGATGGCCAGATCAGGGCTTGGTCATTGATATCGCAGTCCATGTGGGAACGCTTGGCGCGGTGATGGTTTATTCATGGCGCGATATCAGCCGAATGTTGCTCGGCTTGTTACAGGCGCTCAAGGGAAGCGACAGTGCCGGGCTAGACCTATTCTCGCTGATTGCTCTAGCGTCGTTACCGGTGGTCGCGGCTGGTTATTTCGTTTCTCAATATCTTGGCGATGCCCTGCGGACGACCGAGGTGATTGCCTGGTCGACGATCGGCTTTGGCGTGGTGCTTGGAATCGCCGACCGGGTGGGAATGACTATCCGGCGCCTCGAGCATATGAGCTATGCTGCCGCGCTGTTTATCGGCCTCGCCCAAGTCCTAGCCTTGATTCCAGGGGCCAGTCGTTCCGGGGTGACCATGACGGCGGCGCGAATGATCGGGTTCGAGCGCGCCGACGCGGCCCGGTTCTCGCTGTTGCTTAGCATCCCGGCGATTCTCGGCGCGGCAACCCTGGCCGGCTTGAATATTCATCAAACCGGCGATCTGGAGCTTGGCTTCGACGCGGCGATTGCCGCCGGTATTGCCTTCCTTGCCGCATTGATCTCGATATCCGTGATGATGGCTTGGCTCCGGCACGCCGGCTTCATGCCATTCGTCATTTACCGCCTGCTTCTTGGCGGCGCATTGCTGGTCTGGATTTATCTATAAAATCCTGATGCCGCCGTCATCCTACCTTGGTGAAATCGGCGGAATGACGGCAACAAGAGAGCGTGCTTAGCCGTCTGTGAGGGCTATGCATGAACCCGCGAGCGGTTGAACCGTCCGCCCGGCCGGAACCGGTCCAGATAGGTTGGCAGCACGGTCTCGCAGGGCGTCGCTTCGACCCCCAGTTCAGGCAAGCCAGCCGCACCGTCACTGACCACATTGTCGATCTTCAACAATTCGACCTGATCACGAGTCAAAATCGGTTTGGGTAGCATTTCCAGCACGCTTGCCTCCAGGCTCGCTAACCAGAACGGCACATTGACCAACCGTCGCGGCCGTTTTGTATGCGCCATCATAAGCTCCATCAACTGATGGAAGCTGTAGACCTTCGGGCCGCCGAGTTCATAGGTCTTGCCCTGGGCATCAGACCGCGCCAGCGCCGCCAATGCGGCTGCGGCGACATCTTGAACAAAGACCGGCTGGAATAAAGTCCGGCCGCCACCAATCAACGGTAGCACTGGCGCTATACCGGCCAAGCCGGCGAAAAAGTTGAAGAAGTGGTCGTCTGGGCCGAAGACAATACTAGGTCGCAGGATCGTAGCCGCCGGAAAGGCCTCGCGCACCGCCGCCTCGCCCAACGCCTTTGAACGGGCGTAACTGGATGCCGACCCGACATCCGCCCCGATCGCCGAGACGTGCAGCAGCTGGCTGACACCGGCATCGACGGCGGCCCGAGCGATCAGCCCCGGCCCGCTGGCTTGAACCGCGTCGAAGGTGTTGCGCCCAGACTGATACAGAATACCGACCAGGGAGATCACGAGATCGGCGCCCTCTAGCGCCCAAGCGATCTGCCCGGCATTGGTCACGTCCACCTTGATTGGTGTGACCTGACCCACGACGCCCATCGGTTTCAAAAATTTAGCGCGCTCCACGTCGCGGCACCCCACGGTTACCCGCGCGCCGCGCCGCGCTAATTCACGAACGATCGTGCGACCTATAAAGCCTGCTCCACCGAACACCGTAACCCGCTTACCGTGCATGCGCCTCTACTCCCCTTTGGCGGCACCCTCAAGACCGATAGCGGCTTATAGCACAAGCCCAGCCCGGAATGTGAGAGGCGGATTTCACAACCTAAATTACCGCCAGCGCATGACAACGCTTGATAATTCCGCGCGCGTCGCTAAAAGAGAGGCTAACCATGGCTTCAAACGGCCGGTAAGTCGATTGATGAGCCTTGATGAGTGGACATGGGGCGCCCAGGTGGCGGAATTGGTAGACGCGCTGGCTTCAGGTGCCAGTGATCGAAAGGTCGTGGAAGTTCGAGTCTTCTCCTGGGCACCATGCCCGACCGCCTCAACATGAAAAAGGTCGCGACTGGATGACAATCACGCTGCACAAGGGTGATCTGCCTGACCGTCTGGACTTTGGCGCCGCCGTCGCGGTGGACAGCGAAACCATGGGGCTGCGCGCAGCGCGCGATCGGTTATGCGTGGTGCAGCTTTCCTCTGGAGATGGCACGGCACATCTGATTCAGTTGGCCCAGGGCGACTATGCCGCACCGAATCTTAAGGCGTTGATGCTGAATCCCGACGTCACCAAGATTTTCCATTACGCCCGCTTCGATGTAGCGGTCATACAGGCCTACCTCGGGGTCATGACCAGATCGATTTATTGTACAAAGATCGCCTCTAAGCTGGTGCGCACCTACACCGACCGCCACGGTCTGAAGGACCTGTGCCGGGAACTGCTCGGCGTTGATCTTTCCAAACAGCAGCAGTCCTCCGACTGGGGGGCCGAGACGCTCTCCGAGGAGCAGTTGCGCTACGCTGCATCGGATGTGCTGCATTTGCACGCGATTCGCGACATACTGGACATGCGTTTGGCGCGGGAAGGCAGAACTGCTCTTGCACAGGCCTGTTTTGAATTTTTGCCGACGCGCGCGCAACTGGACCTGATCAGTTATGGTGACGAGGACATCTTCAGCCATTAAGTCGGGGGCCCGGTCCGGCGAGGGCCGGCTCCTGTTAGGGCTATCGAGGTGCGCGGCGGGACTTCTTGTATTGGTGACCTGGAGTGGCTGAGCCCGAGAACCCCGGTGCGGTTGGTAGCTTGGCCGCCCAATCCCCGGCCCAAAGCCTCCCCGTCAGTGCACGCCGCCGAAATTTTTTCCTGAGCCGAGTCCGCCCGCGAGCTAATGCCAGCCGGTTTGTCGCCTTCATGAAACTGTTACTGCCGGCGACCGCCCTGGCGATTGTCGGTTTGACCTTCGCCTGGCCACAACTGCTGCCCGATCAGCGCGAAATCCGCATCGGTGACGCCACGATGTCAGGCGTGAACGTTGATGGTTTGGTGATGGATAACCCCCGATTTGTCGGGACCGATTCGGAGAATAGGCCCTATCAAATTGCCGCTACCAGCGCCTCACAGCGCAGCAAATCGGATCAGCTGATCTACCTTGAATATCCAAAAGCCGATCTTCTGATGGCCAATTCGAGTTGGGTAGCGATGGCGGCGCAGGCCGGCGTCTATGACAAAACCAGCGAGTTGGTCGATTTGTCGGGCGGCGTAACTCTGTTTTACGATCGCGGCTATCAGTTCCTGTCGGAGTCCGCCCAGGTTAACCTACGGGATGGGACGGCAATGGGAGACCAACCGGTGAGCGGGCATGGCGAGGGTGGCCAGATCGAGGCCGACGGATTTCGCTTGTATGACCGAGGAGCCCGAATTGTTTTCACCGGACGAAGCACGGCAGTCTTGCGCGGCGCCAAGAGGGCCCCGTAATGATGCCGCAGAGCTCGCCACAGAAACAACCGTTGGGACAGCCGGGGGGTATGTCGGTGTGGGTGTCTCAGATAACCCTAGCGGGCTTTGTGGCCATGGCCGTCCTGCTGGCTTGTGGATCATTCTCGGGCGCCTCGGCGCAGTTGAAAATAACCGGCGATTCCCAACCGGTTACCGTCGAGGCGGATGATGGGATTGAGTGGATCAGCGAAAAAAAGATGTACATCGCGCGCGGTAATGCCAAGGCGACCCGGGGCACGACCAGTGTCGCCGGCCAGACCTTGACCGCTCTGTACCGACAGACCAAGAGCGAGGAGACCGAGATCTTCCGCCTGGAAGCTCAGGGCCAGGTGGTGATCGAGACACCCGATCGCCGGGTGTTTGGTGACCGCGCGGTCTATGATCTTGATCAGGCGGTAGCCGTGGTCCTCGGCGAGGATTTGCGGATGATCACCTCAAACGAGACCATTACCGCGTCCGAAAGTCTTGAGTATTGGGAAAAACACCAGATCGCGGTAGCGCGCGGCGATGCAGTGGCTACCCAAGGCGCACGGATGATCCGGGCCGATACACTCACCGCCTTTTTCGCCCCGGGGCGAGACAAAAAACTAGAAGCCGTTCGAATGAACGCCATCGGTAATGTGGTGGTCACCACGCCGCAAGAGGTCGCGCGCGGCAATGAGGGTGTCTATAATGTGAGAACAGGCATCGCCACGCTGTCCGGAAACGTGAAAATCACTCGGGGAGAAACGCAATTAAACGGCGCGACCGCCGAGATCAATTTCAACACCGGCATCAGTCGGCTTCTCTCGGCCGGGAAATCCACCTCGACGGGCCGTGTTCGAGGATTGTTCGTTCCGAAATCCAAAAACCAAAAGAAGTGAAACAGCGGTGATTGGCAAGACTCCCAAACATGATCAATCTCCCAGCAGCGCCGCCGTTACGCCGGGGACGCCGCACCTGGTCAGCCAAAATTCTGGCTTGTCGGTGCGCAATGTCGGCAAGCGTTTTAAAATGCGCCCGGTCCTGCGCGATGTGAGCCTGTCGCTGCAACGCGGTGAGGCGGTGGGACTGCTGGGTCCGAACGGAGCTGGCAAGACGACCTGTTTCTACGTCATCACCGGGCTGATCTCATCGGATTACGGTTCGATTACGTTGGACGGCACCGATATTTCCGACCTTCCCATGTATCGGCGCGCCCGCCTCGGCATCGGCTACTTGCCACAAGAAGCGTCGATCTTTCGCGGGCTAACCGTCGAACAGAACGTGCGCGCGATCCTGGAGGTCGTGGAGCCCGACGAGGATCGCCGCGATGCGATGCTGGATGATTTGCTGGCGGAATTCTCGATCAGCCATCTGCGGCGCACGCCAGCGATGGCGCTATCAGGGGGCGAACGTCGACGGGTCGAGATCGCCCGAGCCCTGGCCTCCAATCCAAGCTTCATGCTGCTTGACGAGCCGCTCGCCGGTATCGATCCGATTGCTCTTAGGGAGATTCGGGATCTGATCGCGCATTTGAAGGATCGGGGAATCGGCGTGTTAATCACCGATCACAATGTCCGAGAAACGCTCGAGATCGTCGATCGCGCTTACATCCTTCATGATGGCGCGGTGCTCATGGAAGGTCCTCCGCCCGAGATTGTCGCGCACAAGGACGTCCGGCGGGTCTATCTAGGTGAGCGTTTTCGCCTGTAAGCGGGGGATCCGGCATGGCTTTGTCACAGAGGCTGGACCTGCGGCAATCACAGTCACTAGTGATGACGCCTCAACTTCAGCAGGCAATCAAGCTTTTACAACTCTCCAATGTGGAGCTGTCCGAATATGTGGACGGCGAGTTGCAGCAGAATCCATTGCTGGAACGCGACGACGGTGATGGGCCGGTAATCCTTGACGCCGTGGATGCCGACAACCTGAACGCCTACGAAACCGCACGCGCCGGAGAGGTGGCCGCGGAGCCCGCGCCGGATGGCTTTGGCGACGAACCCAGTAACGATATCGTCGAGCGCGCCGAGGCCACGACATTGCCGCAACGCGGCGATGATCCGAACGATAGCGACTACGAAAACAATTGGAGTAGTGCCGGGATCGAGGAAACCGACGGCGCCCCCAACGTGAGTGAAGTAGGGATGACCCTCGCCTCCTATAGCGGCAGTGGCGGAAGGGCGGATTTCGACGACGGTGAATTAAGCATCTATCAACCGGCCAGCGCCGCCAAGACCCTGCGTCAACACCTCCATGAGCAGCTTGGCGTCGACTTCCGGGATCCAGTGGAAAAACTTATTGGCGCTCATCTAATCGAGATGGTGGACGATACGGGTTATTTTTTGAGCGACATAAATGATGTGGTCGAAGTCCTAGGCTGTGAGCCCTATCAGGTGGAAAGCGTTTTCGAGCGGTTACAAAATTTTGATCCACCCGGCGTCTTCGGGCGCGATCTAGCGGAATGCCTGGCGCTGCAATTGCGTGACCAAAACCGATTGGGTCCCGCCATGCAGGCGTTGCTGGACAATCTCGACCGATTGGCTAAACGGGATCTCGCGAGTCTGAAGAAGCTATGCGGCGGCGTCGACGAAGATATGGTCGGGATGGTGGAAGAGATCCGATCACTCAATCCAAAGCCCGGCCTGGCCTTTGAGCCGACGGTGGACGAGCAGCTAACGCCGGATGTCCTGATGCGGGCCGGCCCGGACGGAAACTGGGTCCTGGAACTCAACCCCGACTCGCTGCCCCGTGTTCTGGTCAACAACAGCTATTTCTCGATCGTCTCAAAGCGGCCATTGAAAAAACAGGACAAGGAATATTTGAGTGAGTGCTATCAGTCGGCGAACTGGCTGGTTCGCTCTCTGCACCAACGGGCGACGACGATCCTCAAGGTAGCGAGCGAGATCGTGCGCCAACAGGACGGCTTTTTCCGATTCGGCGTGCAGCACCTGAAACCCCTGGTGCTGCGCAACATCGCCGAGGCGATCAGCATGCACGAAAGCACGGTCAGCCGGGTTACCAACAATAAATATATCTCGACCCCACGCGGCATGCTGGAGCTGAAATATTTCTTCACCTCCTCAATCGCCTCGGCGGCCGGCGGCGATGCTCATTCTGCCGAGTCCGTGCGCTTCAAGATCAAGGTGTTGATCGACGAGGAGCCTCCCGACAAGGCCCATTCGGACGATCGTCTAGTTGAGATTTTACACGGTCAGGGCGTTGATATTGCTCGGCGTACGGTCGCCAAATATCGCGAGGTGATGTGTATTCCCTCATCGGTTCAGCGGCGGCGAGACAAATCTCTCACCCGTTAGAACAGCGCCGACTTGAGCGACGTTGCGAGAGGCTGAGGGGGAAAATAAGACGGCTGTGCAAGACTTAGAATGACCCTCAATCCAGCGTCGAGAGCCGGCTGATTAATCCCCGTTTGTCAGGTTTCCCTAAGCCCTTTTGGTAGGGTTGACTTGCCTACATCCCGAACATATTGTCGCGCGCCTTGCGAAAGGGTAGCCCAGGTGGCGCCACAACCGGCTTAAATTACGTGTCTACCGCCCGCATGTTGACAATGACAACAACATTGAATGGCTTCCCATGCAGTTTTCTGTAAACGGTAAACAGTTTCAGATCGGCAGCTCGCTACACGGCCATATCAAAACGTCGATTCGCCAGGCTGCCGAGAAATATTTCGAACATTCAATCGACGCGACGGTGACCATGTCCCGCGGGGCCGGTAGCATTCGAGTCGATTTAGATCCATGTCGGACGCCGGATTATGATCCATGGACAGGCACAGTGGAGCGAGCCTTATGCGGCCTTTGATTCCGAGAACGCGAAGATCACCAAACAGCTCCGTTGCCTCAAGCGGCGACGGCGCGGTCACGATCATCAGTCCCCCACGCCCGAAGGTCTGGATGTGCAAGAGCTGGTATTCGCCGCCGAATCCTAGGCGCCGGCGGATATAACGACCGGGGACCCACTGGTGTGACCGCCCGTGGTGGTCGCAGAAATCACCACGCAAATTGAATTTCTTACAGTGGGGTCGACGGTGATGCATCTAAAACTAACCGATGCGCCTGTCCTGATGTTTCTCAATGCGGCGCACGGGGACTTCAACGTCGTGTTCCGTCGGGCCGACGGAAATATCGGCTGGCTCGACCCGAGGGGCACCGCAAAAGGTTGAGTGCGATTGGATGGTCGACCTGGGTCCGCCTCTCGCACGCGCGGCCAGTGGCGAGGATAGCGATGGATTTGGACGACATCATAACGACCGACTCGGTGATTCCGCGTCTGAAGGCCTCCAGTAAAAAGCAGGTCCTGCAGGAATTAGCACGCAAGGCTTCGGAAATTTCGGGGTTGGAAGAACGTGAGGTATTCGACGTTCTGTTGGAACGTGAACGCCTCGGAACCACGGGCGTTGGTGGGGGGATTGCCATTCCACATGGCAAGCTGGCGGCTCTTGATCGACTTCGCGGCGTGTTCGCGCGAGCTGACCGGGCGATCGATTTTGACTCCATCGACGGCCGGCCGGTTGACCTAATCTTTCTACTTCTGGCGCCAGAAGGTGCTGGCGCCGATCACCTCAAGGCGCTGGCTCGGGTGTCGAAGCTGCTTCGTGATCCTGGGACGTGCGACAAGCTCCGGGGGTGTGATACGAAGGATGCGATCTTCGCGCTGCTCACTCAATCTACGTCCAGCAACGCCGCCTGATTACGGCGAGGTCACGCCGCTGACCTCGACATGACGGCCACCAGCAACAGCGTGGTGCATCAGTCGGTGATCTCGGCGCCAAGGGACTTGGAGACGGGGCCGCCGTGTTTTGGGGCCTTCCGGATTTTGATGATCCTAACCCGCGCGTCTGGGCGTGGGCACTCCAAATCGACATCCAAAAACCCGTTATCGGTCTCGGCCGCGATCACCTCAATGCCCTCGACTAGGACGAATATGCGCTGAAGCTGGCGGACCGCGATGCCGATAGACCCGTTGGTCTTCGCCGGATTGCTTGCCGTGGATGACCAACTGGCTCTCGTCGATACGAACCGAAAGACCATCCTCAGAAAATCCGGCGACAGCCAAGGTGATCCGCAGCTCCTCCTCTTTGGTTTCCTCAATATTGTAGTAAGGATAGGTATCGGTGGAGGCTTTCTTCACTCGATCGAGGGTCCGCTCGAAATGATCGAATCCGAGGAGCAGCGGAGAATCGAACAAGGATAGACGTGTCATGGTGCGCTTAACTTCTGCTCGAACGCCGCTGTCAATGCCCGGAGGCACTATAGCGATTTCTTCACGGTCAATCCTATCTGGCGTGGATGGGTTTTTACAACGAGGGCAGGAGGATGGAGTGGGCGCCGAATAATTGACCGAGAATCATCGGTCGACCCAGATAAGCTTGTTATTGTGGTAGGTTATCAAGTATCGGAAAGCACAATAGGCGCGCGGGAGCGGAGGAAAAACCCATGACTGGCGACGGAGAGACGGACAAAAGCTGGTGAAGACCATAGCCAGCTACGCGTCAGGTTTTGTTTTGATCGCTGCCCTCACCATAACCAGCGTGATTTAACCGTCCGGTTTGATCTGCCCTACCGCCCGCTAGTGCGACCAGCCGTCCCTTGGGACGGCTGGTTTCGTTTAGCCACCTCATGGCGTAGAGTCCGATCTTCATCTTTCCTGGAGTTTCCGTGACCGCCCCTTCCAATCAATCCGCCGCGCTCCGCCCCGGCGACATACCCAGGCGTTCGCCTGATTCCCTGCATCCCGTCAAGCCGAAGGACTCGGCAAGTCTGCTGGTGCTGCGCCAGGGAAGCGCCTGCCTAGAAGTGCTGATGGGGCGCCGGGGACGGAAGGCGGTGTTCTGCAACGCCTATGTCTTCGCCGGCGGCAAGGTCGACCGAGTGGATCGCCTCGCGCAACCGGCAAGCGATCTGCTCCCCGACCTTGGCCAACGGCTTTCCAGCGATCCACATAAGGCCCGGACCTTCGCCATGGCGGCAGTGCGCGAAACCTTTGAGGAAACCGGGCTGATGCTCGGCGCTCCGGGTGATGTTGGCGAGACCGGCAGTGAAAGCTGGGATGAGATACGGGCGCTGGGATTGGCGCCGGACCTGGGCAAGCTCGCCTATGTTGGCCACGCGATCACCCCCGCTTCCCGGGCGGTCCGGTTCAACGCGCGATTCTTCTGCGCCTGGGAGCAAGACATGACCGGAGAGCTTGGCGGCAGCGGAGAACTTGCCGAGCTTGCCTATATTCCGATCGAGGACGCGCTGAAACTACAGATGGTCGACGTCACCCTGTTCATGCTGGAGGAGATGCTCCGGCGCGAGGACAATGGCTTTGCCACGCCAACCAGCTATCCATTCTTCGGCTATCGCAAGGACCGGCGCTACCACCGTTACAAGTAAAGCAGGTCCGGCTTAACCCGCCAGCCGATAGCGTCCTCCGACCGTCAATTTGTCCAACGCGACCACCCGCTTTTCCTCGACCAGATAAATCACTGTCGCGAATAGCGAGCGCGCCGCCGCGCCGAACAGGGATGGCGCCACATCGGCATAGACCTCCGGCACCATCGCCTCGATGGTCTCGATCCCGGATTGCAGACAGCCGATTATCTTGCCTTCGCGCTCGCGTCGATGGGCGATGAAGGCGCGCACAAAGGGGTGTGGATCGGTGATCCCTGGGCCATGGGTCGGGTAATATAACGCGTCGTCGCGGGTCAGCAGCTTTTCCAGACTCCGCATATAATCGCCCATGTCGCCATCCGGCGGCGAGACGATGCTGGTCGACCAGCCCATGACCTGATCGCCGGGAAACAAGATCTTCCTGGCATCCCAGGAAAAACAGATGTGGTTTGAGGTATGGCCTGGCGTGTGCACACAGGAGACCGACCAACCGTCGCCATCGATCACCGTGCCGTCGCCGATTACCTCGTCGGGTATGAACTCCATATCGCCGCCTTCAAGCTTCACCCCCTCCATGACCTTGCCCCTGCCGTGCGGGCCAAAGCCATAGGTTGGCGCCCCGGTCGCGGCCTTCACTGCCTTAGCGGCTGGGGAATGATCGTTATGGGTATGGGTGACCAGAATATGGCTGATCGTCTCGTCCTTCAGCGATTCCAACAGCGCATCCACATGCTCCGGCAAGTCCGGGCCAGGATCGATCACCGCGACCTTACCCTCGCCGATCACATAGGTGCCGGTGCCGCGAAAAGTGAACGGGCCAGGATTGTTGGCAGTGATCCGCCGAATGCCCGGCGCAACGTCCTCAAGCACCCCATAAGGAACCTCGAAATCCCGATTATAGGGGATTTGCACGCTCATCGGCTAGTTCCTTCATCGATGATGGGATTACACAGCACCCCGACGCCGGAGATATCGATCTCGCAGACATCGCCCGCCTTCATCCAGATTTGCGGCTCCCGGCGCGAACCGACCCCGCCCGGCGTTCCGGTTGCGATTACGTCACCCGGCGCCAATTCAGTGAAGGTTGATATATAGGCGATCAGCCGGGGAATTGGGAAGATCATATCGGCCACCGGGGCATGTTGCATAACCGCACCGTTGAGCCGACATTCCACGGTCATCGCCTCAAGATCGTCGATCTCGTCCGGGGTCACCAGACAGGGGCCAAAGCCACCGGTACCCATAAAATTCTTGCCCGGGGTGAACTGGGTTGTATGCCGCTGATAGGACCGCACGCTGCCATCATTGTAGCAGGAATAACCGGCTATATGATCGAAGGCATCGGCCTCGGAGATCCTCCGTCCGCCCTTGGAGATGATCACCGCAAGCTCGGCTTCGTAATCAAGCGTGTGGGTTTCCGGCGGCCTGATCATCGGCTGGTTATGGCCGATCTGGGCATTGGCGAAGCGCACGAAGATGGTCGGGTTATCAACCTCGCCATGACCGCCTTCCTTACGGTGGTCATGATAGTTCAGCCCAACGCAGAGTATTTTGCCCGGGTCACCGATCAGCGGCAGGTAAGACGCCTCTTCGGCCGCGACATCCGCCGGCTTGCCGGCGAGCGAGTCCGCGACTTCCTGCAAGGCGTCGGCGGCGATCCCCAATTTCAAAGTCGGATACCGCGCCGCTACCGCCAGATCAATCCCGATCAGACCACCTTGCCACAACAACCCCCAGGTTGGCTGCCCCTTCAACTCGAAACTCGCGAAACGCATCCCGTCCTCCCGTTAAACTCCGCGCATCATAGGAGCGCCAATAGGGCCGGCACAATATGGACATGCGGGAGGCCATTCCGGTTCGGCCAGACATCACGCATCGGAACGATCAACAACGGGAATTGTCTACCTATAAGACCCGCCGTCACGCCAGGCAGCACCACTCAGAGGATCGGATCATCGAAAGGGTTTCGCCCCTCTCGATCCTCCACCTCCAGTACCCACAGGTCGGGATCGTACTTGGCTTGGCGTTCGATATAGGCGTCGGCGTCGGCCTCGCTCACCGTTGCGTCGCCGGTCGCCCGCAGCCAGGCGAGTTGGCCGTCTTCCATGCGGATTTGGCCAAGCACCGCACACCCCCGTTCGAACCCGTTGATCTTGATATATACGGCGCCGGCATCAGGATCGCCACGCCGCACCACCATCGCCGGGATCGAACGTTGAGAGCATAGCCGCACACCGGCCTGAATAAGCAATTTGGATTTAAGGCGGGGAATGGTCATACCGGCTCGCTGATGTTTCTGGAGCGCGATCGGCTTAGTCGGTATCCCATTTTAAATCCTCGGGCGATGAAGGCTAAGCCGTGAGACGCCCTCTATCATTTTGATTGAGAGACGAATTCACAAATCACGCCAGGCCCCGTCGCGGCTCAGCATTCATTAATTCGACCCCGGGGTTAGGACTATAGCTGATCGAGCTTTCTCTGTGGCGATAACCGGGGGGCTAATAAACTTTTTTCCAAGCCCAGCCCGATTTTACCCGGAACACACAGAGCCAGATTGGGAGGCAGGATCATGAAGCGTTAGCTTATCACCGTTCCCGCAGCACTCGCGGCAGCACCATCCAAGCAGCAGAGTCAAGCCCGCCATCGTCTTCGACATGGACGACAAGTTCGACAAAAGCTTCAACCAAGGCGTCTATAACAGGGTCGAGAAATTTGCGAAGGAAAGCGGCGTTAAATATCGCAAAACCGATATCACCAACGAAACCCAGCCCGGACAAGCGATCCCTCGGATAGCCCAGCGCGGCGCCAACCCGGTGCTCAGTGTCGGGTTCACCCAGGCATCGGCGGTCGCCAAGGAATTCCCGAATGTCCGCTTCCCCTGATCGACATGGTGATCGATCTTCCGAACGCGCAATCGATCGTCTTCAAGGAGAAAGAGGGCTCGTTCAAACCAGGCATCAAGGTTCTGGAATTAATGCCAAGCTGGTTTCAGCTGAAATGAAGGCTGCCATGGGCAGGGCCGAGAAAGGTATCCTCGACGACTCGATCAAGGTCCACGACTACATGGCCGACAATTCGTGTCCGGGTTGATCACAAACCCACAGTGATTGATGAGCCCGGTGCAGCTGATCCAGGCACTGCCCTATATCCTAACATTGGCACTGCTAGCGGGATTCATTAGCCGGGCGATTGCCCCGAAGGTAATTAGCCTGCCCTATGTGACAGAATGGTAGATCGCGCCGCGGTGCGATCGAAGTTGAAATCAACGCCTGGAGGGGATAAAAACCAGCCACATTCACAGATTGCTTGAAACGCACGCCATGTGGCTCTCGACAACGATGACTAGTTAGCCGCTTCAGCCTCGCCGGGCTGAGGTGGCGGAACCGAGACGGCCCGGCTATCGCCGACGTCGGTAACGGCAATTGCTATTCATCCGGAAGACCTGTCAGTTTCGTCGAGAGGACGATTCCCATGCCCAATTTTACCTTGCCGGACGGCAGCGTCCGCAGTTTCGACAGTCCGGTCAGCGGCGCCCAACTCGCCGCCGATATCGGCCCCGGTCTCGCCAAGGCGGCGATGATAATTGTGGTCAACAGTGAGCAACGGGATCTTTCCCGCCTCATCGAAGAGGACGCCGAGGTCGCCATCATCACCCGCCGCGACCAGGCGGCGCTTGACTTGATCCGCCATGATACCGCCCACGTCATGGCCGAGGCGGTGCTGGAGCTGTATCCCGAATCCCAGGTTACCATCGGCCCGTCGATCGAAAACGGTTTCTACTACGATTTTTATCGGGAGACGCCGTTCACCCCGGACGACCTGGCCACCATCGAAAAGCGGATGCATGAAATCGTTGATCGCAACGAGCTCATCACCCGCGAGGTCTGGAGCCGCGACGAGGCGGTCGAGCACTACAAAAAAGTAAAAGAGCCGTTCAAGGTCGAGTTGGTCGAGACGATTCCGGCGGGCGAACGGATTTCCTTCTATCGCCAGGGCGAGTTCCTTGATCTATGTCGTGGCCCACATGTACCCTCGACCCGGCATATCGGCCATGCCTTCAAGCTGATGAACCTCGCCGGAGCCTATTGGCGTGGTGATTCCAAGCGACCGATGCTGCAACGGATCTATGGCACCGCCTGGGCTGACGACAAACAGCTGAATGCCCATCTGCACATGCTTGAGGAGGCCGAGAAGCGGGATCATCGCCGGCTTGGCCGTGATCTCGATCTGTTCCATCTGCAGGAAGAGGCAGTTGGCTCGATCTTCTGGCATCCCAAGGGTTGGACCCTATACCGCGAGATCGAGTCCCATGTCCGGCGCCGCCTGGATGTCGGCGGCTACAGCGAGGTAAAGACGCCGCAATTAGTTGATCGGGCGCTCTGGGAAGCCTCGGGACATTGGGAAAAATTCCGCGAGCACATGTTTATCGCCGAGAGCGAGGATGACCGCACCTTCGCCCTGAAGCCGATGAACTGCCCCGGCCATGTGCAGATCTACAAGCAGGGCATCAAGAGCTATCGAGATCTGCCGCTGCGCATGGCCGAGTTCGGCTCCTGCCATCGCAACGAGCCCTCCGGCGCGCTGCACGGCATCATGCGGGTACGGGCTTTCACCCAGGACGATGCCCATATCTTTTGCACCGAGGATCAAATCACCTCGGAAAGCATCGTGTTCTGCGACCTGCTGAGGAAGATCTATAAAGATTTCGGTTTCGAGGATATCCATGTGAAATTCTCCGACCGCCCCGAAACGCGCGCCGGTGATGATGCGACCTGGGATCGTGCTGAGGCGGCGCTTAAGGAAGCCTGCGTGGCCGCCGAACTGGAAACCACGCTCAATCCAGGCGAAGGCGCGTTTTACGGACCGAAGCTGGAATTCGTGCTGCTAGATGCAATTGGCCGGGAATGGCAATGCGGAACCCTGCAGGTCGACTTCGTCTTGCCGGAACGGCTCGACGCGACATATGTCGCCGAGGATGGCGCCCGCAAGCGGCCAGTAATGTTGCATCGCGCGATCCTGGGCTCGATGGAGCGGTGGATCGGCATCCTGATAGAACAGTATTCCGGGCGCTTCCCCCTATGGTTGGCGCCGATCCAAGGCGTGGTCGCCACGATCACCAATGAAGCCGATGGATATGCCGATCAGGTGCTCCAGGCGTGCAAGGCGGCCGGATTGCGGTTTGGAAAGGACGTGCGCAACGAAAAAATCAACTATAAGATCCGTGAGCATAGTCAGGCTAAAATCCCAGTAATCCTGGTCGTTGGCGCCCGTGAGGAGGAACAGGGCACTGTTGCAATCCGTCGACTTGGCGGCAAAGAGCAAGAAATCCTTGCGCTTGACGACGCCATTCATAGACTACGCGATGAGGCGGCACCTCCGACGTGAGAAAACCGACCTCTGAAAGGCATCGTCAGAACATAAATCACATGAATAGACAAAGGAGGCGTTAGATCGCCAGGACACCATTTAATCATCAGCCGGTCAAAGGTGGCCCGCGGGTGAACCGAGACATCACTTCCGAACAAGTCCGCTGTATCGCCCCAGACGGGGAACAGCTTGGGGTGATGCAAACTGTTGCTGCGCTCGCCGAGGCGGAAGGTCATGGTCTCGACTTGGTTGAGGTCTCTCCCAATGCCGCCCCGCCGGTTTGCAAGATCCTCGATTATGGGAAGTTCAAATACGAAGCCCAGAAGAAGAAGAACGAGGCGAAGAAAAAGCAGCGGGTGATCGAGGTCAAAGAGATCAAGCTTCGTCCGAACATCGACGAGAATGACTATCAGGTGAAGATGCGTAACGTTAACAAGTTCTTGAACGAGGGTGACAAGGTCAAGGTCACGCTTCGATTTAGGGGCCGTGAGATGGCGCATCAAGATCTAGGCGTGAACGTGCTGAACCGGGTCAAGGGGGACACCGAGGAGATCGCCAAGGTCGAGTCCTTCCCTCGGCTCGAGGGACGGCAGATGGTCATGGTGATCGCGCCAAAGTAAGCGGCGCAGCTGGTGAGAACTATTCTCCAAGCCGAGCGGCGGCAACACCCAGCGCACACGCGGGTCGCGTGATATGAATAGAGACCGGAAGCGCTCGCCAATGCTACCAACCAAAGCGTTGCCAGCCGGACACCCAGATATTCCCACCAAGCGGATCGGGGTGCTACTGATCAATCTCGGCACCCCGGACGCCACCGACTTCTGGTCAATCCGTCGATACCTGCGTGAGTTCCTTTCAGACCCACGGGTGATCGAAGTCAACCCATTGATCTGGCAACCTATTCTTAATCTGATCATCCTAACCCTACGGCCTAGCATTGCCGGCAAGGCGTATCGTGAGGTCTGGGACCGGGAGACTGACGAGTCGCCGCTGCGCCGTTACACGCGTGAGCAGGCCAATGGCCTCGGCGCCCACCTTGCCGAGCTGGGTCACGATCTGGTGGTCGATTGGGCTATGCGCTACGGCAATCCGTCGATCGCAGAAAAAATCGAGGCGATGCGGGTCCGGGGTTGCCAACGCATCCTGTTGTACGCCCTATATCCACAATACAGCGCCACCACCACCGCGACCGCCTATGACAAGGCCTTCGCGGCGTTAGCGAAAATGCGCTGGCAACCGGCGATACGCACCACCCCGGCATATCCCGACGAGCCAACCTATATCGAGGCTCTGGCGGGCTCGGTGCGGGCCCATTTGCAGGGGCTCGACTGGGAGCCGGATGTCCTCCTGGCCTCGTTCCATGGCTTACCAAAGCGTTATTTCGACGCCGGCGATCCGTATCACTGCCATTGTGCGCAGACCGCCCGGCTTTTGACCGAGGCGCTGAACTGGCCGACCGAGCGGGTTCAACTGGCCTTTCAGTCAAGGTTCGGGCGCGAGGAATGGTTACGGCCTTATATGCAGGATCTCGTGCGCTCACTGCCCGACAAAGGCACCAAACGGGTCGCCGTAATCTCGCCGGGTTTCGTGTCCGATTGCGTGGAGACATTGGAGGAGGTCGCCATCGGCCTCAGAGGTAATTTCCTTGAGGCTGGCGGCGAGAAATTCACCTATATCCCCTGCCTCAACGCCAGCCAGGCCGGACTTTCAGTACTGGAGGCCGTGGTGCTTCGGGAATTATCAGGATGGCTACCGGTAAGCGCATGAGGCCCCGGCCAACAATCCTCATTCCAGACCTGCCACCCGCCAAAACACTTTGCGATATTGATCGGGGATCGAGGTCGAGCTGCGGGTATTGAGGTCGAAGCAGACGCTGACCCCGATCGAGGTGGCGGCGCAATAATCCGCCGTAAAGACACCGTGGCGCATGATCATCGAGCTGTTGCCGATCCGGGTGATCGCCACGCCAACCTCGATCTCGCCAGGATAGCGAACCTCGCGCAGGTAGTCGTACTCGATGCGCCGTATCACCCAATCATAGGTCATCGGCTGGCCACCCGCCGCACGGATGGTCTCGTTGGCATGATGGAACAACACGGTCCGGGAATTTTCGATGAATTGCCCGAACGCGTTGTTGTTCACATGCCCAACTGGGTCGAGATCGCTATAGCGCAAAATTTCGCGAGACCAGCGCCGGTAGGACGCCCGCTCCTCGGCCTTGAAATCATCCTCGCTCATCGATGTGCAATCATCGTTTAATAAAGCGCTTGGCCAGGGCGTCGGCCTCGCGCGCCAGGATGTTCGAGTCGACACCGCAGGCGACGAAGGTGAAGCCCTCGTCCATCCACATCGCGGCCTGGTCGGAATCGGCGGTCAGGATGCCGGATGCCTTGCCGGTGCTGGCGACGCGTTTGTGGCCCCGCTTGATGGTCTCGATCACATGCGGATTGTTGCGATCGGTTAGATGGCCGAGCGCCGCGCCCAGATCGGCTGGGCCAATGAACACGCCGTCGATGCCATCGACCTCGGCAATCGCCTCGATATTGTCCAGGCCTTGCTCGGTTTCGACCTGAACCAGCAGACAGATGTCTTCCGAAGCCTTACCGTGATAATCCATCATCCGGCCATAGCGGTTGGCCCGGATACTGCCGGCAACGCCGCGCACCCCGTCAAGCGGATAGCGGGTTGCCGCCACCGCCGCCTTGGCTTCCTCGGGCGTGCTGACCATCGGCACCAGCAGCGAGCGCACGCCGATATCCAGCAGTTTCTTGAAGATCACCATGTCGTTCCACGGCGGGCGCACCACCGGGGTGGTCACCGTGCTGCGGTCGACGGCCATCAGTTGCGGCAGGATCTCCTGGACGTCGCTCGGGGAATGCTCGCAATCCAACAGCAGCCAGTCGAAACCGCTATCGGCCAGCAGATCGGCGACCATCGGTGTGCCAAGGGTGGACCAAAACCCGATTTGCTGACGATTTTCAGTCAGCGCGCGTTTGAAGAGGTTGGGGCCGATCTCGATCATGACTGCTCCAATATTGATATCCGGCGAGGTCTCGCCCCGATCAGATTAGTGAATTTCGGGGTCTGGTGTCGGTGCGTTACCTTCGAGGATATCGAAGTCACAGCCGGCGTCGGCCTGGGTGATGTGGTTAGCATAGATCGCCCCGAAGCCACGCTGGAATTTGCGCGGCGGTTGCCGCCATTCCGACTTGCGGCGCACCAACTCGGCATCGGCCACATCGAGGTGCAGCCGGCGGGCCGCGATATCAAGCTCAATCATGTCGCCGGTCCGCACCAGCGCCAACGGCCCACCGACGAAGCTCTCCGGCGACACATGCAGCACGCAGGTCCCATAGCTAGTGCCGCTCATCCTTGCATCCGAGATCCGCACCATGTCACGCACGCCTTGCTTCAGGATCTTCTTGGGGATCGGGAGCATTCCCCATTCTGGCATGCCCGGCCCACCCTGGGGACCGGCATTCTGCAACACCAGGGCCGAATCCTTGGTCACCTCGAGATCCTCATTGTCGAGCCGGGCCGCCATGTCGTTGTAGTCGGCGAACACCACCGCCGGGCCCTTATGGACATGCAGGATCGGATCGGCGGCGGTCTGTTTGATCACCGCACCGTTTGGCGCGAGGTTGCCGCGCAGCACCGCGAGCCCGCCTTCGACCGAGAGCGGATCGGCGCGCCGGTGGATGACATCGGTGTCGTAGATGTCGGCACCCTCAAGATTCTCGCCCAGTGTTTTGCCGTTAACCGTCATGCAGTCGAGATGCAGCAGATCCTTCAACTCAGCCAGCAAGCCCCGCACGCCGCCGGCGTAGAAGAAGTCCTCCATCAAAAATTTCCCTGAAGGTCGGATATTCGCCAGCCACGGCGTCTTTCTGGAGATTCCATCGAAGCGTTCGAGATCAAGCTTGATGCCGAGACGTCCCGCCATGGCAACCAGATGCACAATGGCATTGGTCGATCCGCCAAGGGCCATGACACAGGTGATAGCGTTCTCAAAGGCCTTCTCGGTAAAGATATCCGAGGGCTTCAGATCTTCCCAAACCATCTCAACAATGCGCCGACCGGTGCGCGTGGCCATGCGCGAGTGATTGGAATCGGGCGCCGGGATCGAGCTGACTCCAGGTAAGGTCAGGCCCAGCGCGTCGGCTGTCGACATCATTGTCGCGGCGGTCCCCATGGTCATGCAGGTGCCGGGTGAGCGGGCGATACCATCCTCGATTTCCTCCCAGTCATCCCCGGTGATGTTGCCGGCGCGCAATTCGTCCCAGTATTTCCAGCTATCGCTGCCCGAACCCAGTGTATTACCGCGCCAGTTGCCGCGCAGCATCGGCCCGGCCGGGACAAAGATCGCCGGCAATCCCATACTGGCCGCACCCATGAACAACGCGGGCGTGGTCTTGTCGCAACCGCCCATCAGCACCACCCCGTCACAAGGGTAGGAGCGCAGCAGTTCCTCGGTCTCCATCGCCAGTAGGTTGCGATACATCATCGTCGAGGGTTTCTGGAACGGTTCAGCCAGCGACATCGCCGGCATCTCGACCGGGAAACCACCGGCCTGCCAAACCCCGCGCTTCACCTCTTCGGCCCGTTGACGGAAATGGGTATGGCAGGAATTGATGTCGGACCAGGTATTGATGATCCCGATCACCGGCTTGCCGCCCCAATCCTCGCGCCCGTAACCCATCTGTTTGGCACGCGAGCGGTGGCCAAAGGACCTGAGATCATCGACCCCGAACCATAGGTGGCTACGAAGCTCTTCGGGGCGTTTGCGAGGCATGGGTGTCTCCCTGGTCTGCGTTCATTTCCGGTGGCAGAGACTGCCTTGGTTCATTTCAACAGCACAGGCAGTCCGACGCAAAGACCCGACGCGCTTTATTTAAGATATTTTTCAAGCGTGATTTCGAACGGTTCGAA
Organism: uncultured Alphaproteobacteria bacterium; assembly: GCA_937776645.1. Classification (GTDB taxonomy): domain Bacteria; phylum Pseudomonadota; class Alphaproteobacteria; order Thalassobaculales; family Thalassobaculaceae; genus JADHLJ01. The sequence goes on along the minus strand of CALMRI010000007.1, from coordinate 59,525 downwards.
ATCGAAGGTCTGATAGGCGGCGATGGCCGGGCCGTTGCGGGCCAACGCGCGGACCGACAACCCACGTGCGCCACTGACGATCAGATGTTGCTCCATCGCGTAAAGCAGATGTTGAGCGATATCCTTGCCGCGACGATCCGGGTTGACGAACAGGTTGGAGATAAAGCCGTGCTCGCGAAACTCCATATGCTGGAGCTGATCGTCATCAATGATCATCCAACCGGCGACCATCCCGGGTTGGTCTGAGACGTCGCTACTTTCGCGGGAGATATCGCCCAGCCGAAAGCTTATATCGCAGACAGGATAGGCAAGAAGAAAGCCAAGGCCAAGATGGCGTTCACGGGTCTTAAGATGCCGACAGATGTAGAACACCTGGTCGCCTATATCGAGCCCTTCGCCAAGGGCGAGAAGGAAGGCAAGTAGGCGGGTTGGAGACACGGTGATCGTTTATTTGTGGCCAGCTTAATATACCTATTTCTTTGAACGATGTTCTTAGAGCGGGCCGGGAACTCTAACGGAATCCCTGAGCTTGATCCAAGGCCTATGCCTGAAGCTGTGATGAGCGGCGAATGACCCAATACCACCAATGTAGCGCCGATATACGCCGCCTTCCATCACGCCGAACCGGTTCCGGCGTGGCGGCGCGTCTATTCGACCAGCCGTAACCGCCGATTATCCTGTGGAACGGGCCCCACCCTACGGCGGGATGACGGATCTAGGGGAGCTCCAACCACTGTCGTCCAAGCGCAAGCACACGGCTGTCCGGGAGCCCGACCGTCGCCCTGGCGAACGGCAGGGCGAATGGCCGAGAATAACGACATATTTCTGCTTTTTGTCGTCCACCCATTACAGTGGACGTGCTCAGGTGTGGGCTTCGCTTTAACGCCTCAAAGCTCCGGCGCAACCAATTCCTTGCAATCGTCGGCCTGGCTCAATGGCGGCTCGGTTAGGGCCTGCAAAGCCGAGAGCGTCATGCCCGGGACCATTTCGCGCACGACAAGACCTTCCGGCGTCACATCGATCACTGCGAGGTCGGTGAAGATCCGCTTCACACAGCCCGCTGAGGTAAGCGGGTAGGAGCATTTGTTAACGATCTTCGGCTCACCTTTGCGGGTCACGTGATCGGTCATCACCCAAACCTGCTTGGCCCCCGCTGCCAGGTCCATGGCGCCGCCGACACCTGGCGGAAAGGTCGGATTATCGGTCGTCCAATTCGCCAGATCTCCGGAACCCGAGACCTGAAAGGCCCCGAGCATGGCAATATCGATATGGCCACCACGGATCATCGCGAAGGCATCGGAGTGCACGAAATAAGAGCCACCCGGCAGCATCGTGATCGGCTGTTTGCCAGCGTTCACCAGATCCGGGTCCTCTTGACCTTCCAGCGGTCGCGGACCAAAGCCGAGAACACCATTCTCGCTATGCAACAGGATCTCTCGATCATCCGGGAGATGATCGGCGCATTGAGTGGGGATCCCGATCCCGAGGTTGACGTAGCTCCCATCGGGGATCTCCCGCGCCGCACGCCAGGCAAGTTGCTTGCGTGAGAGCTTATTTGGAGGCATTTGGCTCGCGTCCACCGTTTCAACCACCATCTCACGCTGTCCCCGAAATATCCACGTTACGCGGCACTCTAAGGCTTGTCGGACGTTCGGAAAAGTCCCTGATCGAGGCGAGCTCGCAGGTCAATTGTGAAAACCGCCAAAATCCGCCTTTTCTTTGCCGAGCGTCACGGCTATTCTCCTGCCGCTGTGCCCCGCCGTTATCCCCTGTCGCCAGCGCCCAGCACTGGCGATAAGTTTCTCCATCGAGCACCCCGGAGTTCGGAATGTCCATCAAGCGCGGCCGCAAGTTTCTCAACACCCCCGGCCCAACCAATGTCCCGGATCGCGTTCTGAACGCCATGCACCGGTCGACCCTCGATCTTTCCGATCCGGATTTTCTGGATGTGTCCAAATCTTGTTTCCTGGACATGCGCAAGGTGATCCGCACCAAAGGCGAGATTTTCCTCTATGCCTCGAATGGCCATGGCGCTTGGGAAGCGGCGCTGGCCAATGTGTTCTCACCCGGCGATACAGTGCTGGTGCCGGAAAGCGGCAACTTCTCGAACGCTTGGAAAGCCATGGCCGAGGCCTTGCATCTCAAGGTCGAGGGGATCCCCGGAGACTGGAGTCGCGCGATCCGTCCGGAAGCGGTCGAGGCGCGGCTGAAGCAGGACAAGAAGGGGGAGATCAAGGGTATCCTTCTGATTCATACCGACACGGCGACCGGCATCACCAGCGACCTTCCGGCGATCCGCGCAGCGATCGATGCGGCAGGGCATCCGGCGTTGCTGCTGGTCGATACCGTGGCCGCGCTCGGGACGGTCGACTACCGGATGGACGAATGGGGCATCGACGTCACCGTCGGCGCTTCGCAGAAGGGTATGATGATGCCTCCCGGCCTCGGCATCGTCGCGGCCAGTGATAAGGCGCTGGAGGCTCATAAGAACGCCACCATGCCGCGCCACTATTGGGACTGGAAAATCCGAATGGAGGCCGCCCACTATCGCAAGTTCTGCGGCACCGCGCCGCAGTTGATGGTGTTCGGCATGCGCGAAGCCCTGAACATGCTTTTCGAGGAAGGCCTGGAGACCGTCTTCGAGCGGCACCGGGTGCTGGCCGGCGCCACCCAAGCGGCGGTCGAGATTTGGGGCCAAGCTGGCGCGCTGTCGATCAATGCCGTCGAGCCGAAAGAACGCTCGATGGGGGTCACGACGATCCGGACCGCCGTTGGCATCGATGCCAACGAGCTAAGGATTGTGTGCCGCGACGAGATGATGACGGGGCTTGGCGGAGGGTTGGGCCTGTTTGACGGCAAGGCGTTTCGCATCGCTCATATGGGTGACATCAACGCTCCGATGCTCTACGGCGCGCTGGGCGCGGTCGAGTCGACGCTGGGTTATCTCAACATCCCGCATGCCAGCGGCGGCATAACCGCAGCGGTAGAGCACGTGACAAAGGCCAAGAAAACTGGCTCCGGTCCGTTCACCTATTGAGGCCCAATCGAGGAGGCCGAAGGGCCGTGGGCGCTCCCCACCCCCCAAACGCCCTCACCACGTCTTGTGCAAATCCGACAAATTGCTAGACGCTTTCACCCTTGCCGGGGGCGCTCATCTTGACCACCCGATCCACATAGATCGACGGCGTGACGATCGCCTCGGGGTCCATCGCGCCCAATTCGACGATTTCCGGCACCTGAACAACGCAAAGATCCGCCGCCGCCGCCATCACCGGGCCAAAATTACGGGCTGATTTGTTATAGATGAGATTGCCCCAACGGTCGGCCTGTTTAGCCAACACGAAGGCGACATCGCCGCGAAGCGGGTATTCCAGAACCTGCAGGCGGCCGCCGATCTCGCGTAGCTCCTTGCCCTCAGCCAATTGGGTGCCGACACCGGTGGGCGTGTAAAAAGCCCCAACGCCGGCACCAGCGGCACGCATCCGCTCCGAGAGGGTCCCCTGCGGCACCAACTCCAGTTCGACCTCGCCTGCCGCCCACATTTCCTCGAAGACAACGGAGCCACCGCTGCGAGGGTAGGAGCAGATCACCTTGCGCACTTTGCCGGCGGCCAGCAGTCCACCGATCCCCTCACGACCAACACCAGCGTTGTTCGAAACGATGGTTAGATCCATGGCGCCCTGGTTATTAAGCGCGTTCAGCAGTTCGGTTGGCATTCCAGCGCCGCCGAACCCGGAAACCAGCACGGTCGCGCCGTCCTTAATCCCTTCAACTGCCGCCTCGAAGCTGTCCATGATCTTGTTGATCGCCATCGCCGCCGCACTCCCAGGCTCGTCATTACACAACGGCGGTTCTAGGACGCCGCGCCCCGGGCGTCCAGGGGCAGTGATCCGATCAGCACGTTTCGGGATGCCGGAGATCGATAAATCGTGAAGTTGCTCAAGCGTAGTGACCGGGAGGCTCAGGGCACCCCATCATCATCTGAATGGTTAGCCTTCAAGCCACGAGTGCGCTTGCCCCGATATCGTCCCACGCTTAGCGTGACAATCAAGGAATTCATCAACGCAGGGAGAGCCTCAACATGGCTAAGGTCACCGGCGCGCTATTGATGGCGCGGAGTTTGAAACAGCAGGGTGTCGAATACATGTTCGGCGTTGTTGGTTTTCCCGTGCAACCCATCGCAGCCGCGGCGATCGAGGTCGGCATCACCTATATTGGCATGCGTAACGAACAGTCCGCGTCCTACGCCGCCCAGGCGGTTGGCTATATGACCGGCCGGCCCGGTGCCTGCCTGGTGGTCTCGGGCCCCGGTGTCGTGCATGGCCTCGCCGGCCTCGCCAACGCCAAGGAGAACTGCTGGCCGATGCTCCTGATCGGTGGCGCGTCGCCGACCTATCAGAACGGCATGGGTGCGTTCCAGGAAGAGCGCCAGGTACAGATTGCCTCACCGTTCTGTAAATACGCCCACGCAGTCGAGCACGTGTACCGTGTTCCGTTTTATGTCGAACAGGCGGTGCGCCACTCGATCTATGGGCGCCCAGGCGCGGTTTATCTCGACATGCCCGACGACATCATCCAGGGCGAGATCGAGGAGTCCGAGGCCGTCGTGGTCGCGACCATCCCCGAGCCGCCGCGCAGTCAGGCGCCACAGGAGAACATTGAAGCCGCTCTCGATGCCCTTGAAGGCGCGGAAAACCCGCTGGTCATCGTCGGCAAGGGCATGGCCTGGAGCCGGGCCGAGGACGAGGTCCGGGCCTTTGTCGAACGCACCCAGGTGCCGTTCCTGGCCTCGCCAATGGGCAAGGGCGTGATCGACGACAATCATCCGCTCTCGGTTGGCGCGGCGCGCAGCCATGCGCTCAAGGAAGCCGATGTGATCTTCCTGATGGGCGCCCGGCTCAACTGGATCATGCATTTCGGCTCGAAGCCGCGCTTCAAGGAAGGCGTGAAGATCATTCAGCTCGACATCGCACATGAGGCTATCGGCAACAACCAGCCAACCGCAGTGCCGCTGGTCGGTGACGGCAAGGCGATCACCGGGCAGCTTAATGAGGCTCTGGAAAATCGCCAGTGGTTCTATCCGGCCGACACCGCCTGGCGTGCGGCCTTGAAGAAAGTAGCCGATGCCAACGCCGCCCAAATCCAACCGATGATCGACGACAATTCCAGCCCGACCAATTACTACCGGGCCTTGAAAGACATCCGGGAGGCAATGACCGAGGACACGATCATCATCGGTGAAGGCGCCAATACAATGGATATTGGCCGCACCCAGTTGCCGAACGCCTCGCCGCGCCTGCGTCTTGATGCCGGCAGCTATGGCACCATGGGCATCGGCATGGGCTTCGCCATCGCCGCCGCCGTCGTCCATCGTGACAAACCGGTGGTTTCTGTTTCCGGCGACTCGGCGCTTGGTTTTTCCGGTATGGAGATCGAGACCGCCTGCCGCCACAAGCTGCCGATTAAGATCGTGGTGTTGAACAATGGCGGTATCGGTCGCGGTCTCGATGAGTTTCCCGTGGGCGAACAGCTTCCGGCTCATGTCCTCACCATCGCCGCGCGCTATGACCTGATGATGGAAGCCTTTGGCGGCAAGGGGTTTTTTGTCGAAGATCCGGCCGACCTCAAACAGGCGCTGGCGGACGCCAAGGCGTTCGATGGTCCTGCCCTGGTGAATGTCCGATTGCACCCCGAAGCCGGCCGCAAGCCACAACAGTTTGGCTGGTTGACGACCTAAGGCAGGGTATCCCCGTACCGGCTCACAACCGTGCTCGGTGCGGGGATAGGACCGCACTATTTAGTGCGCGCTCGGCCCGCCATTTGGAGTTCCGCATCTGCGGGTTGGATCCACTAATGAAGTTATCTTCGGTTTAAATTTTACCAACGGTGCAAGAGCGCAGGCCGTGGCAAGGCAAGGAACGGTCGTCATGCGCTCAATCGGATACCTTCAGACCTGCTTTGAAAAGCTTGTTTTATTTTCCCAACGGCGAGAACGTTTGTTCGCTATTCTTTGCCAAATCGCACAAGGGTGAACCCGTTCGACGGTAAATTTTTCCCCCATCAATCTTCTTGTCGCATCTTGAGAGGACATTCAGTGCTCTGCGAAACCACATCTAATTAAGGAAAATTGCCGCCGATGAATAAAAATCTCTATTTTAAATCTTTTCTTAAATATTATATTGAAGAAAAGAAAGATTAAGTCGATGATCGCAGCCAAACCGACCAAAACAAATGTTGGTGACCCAAACTACCAAATTACCAATAACAATGCGATTGATGTGCATTTTGGTCAACGCGTTCGGATGCGGCGTACTTTACTTGGTATAAGTCAGGAGCAGGTTGGCGAAACCTTAAACATTACCTTTCAACAAGTTCAAAAGTACGAACGAGGCAGCAATCCGGTAAGCTCATCCCGGCTATGGGACATTGAACAAATTCTCGATGTACCGGTCGCCTTCTTTTTTGAAAATATGAGCAACGACACCATGGATCACCCTCCACGAAAGATGAAAACGAGCGACGCGGCGGACGTGGGTGACGCTCCCCTTGATCCAATGGCGCGCCGGGAGACATTGGAGCTGGTACGTGCCTATTATCAGATCACCAATGCCGGTGTACGAAAGCGCATTACCGAGATGGTCAAGTCGGTCGCAGCTTCCCTGCCCCAAGCCTGATTTCAGCAGTGATCGTTCAACCATCAAGTGGAGGCAAGCCGTCCGGCGGGCAATGACTGACATCAATTTTTTCATTCGAGACGTTAGCTGCGCTGACCTTGAAGCGGTGCGCTTGCTGAACAATGTCGCCGTTCCGCATGTTAACAAACTGCCGCATGACGAGTTCGATAGGTTTCGCCAGGCTGCCGCGTATTTTCGGGTCGCCAGAAATGACAAAGATATCCTGGGGTTTCTCGTTGGCTTTCTCCCAGATGCGGACTACGCGAGCGAGAATTACCGTTGGTTCCAGGCCCACCACGATGAGTTCATCTATATCGACCGAATCGTTGTGGCGCCGGCAGCGAGTGGCCAGGGAATCGCCCGGGCGCTTTACCAGGATCTCCAGGGGAATATGGACGGCCGGGCCCGCAAAATGGCCTGTGAGGTGAATATTCGTCCCGCCAACGAACGGTCTGCGCGGCTGCACCATCGCCTCGGCTTCATCGAGGTTGGCCAACAGGAAACCGACGGTGGCGGCAAACTGGTTTCGTTGTTACTAAAACCCCTGTGAGACCCTAGGGTGCATCAATCCACTGCCCCAGACGGATAAACTCGGGACCTGAATTCGGCGCACAAGGCTTGCAGGCGCGGCCCCATCGCCGTCACCGCCTCGACCGGGGGCAGGACCTTTCGAATGCCGACCAAGATGGTGGTCAATGCCGGCGGCGCGTCACGACCGGTCGCAAACAACGCCTGGCTGGCGATCGCGCCAAGCACGGCGAGACAGGCATCGAAGGCCGCCCCGGCGGCTTCGTGCTTGTTCCAGGCGGGAATTGCATTACTGGCGACGTCGTTTTGGGCGAAGCCTCCGGATTCAGGCCCCGGCAGGAAGGTACGCTGCGCTGCGTGACGCGCTGCCTCGCCAAAGCCAACCGCCGCCATCGGCACCGTCCCGAAATAGCGCGCATCATCCAGCCCGGTTGCAAGTTGATCCGGCAACTGCGACACCCGTCCCTCAAGCAGTTTCGCTGCCTGCCGTTCCGCCAGCAAGGCCAGGTCGGCATAGCAAGCCGCCAGTTCGTCCAGCGCCGGCGCCGCAGCGGCGTTGTGATAGCCGCCGGTGCTAAGCGCCCGACCGCGCGGATGGGCGTCGTCAGGCATCAGGAAAACCGGGTTATCGGTGATCGATCGTAGCGAGCGGGTGGCCATCTCCTCGGCGGCCTTTACCGCCCGAATTGCCCTGCCCAGTAACCTGGGCACGATGCGAAAGCTCACCGGCGCCTGATAGGGCCGCCGTTGCGCCGAACCGCCAGCCAGAAGCGCGCGAAAATCGGCCAGCGCCTCGCTCTCCTCAGGGTCTCCCCAGAGACCGTCCAGAGCATCGTCATAATGGTCGAAAGGAGCCAGAAACGCCTCCGCCGACAAGGCCAGAACTTCCGTCGCCAGCCGGACGCGATGACGCGATGACAGCGCCGCATCGGCGAGCACCGCCGCCGCACAAGGTGATCCATTGATCAGCGACAGCGCGTCCTTTTCCCGCAATTCGGCCCGCTCAGCCACCGGTAGGAACAATTGCGAAAGCGCCAATATCTCGCCGGCGCCGCCATGACCTTCGCGTGAAATGGTCGGAACCTGCTGCGTGCCAAGCATCGCGGCGACGGCCTGGGCCAAGTCCGGCGACAGGGCCGCATGGCCCTCGACGAAATTCGCCAGCCGCGCGAACACAATGCCGCGGGTCACCCGGTTTGCCAGCGGCTCTCCAAAGGCCGAAGCCGCCGCACGTGGCGGACGGGCAGCATGGACCCGGCGCTCCTCTGGTGTGAAACGCAGATTGGCGCGCTGGCCATAGCCGGAGGTCACGCCATAGATCACCACCTTCGGGTCCTCGTCGAGCAAGCGCAAGAAGGCCGTCCGAGCGTCCCTCATCTGGGCCATGGCGCCGGTGCTGAACGATACATCCTCGCCGGCCCAGGCGGCACGCGCATAGGCATCGAGCGTGAAATCGTCTCGGGTATCGATCAATATGGTCATCGGCGAGGCCTCGTTGTGTCGGGACAAGGTTCACCGGAATTCACCGGGCCTTAGTGTCCCCTATTGTTAACCGAGCCTGCCTTCCAGTGACGCCAGAAAGATCCGCCGCGCGCCGTCAACATCCAAGGTTATCGGGTTGGTTGGCGCCGTCGGATCGGCCGCTGACATCTCGGCGATCCGGTCAATGTCAGAATCGTCGATATCCATCTCAGCGACGGTATGCGGTATCTCATAAAACGACCGCGTCTCCAGCACCCAGTCGAGCACCCCAGTATAGCCAGGGGTCTTGAGGCCGAGATACGCCGAAAGCCGCTCCATCTTCTGTTCAATCGCGGCCCGGTTATAATCCATGACGTACGGGAAATAGACCGCGTTGGTCAAACCGTGATGAGTGTCGTAGAGCGAGCCGATGGTGTGGCTGAGCGAGTGGATCGCCCCGAGACCCTTCTGAAACGCGGTTGAGCCCATGGACGCCGCCGCCAACATATAGCCGCGCGCTTCCAGATCCTCGCCATCGGCGACCGCCTTGGGCAGGAACTCCTTGACCAACCGCATACCCTCGATGGCAATGCCGTCGGCCATCGGATGGGCTCCGGGCGCGCACAATGCCTCAAAGCAATGCGCCAAGGCGTCGATCCCGGTCCAGGCGGTGAGGTCGCTTGGCAAGCCCGTACACAAGATCGGGTCTTCGATGACGATACCGGCCATCATCAAGGGATGAGCGAAAATCCGCTTGGTGCTTGTCGCTTCCTCAGTGATCAGTCCGCCGCGACCAGTCTCCGAGCCGGTGCCGGCGGTGGTTGGCACGGCGATGATCGGCACGATGGTCGAGGCATCTATGCCCGCATCACCCTCAGCATGAACCGCCAGGTCGAACAGTGGCTTGGATTGTCCTTGATACATGGCTATCACCTTGCCAGCATCCATGGCCGAACCGCCGCCGACGGCAATCACACCGTCATGCCCACCGTCACGAAATGCATCCACCCCGTCAAACACGTTTTGGCCAATCGGATTGCCTCGGACACCCGAATACAGCGCCGCCGCCATCCCGGTGTCGCACAACGATGTCACAATGCGATTGATCATCGATAAGCGGGCCAGGCCGGAATCGGTCACCACCAGAGGCCGTTGGATGCCTAACTCCGTACAACAATCCGCAAGCTCGGCAATTCGGCCGATGCCAAAACGGACCTGGGTCGGGTAATGCCAATTGGCCGAGGGAAGTGGGGAGCGCGCCATGGTCAACCTCTCTTGTAGTCTGTCGGAATGAAGGCTTCGAGCTCTAGAGCATGCTCGGGTTGAGTAGGATCAATTGTAGGATTCGTTCTCCTGATGATGTGTGATTCTCTCAGTCCCGACATCGATATGTTGTGGGAGGCTAGATAGTCTTGGCCGCACGATCAGGCTTATTCACAAGATTTAAGGGGCCGTGTCTAGCATCGGTTGACGGTGTCCTTGGGGCTTACAAGGCGGCGGCGTTGTTCGGTGTGAGCGTTTCCTAAATCTAGAAGGCGTCTGGCCGTCGCCGGAACGCCGGTGATAGCGGGCCAAAACCGAACCGAGCTCGTCGCTCCCTGGGTTCTGGAAGGGGCGATGGATGGCGGCGCGTTCAAGACATATACCGCCGACATCCTCGCCAAGCAAAAGGCGCAACTGCTCTATCTGCCGCCATATTCTCCAGATATGAGCCTAGTCAAGATGGCTTTCTGAAAGGACAAGACCGCGTTCCGAGCCGAGCCGGCCCGCACCATTGACACACTCTGGCGACGCATCTGGATCACCCTCGATAGCTTTACGCCCAAAGACGGCGCCAACTATTTCCAAGCGGCGGGATATCAATACCCAATGTGATAATGATCTAGAGTGCTATCGAATCAGTCGGAATCGCCAAGCGATAATAACTCAATCGTCAACCGCCCCCAATCATATTGAGTTTGAGGCCAGAGTGACAAGGCTCGCTCAAATTCAACAGTGTCGAGGGACGCGGGTAGGAGTCGGTGAAATCGAGGCAAAAGAAAAGGGCTGTCAGAGATCTCCGACAGCCCTTAAAGCGATATCTTGATGAACAGACTTATTCGGTCTCGGCGCTGATCAGCGGACCGAAACGGACACTCTGCGTGCCATTGAACTTGGTCATCTGCATCTGCTCGAGCGGGTAGAAATCCGTCGGGCTGGTGTCGACGAACATGCCCGGCAGCAGCATCGGAATCGCTACTTCCTTCAGGCTCGCCGCCTGTTTCATGATGTTTTCGCGGGACAGGTCGTTACCGGCCTGCTTCAGTACCGCCTGCATCGTGTGGCAAACTGCCCAACCGTAGGCGTTGAACTTGTTGGCGATGTCGCCATCCGGATAAAAGTCCTTCATGAACTTTTTCCAGGCCAGCGTATCTGAGTCGTTTGCCCATTCCGGATCGTTCGGATCTTTGTAGAAATCGACTGAGATAATGCCCTTGGAATTTTCCAGGCCGGCCGGCGTGTAGGTCGACTTGATCGAGGCAGCGACGTCGTTCAACAGGTGAACTGGCTTCCAACCGATCGCCGCCATCTTCTTAATCGACTGGGCAGCGAATTTCGGGATCGAGATATTCACGAACACATCGGCGCCGCTATGCGCCAAGCTGACAATCTGGCTGTCGATGGTCGGATCAGTAACCTCGTAGGTTTCGTTCTTGACGACCATCTGTTCGAACTTGTCGCCCATCGCGCGCTTCATGCCGATGACGTAGTCCTTACCGTAATCGTCGTTCTGATTGAGAATAGCGACCTTAGAGGTCGGATTGTTTTGTAGGATGTAGTTACCAAAAATCGCACCAACGGTCTGGTAGTTCGGCTGCCAGCCCATGGTCCAGGGAAACTTCTTCGGCTGACCCCACTTGGTGGCGCCGGTGGCGACGAAGAGGTGCGGCACCTTCTTCTTATTCATGTATGCGTGGACCGCCGAATTAGTCGGCGTGCCCAGGGTCTGGAAGGTGAAGGCGACCCCATCGCTCTCGACCAGCTTGCGGATCTGTTCCTTGGTCTTTGGAGGGCTATAGCCATCGTCGTAGGAGATCCAGTTGATCTTGCGGCCGTTGATACCGCCGTTGGCGTTGACCATGTTCCAGCAAGCACCAATCGATTTGCCGATCGTGCTATAGGATGAGGCTGGGCCGCTATACGGGTTGGTGTTGCCTATCTTGATTTCGGTATCGGTTACGCCCGGCGCGTTCCCCGCCGCGACTGCCCCGATCCCAAGCGCCAGGGTGGCTGCCGCCACCGTGGTCAAAAGATGCGTGGTTTTCATCTTCATCTCCCTGTTCGTCCGTTGAGAGGACTCGGCCCAAAGTATTGTTTATCTCTCGCCCGAAGTCTATTGGCCGGGCTGTCTAATCGCTAGGTGGTCTACTCTCCCGGTCTACGTGCAAATTTCATGATGAACAGCCGCACCAAGCCAGCCAACCCGTTCGGCACAACATAGACCGTGAAGATCAGGAACAGACCGAAGGTGACCCATATCAGGGCCTTGGCGCTCGGGTCATTGCCGAAGAAAATCGAGATCACTTCCTCGGAGATATTCGGCATGTAGAGAATGAACACCCCGCCGGCAATCGCGGCCGGGATCGAAGCGAGGCCGCCGACGACCATTCCGACCAGAAACCAGACCGACAGGAAGAAGGTGAAGCTATCCGGCGCCACAAACTCGGCGACGATGGCGCCAAGCGCACCGGCGATCCCGGTATAGAACCCGCTGACCCCGAAGGTCATCGACTTATACAGCGAGGTGTTGATGCCCATGGTCTTGGCGGCGATTGGGTTGTCCCGGATAGCGATCATCGCCCGTCCGGTGCGACCGCGCACCAGGTTCCAGGCGCCGATGATCAAGAGAACGCCGCATAGAAGAACGAAAAAGTAGAGGTATTGGTCGGCAGTGAGCGCTTCGATCGGCGAGTCCGGCTTGAACACGTCAATGCCCTGCACACCGCCGGTAAATTCCTCAAAATGCCCGTACTTCAGCAGCTGAGGCGTGGCGACGGCGAGCGCGAAAGTCGCCAGGGCGAGATAGAGGCCGTCAAGCCGTAGCGCCGGGAGGCCAAACAGAAAACCGCCGATGAAACAGACCACCCCTGCCGGAATGATAGTCCAGTAGAACACCACTTCGTAGCGATCGATCAGGATCGCGGCGGTGTAGGCGCCGAGCGCATAAAATGCGCTGTGACCAAGCGAGAACTGGCCGTTATAGCCAGTTAGTAGGTTCAGCCCGAGTACAGCGATCGCATAAACCAGCACCTGGGTCATCTGGAACACGGCGAAATTCGTCACTAAAAGCGGAAGGATGATGGCCACTCCCAGTCCGGCCACCAGGCAAATCATCCGCACCTTTGGCATCTGGATGCCAAAGAGTTTGTAGCTATCCGCTGGATTGGCCCGCGGATTCGACATTTGGTGATCGACGGAAGCCACGGCGCTACACCCTCTGCACAACAACGCGGCCGAACAACCCCGCCGGTTTGAACAACAACACCGTGACGATCACAACCAACGCGAAGGTCAGTTTCAACTCACTGCCGATGACATAAGTGCCGGCGAGATTTTCCAGGACGCCCATCAGGAAGCCACCGACCACGGCCCCGCCCGGACTGGTCAATCCCCCGACCACTGCTCCGGCGAAACCGTAAAGCAGGATGCCGAGCATCATATTCGGCTCAAGATAGACTTTCGGCGCGATCAACATGCCAGCGACAGCCCCTACCGTCGCCGCCAAGCCCCAACCGAGGCTCAACATCTTCTTAACGCTGATCCCGACCAGGGCCGCCGACACCGGGTTCGCCGCAGCGGCCCGCATCGCAAGCCCCACTGAGGTGAACTTGAAGAACACGTAGATCATGCCCAGCATCACCAGCGTTATCGCCACGACGCCCAATTCATGCGGCCCTATCAGCTTCGTCTCAAACGGCAATTGGCTTGGGAACGGACTCGGGAATTCTTTGATGGTAAAATCCCAGATGAACCCGGCCAGAGCGTTGAAGATCAAGGTCAGTGCGATAAACACCACGATGTGGCTCAGCACCGGCGCGTCGTGAATCGGTGCGAAGATGATCCGTTCGATCAACATGCCACCGATAAAGGACAGCACCAAACAGAGCAGGAAGGCGAGCCAGAACGGCATGCCCCAGGCGATCAATTGCCAGGCAATGAAAGTGGAGAACATCGCCATCTCGCCCTGAGCGAAATTGAAATGGTCGATGGCCTGGTAGATCATCACCACCGCCAGAGCGAGCGAAGCGTAAATCGCGCCCGTCGCAAGGCCGTCCAAGGTTTGTTGCAGGAAAAGGTCCATGATTCGTGCCAGGCCCCACGTGTTTAGTAGCCGAGATAAGAACGACGGACGGTCTCGTCCGCGGCGATTTCTTTCGAGGTTCCGGAAATCACCACCGTTCCGGTCTCCAGTAGATAGGCATGATCGGCGAGATCGAGCGCCAGGGTCGCGTTCTGTTCAACCAGCAGCATGCTGACTTTTTGCTGCTCGTTGATCCGCCGCAGAATGCTGAACACTTCCTCGACGATTAGCGGCGCCAGTCCGAAGGACGGCTCATCCAGCAGCATCAGCTTGGGGCGCAGCATCAGCGCCCGGCCGACCGCGAGCATCTGCTGCTCACCGCCGGAAAGCGTGCCGGCCTGTTGATCGCGGCGTTCCTTGAGGCGCGGAAAATAAGTGTAAACCTGCTCGATATCCTCGGCCACGGCCTTCTTGTCCCGGCGTGTATAGCTTCCGAGCAGTAGGTTTTCCTCGGTGGTTACCCGGGTGAAAGTACCGCGCCCCTCGGGGACATGGGCAACACCGCCGGCCACGATCTGTTCGGTCGGTTTGCCGGTAATTTCGCTGCCTTCGTAGGTGACGCTTCCCTCGGTTTTCACCATGGCGCAAATCGCTCGCAAGGTGGTCGTCTTGCCAGCGCCATTGGCCCCGAGGATCGTGGTGACGCTGCCTTCCTCGAGAGAAAAGCTGATACCTTTCAGCGCCTTGATCGGGCCATAGAACGCCGAGAGATTGTTAACCGTAAGCAATGCCATCAGTTCGTCGTGCCCAAATATGCCCGAATGACCTCGGGATTCCGTTGCACCTCTTCGGGAGTTCCCTCACCGATCTTGCGACCAAAATCAATCGCCACAACCTGATCCGAAACACTCATCACCAAGCTCATATGATGCTCGACCAGCAACACGGTGACGTTCCGATCGTCGCGGATCTGTTTGATCAGATTACCTAGATCCTCAACCTCGTCATGGTTCAGGCCGCCGGCCGGCTCGTCGAGCAGCAGTATCTTCGGCTTGGCTGCGAGCGCCCGAGCCAACTCGACCCGCTTCTGGGTGCCGAAAGGCAGCCCGCCTACGGGCTGATGAGCGACTCCACCGAGACCGAGATAATCAATCAACTCCCAGGCCTGATCACGCAGCACCGCCTCCTCGCGGCTCACCCAAGGTAGGCGGAACGCGTTGGAGATGAAGTCGCTTCGGCTCTGGTTGTGGGCGCCGACCATGATGTTGTCGACCACCGACATGGTCCGGAACAACGCCAGGTTCTGGAAAGTCCGGCCAATGCCGATATCGGCGATCTTGTGCGGGGCCGTCCGCATGATCGACTTGCCCTCGAACAGGATGTCGCCGGAAGTCGGAATGTAAAGCCGGCTCAGGCAATTGAACAAAGTCGTTTTGCCAGCACCGTTGGGGCCGATCAATCCCTGAATTACGCCGCGCCCCATATTAAAGCTGACACCATCAAGCGCGATGATCCCGCCAAAATGGACCGCGACATCCCGCACTTCAAGAATTGACCCGTCCGCCAAGGCATTCCCCACTTCACTCATGCCCACCCTGGTCACGTAATTTTTTTAATTGGCTTAGCTCGTTGACTAAGGACCCTAAGCGAAACGCTTGGCCCCCGCAACAGAGGCAAATTCGGACGGGGATCGGCTCCTCGATATCACATCATCAGACTGCCGCTTCGCTTGGGAAGCGCCTGGCGCAAGCGTATCGTCGTGGTCATGCGAACGCCTCAACGCGGGCGCTCAACAGGTTCAGACAGGGGGAAATCATGAATCGCTTGGACGGAAAAGTCGCTTTGATTTCGGGAGGATCGCGCGGCATCGGCGCGGCGACGGCGAAATTGATGGTCGAGGCCGGCGCCAGGGTAGTGATCGGCGACGTGTTGGAAAGCCAGGGTCGCGAGACCGCCAAGGAGATTGGCAGCGAGGCCGCCTTCGTGCGCCTCGACGTGACCGCCGAGCAAGACTGGGATGCCGCCGTCGCGTTGGCCGAGCAGAAGTTCGGCGGCTTGGATATCCTGGTCAACAACGCCGGCCTGTTCCTCGGGCGCGACTTCATGGATGTCACGATCGATGAGTGGAACCGGATGGCCGGCGTCAACATGACCGGTGTCTGGCTCGGCACCAAGCAATCAGTCGCCGCGCTACGTAAAGCCGGCGAGAAAAGCCCGTGCGGCAGCGCCATCGTCAACACCGCCTCGATCGCCGGTTTGGTCGGCTCGGAGCTTGATCCGCTTTATTCGATGACCAAGGGCGGTGTCACCCTATTCACCAAGTCGACCGCATTGAACCTTGCGCGCAAGGGCTATCGGATCCGGGTGAACTCAATCCACCCCGGAGTGATTCAAACAGACATGGGCGCGCAGACCTTCGCCGCGCGGGCCGAACAAACCGGCAGCAACGATGTCGATAAGGCACAGGAGGTTGCGCTGGCAACGCACCCGATTGGCCGTCTCGGGGTGCCCCAGGACATCGCCAACGGGATCGTGTTCCTTGCGTCCGACGATTCCAGCTTCATGACCGGTTCTGGCATGGTCGTCGATGGTGGGGTGACCGCCCGGTAGGAGTCTTCCCTAAAAAACGACGCCCGCCCGGCCCTCGTCGCCCCAACCCCTCATGCCGGGGCTGGGGCGACGGTGCCTGGAGCGGGCTTTGCCCGCAGGTGCGGGATCAGCCGGATTCCATTGGCAGGCTCTCGTCGTTAGACCATTCGGACATTGAATTGTCGTAGAGACCTACATTCTCGTGCCCGAGCATGACCAGCAACAACGCCGTGGCGCTGGCCGCGATGCCGCCGCCGCAATAGGTCAACACCCGTTCCGACTTGTCCGCGCCGACACCGGCGAAATGCGCGGCGATTTGCGACGCCGGCAGAAACGCGTTGGTCTCGGGATCGAGCAGTTCAGCGGTCGGCACATTGCTGCTGCCGGCGATCCGGCCAAGCCGACCATAAGCGCGACCACCACCGGCATGCTGCTCGCGTGAAAGCGCGTTAATAGTGCAAACAGCGCCATCATTGATGGCCACCAGCATCTCGTCCTTTTGCACGATCAGACCGTCACGGGGTCGCGGCGTGAAGCTATCCGGCGGGTAGCTGGCCGGGCTGGTCGAGACCGACCGGCCTTCCTTGGACCATTTGACGAAACCACCGTCCAACACCCGAGCATTGTCAAATCCGAAGGCCCGCAACATCCACCAGACACGACTCGCCCATTGCGGCGATGTGGTGCTGTACAAAACCACGGTCGTATCATCGCCGAGACCATGTCCGGCGACCGCCGCCGCGAACAGCGCCGGCGACGGAAAGGTGAAGCGAAACTTGCTGGCCGGGTCCGACAGCTCTTCCTGCAAATCCAGGAAATCAGCGCCCGGAATATGCCCCTTATCATAATCCTCGCGACCGCTGCCGACCGTATAGGCCTGTGTCGGATGCGGTAGCAGATGCGTGGTACAGTCATAGATTCGAATCCCCGAATCATCCAGGTGTTCGGCCAACCAGTCGGTATCGACCAAAAACTCTGGGTGCTTGAAATGCGTTGCCTCGATGGCCATTCCCGTGCTCCTTTCACGTGGACAAGGCGCTATGTGCCTGCCCTCCATTTTCCACGGCCACTGTAGTCGATGTCGGTCCTCACCGAAATACGCCGCCGTTTTGCCAATGTTTCCCCGAATGTCCAGGGGATGCTTTGGATGGCCGTCGCTGGATTGATATTTGCCTCGTTCATGGCCATCGTGCGCCATGTCGGAACCTCGATGAATCCGATCCAGGTCGCGTTCATGCGCTACGGCTTGGGCATGGCCTTCATGCTGCCGTTCTTCCTACGGGTGAACTTGGCTGATCTGCGCAGCGCCCGGTTCGGGTTGCACGCGGTGCGCGGAATCTTACACGCCATCGGGGTGATGGCGTGGTTTTACGCAATGAGCCGGATCCCAATCGCCGAGGTGACGGCACTCGGCTTCAGCGCCCCGGTTTTCGCGACCGTCGGGGCCGCGTTGTTCCTTGGTGAGAAAGTGCGGGCGCGCCGGATCATCGCCGTAGTAATCGGCCTGGTCGGCGCCGTAGTCATCCTCCGACCTGGTTTCGTGGAGCTTGATTCCGGTGCATTGGCGATGCTCATCGCGGCGCCGATTTTCGCGATCGCCGACCTGATCTCCAAGGTGTTGACCCGGCGCGAAACCGGTCCGGCGGTGGTCGCCTATCTCTCGGTCTTCGTGACCCTGACGATCATGGGCCCGGCGCTTTATGTCTGGAGGACACCGACAGCCGAAGAATGGGTGCTGATGATAACCACCGCTGGACTGGCGACGCTCGGCCATCTCTGCATGGTGCAAGGCGTGAAGGTCGCTGAGATTTCGGCGGTGCAGCCGGTCAAATTCCTGCAACTCTTTTGGGCGGCGCTAATCGGCTTTTTCGCCTTCTCCGAGATACCGGGAGTCTGGACCTGGGTTGGCTCGGCGATCATCGTCGGTAGCGTTAGCTATATCGCTCACCGCGAAGCCTTGGCCCGCAAACAGACGAAGACCAAGCAAGCGATCACCGAGGGTTAAAACCCGCTCCCTGAGCAGGACCGGCGCAACCGGCACGGCGAATCAGCCGCTACCGCAAATGACAGGACACCCAATGGCCTGACGCCAACTCCTTCAGGGCCGGCACCTCCACCCAGCACCGTTCCGTCGCATAGGGACAGCGAGTGTGGAAATGACAGCCCGGCGGCGGGGATGTCGACCTAACGATTGCGCCGCCGAGGCTGGGGATCTAATTTCAATTAAGAAAGTCGCCGAGGTTCGCGCGGATTTCCTACAGCCCCAGCTTTTCCTGCATCCCATATTTCGCCGCCAGAGCCACCAGTTTGTCCCAGGTTACGTCTTCGACCGGGATACCGTTCTTGCCGCGGCCAACCTCCATACGGTGCTCAATCTCACCGGGATAGAGGACTTCCTCGAACCCATCGGCCGGCTGGGTGTCCTTCAGATAATGGGCGAAATCGGTAACCTCCTGCTTGAAGGTGGCCAGATCCCGGAACGCCTCAACCTTGAAGACGGCCATGAAGCAGCCGTCATTGTGCCTACCGGTCGGCTCCACCCCATGACCAAGGCCGGTCAGAATGCCGGAGAAGATCTCGACCATCGCCGACAGGCCGTAGCCCTTATAGCCCTCGCTCCCACCCAGCGGCAGCAAGGGTCCGCCGGCCTTGAAGTCGGCCGGGTCGGTCGTCGCTTGACCGTCCTTGTCGATGATCCAGCCCTCGGGAATGCTGGAGCCCCGGGCCACCGCGAGATTGATCTTGCCAGCGGCCACCGCAGAGGTTGCCATATCGAGGAAAAAAGGCCCGTCCAGGTTCGACGGCATGGCGATCGAGATCGGGTTGGTGCCAAGACGCTTCTCCCGCCCACCGTACGGCGCCACATGCTTGGGCCCACGACCGGAATCGGCGGTGATCAACGAGATCATGCCGCGCTCAGCCGCCATCAACGGATAGCTCGCCAGGCGGCCGATATGACCCTGGCGGAACACCGTGCAGGCGGCGATGTTTTGGGTTTCGGCCTTCTCGATGGTGTATTTCATCGCCCGTTCGTTGGCGACGTAACCAAAGCCCCAATGGCCGTCAACGACCGTCGTGGTCGCCGATTCCTGGACGATTTTCCAATCCGCGCCAGGCACGATATCGCCCTTGTCCACACGGTCGATATAGGTCGGGATCTGAATGATCCCGTGGCTGTCATGGCCGGCCATATTGGCGCCGATAACATGACGGGCGACGGTCGCCGCCTCTTCCGCCGGTGCGCCCGCGCCCTGCAAAAGATTGTCGGCGATCTCGGTCAGACGGTCTGCCTTCACGGTTGGCATCAGTAGATCTCCCTAAGCCTCTTGAATTTAATTTTGAGCCCGGTGGCTCTCTTTAAACACGTTGGATCAATGGCCGCCGCTTGGCGTCGGCAGATGCCAATGCTTGGCCGTCGGACGATCCAGCCCGAGATTTTCCCGCAAGGTCGCGCCGGCATAATCCTTGTGATAGATCCCCCGGCGCTGCAGTTCCGGCACCACGAACTTAACAAAGTCCTCATAGCTCCCCGGCACATGGGTGGCGGCGACGACAAAGCCGTCGCAGGCACCGGTGATAAACCATTCTTCCATGGTGTCCGCGACATCCTTGGCGCTGCCGACCCAAGGCCGGTGCAGGAGGCCGCGGCCGCTGAATTTCATGAATTCCCGCGGCGTCGGATTGGTCTTGCCGCTGCTCTCCAGCACCCTATCGCGCAGGCCTTGGATACCCTGCATGCCGTCAAGCTCGTCGGTGCTCAGCGGTTCATCAATCCCCCGGCTCGCGAAATCGAAGTTCAGCGCCTCGGACAACAGTGACAGCTGGTCCAGATCCGTCGGCAATGTATCGATCAGCGCCCGCTTGTCTTCTGCCTCGGCCCGGGTCTCGGCGACCACGCAATGGGCGAGCGCCGCAACACTCACTTTGTCGGGATCCCGACCATGATTGGCGATGTTATCCTTGAAGGCAGCGTATTCGGCGCGGCCCTTCTCAAGGGTGGGATAAGAGACGAAAACCAGCTCGGCCCAGCGCGCGGCGAAGCGGAGCCCGCGTCCGCTCTGGCCAGCCTGGATCAGTACCGGATGTCCCTGGGAGGAACGCGGCACGGTGAACGGCCCGCGCGATTTATAGTATTGCCCCTCATAATCCAGACGATGGACCTTTTTCGGGTCGGCGAAGCGATTATTCGCCTTGTCATTGAGGATCGCGTCGTCTTCCCAGGAATTCCAGTGACCCAGCACGATCTCCAGGAACTCATCGGCCCGGTCGTAGCGCAGATCATGCTCAAGCACCTCGTTTCGGCCCATGTTCATCGCCTCGCTATCATTGAGTGAGGTAACGATATTCCACGCGGCGCGTCCCTTGGTCATTAGATCCAAGCTCTGAAAAACCCGCGCCACATGAAACGGCTCGTAATAGGTCGTCGAATAGGTCGAGCCCAGGCCCAGCTTTTCGGTTGCCATACCCATGGCCATCAACACAGTAATCGGGTCCATCTTCACGCAGCGGATGCCGCCCTCGACCGTATGCTCGTGATTGCCGCCCAGCATGTCCGGCATCGCCAGACGGTCATCGAAAAACCCGAGATGGAACTTTCCCGCCTCAAGCACCCGACCGATATGCTGGTAGAAATCCGGCGAGGCGGAATCGGTACGCGAGTCCGGATGCCGCCAGGAGGCCGCAAAATTGGTGCAGTTCTGTGCTTGCAGGAAAGCAACGAGGGTCATCTGACGCAAGGGGCGTTCTCCGGAAAGTGAGCAGATTCTTGACTGTCGAGCCGGATGGCGGAGCGAACTTTGGAACCCTAGTTCAGCGCTCCAGGCCTGTCGACGGGGCACTGCGAGATCGCAGCATGCGGATAACCTAAAGCCGCGGGGAGGGGCGCAATGGTGTCCGGAAATCGCGACTGTCACCCCGGTAACCCGTGCATAGTCGCACCAACAAGTGGAGCGGCGATGGCGAGACCTGGTCATGCCGTACCGGGTATCATCAGCGTTTCAACAAATCTCATCCGTCACCCTGGCGAATGGCTGGGCCGAAGCCTGAGGCCGCTCGGTGGTGCGAATGCTGGACAGTGGCTACACATCGCTCCGCTATCCGCACGGTGGACGGGCTCAGGCGTGGGGAGGTCACCCATCCGACCACTGCGGACAAGGCCCTTGCCTCCAACCATCTTCATGCTGATTGACCCCATGACACCTGCGACGCAATCTTCGTGCAATCATATTCAGCCTGGGAGGGCGCCATCATGCGGTTCGAGAACAAAGGGGTGATCGTCACCGGGGGAGCCGGGGGGATCGGGCGGGAGACTAGCTTTCACTTCGCCGCCGAGGGCGCGTCCGTCGCCATCGCCGATTTGGACCTGACACAAGCCAACCGAGTCGCCGACGAGATCAAGGCCAAGGGCGGCAAAGCTTACGGTTTCGAGCTGAACGTCACCGACCAGACCCAGACCGAAGCCGTGGTTGAGGCAGCTGCGACGGCCATGGGCTCACTGGATGTGATTTTCTGTAATGCCGGCATTCGCGAGATCGCGCCGGCCCAGGATCTGCTGCTGAATGAATGGAAGGCGGTGATCGACGTTAACGTCACCGGGGTCTTCATTTCCGCCCAGGCCTTTGCCCGTCATTGCATCGCCAACGGCAAGGGCGGCGCTATCGTCAACACCGCCTCGACCCTCGGCGTGATGGCCGCAACGGCGCGCTGTGCCTATACCACCTCGAAACACGCCGTGGTCGGCATGACCAAGGCCCTGGCCATGGATCTGGCGCCGCACGACATCCGGGTCAACGCGGTCGGCCCCGGGGTGATCCGCACGCCGCTCACCGAGCGCTATTTCCAGGACGCGGAGATGGCGGCAAAGGTCAAGGAGATCCACGCGATGAACCGCTGGGGAGAGCCCTCTGAGATAGCCCGCGCGGTGCTGTTCCTGGCCAGCGACGACGCCAGCTTCTGCACCGGTCACAACTTGGTGGTCGACGGTGGCTGGACTGCCGGCAAGCGGATGTAGCGGTTCGGGCGGGGCGGCGATGAACGGCGCCTGGCGCCCGACCCGAGTCCCTAAATGACCGCATCACTCGCGTTGCTGCCTTGCGCAGCGGCGGTCCTGGCGGTCATGGGGTTCAGACTAAGCGGTTTGGCCGCTGCCTCCTTGTCGCTTACCTGTGCCCTGGTGCTATGGGCGTTCGGATTATTCTCTCCCGCCGAATTTGATCATTTGAGCCACGCCGTTACCGACGCCTTGGTCCTCGAGATTCTGGTCGGTGTTGTGGTGTTTTTCGGCTTGCTCTTCATCGAGGTCAGCAGCCGTAGCGGCGGGCTGGGCGCGCTTAGCGACGCGGTTGGCTCGCTCGGGATGTCGACGCCTCGCACGGTAATATTGATCGCGCTCGGCATCGGCGTGGCGCTGGAATCCTTGACCGGTTATGGGGTCTCGATGTTGGTCTCCGTGCCGCTTCTGCTGCGAGTCGTCGGCCGACGCCAGACGATCCGCCTCGCGTTGATCGGCATGAGCCTGATGTCTTGGGGGGCGCTATCGGTCTCGGCTCTCCTCGGCGCCGAGCTGGCCGGGCTGCCCACTCCAGTGCTCGCCGAGGCCATTTTAAGGACCAGCGGGCCGGTAGCGGCGTTACTACCATTTTTCTGCCTTATCGGCCTGCCCGGCGTCGGGCCACGCGATGTCGGGCAGGCCCTGATCGCCGGTATCGTACTGGTTGGCGGTATTGCCACGACCTCGCATTGGATCGGCGTGGAAGCCGCCGGCGTGGGCGGCGGTCTGGCAGTAATTGTGTTTTGCGTTACCACGGCCGGATCAAGGGATGGTCTGGCGCGGAGCCTGCTATCACCAGCGATGCTGCCCTATGGCCTGCTGATCACCGGGGTCGTACTGCAAAAGCTTGCAATTCCGCATGTCATCTCGATGGGCATCACACCGGCGATTGAAACCGACCGGGTTTCGTTCCGGGTGCTCGAGTCGCCGGGCCTCGCTCTGCTTGCCGTGTCGCTGATTTCAATTGCAATCGCGCGTCGACCAGACCTTGGCGGAGAGGGGGGCAGGAGCGGGGGATCGCTACTGCTGCAAGTGGCAGGCCGGGCCGGGCGTCCACTGGCCGGTATTTTCCTGTTCTTGTTAACCGCGCGGCTTCTCGTCGAGACCGGCGGGATCGCCGCACTCGCCGAGATGCTCTCGCGGCTAGGCGCCTACACAGCCACGGTGGTCGTGACCGTTCTGGGCGGCGTCGGTGCCTTCGCCACCGGCAGCGGCGTGACCTCGAACGCCCTGTTCATGTCCAGCGCGGCAGCCACCGGGGCCAGCCTGGGCGTCCCTGTATTGTTCGCGGCATTACAGCACAGCGGCTCAGCGCACGTGGCGATGGCGTCGCTGCCGGTGATCGCCATCCTAACTGCCGCCCTGCCGGATCGCCGCGATGGGGACGAGCGCGCGGCCATGCACGCCGGCCTCGGCCTAGCCGCGATCTGGCTGCTCCTGGTGATCGCCAGCGGTTGGACGCAGCTGCATTTAGGCGTCTAGATACCACAACGCCTCAATCGTTCCCGCACTCCCCACAGGGCCACCGGCAAGCCAATGCAGAGGTTCGGGCGGCGGTGATTACCCGTGTGCCGGCGTCGCCAGTTCATCGCGCAAGCATTCGAACCTATAAAACCTAAGCCTCCGTTGCCTAGTCAACGCGCCTGTTGCCGTCCCCTATTTCACCCCTAGCGCCTCGGCCAGTTCCGGAAAACTGTCGACGATGATGTCGCAATCCGGGTTGGCGGCGCCATCCGGCGGGCCGGGCGGGCCCCACTCGTCAGTACGGCGTACGAAGGCGGTCTTAAAACCGACCTTGCGGGCGGCATCCAGATCGAAGTTGTGGCAGGCGACCATGCAAATCTCTCTGGGGTCCAGCACCAGCCATTTGGCCACCCTCTTGTATGAAGCCGGCAAGGTCTTGTATTTACCGATCGCCTCACAGGAGAACACTGCGTCCCAGGACAACCCGTTCCGCTTGGCGGTATCGATGATGATGCGGAAGCTGAGAATGGTGAACGAGCAAACCATGAATTTAGTCCGCAGGCGCAGCTGGACAGCGGGAAAGTCCGGCCAGGCCTGAAAATTATGCACGGCGGTCCAGGCGATGGCGTGGCGATCCTCCTCGGTGAAGACGTCCAGACCATTCTCGGCGCAAAGTTCGTCCAGCACCATGCGATGCGAACCATCAAAATTGTAGGCTGGCGGCTCGTGCTCGCCAAGATTGATCATCTTGCCAAGCGAGCGGCGGCGCAGATCGTTGGTGATCGTCGTCCAGTCCCGCTCCAACCCATGTCGCCGTCCGGCCTCGGCCAGTGCGGTGCTGAATCCGCTATGCCAGTCGAGGATCGTGCCGCCGGTGTCGAAGGTCAGCGCTTTGATGCCATCAAGGCTCATCGGGTTGGTCCTTCCTGCAGGGTTCGACGCGAGCTTAGCCTGAGCGCCGGCCGGGCGAAAGTCACCTCCCGGTGAAGTTAGCGCCGCTCTTCCTCCAACTCCTGCTCTTCCGCCAAAAGCGTGCGCAGCTTAGCCTTGGCGACCTTCTCCAGGGTCGACCGCGGCAGGGTCTCGACCACCCTCACCTCGGCCGGAATCTTGAAATTGGCGAGCTTGGCCCGACAGGCGGCCAAGGCACGGTCCGGCAATCCGGCGTCAACGGCCTCGGGACCGCCCTGAACCAACAAAAATGCCACCGGCTCCTCGTCGAGCATCCGGTGTTTGCGCCCGACCACCGCCACCTCGGCGACCTCGGGAAGCTCCATCAATACCCGCTCGATCTCGGCAGCGGCCACATTCTCGCCGCCAATTTTCAGCATGTCCTTGTCGCGACCGGAAAAACTAATGAAGCCATCATCGTGCAGGATTACCCGATCGCCGGTGATGAACCAGCCATGCGGATCATAGGCGGCGTCTGTGGCCTGCTGATTGTGCAAATATTCCTTGAACAACGAAACACCGCGCGTGCCTAGGATCTTCAGGTCTCCGGTCTCGCCGGGCTCTACCGGGCCACCATCCTGGCGTTGAATGGCGACGCCATATTCCGGCGCCGGCTTGCCGATTGCCAGCGAGCGGTTCTCAAGCTGGGTATGGCCGACAATGCCATGGCTAATGGTCTCGGTCATGCCCCACCAGCCGACGGTTTTGACCCCATAAATCCGGTCCTGCGGCGGTGCGCACATGCCGTTGCCCCAGAGCCGGTAGAAATGCCGCTCCGGCGGCGTGGTCTCGGCCAGGGCGCTCAAGCAGAACCAAACCATCGAGGTCCAGGTGCATTGGTAGTTCACCGACACTTGCCAGAACCGGCTGGTCGACCAGCGTGGCAGCAACACGCAGGTCGCCCCGGCCCAAAGCGCCGCCAGCACCGAATAGGCCTGAGCATTGGTGTGGAACAGCGGCAGATAGACGAGGTGAACGTCATCGGCCCACAGATCCTCATGTGCCGCGTTGACCCGGGCGCCCCATAATGCGTTGGCATGGGTCCACACTACGCCCTTGGGTCGGGACGTGGTGCCCGATGTATATTGGATCCCGACCGAAGCCATCGGATCGCAAGGGCGAGGCGGGACCGTGCCGGGGTCGCCAAACAGTGCCTCGAAGGCCTCGGCGGGACCGGGCCGACGACCAGGATCGACCGGTAACCCGGCATCATGGCTGGTCACCGCAATCCAGCAGTTAGGGGGGATGCAACTGGCCACGAGATCGGCGAAAGTCGGCTGGGTGACGGCGCAGGAAACCCCCGCATGCTCGGCAAAATAGTTCAGCTCGTCGGCGGAAGAACGGGCGTTGGTGGTCACGCCGACGGCGCCAATACGCGCGCAGGCATACCAAACCAGCAGTAATTCCGGGCAGTTGTCGAGATGGATCAACACCCGGTCACCAGCACTGATCCCACGGGCCAGAAGCCCGGCGGCGATCCGCTCCACGTCCCGGGCAAAGGCGCTGTAAGTCCAGGTTCTCGGGCGGTCATCGAAGGGATGCCAGATCAGGAACGGATGGTCGGCGCGGGCACGGGCCTGCTCGGCGACAAGGCTGGGAATGTCATACGCGATGAATGGGTGCATCAAGGGGATCATCGGAGCCGGCATAGTGTTCAATCTCAGTACGGTTGACGCATTAGCGGACGATCGCGTAAGCCCGCCGATTATGCCTGTGCGGACTCGAACAGGCCTAGCGAAAATTCGGGACATCATGACGACCGCCAGTGCCACCTGTTGATCCGCATCAACCCCATTTAGCCAAAAATCCCTCATGCTTCGGCGTTGGGATCGGTTTCCAAGGATCGCCATGCAGGAAAAATCGACCAAGGGTCTAACCATAACGCTCGGCGCCGTCGCAGCACTCGGGGCGGCCGCGATCGACATGTATTTGCCAAGCCTGCCAACAATCGAGGCAGAACTGACATCCGGCTCCGGACAAGCTCAGTTAACCCTTGGCGCCTTCTTCGTCGGCCTCGGTATCGGCCAGTTATTTTATGGCGCGATCTCCGACGCCCATGGCCGCCGCCGGGTACTGATGGGCGGGATCGTTCTCTATTGTCTAGCCAGTCTCGGCTGCGTTTTCGCCGTCGATATCGTAGAGCTAATCGCTTGGCGGTTCGTTCAAGCACTGGGTGCGGCGTCCGGCGGGGTCATCGCCCGGGCCATGGTGCGCGATCTGTTCTCCGTGAACGAGGCGGCGCAGGCCCAATCATTCATCAATCTCGCCTTCTCGATCACGCCGCTGCTGGCGCCAACTATAGGCGGCTATATGCTCACTTGGTTCGGATGGCAGTCGATTTTTCTCGTGCTTTGTCTGTTCGGTGTGGCGTGTCTGTTCGCGCTGTATTTTCGGGTACCCGAGACCCTCAGCGCTGAACAGCGGACACCGCTTGCCGCGGGCTCGTTATTGCGCAGCTACGGACACATCCTGAGCAACCGCCAATCCGTGGGATGCATTCTGACCGGCTCTTTCGCCTTTGCCTGCATGTTCACATTTTTCGCCTCCTCGCCTTTCGTTTACATCACCGTGTTCGGCGTCCCACAGCAGCATTACGGGTTGCTGTTCGCGCTCAACGTGGTGGGGATCATCGTCGCCAATTTCATCAATACCAGGGTGGTTATCCGTTTCGGCGCCCTGGCCATGCTGCGGGTTGGAAGCCTGATATCGGCGGGCGGTGGGATGGCGCTATTACTGGCGACGGCGCTTGAGGTCGGCGGCATTGTTGGTGTGGTCCTGCCGATGATAACGGTCGTCGGCAGTCTTGGCTTCGTCGGCGCCAACGCCATCGCCGGCGCGTTGGAGCCGTTCCCAAAGCTGGCCGCCACCACGGCGTCCCTCTTTGGATTCTGCCAGATGATGCTCGGCGCGGCTGCCGGTGTCGCGGTCGGCTTACTGCATGACGGCACACCGCTGCCGATGGGGATGATGATCGCTGGGTTGAGCCTGTTGGGCTTGTTGTTCTGCCTGGCCTTAGTCCGGCCCCGGCGTAAAATCGGCGATTGACGGCGGCTCTGGATCAATCCCCGCCACGGCGGGTAGACTCAACGCCAAGCGATGTCGCGTTTTTCTACACCCAGGAACCGCAGGCCAAGCCTGGTAACCGTACCAATTTCGACCTGCCCGAGGATCGCAACCTGTATATCTGCCTACAGACCCTGTTCAAGTTCCATCCGCATTTCGACGCCATGCTGCGCGGCATCCTGGAGCACGATCCCAACGGACTGTTACTGTTGTTACCTGACCGCTCAGAGCATCGCACCCGGCAATTGGCCGAGCGCCTCAAACAGTCCCTGGGGCCGATCCGCGGGCGGGTGGTTTGGCTCGACCGATTGGCGAAGGGGCACTACTACACGCTGCTCTCGAACGTGAACCTCGATACGCCGTATTTCAGCGGCGGCAGCACGACGACCCAGTCCCTGGTCCTGAGTGTCCCCACGGTGCCCCGTGCAAGCCCGCATGTACGGGGCCGGATCACCATTGGTTGGATGCGCATCCTGAAAACCATGGAACTGATGGCTGAGACCGGCGCTGACTATGCCGATATCGCGGTCGCCTGCGCCGCCGACCCAACGTTTCGCGCGGCGGTTTGCAACAAGTTGTCGGCCAATAGACCACGGCTATTCCGGCGTGCCGCGGTGGTCCGCGAGCACGAGGACTTGTTCGATGCCGCGCGTGCTGGTCGCCCCCGACTGGATTGGGGCCAAACCGGGAGCCAAATCGGGTATCACGTGATACCGAAGCGGCGGCGCCTCCCCCGGACAAGAGAGCCATGAGATTGCCATGACCGATCGCTTATCAAACATCGATGCCCGCCGACTGTTCTTGTCGCTACATGGGCTCTCGCAAACCGGCTCGGATCCGTTGCGCCGGTGCGATGTCGTCTCCCTGGTCGAGCGGATCGGTTTTGTCCAGATCGATAGCATCCGCACCGTCGAACGGGCGCATCACCACATCCTGTTTTCCCGAGCCGGCGCTTACAAACCAAGTTGGCTCGACCATCACGTGGAGAGCGAACGCACCCTGTTCGAGAACTGGACCCACGACGCCTCGATCATTCCGGTGCGGTTCTTTCCCTATTGGAAACCGCGCTTCGAGCGGGCTCGCGACCGGATCATGGGCCAGTCCTGGTGGCGGGATCGGATTGGCGATAACCCGGACGCGGTCTGCGCCCGGGTCCTGGAGGAAATCGCCGAACACGGTCCGGTCATGGCCCGCGATCTGAAATCCGACAACCCGGAACCGCCTGAGGGCATGGGCCCATCGGCTTCGGCCTGGTGGGGCTGGCATCCCTCGAAGGCGGCTCTAGTTTTCCTGTGGCGTACCGGTCAACTTTCCGTGACCGGGCGCAAAGGCTTTCAAAAGGTCTACGACCTGACCGAACGGGTGATCCCGGAGCAACATCGCTCGTATGAGCCGGGACCGGAGGAGTTCCTCGACTGGAACTGCGCCAGTGCGTTGGAGCGGGTCGGCTTTGCCGGTCACCGCGAGATCGCCAATTACTGGGAGGCGGTGCGCCCCGCCGAGGCCAAAGCTTGGTGCGAGGGTCCCGGCCGGAACGGGGTCCGCACGATCGAGGTCGAAGGCACTGATGGTGATATCCTCGAGATGTACGCCGATCCCGATATCGTCGGCATGTTGGAGCGGGCAGCGCCGCCGCCGACCCGGGTCCGGTTTCTCTCGCCCTTCGATCCGATCCTGCGCGATCGCAAGCGCGCGCAATGGCTGTTTGGCTTCGACTTCCGGATCGAGATCTACGTACCAGCGGCGCAGCGCCAATACGGCTATTACGTCTATCCGATGCTGGAGCGTGACCAACTGATCGGGCGGATCGAAATCAAAAACAACCGCGACGCCGATTCGCTGGACGTGCTTGGTTTATGGCTGGAACCCAAGGTCACCATGAGCAAGCCGCGCCGCGCCCGCATCGACGCCGAGCTGGAGCGCTGGCGGCGCTATGTCGGGCTTGGCCAAGTGACCTGGCGATAGGCTGAAAACCTAACGAATGGCCCGGCGGTGATTGCTTACATAGGCATCGTCGACATTAAGGCAGCGCTTACGTCGGGTAGCCCTTGCCACCCGAGTACCAGGATTCCCCCCAGCGTTATCAAGAATCGATACTGAATATACGATCCTCGGCTTGAGTTGACCCCGCAGATCGTGTCCTGTTGCGCGAGGAGCTAAATCCAGCACCGGGAGACAGCCGTGACGGACATTCCAAGCAAGGCTCGGGCGGTAATCATCGGCGGCGGGGTGATTGGCTGTTCGGTCGCCTATCATCTGGCCAAGCTAGGCTGGAAGGATGTCGTGTTGCTGGAGCGCAAGCATCTCACCAGCGGCACCACCTGGCATGCCGCTGGGCTAATTGGCCAGTTGCGCGCGACCTATAACATGACCCGCCTCGCCGCTTATTCAGCCGAGCTGTATGACGGGCTGGAAGCCGAGACCGGGGTCGCGACGGGCTACCGGCGCTTCGGTTCTCTGGCGCTGGCGCTGACTGAGGACCGCCTTGAGGAACTGGCCCGCGGCGCGGCGATGGCCGGGTCGTTCGGTCTCGAGGCGCATGTTCTGAGCATCGCCGAGTGTAAGGAAAAATATCCGCTGCTTGAGGTCTCGGACGGTGTCGGCGGGGTGTTCATCCCCGGCGATGGCCAGGCCGATCCGGGCAATATCGCGCTGGCGCTAGCCAAGGGCGCGCGGATGAACGGCGCCACGGTGCTGGAGAACGTCAAGGTCACCGGCGTACATCAAAAGGATGGGCGGGTCACCGGGGTCGCAACCGCGTTCGGTGATATCGAAGCCGACTATGTGGTCAACTGCGCCGGCATGTGGGGTCGCGAGGTCGGCGCTATGGCGGGGGTTGGCGTCCCGCTGCACGCGAACGAGCATTTCTACATTGTCACCGAGCCGATCCCCGGCCTGGCCCGAAACCTACCGGTGCTGCGGGTGCCGGACGAATGCACCTATTTTAAGGAAGACGCCGGCAAGCTATTGGTCGGCGGGTTTGAGTCAGTGGCCAAGCCCTGGGGCATGGACGGCATCCCCGAGGATTTCTGCTTCGATCAACTCCCTGAGGATATCGACCATTTTGCACCGATCCTCGAGGCGGCGGTCAAACGGATGCCCATCCTGGAGGTGACCGGAATCCAAACGTTCTTCAATGGCCCGGAGAGTTTCACCCCGGATGACCGCTATCTGCTCGGCGAGGCGCCCTATCTGAAGAATTTCTACGTCGCCTGTGGCTTCAATTCGATCGGTATCCAATCGGCGGGCGGGGCCGGTAAGGCGCTGTCGCAATGGATGGATGGCGGAGAACCGCCCTTTGATCTTTGGGATGTCGATATTCGCCGCATGCAGCCGTTCCAGAGCAACAAGAGCTATCTTTTCCAACGCTCGACCGAGACCCTGGGCCTGCTCTATGCCGATCATTTTCCCTACCGGCAGTTCGCCACGGCACGCGGGGTGCGCAAAAGCCCGCTGCATGACCGGCTGGCCGCGCGCGGCGCCTGTTTCGGCGAGACGGCGGGGTGGGAGCGGGCCAATTGGTTCCTGCCCGAAAAGGAGCGGGTCGCCGGCAAGACACCAGAATACCAATACAGCTGGAAGCGGCAGAACTGGTTCGAGTACGCCGCCGCCGAGCATCATGCGGTGCGCCGGGCCGTCGGGCTATTCGACATGTCCTCCTTTGCCAAATTCCGCGTCGAGGGCCGCGACGCCGAGGCGGTGCTGCAGCGGGTAATGGCCAATGATGTCGCCGTAGAGCCCGGACGCCTGGTTTATGGTCAATGGCTGAACCAGCGCGGTGGCATCGAGGCCGATCTGACCATCACCCGGTTAACCGAAACCGCTTTCCTGGTGGTCACCGCCGCCGCATCGGCAGTCCGGGATCTCTCCTGGCTGAAGCGCCATGTCCCCGACGACGCCCATTGCGTGGTGACCGACGTGACCAGCGCCGAGGCGGTGATTTGCATTATGGGGCCCGAGGCGCGAAACCTGTTGGCGCCTCTGACGACGGCAGATCTGTCGGACGAAGGCTTCCCCTTCGGCACCGCGCGGGAAATAGAGATCGGCTATGGCCTGGCTCGGGCGCATCGCCTGAGTTATGTCGGCGAGCTTGGCTGGGAGCTGTATGTTTCGGCGGATATGGCGGCCCATGTTTTTGACGTCATCGCCGAACGGGGCCCCGGTCTTGGTCTGAGGATGTGCGGCATGCATGTGCTAGATTCATGCCGGATCGAAAAAGCCTTCCGGCATTTCGGCCATGACATCACCGACGAGGATCATGTTCTGGAAGCCGGCCTTGGTTTCGCCGTCAAGACCGAAAAGCCATCCGGCCGGTTCGGCGACTTCATTGGCCGCGAGGCGGTGCTGACCAAGCGACAACAGGGCCTGTCCCGCCAGATGCTGCAGTTCCAGCTCACCGATCCAACGCCGTTGCTTTACCACAACGAGCCGATCCTTCGGGACGGCAAGGTGGTGGGTCGGTTGACGTCGGGCAATTATGGCCACCATCTCGGCGGCGCTATCGGTCTCGGCTATGTCCCCTGCGAGCCCGGCGAGACGGCAGCCGAGATCACCGGATCGCGCTATGAGATCGATGTCGCCGGCACCAAGATACTGGCAATCGCGAGCTTGAAACCGCTATACGATCCGACCGGCGCGCGCATGCGGGTTTAGATCAGGTTCCCAGCGCAAATTGCTCTCGTCAACGTCCGGCGCGCCCGTTGATTCAACATTATTTCCGACCGCATTCTCAACAAGGAAACATCCCCAATGTCCGCGATGGGCTATCGAGATTTCATAGCGGCCAACAGGACCTTGCTGGGTTTTGGCTTTACGCTGACATTTGCCTCCAGCGTCGGACAGACTTTTTTCATCGGCGCCTTCGGACCGGCGGTGCGTGAGGCCTTCGCGCTGTCGCATACCGAGTGGAGCGGCATCTACATGGCAGGCACCTTGCTCAGCGCGTTGTGCCTGCCCTGGACCGGGGCGTTGATCGACCGGTTTCCGCTCCGGAGCTATACGCTCGTGGTGTTCGCCGCCTTGGTCGGCGCGGCGCTGTTCATGGCGGCTACACCACATGTCGCGATGCTGGTCGCAGCGATCTTCCTGCTGCGTCAGACCGGCCAAGGCCTGACCAGTCATATCTCGGTCACCACCATGGCTCGTTATTTTCGCGGCGGGCGCGGCAAGGCGGTGGCCTTGGCGTCGCTCGGCTTTGCCGCTGGTGAGTCGGTGCTGCCGTTCCTGGTGGTTATCGGCATCGCCACGATCGGTTGGCGGCTGACCTATGCCAGCGCCGCCGCGGCCTTGGTGGTGCTGATCCTACCCATCATCCTCTGGCTGCTGCATCGCCATGACCGGCAAGCCGCAAGTGGCGATGTCGCTGTCACAAGCAGGGGTGCCGCCGCCACTATGCCGGAAGACAGATCCTGGACCCGGGTCGAGATGCTGCGGCATTGGCGATTCCATCTATTGGTTCCCGCCGTCATGGCGCCGTCCTTCATCGGCACCGCGCTGTTCTTTCACCATCTCGCGCTGGCCGAGGCCAAGGGCTGGAGCGCGGTTTGGATTACCGGCAACTACTGGGGCTATGCGGTGGGATCGCTGCTCGCCGGGTTATCGGCGGGCCCGCTGATCGACCGGATCACCGCGGTGAGGGTGGTGCCGATGTTCCTGGTGCCGATGATCGCGGCGTTGCTGATAATCAGCTATTTTCACCACCCCTATTGGGCCTGGCCATATCTGTTCCTGCTCGGGGTCAATGTCGGCATCAACTATACCGGGCTGGCAGCGCTCTGGGCGGAGATCTACGGCGTGCGCCATATCGGCGCGATCCGCTCGCTGATCGTCTCATTCTCAGTGCTGGCCTCGGCGCTCGGCCCCCTGGGCATGGGCGCGATGATGGATGCGTCGGTTTCGATGGAGATCATCGCAGCGATCTTTGCCGGCTATTGCGCCATCGCGACGGTGCTGATGATCCTTGGTCTGCGGGGACTATTGCCGGCACGTTAGAAGATCGGAAAAGCGACGCGCCCGCGTCGGCACCCCTATTCACGCGATACGGAGGACCGCTACACTCCTGATGATTTGTCCAGTCTGGAGAGCGCCATGATCGCCAACGGTTCAGCCCGTGCCTCAGGTGCTACCTCGGGCAAGCGACCTAACATCGTTCTGATCCTGGTCGATGACATGGGGTTCGCCGATCTCGGCATCATGGGCTCGGAGATCAGGACCCCGAATATCGACCGGCTTGCCCGCGGCGGCGTGCTGATGTCCTCGATGTATAATTGCGCACGTTGCTGTCCGACGAGGGCGTCGCTTCTAACCGGCCTGTACCCGCACAAGGCTGGGATCGGGCATATGACGCCCAATCTCGGGGTGCCCGCTTATCAAGGCTTCCTGCGTAACGACACCGTGACCATCGCCGAGGCCTTGAGGTTGTCCGGGTACCGCACCGTCATGTCCGGTAAATGGCATGTCGGAGGCAATTTCATTGCCCGTGACGCCGATAACTGGACCATCGGGGATCTTGAGCATCCGACGCCGCGTCAGCGTGGCTTCGACCGATTCTTCGGGATCGTCGACGGCGGTAGCAATTATTTCTCGCCGCATTACCTGATCGAGGACGATTCCAAGGTCGAGGTCACCGCCGACAATTTCTATTTCACCGACGCGATCACCGACAAGGCGATCAAGATGACCGGTGAGGGCGATGGTGCCAAGCCGTTCTTCCTCTATCTCGCCCATACCGCGCCGCATTGGCCGCTGCAGGCGCCAGCGGAGGATATCGCCCGCTACGAGGGAATGTATCTGAAGGGTTGGGACCAACTGCGCGCCAACCGCCACGAGGAGATGCAGGCCGCCGGCGTGCTGCGTCATAGATGGGCTATGTCACCCCGCGACGCTTCGGCGCCGGCTTGGGCGGATATAAATGAGACCGATTGGGAGGCTGCCCGGATGGCGGTCTATGCCGCCCAAGTTGATCGGTTGGACCAGTCGGTCGGACGTTTGGTCGAGGCGCTGCGCGCTCGCGGAGAGCTGGACGATACCCTGATCCTGTTCCTGTCAGACAATGGTGGCTGCGCCGAGTTCATGGCAGAGGACGGCGTCGCCCAACGCTATCCCGAGCACACCTTGGATGGTCGCCGGATCACCCTTGGCAACATCGTCGGCCTCAACCCCGGCAGTGACGAGACCTTCCAGAGCTATGAGCTACCTTGGGCCAATGTCTCCAACACGCCGTTCCGATTATTCAAGCATTGGGTGCATGAGGGCGGCATCTCGACCCCGTTGGTGGTGCACTGGCCGGACCGGATCAAGAGCCCACATATCAGCCATGAAGCTGCCCATGTGGTCGACATCATGCCAACGATCCTGGAGGCGGCCGGGGCCGCCTATCCGAGCGAGTATGGCGGCCACGAGGTCCAGGCCATGGACGGTGAGTCGCTGATCGGCATGTTCCAGGGCAAAACCTGGAGCCGCGAGGCGCCGATCTTCTGGGAGCACGAAGGCAACAGCGCCATCCGCTGGGGCAACCACAAACTGGTTCGCCTCCACGACGAGCCGTGGGAGCTCTACGACATGGACGTGGACCGAACCGAGCTAAACAATTTGATCGGGACGAACGCGCCGTTGGAAGCGGACCTATTGCGCGGCTACGAAGGCTGGGCCGAAGCAGCCGGGGTGATCGACTGGCACGTGCTGGAGCCGATCCTGTTGAAGGCGTGGAATATTAAGACCGTGCATGGGTGAAGGGAAAGAGCCGCCCGGACATCGCCCTCGTCACCCTCGCCGATCCAGCCCCACATGCACCATATACCCGAAGACGACGCCCCAAAACGGCGCCCCAACGTTGAACAGGGTTACCCCGCTGACCGTCACCACGAAGGACACCAGCGGCCCCAGCGCGCCCGCTCCACCTGAAAATGCCGTTCGGAAGGCGCCGATCAGCACCGGCAGCATCGCCAGACCGCCAAGCGCGGTAATGAACACCCTGGGCATGGTGATGGCCGCCTGGGTCAAGAGCGGGGCGAGCACGCCGACGGTGGCGAACATCAGGCCGAACAGTACTGCGCCCATGAACTGATGCTCGCGTTTGCCAGAACTGACCAGGAAGGCGTTGGCCGGGCCGGTGACGCAGGTCGGGACCGAGCCGAGGAGGCCCATGGCGAGCGTGCCATAGCCGCAAACCACGGTCAGCGCGCTGGTCGGCGCTGGATGACCGGCCTCGCGCAAGACCGTAAAACCCTGGAGATTCTGCACCGCCAGCACTGAGATCACCAACGGCACCACCAGTTCCAGAAGCGCCGGGACACTGAAGACCGGCAGCACGATGGTCGGGCTGACGATCCAGGCCGTATCCGTGGGAAAACGCGGAGCCTGGCCAAGGAAGGCCGCCGCGATGGCACCGGCGATCAGCGCGGCGAGCAATGGCGGCACGGCGCGGCGCAATGCCGGAACCGCCGTGAAGACCCCGAAGGCACCGACCATGGCGGCGCTGAGGATTGGGCTATCGCGGAACCCGGTGATCAGGTCGACGCCGAAGGGCAGGAATACGCCGGCGACCATACCCATCGCGACGCCGACCGGGATCCGCGCCATCAGCCCAGTGACCAACCCGCTGACGCCGAGCATCACCATCACCATCCCGGCCACTAGGAAGGCGCCGACCGCCTCGGCGAAGGAGAGATGGTCAAGTGCAGTGATCAGCAGCGCCGCGCCGGGCATTGTCCAGGCGATGGCTAACGGTTGGCGGTAGAATAGGCTGCACAGGATGGTCAGAACGCCGCCAACGAAAAATGCCCCGAAGATCCAGCCATCAGTGGCCGCCTTGGAGAGTCCGCCCGCCGCCGCCACCGTCAGGATAATCGCGATCGGTCCAGTCACCGCGAAGATCGTACAGACGAAGGCGTTGGTCCAGGCATGTCGGTCCATCGCCACACGCATCTCGGCCAATGACGGCAGTCCCGATGTGGGGCGTTCAAGGGTCATGAGTGGTCAGTTTTCTTTCACTACCCCATCATCCGGCCGAACAATGGGATCCAATTCCACGGTCGGAACACATCCCCGCGTGTTCAAACCAGTCGCCATCCGTCCCGTGGCGAAAGCCAGCGGAAAGGCTCCTGCTTTTCAGCGGGATGACCAGCATCGTTTTGAAGCATCCACGTCCCTACTCCGTCACCGGAGCCGGGCGATCACCGACCGCGCCGCTGGCCCAGACTGCTTCCAGATCGGCACCCTCATAGCCAAGGACATCGCGCAGGATTTCCTCGTTATGTTCACCAAGCAGCGGCGAACGCTTCACATCCGCCGGCGAGGCCGAGAGCTTCACCGGACAGCCGACGGTAAGGTACGGGCCGCGTTCGGGATGATCGACCTCGACGATGGTGCCGGTCTCACGCAGGCTTGGCTCCTCGGCGATCTCCTTCATCGACAAGATCGGGCCCACGGGGATGTCGAGCGGATTGCAGATGTCCATGACTTCGAACTTAGTCTTGGTCATCGTCCAATCCTCGATCGCGCCGAAGATCTCATTGAGCCGCGTCAGCCGGGCCTTAGGCGTCGCGTAGTCAGCATCTTCCTTCCAAGCCGGCTTACCGATGGCGTCACAGATTTTCGGCCAGGCCGCCGCCTGGGTGATGAAATAGGTATAGGCGTTGGGGTCGGTGTCCCAACCCTTGCATTTTAGGATCCGGCCGGGCTGTCCCCCGCCGGAATCATTGCCGGCTCGGGGCGTGGCGTCGCCGAAAGGGATGCCCTCGCCGTGCTGCGAATACTCGGTCAACGGCCCCGCTGCCAGCCGCTGCTGATCCCGCAATTTCACCCGGCAAAGATTGAGTACGCCGTCCTGCATCGAGGCCAACACTCGTTGCCCCTCGCCGCTTTTCTCGCGGTGGAACAGGGCGGTGACGATGCCTAAAGCCAGATGCAGGCCGGTACCGCTATCGCCGATCTGAGCGCCGGTAACCAACGGCACAGCGTCATTGAAGCCGGTGGTCGAGGCCGCGCCACCGGCGCATTGGGCGATGTTCTCATAGACCTTACAATCCTCGAACGGGCCGGCGCCAAAGCCCTTGACCGAGGCCATGATCATCCTCGGGTTCAGAGCGCGAACCTGCTCCCAGCCAAAGCCCATCCGCTCCATCGCGCCGGGGGCGAAATTCTCGACCAGCACATCACATTCCTTGACCAACCGGGTCAGCACTTCCTTGCCGGTCGCGTTCTTGGTGTTCAGGGTCAACGAGCGTTTGTTGGAATTCAACATGGTGAAATAAAGGCTGTCGGCCCCCGGTACATCGACCAGCTGGCCGCGCGTCGGATCACCAGAGCCGGGCCGCTCCACCTTGATAACGTCGGCGCCGAACCAAGCCAGCAACTGGGTGCAGGTCGGGCCGGATTGCACGTGGGTGAAGTCGAGGATCTTCACGCCTTTAAGAGCTTGCATTTTCTACTCCCATCGATGGGTCTGTCACATCTTCGCAAAGGTTATTTCTTAGAAACAACGCTTTGCGGATTGAGATTCCCGATTCGCCCGCTCTCGGTGCCCGCTTCCGGGTTGATGACAGCATTCACCAGGGTTGGTTTGCCTGAAGTGATAGCTTGCGTCACGGCGCGGCTCAGGTCGTCCGGACTTGTCGCGTTCACCCCGACGCCGCCGAACGCTTCTATGATCCGGTCATAGCGCGCGTCCTTGACGAAAACCGTCGGCGCGGGATCGGAGCCGCCGGTCGGATTACGGTCCGTGCCTCGGTAGATGCCAGAATTATTGAAGACAACCACGCAGATCGGGAGCTGGTACCGGCAGATCGTTTCGATCTCCATGCCCGAGAATCCGAACGCGCTGTCACCTTCGACGGCGAGCACTGGATTTCCGGTCTCAACCGCCGCGGCGATAGCGGACCCCATGCCAATACCCATGACGCCCCAGGTTCCGACATCAATGCGTTTGCGAGGCCGGTACATGTCGATGATGCTACGCGCGAAGTCGAGCGTGTTCGCGCCCTCGTTGATGAGGATCGTGTCCGGACGATCCTTGATTATTGTCCGCAAGGCGCCAAGCGCACCATGAAAGTCCATCGGCACGTTGTTGTTCTGTAGTCGGGGTGCCATCCGCGCGACATTCGCCTCGCTTTTATCTCTGACAACCTCCACCCATTCAGCCGGCGGTGCCGACCAATTATCGCCCATGCCGTCGATCAGAGCGTTGAGACAGCTTTCGATATCACCGACCAGCGGCGCGGCGATCGGCTGATTACTGTCCATTTCCCTAGGATCGATATCGATATGGATGAATTTCTTGGATCCCGGCTCGCCCCACTGTTTGCCCTTGCCGTGGCTGAGCAGCCAGTTGAGCCGCGCGCCGATCAACATGACCACATCGGCTTCCTTGAGCACTAGAGAGCGGGCAGCGCCCGCGTATTGTGGATGATCGTCCGGCAACAAGCCTTTTGCCATACTCATGGCGATGTAGGGGCTGCCGCTCTTTTCGACAAAGCCGCGCACGGCTTCATCGGCTTGCGCATAGGCAGCGCCCTTGCCAAGAATGATTAGCGGTTTCTTGGCTCCCTTGAGAACATCGAGGGCACGCTCGACCGCGGCAGGCGCCGGAATATGAGCCGGCGTTGGATCGATTACCTTGATGAGCGATTTCGCCCCATCTTCCGCGTCCATGACCTGTGCGAATAGTTTCGCCGGCAGGTCCAGGTACACGCCGCCGGGCCGCCCTGAAACGGCCGCCCTGTAGGCCCGGGCGATGCCGGTGCCGATGTCCTCGGCGTTAAGCACGCGAAACGCCGCCTTACAAAGCGGTTTGGCGACGGCCAGTTGGTCCATCTCCTCGTAGTCGCCCTGCTGTAGGTCGACAATCTCGCGCTCCGAAGAACCGCTGATCAGGATCATCGGCCAGCAATTAACCGTGGCATGGGCCAAGGCCGTCAGACCGTTCAGGAACCCGGGGGCCGAGACCGTGAGGCAGACGCCGGGCTTCTTGGTTAAATAGCCCGCGACCGAGGCAGCGTAGCCTGCGTGCTGTTCGTGCCGGAACGAAAGGACCCGCATGCCCGCGGCCTGAGCGAGCCGACCCAAATCCGTGATCGGGATGCCAGGCACGGTGTAGATCGTGTTCAAGTCATTGAGCTTTAGAGCGTCGATGACGAGGTGGAAACCGTCGGTCAGGTTCTGAGGTGCTTCGCCCTGCCCGGCCTCATTGTCTTGCTTAGTGCCGTTCGATGTCATGGTTTTCCCCTATCCCCGCATATTCTCAGCTGATTTGGTTTGTGCCTGCGCCCCGGCTCTTTTGCGCCAGGGTGGCATGGGCCGTCGACGAGGTCCTATTGTCTTCCGCTCGCCCATGCCTCAACTTCCTAAAGGCCCGTTCGTTCGGCTTGGTGGGGCGAAGGCGTCACGCCTCCGGAAAATCCCGCCAGGTCCGCCGGACATGTTCATGAAGACCCATCGTGTGTTCACGCACCCTCTGGGACGCGAGGTCGCCGTCGCGGGCCTCGATCGCCTCGATAATCTGCATATGGTCGACGACCGAGCGCGTCACCCGGTCGGATTCGTGCATCGCCCGGCTGCGCACTGCGCGGACATGGACAAAAAGCCCATCGGCGATGTCTTTCAGCATCGAGCACTTGCCGAGCTCCAGGATCCGCTGATGAAACGTAATATTGGCCTGGGAATAATCGTCGATATGGGCGCGGGCGCTGGCGGTCTCGAACCCGCTGGCGAGCCGCCGCAGTGAGCTGATCTCAGCGTCGCTGGCCCGTTTGGCGGCGAGCCTCGCGGCCATGCTTTCCAGCGCAGCCCAGACGGTGATCATCTCCAGGATCTCATCGCGAGTCTTGCGCAGGATAAATACACCCTTGCGCGGTTGAATTTCCACCAACCCGTCCTGCGCCAGCCGGGCCAGCGCCTCGCGCACCGGGGTTCGAGAAATACCAAGCTGCTCGGCGAGGCCGCGCTCGTCAAGACGAAGGTCGGTGGCTTCGTCATAGATCCGGGCGTCGATGATCGCCTGACGCAATTGCCCGTAGACATGGTCTTTGAGACTGAAATTCCGCGCGACGGGTTCCAAGGACACCGGGCTTGAAGCCACACCTTGTGCCGCCGTCGCCGCGTTCATCAAAAATTCCCAACTGGCATCGTTGAATTTTCTATTCAGGTACTTGGCATCTGGTGTACCAGATGCTGGCGCCCGCGCAAGACATAAGAATCAATAAAATTTCCGACGGCTGAACTGACGCGACGTAACGCCACGACTTCGATCGTTCCGGTCACCTCGCATCTAATGCCCCAAGAAGCAGACGATCCTGGCCTCCGGCCTTGCAGCAGCCAATATTGCGTTCCACCATGGGAGCATCATCGACCGCCCAGCGAGGTCCCCGCCCGTGCCTGTTGAAATGATCGGTTGGATCGCGCCGCGCGTATCCTCAGAAATGATCCCGCCATCCGGGCCGGCATTCGATGCCGCCACGGTCGCCGAGACTGCGCGGCTGCATGAGCGGGCGGGCTTCGACCGGGTGCTGATCGGCTATTTTTCCGACGCGCCGGATGGTTTCCTGATCGGCGCCCACGGCGCGGCGGTAACCGAGCGGTTGGGGTTTTTGCTTGCACATCGTCCGGGTTTCGTCGCCCCGCCGCTGGCGGCGCGCAAGCTGGCGACCCTGGATCAGCTATGCGGCGGTCGGCTGGCGGTCCACATCATCGCCGGCGGTAGCGACGCAGAGCAGGCTATGGATGCGGATCATTCCGACCACGCCATGCGTTATCACCGCT
The DNA here is from genome assembly GCA_937776645.1 of uncultured Alphaproteobacteria bacterium. GTDB lineage: Bacteria > Pseudomonadota > Alphaproteobacteria > Thalassobaculales > Thalassobaculaceae > JADHLJ01. Next base: position 17,710 of record CALMRI010000007.1, on the reverse strand, counting down.
CAACCGAGTACATCCAGCTGTTGCGCCGCACCTGGACCGAGGCCAAGCCGTTCGATCATGCCGGCGAGTTTTACCGGACCCAGGGTACCTACTCGGAAATCCGCTGTCATCAACAGCCGCATATCCCGATTTATGGCGGCGGCGGCTCGGACGCGGCAATAGCAGCATTGGCCCCAGAGCTTGACGTCTTCATGCTCTGGGGCGAACCGCTCAAAGAAACCGCTGACTTCATGGTCAGGGTGACCGAAGGCTCAAACGGGGCCAACCCCACCTTCAGCCTGTCGACCAGACCGATCCTGGCCGAGACCGAGGACAAAGCCTGGGACCGGGCAAACGAAATTTATGACCGGGTGATGCAAGTACGTGGTGGCAAGCCAGCCCCGCGCCCGGACAATATCGGCTCTCAGCGCCTGCTGGCGGCGGCTGCCGTGGGCGAGGTGCATGACAGGTGCCTGTGGACCAAACTGGCGGTCGCCACCGGCGGTCGCGGCAATTCAACCGCCCTGGTCGGCACGCCCGATACCGTGGCCGAGGCGATGGTCGAATACTATAAGGTCGGCGCCACCAGCTTGTTGGTCCGAGGCTATGACCCGCGTCCGGACGCCGAGCAGTACGGCGCCGAGCTGATCCCCCGGGTTCGCGAATTGGTGGCCAAAGTGGATGCCGGAAAAAGCTCAGAGAGCGGGCCGAGATGACGGGTAACAGCGGGAGAAATCTCAGGTTATTGGGGCTGGGCCAAAAGTGTCGGCCAGGGGGGCCTGCGACTCTTTATCCTGGTTCAGTTCGGCCTGATGCTGATCTTGCTTTTGATTTGCCGGCGACGGCATCAGCAGCCACAGCCTGAAACACCTGGTCGCAGCGGCCGCGTGTTGCTTCCGCTTACAATGATACGGGCCGCCAGTGCCAAAGAACGCCGCCCCAGGACTCCCCACCAGGAGAACAACAAGCTAGGCTGATCACAGTGATTCAGGTTTCAGGGAATCTTTAATATGAGTACGACAACCAGAACCGCCATCGTCACCGGCGGAGCCCAGGGTATTGGACGAGCCATCGTCGCACGTCTAGCGCGCGACGGGATGCAAGTGGTAATCGCGGATCGGAACGAGGATGCCGCCGAACAAACCGCCGCCGGCATCGCCGGGGCTGGAAAAGACTCCGTCACCGCGCTGGGGGTCGATGTATCCGATCGCAGCTCGGTCGAGGCGATGGTCGCCAGCGCTATCGAACGCCTCGGCGGCGTCGATATCCTGGTTAACAATGCCGGCATCATGGACCGGGCAAGTTTTTTGGAGATGGACGACTATTTCTGGCAACGTGTGCTGGAAACCAATCTCAGCGGCACGTTTCGCTGCGGTCAGGCCGTGGCCCGGCACATGGCGGAACGCGGCAAGGGCGGCCGGATCGTCAACGTCGCCTCGAATTCCGGCATCTTCGGTGGCCGAGGCCGGGCCGCCTATGGTGCCAGCAAGGCCGGGATCATCAACCTCACCCAAACCATGGCGATCGAGCTTGCCGAGTACGATATTCTGGTCAACGCCGTTGCGCCCGGCCCGACCAAGACCAAGGCGGACCAACCGGATGAGCCCTGGCCTAGCGTCGCCACGCGCATGCCGCTGAAACGGTATGGGCGCCCCGAGGAAATCGCCGAGGTCGCCGCCTTCCTCGCCTCGCCGGCCTGTAGCTTCACTACCGGCCATGTGATTAGCGCCGATGGTGGCTTCACGATTTCCGGCATCATGGAGGGCTGAGGCCTCCGCCTACATTATGTTGTGGTACCCGCGGCAAAAGTCATGTTAGCGTTCGCTAGCAACAACAACCGAAAGGAGGTGGTCCAATGTCGAGTGAGAAAAGGGCATCGTGGTGCCGGGTTAGTGTTCTTGCAGCGATAACGGAGCAACCTTCCGCGTCGATCTAACGGAACATTCCGATTCCAAGGGATCGGGGGCCCGACCATGGCCCACTCACGAGAAGGCCCCGCGAGGGGCCTTCTTTCCGTTTGCACCACCGCCCCGTCATCCCGCCGCAAGGCAGGGCCCATTCCGCCATCGCGGGCCCAATGGACGGTGCCAAAAACAGCAATCAGGTCGCCGCGAGCCCTGCGGAAATGACCGAGGAAATCAGCATGATCCAAAAGGTTCGGATCTGCCAGGTAGCGTGGCTTTCCAGCCCGAGCCGGAACGGCAGATAGCGACGGCGAGTAATCTCATATGATGTGCCCATCGGTTCTCTTTGCAATATCTTCTCCGTCCCCTAACCTGGGTATCCTATCGTCCCTATTCAATCGCCTGAAAGAGTGCCATGGCAAGCAATCCCGATCACCCTGCAGCGCCCCGGATCGATTTTTACAGCGATACCATCACCCGGCCGACCCAAGCGATGCGCCAGGCGATGGCGGAGGCCGAGGTCGGTAACGAACAGGCCGGCGAAGATCCGACCGTCAACCGGCTGTGCGAGATGACCGCCGATCTGCTGGGCAAGGAAGCCGCGGTATTTCTGCCGTCGGGGACCATGTGCAACCAGATCTCCTACCGGGTCTGGTGCAACCGGGGTGACGAAATTCTGCTCGAAAAATCGTCGCACGCGCTGCATTTCGAGGTTGGCGGCATCGCCGCGCTGGCCGGCGCGATGACCCAGGCCATTGACGGCAATCGCGGATTGTTCACCGGCGATCAGGTCGCCCAACGGATCCGCGACCCGCACGGCCACCATACCCAACGCACCGCCCTGATCAGCGTCGAGAATACCGCGAATATGGGCGGCGGGACTGTGTGGCCGATCGAGCAATTGCGCGGCGTGCGCGCGGCGGCTCAAGCCAAAGGTATTCCGGTTCATATGGATGGCGCCCGATTGCCGAACGCCGTGGTGGCCTCCGGCACCGCGGCTGCGGATTTCGCCGTCCAGGCCGATAGCGTTTGGATTGATCTGTCGAAAGGCCTTGGCTGTCCGGTCGGCGCGGTGCTTGCCGGCACCAGGAAATTCATTGAAAAGGTTTGGCCGTTCAAACACATGTATGGCGGTGCCATGCGCCAGGCCGGGATCATCGCCGCCGCCGGTGTGTATGCGCTAGAGCACCATGTCGACCGGCTCGCCGACGACCATGCCAATGCGCGCCGGCTGGCCCAGGGGCTGGCGACGATCGAGGGGATCTCGGTCAACCCAAACGAGGTCGACACTAATATGGTATTCTTCGATGTCGCGGGTCTCGGAACCTCGGCGGCCGCGTTTGCCGGCCGAATGCTGTCAGAGTATGGCATCCGGGTCGGACCGATGGGGCCGACGCTGATCCGCGCGGTTACCCATCTGGATGTCGACACGTCCGCGGTAGACGAAGCAATCGCCGCCGCCAGAGACCTCGCAGCACGCTAATCGCCGCTACCGCTGGGCGTGCGAGCCCGCGACCGAACTGAAATTGCGTTGGGTCAGGTGTTCCGATGCGCCCGGCGCAGCCGGCGCAGTGCAGTAGAGATCCTCGGCCCCACCTTCGACCGCCACCCCGTTGCGCCGCAGCCAGCCCCACCACTCCGGGAACGCCAACATCGTCTTTGCTCTCATCTCCACCGTTGCACAAGCCGGCGTTCCGCATCTCCGGCGCATCGACTATGATCCATTCTCCTCTATAGGCCTGTACGGAGCCCGTTCTGCATGGACATTCTCGACTCGACCCTCCTCTCGTTTTCTGACAGCTACGAGGCCGCTCGAAAGAACTTCATCGACGCCAGCCTCGCTCATCGACTGAACATGGCCAAGTATGAGAATCTGAAGCGTGGACCGATGGGAGAATATCTCGCCTGCGACACCACATGGGCCGGACCGTCCGACGCTAAGCGCGTCCTGGTCATGATTTCCGCGACCCATGGCGTCGAGGGTTTCTGCGGTTCGGGCTGTCAGGTGGATTGGCTTCGTTCGGAGCGTCCCCTTTCGTTGCCCGAAGGTACGGCGGCGCTGTTGATCCATGCGATCAACCCCCATGGTTTTGCCTGGCAACGGCGGGTGACCGAGGAGGGGTGTGATCTCAATCGCAACTTTCTGGATTTCTCGCAGCCGTTGCCTGCCAACGCCGGCCATGACGAATTGGCCAACAGTTTCGTGCCGGCAAGTCTTGATCCGGCGACCCTCGCGGCGGCGGAGGAGCACCTCAAGGCCTATCGCGCCACCCATGGCGAGCGGGCCTTTCAATCAGCCCGCAAGGCCGGTCAATACCGCCACCCATCCAGCATGTTTTTCGGCGGGTTCGAGCCGAGTTGGGCGCGTCAGACCTTGGAAACCATCGTCACCGACTATGCCCTGAGCGAACGCGAGCTTGTCGCGGTGATCGACTTCCACACCGGCCTGGGTCCTTTCGGATATGGCGAGCCGATTTCCGGCCATCTACCGGGCACACCAGGGTTCGAGTGGGTTACCCGGGTCTATGGTCAATCCGTCGGGGTGCCGGAACTTGGGACCTCTGCGTCGATCCCCTTGCATGGGACCGCCCGCGACCTTTGGGATCGGTTGCTTGATACGCGCTATGCTTATGTCGCGCTGGAATACGGCACCTATAGCCAAGAGCGTAGCCGACTGGCCCTGCGGGAGGATCACTGGCTGCACAACCAGGGGGACGTCGATTGGCAAGCGCCGGAGACGCAACGTATCAAGGCGCAACTCAAGCATCACTATTACCCAGCCTGCGACGACTGGAAGGAAATGGTTCTCTGGCGCTCGCGGCAACTGCTGCGACAAGCGACCGAGGCGCTCGGATCAACGTGAACCAGGCTGTTTCCGCGCCATAGTGAGCTACACCACTTTTCGCGAAGCCGTGGTTCGGGACTAATTAACTGCGCTGGCAAAACAAAATGGGCCGCTCAACTGAGCGGCCCATTTCACGAGTGTTACCCCGCGTGCAAGATAGCTGTTGGCAAATGATTTTAGTCTTCACCCGGCAGTTCTTCGGCTCACGTTCCAACCCCATCCCGGTCAGTATTTTGGTCGATCGCACCATCATGGCCATGCTTCTCTACACTTAAATTCTTTTTACATCCTACCCAATATTGAGTCTGAACTAAGCGACGCCAGAAACAAATACGCACATGGTCTATTGAATAATAAAATTTATTTCAGAGGCGAAACGTAAATTTCCTCACATGCCACACTTAAAATCGCTCCGCCCGAAACGGGGAAAGATCAATATTCAGATCTCGGCCACTGACCAAATCATCAATCAATTGGCCGGTCCGAGCCGAGAGTGTCAAGCCGATATGGCCATGACCAAACCCGAAAAAGACGTTGTTGAATTTAGGTGATCGGCCGATCACCGGCTTGCTGTCCGGCATCGATGGGCGATAGCCAAGCCATTCCCGAGTCACCTCATCACCAAGCCCCGGCAAGGCTGCCTTGGCGTGAGGTAGCATATTGTAAATTCGTCGAAAATCCGGCGGAGCGTCGACGCCGGCGAGTTCCACTCCGGAGGTCAGTCGCATGCCGTCCTGCATTGGCGCAAGCACGAAACCTTGCTCGCCAATAACCGTCGGACGCCGCAGTCCCGGCCCCGCTTCGACATTGAGATTAAGGTGGTATCCCCGTTCCGTATCAAGCAGCACATCGGTGCCAAGCATTTGGGTGAGTCGGTTTGACCAAGCACCGGCGCAGATCACAAAGATATCCGCACCATGCATGCCAAGATCGGTAACCGCCCGAACCGGTCTTACATCGTCGAATTCGAAGCGCGTCACTCTTTCGGCGAGGATGGTTCCACCCAATTTCACGAAAGCCTCGGCATAGGCGTCGGACAACTTGGCGGGACTGGTCACGAACGCATTTTCCGGATGGAAGGATCCATGGAGAAATTTGTGTGCCAGACCCGGTTCTAGTTGACGGATCTCGTCCTCGCCCATGATCTCTACCTTGAAACCGAGCCGGGTCTGAACCGCTCGCTCGGCTGCCCCCTTGTCGAAAGCCGCCTTGGTCGAATAGACCTTCAACCACCCCGTCGGCTTGACGATGTCGTTGATGTCATAGGCCTTCAGCAAGACCTCATGGGCGCTCACCGCATCCCGGTTCAAGAGCGCTAGTTCCCGCGAGATTTGTTCCACTCTGCTGGGCATGCCAGAAGTTAGAAAACGCAGCAGCCAGGGGGTCATTTTCGGCAGATACGACCAACGAAGCTTCAACGCCGCCGCTGGATCAAACAGCATCCCGGGCACCTGTTTCCAGGTACCGGGGGTGCTGACTGGATAGACGCTGCCAACCGCAATGGTGCCGGCATTGCCAAACGAGGTTGAACGTCCTGGCGATTTGGGGTCAACGATGGCCACCGAATGACCGCTACGCTGCAGAAACAACCCGGTACAAAGGCCGACAATACCAGCGCCAATGACGATGACCCGCTTGGACTCGGGTTGGCGACTAGATTCCTGGGGCATGGACGGTTCCCGACAATCCTAAGAAATTCAATTCACGAGCCCGAGCTATTCACTAACGCCGACAATTGACCGAAACCCACTACACACCGTGGATTGCAGTCAGCGCGTGGTTTCCTTCAGCATGGTCAAAAGCCGGATCAACCGCTCGTCGCGCTCTTCTTCCAGGTCGTTAATGGAACGCTCACCGGCTTCCTCAGCAACGCCTTCGATCAGGGCATTGGAAAGGCTCGGGGTCAGTTCCGGGTTTTCCGTCATGGTTTCCCACCAAGACTGCATGCCCGGCCCGAAATGATCGATCATCTGTCGGAAACCGCCCTTGCCACCGGCGAGATTCATGATCATGTGCGGTCCCATCAAGGCCCATCGCAGGCCCGGCCCCTGGGCGACCGCCGCGTTGATATCCTCGACCGAAGCGAGATCGTTTTTCACCGCCAGCACCGCCTCACGCCAAAGCGCCGCCTGCAACCGGTTCGCCAGGTGACCAGGAACTTCCTTGTTGATGCGGATCGCATGCTTGCCAATGTGGTTATAGAAGCCGATCGACCAATCGACGGCGGCAGGATCGGTATCCTTGCCGGCCACGACCTCGACCAGGGGGATGAGATGCGGCGGATTGAAAGGATGGCCGACAACAAAACGGCCAGCCGAGGCAAACCCGTCCTGCATATCGCTCATGATCAAGCCCGAGGTGCTGGACGAAAGAATCGTCTTCTCTGGCAGAGCATTGTCGATCCGCCGATAGAGGTCCCGTTTGACCTGCATCTTCTCCGGCGCGTTCTCCTGAACGAAACCGACATCGGCCACCGCGTCGCCGGGACTGTCGTGGAAGCTGATCGCGGTTTTATCCGCCCCCGGCGCCAGCCCGAGCGCTTCCATGTGCGGCCAGGCATTATCGATGAAGGCGACCATGCGGTCCTGCCAACCATCGGCTGGATCCCAGGCGCTTACCTGAAACCCCTGGGCCAGAAAATAAGTCGCCCAACTGGAACCAATTGTGCCGGTCCCAAGGACGCCGATGCGCCGGATCGAGTCATAATTTGGATACTGGGCCATAGCGATTTTCCAAGATCGGTGGGAATTGGTATTGCTTCTACGGTTGGTCTGGCGACGGAACCAGGGCCCGAAACCCCAGAACCGTCATGCCAATAATGCCGAGCCAAGTCTCCTGCCAAAGGCCGTAAGATACCATCGCTGTGAAGGCGATCGCCGCCCCGGCCCCGATCGCCGCGACCTGCCACGGGCTCTGCAGGAAACGAACCGCACGGATCGCCAGCCAGACAATAATTATAAAAATTACCAGACCGACGGCACCAACCTCAAGCCAAAGCTGAATCGCCGCATCATGCGGGTGAGTGGGTGGTTTCATCAAATACTGGTAGGGAATCAACGGATCGACGGGCAAGGGCAAATGCCGGATGACCCCGATGCCATGGCCGAGCAGCGGCGCATCAAGAACAGTCGCGGCGCTATGATGCCAAATTTCAATGCGGTCCAAAACCGATGGCGGAATATCCCCGCTGATCGGCTGAACCCACCCCAGCAGATTAATGAAAAGGAACGGTGAGAGGAGCGTGAAAGCCGCCGTAGCGGAAACACAGATAAAGAAAGTCACGCTCGGCGCCAGTATCGCTGCTGCTGCTACAACCAAGCCAACGACGCCGGCAACCAGGGCTGAGGCGGAATCTCCATACCCCGCTGCCGCGATCGACAGCACGATCAGTCCCAGCCCCCAACGCCACCCTTGTCCCGGGCGCGACCAGAGCCATGCCGCCGCCGGCCAAGCCAGTAGGACCAAACCGCTGGTGCCCCGATTATAGCGGAACAGCGGCACGTCGGGATCGTTCTGCCGACCATTCAAAGCCCGATAGATACTTGCATCGCTGCTAAGCTCCACCACCAGGAGTAGCAACGCCGCAGCCAGACCCAGGATCAACGCCAGACCGACCTTACGCCTTGCCTCGGCATCAAGCACCGCGACGCTGGCGCTTGATGCCCAAAGCAACAACCCCAGCATCGCCAGTTTACCGGCCGCCACGGCCAAACAAGGCTCACAGCTGATCACATAAAAATGGGTTGCGCCTACATATACGACTAGGGCGGCGAATGCTAAGGTCAGCACCCGGTTTGGTAGCAAGCTGCGTGGATTGGAGACCCCCACAGCCACCAAAACCAAAACCGCCGTGGCGATATAAACCGTCGCCATTGATTGCTTAGCGAGCAACCCCAGCGGCACAAATATTCCAAAGCCAGCGCACAGGATCCATATTCGGGCCCGTTCGGCGAGTTTGATCATCGCGGCCCCACGTCCATACACGCACAAATTCTTGTCATCCCGGCATAGGTTCACTGATGTCCGGGAGGAAACCTCACCCGTCGCCCTAGCGCGCCCGCCTCCACGACGCCAGACCTCAGGACCCACGCCTGAGCACGTTCACTATAACCGAAGGGCGAGGAATAGGACCAATATGTCGTCATCTTTCGACATTTGCGGCTATTCCCGCCACCGAGCCGCTTCAGACTTCGCTCTGCCGTTCGCCAGGAAGACGGATGAAGTTTGTTGAAAAGCTGGCCATACCCAGGGCGCTTGAATCAAGTCTCGGCAGCGCCGCTCCGCTTGTCAGTGCGGCTATGCACCAGTTACCAAGACGACGGCCGAGGGTTCCCCTGGCACCGATGCTTGCACTGGGATGACAGGAATATTTTGCAACACGGCGACGCTGAGCCGAGTTTAAGGCGGCGAAGATCAGTCCCCGCCATCAATAGCTCGCGTAGGATTTCTCCTCGACGATAACTGAGCCGAGGAGTGTGTTGATCTGGCGCTTCAGCGCCGCGCGACGATCATTCTGGCGATAGACATCGCGGGCCAACTTGACGAACGCAGGGCCAAAATCCTGCACCCGCTCATGATCCCGGACTGCATCTTCGATTTCCCAAAGCGCTTCGTTCACGACACTGAGATCAATTTCGAGGCTGGTCAACTGATCCGAGGCCAAAACATCCTTGGCCTGGACCTCTTCCAGCATCGTCAGTTCCGCCACCGCGTTGGCGCGCTTGCCGAGGTCCTCGATCCGCAAGACCTTGATCCGCAGGATCGTGATCTTGTCGAGTAGCTCTCCGGGTGCGACAGGTATCAGGATTGGTTCCAAGTCAAATTCTCCAACGCTTCAGACAGCAGCATCCAACAGCTTTTCCAGCGCCCGCGCAACGGCCTCCAGCGGGATCAACGCCGGGTCCTTTCCACCGTGCGCCTTGGAATCAAGGATCACGAGGCGCGGTACATTCAGCACGTATTTTTGCGGGTCGGCTTTGCTATATAGAGAAACCAAAGGCACCTGGGATAGGGCGAGCATATGGCCGGCGCCGGAATCATTGGCAACCGCCGCCGCCATCCGCTGTCCGAGCGCGATCACTAGGCCAGGCCCGCTCGATACGTCAGGGCCCTCGGCGTCGGTCGGCGTAGTCAGCGGGAAAAGCCCCGAGGGAACCGCATCCCGGATACATGACTGTAAGGCCGCTTCGCTCGGACCAAGGATAAAGACCGGCACCCGGCCGGCTCGCTCCTGCCGTCGTGCTAGCTCCAGGAAATTATCCAGCGACCAGGCCTTCGTGGGATCGCCGGCGCCCGGCGCGAAACCAACATAGGCAGGGCCATCCGGCAGCAGCTCGGAGGCGCGAGAGAGATACTGAGCGCCCAACCGGAGTGGATCCGGTGGGCCGGCAGGCGGAGGCGAGACCAGGTCGAGCAAAAAGCTAAACTGGCCCAGTAACGAGCGTGGGAACGCGCCAACATCATCGGGCCGGATATCGGAGAACCAAAACCCGCCGGTACTAGCGAGGAAAGTGCCATGCCGGATACGCCGGGCACAAAGCGTGCGCAGGGTGTTGCGCTGGGTATCAACCACCAGATCAAAACGACGACCATCCAACGGCGGCCGCGGATCTATCAGCTGGCCGGCAGTGCCTATCCCGGCATTCTCCACCACCTCGTCGATCAACCCCTCGACCATTGACGCCAATGATCCAGCGAAGACCGAGTTGGAAAGGCCGGCGATCCAGCTGATCCGGGCATGGGGGAACCGCCGGCGGCACTCCTGCAGGAAGGATAGCTTGAACAGGCCGTCGCCGATCACCTCGCCGCAAGAATAGATGGCGACGGTATCCGGCATTGAGTGCCCAGCCACCGGCTCACCGCCCTTGAAAATCGGGCTTCCGCTTCTCGTTGAAGGCCCGCACGCCCTCCAAGCGATCCGCGGTCGAGACCATCCGATTATAGGCCTCTATCTCGAAATCATAGCCTGATTTGAGGTCAAGCTGGGTCGCCACGCGCACTGACTTCTTGGCCTGACGAATGGCGATCGGGGCATTAGCCGCAATCCGTCGAGCGGTCACCATAACCTCCTCCATAAGCGCGCCCGGCGCACAGACTTTGTTAACCAGCCCATATTCCAGGGCTTCGGCGGCGGCGACCGGCCCGCCGGTCAGAATGATCTCCATGGCCCGACGCGACCCAACCGCGCGCGGCAGATTCTGGGTCCCCGCAGCACCCGGCATGATGCCCAAGGTCACCTCGGTCAGCGCGAAGCGAGCATGCTCGGCCGCGTAGATGAAATCGCAATTGAGCGCAAACTCACAGCCACCGCCATAGGCCGCACCGTTGACCGCAGCGATGATCGGGATCGGGCAATCCATCATAGATTTGACCCCCTGCTCGAAGATCGCGTGTTGACGTTGCCATTCCTGGTCGGACATGCCATTGCGCTGTTTCAGGTCGCCGCCGGCGCAGAAAATCTTCTCGCCGCGCCCAGTCACCACGATACAGCGCGCGACGCTTGGGTCATGGTAGAGATCTGCCCAGAACGAGCGCAGATCGAGCCCCATCTGCGTGTTCATCGAGTTCGCCGCTTCCGGGCGATCCAGAATCATCGTCAGCACGTGGTCGTCGCCGCGTTCAAGAGTCAGAGTCTCGTAATTGGTCTTCATAATTCTCTCCGGGTTGGTCACGCCCATTTTACCGTGTCATCCGAGCGACTGCCATAAAGGTTTCGCCACAAATTGGGCGGCGGATCGAATAAAACATCCCCGAGAACTGCCATTGCCAGACCAGCGCGGCTCCTTCATTCGCCATGCCCGGGCGCGGGACTATCGTCTCGATGCAATCCGAGGTTTGCCCGGGCTCTCCGCTAACCAGGAACGTGACTGCACTCAAGTCGATGCGATCGCGCAAACGCACCTGGATACGGTACGGGAAATAATCAGCCACCTTCGAGCCCTTGAGACGGAACTCACGCGCATGATCGAGGTTGGCAAGAACCAAACGGTCTCAGAATGTCGCATCGGGCAGACTCTATCAGATCACGGGATGTGGCCGGCGAGCACTAACCCCGATTAGCGAAGCGCCGCAAGCTAGCGGCATGGCTCACAATGGCGAGAAATATCGAGAGATGGTATAGGGTTGATCACCGCCTATCGCCCTGCCTTATCGTCAAACCCCCGGCGCGAGCTGTAGAACACCAGCACCATCAGACCGCCGCCGATCATCAAACTGGCAATAGCCCCCAGGACCAGCGCCAAGGTCCCGTGAAAACCGATATCAACCTCGGCAGTGTCAAACCAGATATCCGCAGCCCCCCAAAGCGCCGCACCCAGCATGCAACCCAGGGCAACGATCAGCAGGATAGTCTGTTTCACCACTTGCACTCCGCTTCGACGAAGGGTCTCATATGGGCAGGTGACGCGACAGTAAAAATGGCGCGCGACATTTTGCCCCTCTGCTGACCCATCCGCCGGGCGTTTCGACAGGCGGCGGCGGTGAGCGCTGAGAACCGACTGGACAGAGGCACGACATGCCCCACACACTGACCCAAGACCAGGTCGACCGCTACGAGCGCGACGGATATTTGGTGATTGAGAACGCCGTCAGCGCTGATCAATTGAACCGGTTACGCCGCGAACTCGCCAACTGGGTCGAAGAGAGCAGCACCCATACCGCGCCCTACGGAGAGCCGACCATCGACGGCCGGCCGCGCTTCGATATGGGCGCCGAGCATACCGCCGAGCATCCGGCGCTGCGCCGGGTCAACAATCCCTCGGATGTCTCCAAAACCTATTTCGAGGTCATGTCGGATGCCCGCACGGTCGACATGGTCGCCGATCTGATCGGCGCTAATGTGAAATTTCATCACTGCAAGATTAATCAAAAATGCCCCGGCGCCAATACCACCGTGCACTATCATCAGGACTTCGCCTTCACGCCGCATTCCAACGATGATGTCGTGACAGCGCTGCTGATGCTGGACGAGGTGACACCAGATAACGGTTGTCTGATGGTGGTGCCTGGCAGCCATGAGGGGCCGATGTACTCGCTATTCCAGGATGGAGAGTTCGTCGGCCGGGTGGATGACCAAGCCGAGGCCGAGCTGCAAGGTCGGCAGACCCCAATCACCGGCCCCGCCGGGTCGGTCTGTCTGATGCATACGAGACTCGCCCATGGCTCGGCGCCGAATACTTCAGACCTACCCCGAGGCCTGTATATTTGTGTTTATAGCGCCGCCGACGCGGTACCCTTGGCGCACAACCCAATGCCCAACCCGAACGAGGGATTAATCCTGCGCGGTCAACCCAGCCTGTCGGCGCGGATGATCCATTTCCAGGTCGAGCTTCCTCAGCAACCAAAATCAGCCTCATTCTTCACCGTACAAGGTCAGAAATCGGCGACCACCAACACTGCGGGATAACTCAGAGACCCCGAAATTCAGGCGCACGCTTCTCCAGGAACACTTGGTAGCCTTCGCGAAAATCCTCGGTATCAAAGCAAGAAAAACCCTCGGACCGCTCAAAGTCGTTAAGCTGTTCACCTTGGATCAGGCCCCGGCTAATCCGGTTAGCAAAGGCCTTGTGCCAGCGGTTGACCAACGGCGCCCCGGCGCAGACCCGCTCGGTCATCGCCGCTAGCTCAGCATCCAGATCGTCATCCGGCACAACCCGGGTCAGCAAACCCTTTTGCATCGCCTCCTCAGCGCCAAAGATCCGCGCCTCGAAGAGGATTTCCAGGGTAGTCGACCGACCGACCAAGGCGATCAGGCCAGCCATTTCCTCATGCGACATAACCAGGCCCAGACGATTAACCGGGATCCCGAAGCGCGCGCTTTGCCCGGAAATCCGCAGATCGCACATCACCGCCAGCTCCAGCGCGCCGCCGATACAAAGCCCTTGAATGCGGGCAATTACCGGGTGACGACAATCGCCGATCGCATTCATCGCGCGATGCATCAACGCACCATACTCTGCCGCTTGCGCCGCCGAGGCGCGCTCGGTCTCGAACTCCTTGATATCCGCTCCCGGTCCCAGCGCCTTCTCTCCGGCACCGCGCAGGACGACACAACGCACCTCCAGGTCGGCGTCGAGCATGGTAAAGGCCTCGCCAACCCCACCCCACATGGCCTTGTCCAACGCGTTCAATTTATCCGGCCGGTTCAGCACGACGGTCGCCAAGGCGGCGTCGCGTTCGATCAACACTCCATCGGACATGGCTAAATACTCTTCTGGTGATTGGCAAAATCTGGCGACATCGCAGCAGACTACGTCACCAACTCCGCCTCGGAAATGCTCGCTATGCCGATCACTTGGTTACGGACCGCAAATCCGGGACATTTCTCGCCGAGCAGGGCGATGTCCCAGGACCAGGTCTCGCCGGTCTAAGGATACCGGCCGGGCGCAGCGCCGGCACGGTCTCGACGAGCTCTCCCTTGGGCACCATTCACCAGATCAAAATAGATCTATCCCATTGATATGTAAGCTGAGTTGTAGCTGCATGGATATGGGTGATGTCCAAACTGATGTACAAAATCCAGCCTCCGCATGTGCATTTGCGGGATGGTGTTTACTATTTTGTCAGACGGGTTCCAGCAGATCTCAGAGCGCATTATCGATCTGACCGGATAAGTTTGACCCTTCGAACCCGATCTCAATCAACAGCATCCAGATCCGCTCAATCCATCAATCAGCGCCTGGAAGACTATTGGCTGGGGTTACGGCTTCAACAGATCGACATTCCAGCCATCAATCTGCTTAGGGCTGACACGGCACCTGAACAATCTGGATACCTGCTCTCAGATGCCAAGGATCTCTACCTTCGTCTCAAGGGTAGGGATAAAACTCGAACCTACAGCCCGCTAATTAAGAATTACTACGTTATCACCGATTTGTACTCTATTTCTCCCCGCGTGGCTACCAAGTAGCTACCAGATCACTAGAAACCGGAGTAGTGACGATGCCCCATGTCGCGATGGTCGAATACAAGGATGCGAGCCCGAAGGTCCAGGAAATCTATGATGAGATCCTCGCAGTCCGCGGACAGGATGGTCTGTCCGATTTCTGGAAGACGCTGGCCTTTCATCCGCCCACGCTCCGGCGCAACTGGAACCAGGCGAGAGATGCCCTTTCACCCGGCGCGCTCGACGGCCTAACCAAGGAGATGCTGTATATCGCGGCCAGCATCGCCACAAACTGCACCTACTGTACCGAGGCGCACATCGCGCTTGCGCAACGCCTTGGCATGTCCGACGAGATGCTAGGCGAACTAGTGGAGATTGTGTCCCTGGTGCATGGCGCGAGCGCCCTCGGTGCTGGTTACGGGATCGGTCAGGACGCCGCTGTTCGCCGCAGCTGAGGGATAAAGACAGTATTCGTGCTCGGGGCCTCCACCTCCCTAATATACGAAGCCATCCCCCCCTACGTCCCGAGGAATTCGCCGCGCCGGGGCAACGACGCTACAGTCGATCGCCTCATCGCCACGGCGGTCTGGTTATACGGACATTTTCGCGGCTACTGGTTCGTGTGGCGTAACTCAGAATATAGCAAAACGAATTACTGTGCGGTGGCTACTCTGTAAAGCCCCCGTTCTATGTACCACTTTCTGATAGGGTCTCGGGCATCGGTGGACGCATGTTCAGAGCCTGATGCGGGCGGATGTGATTGTACTGTTTCAGCCAAGTTTCGATGACGATTTGAGCCTGTCTGATTGATGTGAACCACTCTGCATTGAGAACCTCCCTGCGCAGAGTGCCGTTGAAGCGTTCGTTGTATCCGTTCTCCCAGGGGCTCCCCGGATAGATACGGATGGGCTTGATCCCAACCTTGGTAAGCCAGGTCTGAAAGTTCTCTGCGATGAACTCAGGACCATTGTCTGATCTGATGAACTCTGGTCTGCCGTGTTTCAAGAAGAGCGGATAGAGGGCTTCCAGAACCTCGGCATTGCCCATTCGAGTCCTCACGGCCACGCACAGAGCTTCGCGGGTGTATTCATCCAGCACGGTCAACATTTTATAGGGCCGGCCGTTGGCCAGCTTGTCATGGACGAAATCTATGCTCCAGATATGGTTCCGATATTTGGGGCGCAGCCGGATGATAGAGCTGTCCTTGTGATAGAGGCGCTTCCGCTTCCTGTGACGTTGCGGTATCTGGAGACCCTCTTCCCTCCACAGCCGCTCTACCTTCTTGTGATTGACTTGCCAGCCTTCAATGCGGAGTAACGCGGCAATCTTCCTGTAACCATAGCGGCCATACTGCTTTGCCAATCTGATCAAAGCCAGCCGAAGGCTGTCATCATTTTCAGGGGATGCCTCATAGCGCTGTGTGGACCGTGCCACGCCGATCGTTTTGCAAGCCCGCCGCTCGGATGATCCGAGTTTCTGACGCACATGGATTAGGGCCTGACGCAGATCGGCAATCGTCAGACCTTCGGCTTTAGATAATCGAGGCTCTCCCGCAGGATCAGCTTATCCAGCTCAAGGTCCGCAACAATTCTCTTGAGGCGGGAGTTCTCCTTCTCAAGGCCCTTGAGCTCCTGAAGCTGGGACTTGCCCATCCCACCGTACCTCTTGCGCCAATTATAGTATGTTGCATCGCTGATGCCTGCTGATCGGCAAGCCATCTCTACACTGCTACCAGACGCCAGACTGAGCTCTATCTGACGCAGCAGGTTCAATACATCTTCATCGCAATATCGCTTCCTTGCCATCCAAATACCTCCACACCTTCGTAAAATATCACGAATTACGTGGCACAGTTATAGGGGGGCAGGACAGTCGCCCTGGTCGATAGGACCCGTTGCGCGGGTGCGACTAAACTTCAGTCGATTGCCGACGCTTTGAACGCTCGCGGCATTTCCACGGCCCACGTTGCTAGTGGTATCCGACAACGGTGGAGGACGTTATCGGTCAGCACGCAGCCTAGCGTCCTCCCGCCACCGCCAGGGTGTGACCTGAAACGTACGAGGCTTCGTCCGACGCTAGAAACAGCACCGCGTTGGCAACCTCTTCTGGGAGGCCGAGGCGTTTCATAGGCGTCATGCGGCTGGGGCTGAAATCCACGCTCGCATCCATTTTTTTCAACATTGGGCCGGTGCGTTCCGTATCAATTGGCCCTGGGGCTACGGCGTTGACATTGATGTCGAATTCCGCCAACTCCAGCGCTACATCCCGAATAAACCCATGCACGGCCGCCTTGGCGGCGGAATAACCAGACCCACCTTGATAATACGCGGTCCAAGGCGTGCCCTCGCGTGCGCCGGAGGAGAGGCAAATTATCTTGCCGCGTCGACGTTTCATCATGTGCGTCGCGGCCTGACGCGTGCACAGGAACATGGCCCGGAGATTGAGCCGCATCACGTAGTCCCAATCCTCCACTGACATTTCCCAGATTTTGGTATTGCGGCTGCCGCCGAGGTTATTGACCAAGATATCGACTTGGCCGAAACGTTCTACAGCGGTCTCCACCAGTTGAATGGCGGGGCCTTCATCTGTTAGATCGCCGACCACGGTTACCGCTTCGCCGCCGGATTTTGTGATCTGCGATGCGGTGTCCGCAAGAGCGTCCACCTCAATATCGCCAAGCACCAGCCGCGCGCCCTCCTCCGCTAGGCGAAGCGCAATGGCCTCTCCCAACCCGTTCCCAGCTCCGGTCACCACGGCTACTTGATTGTCTAAGCGTCCCAATTCGTCCTCCTTTATCCGGGATTCTCCATATGAGGTCCTCCCAACCCAAAAAGTGTGCCTCGGATCGGTATCACATGCAATCAGCTTGCATCTGACGGTCGCCCGAAGCGTGATCCGGTCGAAAAAGGACCAATTAGCGGCCATTCTGTGATGAATCAGGTGCGTCGGCCACATTGTGGGCGCACGGATGCCGTCGACTTCATTGCTGATTGACGTTCCGACCATCATGCGGGAGCTGGCTTTGGCCTGAGCCAGTCGATGCGGCGCAGGATATCAGCGAACAGGTCTCTCGGGATTGCGACCTCGGCCATCTGGAAG
>CALMRI010000006.1 GCA_937776645.1 uncultured Alphaproteobacteria bacterium | reverse complement strand
TTGGCCCGGCGACCTTTAGATAGGCTTCAAGAGTTAGCTATCAGCCGCCCTTAGCCGCTTTCAAGACCAGATCCAGCAGCTCCTGTGCCGGGATCTTGCCCTCGTTTTCCTTGACCCATTCTTTCCATAGCGGCTCGCCGCCGATCTTGCGGAACTCGGCCATCTCGGCCTCCGGGATGACGATTGCGGTCAACTTCGGATTGGCAGCCCATTTCTTGATATTGATGATGTCCTTGGCCGCGTATGCCGCCTTCTGCGCCTCGACGGCGCCCGGGATCAGAATCGGCAAGGAGCTTCTTATACTGATCCGGAAGCACCTTATAGGAATCGGCGTTGAAGACGATCGGGCAATTCACGGTACCGAGGGACATATTAGTGGTGTACCAGTCGGCAACCTCGTCCAGCTTATACGCCGCGAAAGTGTAGGTGTACGGGAAACCGATCGCGTCCACGGTACCGCGTTGCAGCGCCGTGTAGGTCTCGGAAGCCGGGACCGTGGTCGGCACCGCGCCGATCGCCTTGGCCGCTCGGCCCATTCCACCAAGCGCCCTCAGACGCATACCGTCGAAGTCTTTTAGGCTCATCGGCGGCTTGCCCTTGCCCATGTACTCGTACTGGGGCAGCACATTCGGCATGAACAAAACCGCATTCCAGTTAGCCAAAGCCTTCTTGGCGGCCGGATGCGCGTAGATCATCTGGTGGACCTTGATCATCAAGTCCAGGTCGCCAAGCGGCAGGAACGGAAGATCGAGGACGTTCAAGGGGCGGTTCTTGCCCGGATGATACGCGGCGCAGAACAACGCGGCCTCGAAGGCGCCGACGGAGATTCCGTCGAGATTTTCTTTACTCTTCGACAGCTGCTGGCCGTAGAAAAGTTTGAGTTTGAAATTACCATCGGTCTTATCACTCACGTTCTTGGAGACGTACTCCAGACCTTCGGTAAAGGCGCGACGTTTGCCCCAAAGTGAAAGACGCCAAGTAACCTCGGGGCCTTTGACTTCCTGAGCTCCTGCCTGTGTTGGTAGCCCGGTGCCGGTCAATCCGGCGATGCCGAAGCCGATGACACTAAGGGCCATAATTGTCTTGCGCATGCTGTAAAATCCTTCCCTGCCGTAACGCAATTCATCCTGTCTCGTGGCCGTTGTTTGATATCCAGCCATTGGTGAGGTTAAGAGCATAGCGCCGTCGAAGCCCGCCAGCAACTTTTGATAAAGCCGGGCCAATGATTGGTCGAAATCCTGAGCGTCCGCCGATAGCATTGGGAGATGGGAGCGCGCGAATCCCAAACTTGCTGGGCCGTTCGCCGCATGAATAGAAGGTTCATGGTCCAGGCACTTGAGGACAAGGCCGTGCCGGACTGCTGGGGGACCATTTTTTTGGACATCGATCCGGATATCGACGCACTCTCGACGATGAACGCTTAGGGTCAAAGGAATCGATCGTTCGAGCGAAGCGTGGGTAAGTTACCCGCCAAACGCTCTCACCACACCTTGAGCGCCCTCACGGCACCTACGAGCGCGCCACAAAGGCATGCGCATTTCGAAACGCGGTTCTCCGTTGCCTTGCCCAGGTCCCGTTACGCTGATACACCCAGGCACCGTCGCGCGTGGGTGTATCAGATGCTGCGATCCCTCTACGAGCGAACCCTTGCCGCTGCCGGGCATCGCCGCGCGATCTGGTGGCTGGCGTTGGTGTCGTTCATCGAAAGCTCAATCTTTCCGATCCCGCCGGACGTGATTCTTATTCCCATGGTGCTGGCAAACCGGGACCGCTGGCTCAGGCTCGCGCTAGTCTGCACGGCGGCATCGGTCGCCGGCGGCATGACGGGTTATGCGATCGGTCTGTTTCTATTCGAGTCGATTGGCCAGGCTTTACTGAATTTCTACGGTTATGCCGAAAAGTTCGCGGCCTTCGGCGAGATGTACAACGAATGGGGCGCCTGGATCGTTTTTGGCGCTGGCCTAACGCCGTTTCCTTACAAGGTCATCACCATCGCCAGCGGCGCGACCCACCTTGACCTAATGGTCTTCTTCATCGCCTCGGTCCTGGCACGGGGCCTTCGTTTCCTGATTGTCGCGGCGCTGCTGTGGAAATTTGGACCGGCGATCCGTGGATTTCTGGAGCGCCATCTCGGCCCGGTGACATTCCTGTTCTTCGTGCTGTTGATCGGCGGTTTTATCGCCCTCAAATATCTGCTCTAAGCGAACTAATGGAGCGACCGCAACCCATGCTATCGAACCACCGCGCGCCGGCGATACTCCTGTTCCTCGGCTCCGCCGCCTTGCTTGCCGGGGCCTATGGGTTTCAGTATCTCGGCGATATGCAGCCCTGTGTGCTTTGCCTTTACCAGCGGGTTCCCCACGCCGCTGTCCTCGGCCTCACGCTAATCGCGGTCATGGCCGCGCCACGCCCGGTCGTGGCCGCCTGGTCGATCGCCGTTGCCGGATTGGCCCTGCTCGCAGGCGCCGGAATCGCCGGCTTTCATGTCGGGGTCGAGTTGCATTGGTGGGAGGGAACAACGGAATGCGGCTCTACCAGCGCCGCCGACACGATCGCCGGATTACGCGCGCAACTCCTGGCCAAGCCGGTAGTCCGTTGTGACGAAGTGCCGTGGTCGCTATTCGGTATTTCCATGGCCGGCTACCATATGCTGATCTCGACCGCCATGGCGGTCTTCGCGCTTTGGAGCGCCGCCGGGATTGCGTGGGATAAATCCCGGCGAACCGATCGCGACGGAGCGACAACATGACCAAACAAACCGCCGAGAACCGCCTGCCCGGCGACCTGACGCGCGAAGAGCTGATCGAGCGGATGATCCGGGTTGACCATGCCGGTGAGTTCGGCGCCCAGCGGATCTATGAGGGGCAACTCGCGGTGCTCGGCCGCAGCGCCGATGGCGAGACGATCCGCCATATGAAGGCCCAGGAGGATCGCCACCTCGCGACCTTTGAGCGTTTGCTCGTCGAGCGCCGGGTGCGGCCAACCGCGCTGTATCCCCTTTGGAACCTCGCCGGTTTCGCGCTTGGCGCCGGCACCGCGCTGCTGGGCCCCAAAGCCGCCATGGCCTGCACCATCGCGGTCGAGGAGGTGATCGACGAACACTATGCCCGGCAATCCGCCCAGCTTGGCGAGGACGAGGACAAATTGCGCGAGACGATCGAGGAGTTTCGTGCCGAGGAACAAGCGCACCGCGACACCGCGATCGCCCGCGGCGGTGAGGATGCACCAGGGTATCCGGTGCTGCGCCGGGTCATCCAGGCCGGGAGCCGGGCGGCGATTTGGCTATCTGAGCGGGTTTGAACAACCGACCATCGAGCAAGTGCGCCGGAAACCGACTTGTTCAAAAGGTCGGGTGAACATCCAGCGGATCCTGGTCCAGCTCGCTATCCCAGTATAGAAAATCACGCCAACTCTCATGCAGAAAGTTTGGCGGGAAGGCGCGACCGTGTTCCTGCAGTTCATAGGCGGTCGGCGCGCACGGTTTGTTGCGAGGTTGCATTTGGACGACGGTCGGCATCCGGTTGCCCTTACGCAAGTTACAGTCGCCACAAGCGGTTACCACATTCTCCCAACTAGTCCGACCACCACGCGAGCGCGGGATCACGTGATCGAAGGTCAGGTCCGGGGTGGGCAGGCGACCACCGCAGTATTGGCAGGTGAACCGGTCTCGCAGGAAAACATTGAAACGGGTGAAGGCCGGACGGCGGGCCTGCGGCACATAATCCTTTAGCGCTATGACACTGGGCAAGCGCATCTCAAAACTCGGCGAGCGCACGGTTCGGTCATATTCTGAGACGATATTGACCCGGTCAAGGAACACCGCCTTAACCGATTCCTGCCACGACCACAAAGACAGTGGAAAATAACTGAGTGGTCTGAAATCGGCGTTCAATACAAGTGCCGGTGAGTTCTCCACGGCGGATAACACGGCCTGACTCTCCCTCGGGTGCACCCAGTTCGACGCTCAGCGTGTCTAGTGAAGCAAAATTTCCTAACCGGCACAAGATCTTGATTGTTCATCACCATTGCCGAACGCGAAACCGATGGTAACCGCGTTCCTCGTGACGATCTGACCCAAACCATAACAAGATCTTGTTGTCGACATTTTATCAACCCACCGGCATTTTGCCGATGATTAGTCTCCCAGCACCTGCCGCAGGAAGGAAAGGCCAATGCGCAACCCCTCATCGTCGATCGAATGACCGAGGCCGGGGCGCATCTGCGACGCCGCCTCTATCCCGACCGCTTGCAATCCGGTCACCGCTTGCTCCAATGCGGCTGCCGGAACCATCTCGTCGGCGGCCCCATGGACCAAGGTGACCGGCGGCTTAGTCTTGATTTCACCAGCCAGCAGCTCCGGCGCTACCAGACGCCCGGAATAACCGACAATGCCGGCGATCTGCTCAGCCCGGCGCGGCCCGACGAACAGCGACATCATCGTCCCCTGGCTGAATCCGACCAGCGCCAGTTTGTTCGGCGTTAGATTAAGTCGCTGCAATTCGTCATCGATGAAACCGTCAATGACTTGCGCCGCCATGCGGGTACCGGTGAGCATCGATTCCGGCGAGCGATCGCCCAAACTGAACCATTGCCGACCCTGTGGCGACATCTCGCAGGGAAACGGCGCGTGCGGCGAGACGAACCCGACATGCGGCAGTTCCCGCGCCCAATACGACGCTAGACCAATCAAGTCATTTCCATCGGCGCCATAACCATGCAGTAGGATGACTTGCGCCCGAGCGGACTGGCCGTCAGCAGGAGCTTGGCGCGGCCCATCGATGTCCATCATATAGCTACTCCCGACATTCTCTGCTTCCGGTTCCGTCGATCAGCCATTGCAGGCGGCGACAGTCCGGCGTTTGATTAGCGCCAACGCTTGACGAATTCCAACACTGCCGAGATACCACAATCCCCGTCAAGCCGAGATAACAACAGAGCCCCGATGACTGATTCCCAATGACCATCACTCGCTTCGCGCCCAGTCCTTCCGGGTATCTGCATCTCGGGCATGCCTATTCAGCCCTGTTCGCGGCAGCCGAGGCACGCGCCCAAGGCGGCGATTTTCTGCTGCGGATTGAGGATATCGACATCGGCCGTTGCCGCCCGGAATTCGAGGCCGCAATCCTTGAAGATCTGGCCTGGCTCGGGCTTGAGTGGCCCAACCCGGTGCGCCGTCAGTCCGAGCATTTGGCTGACCATGCCGGCGCGCTCAAGCAACTTGAGGCGATGGGATTGCTGTATCCGTGCTTCATGTCGCGAAAGCAACTGAACGAAACGCTTTCAGCGCCCCATCTCGCCCCCGGAATGGGTCCGGACGGGCCCGCCGTAACCGACACTGACAGGCTGATATCGACCGAGGAGCACGCCCGCCGTCTGGCCGCCGCAGAGCCGCATGTCCTGCGCCTGCGCATGGCCAAGGCGGTGGCCATGGCCGGCCCGATCAGCTGGCGAGATGTCGACGCCGGGCCGCAGCAAGCGACTCCGGAAATTTTCGGCGATATCGTGCTGGCCCGCAAGGACATGCCAACCAGTTATCACCTAGCGGTGACCGTTGATGATGCACTGCAAGGCATAACCTTGGTCACCCGGGGCCAGGATCTGTTTCACGCCAGCCACGTCCATCGGCTCTTGCAAGCGCTGTTGGGTTTGCCGGTCCCGGATTATCGCCATCACCGACTGCTGGTCGACGAAACCGGGCGACGGTATGCCAAGCGCGACCGATCGTTGACCCTGCGATCGCTGCGCGACATCGGCCGCACCCCCGCCGATATCCTAGACATGGTCGCTTTGGCTTGCTGACGGCATCGCCATGGTCTCGCCAAACACACTACACTCCTTTCAAACACTCGACGGAGGAGACGACATGAGCACGTTCCGCATCGGCCTAAGCGCCGCCTTCATCCGCGCCGACGGAAAACCGACTTTTCCAAGTTGCGACTGGTCCACCCTGTCCGGCGCCAGCGATGTCGAGGTCGAGCAGATGCAACCGGGTAATACGCTCCACCCAGAGTTGATCGCCGGCTATGACGCGCTGGTGCTGATGGGCGAGAAGGTCACCGCCGACAGCTTCCGCGACGATGACCGGCTGAAGCTGATCACCCGCATGGGCGTCGGCTTCGACCGGATCGACGTGCCGGCCTGCACCGAGCATGACGTGGCCTTAACCATTACCCCCGACGGTGTCCGCCGGCCGATGGCCAGCTCGGTGGTGCTGATGATCCTGGCGCTGGCGCACCGGCTGGTCGAGAAGGACCGGGTCACCCGCACCGGGCCGCTCGGCTGGCCAGCGCGGCTCGACTTTTTCGGCGTTGGTCTGGTCGGCAAGACTCTGGCAATTGTCGGTCTGGGCAATATCGGCCGCGAGGTGGTTCGGCTGATCCGCGCCTTCGATATGCGGATTATCGCCCATGATCCCTATATCGACCCGAAGATCGCCGAGGAGCTGGGGGTCACCCTGGTTGATATCGACACCGCCTTTCGCGAGGCGGATTTTCTGTCCTTCAACTGCCCGCTGAATGACGAAACCCGGGGCATCGGATCAGCCGAGGGTATGGCCAAGATGAAGCCAGGGTCCTATCTGGTGAACACCTCGCGTGGACCGGTT
This sequence comes from uncultured Alphaproteobacteria bacterium, assembly GCA_937776645.1. Classification (GTDB taxonomy): domain Bacteria; phylum Pseudomonadota; class Alphaproteobacteria; order Thalassobaculales; family Thalassobaculaceae; genus JADHLJ01. The sequence continues at coordinate 34,414 of CALMRI010000006.1, read as the reverse complement.
GTCGACCAGAAGGCGCTCTATCAGGCCTTGGTCGAGGGGCGGTTGGCGGGCGCCGCCATCGATGTTTTCGATCCCGAGCCATCACCCGCTGATGACCCGATTCTGAAGCTCAACAACGTCATCGTCACGCCGCACGCGATCGGCTTCTCGGATCAGATGTTCTCAACCATGGGAGAGGTGAATACCCGCGCCATCTTGGCGGTCAAGAGCGGCCAGTCGCCGGACAATCTGGTCAATCCGGAAGTGGTCAACAGAGCCCAGTTTCAGAAAAAATTAGGTCGTTAGAGTAGAGAGGCGGCGGCCCCAGAGAAGGCGGGTAATCGCCTCTGGGGCCGCCGGTTCTCACTTCAGCGGTGAGTGGCTCCACGGCATCAGTATCGTGGAGTGCATTTCCTCAAGCCGATCCGGGCCGTCCTTCAGGAAAGCCTGCCAATCCGGATCTGCGGCAGCAGCGGCACGGGCTTTGGCGCGGTGGTTCAGATCCTTGTAGACCCAGAGATGCGAGACCTCGTTCGGCTGACCGGTATCGGTCTGCCAAATGCAAACATTCTTTGAATGCCGCTCGCGCACCGGCATCGCCGCGGTGATCGCATCCGCGAAAATCTTGGCCTTGCCAACCTTGCAGCGATAGAAGCGATATTCGTAAATGTTACCATCGGTTTCCGGCTTGGTCAGCGGCTTGGTGGGAACCATCAACCGGTTGTCCTGGCGGATGATCAGCGGGCCGGCCTTGGTCAAATACTCATTGCGCCAGGCAGCGTTGGTCCCAAGCTTGGCTTTCACCTCGGCCCGGTGGTTCATGTCATTATAGGACCACAGATGCATGACTTGGTTCAGCGGCCCGATCTCCGTCAGCCAATACCCCTCAAGCTTGCCATGATCATCACCGCGGATCGGCCGACCGATCTCGGCGGAGTATTTGGCCAGCAACGGCGCCTTGCCTGGTCCGGTGGTGTAGGTGCGAAACTCATAAAGCATGGGGTATCCTCCGGTAGCGGCGCCCAAACGGCGCCTGGGTCCCGGCGATCCTGACACGAAACCGTTCCCCAGGTGAACCAACTGCTGAAGCAACGCCGCGCAAAACCTATACGAGATCAACCCCACCACCGCGATGGAGAAACTGCACGAATGCTACCGACCGCTTTGGTTCCCAGTAAAGCCTGCTCGTCGTCGATCGGAGTAAGTATTGCTTGTCTTTCGTCGCCAGGACCGGCAGATCATTGCTCAGACTTTATTCGGAAGGACCAAGCCGTGGTGAATGCGACGCCCCAAGAATATCCCAACTTCGTCACCCATCTGGAATGCTCGATGAATGGGGAGCGCTATGAAGCTGGGAAGCTCCACGGTTTGTCCAAAGTCGGTCGCCCACTGCTGGTGCGCTATGATCTGGAAGCCCTGGCCAAGGCAGTGACCAAAGAGATGCTGGCCGAGCGCAAGGGCGGGTTCTGGAAATACCGCGAATTCCTACCGGTCACAAAAACCGAAAACGTCGTCGAATTGGGCGAGGTCATGACCCCGTTGATCTCAATGCCTCGGCTGGCCAAGAAGTTGGACGTCGGGACCGGTGAAATCATCGTCAAGGACGAAGGCCGCCTCCCGACTGGCTCCTTCAAGGCGCGGGGGCTGGCTCTGGCCGTCGCTATGGCCAAGGAACTCGGCCTCAAGCATCTCGCCATGCCTACCAATGGCAATGCCGGCGCCGCGATGGCCGCCTATGCCAGCCATTCCGGATTGCGGACGACGATTTTTTGCCCCGACGACACGCCCGAGGTCAATGTATCGGAGATCGAACTACAAGGCGCCACCGTCTATCGGGTCAACGGGTTGATCAATGATTGCGGGAAGATCGTCGGCGACGGCAAGGGAACCGCCGGCTGGTTCGACGTTTCGACCTTGAAGGAGCCCTATCGCATCGAGGGTAAGAAGACCATGGGGCTGGAAATAGCCGAGCAGATGGGTTGGAAGTTACCGGACGCGATCTTCTACCCCACCGGTGGCGGCACCGGCCTGATCGGCATGTGGAAGGCCTTCGAGGAACTCGAAGCGATGGGATGGATCAGCAGCAAACGCCCGCGGATGATCGCCGTGCAGGCGACGGGATGCGCCCCGATCGTAAAGGCTTATGAGGACGGGGTTGAGCATGCTCCGGTGTGGCAAAACGCTCACACCGCCGCCGCAGGAATTCGGGTGCCGATCGCGGTCGGCGATTTCCTGATCCTGCGCGCAGTCCGCGATTCCGGTGGTTTCGCGATCGCGGTGACCGATGAAGCGATCTTCGCCGCTCGAGACGAAGTGGCGCGCGAAGAAGGTTTGCTGCTGTGCCCCGAGGGTGCTGCGACATTCGCCGCCTATAAGGAAGCCCTGGCCAATGGCCAGGTGACAGCTAGCGACAAAGTCGTGCTCTACAATTGTGCGACCGGTCTCAAATACCCGATTCCCCAAGTGGATCGCACCCTGGATCGCCATCAGCCGATCGATTACGCCTCCATGGCGTAACCAAACGCATCCTCCAAAGGGCTCGGCATGGGCACGCTGATTCTGGCCCCCAAGGGTGCCACGGTGACGGGGTTCGACTATTCCACCGCCGTAATCGAAAAGGCGCGCTGGTTGGCCGGTAAGGCGGGTATCGACGCCAGCATCATTCAGGGCGACCCTACCAGGCGCCGGCGCTGATCAACGCGGCTTTTGACGCCGTTTTCGTAAACTGGAGCGCGCTCAACTGGTTACCGGATGTCCAAGGCTGGGCCAAGGATGTAGCGCATTCCCCTAAACCGGGTGGCTGGTTCTTTCTAGTCGAGGCGCACCCGGTGATGAACACCATCGAGGGTGAGAAGGCGGATGAAACCGTACGGGTCTGCTACCCCTATTTCCACAAACCCGATCCCATCCGCTTCAAGACCGAGACCACTTATTCCGATAACCAGACCACGCTGGCGGTGACGGACTCCCATGAGCGGCTTCAAACACAACGAGTCGCGCTCGGAGAACAGCCATGGTCCTTGAAAAACGAATCAACTCGGTCGAGAATGAGACCCAGCTGTTGCTGACCAACCACGGTCTCGATGTCCTGGGCGTCATCGTGATCCTGGCACCGGCCGGATCGTCGCCGGTTGGCGGCCCGGGTCCCCCGTGCGGTGGCGGATTGGGCCAACTGGATGGACGTGACCCTGAAGCCGTTGACAGCTTCGACTATTTCGCCATCATCGCCACCGTCGTCGCGGTGCTCAACCAGTTTGGCGTGGAAACCACCAAGCGTCATTGCCGTGCTCGGCTCCGCCAGCCTGGCCATTGGCTAGCTAATCGACCACCAGTCGGATTACAAAACCCTCGCCAGCGAATTGAAGACACCCGGGCGATCTGGCGCTATCTTGCGCGACCGAACCAAACGCGCCCTCGCGGCGCCCCTATCAGTGTGGGAGAAAACGATGCTACTGGATGTCCGCACCTATACCTGCAAGCCAGGAACGATCAAAGCTCACATGGCGGTCTACGAAAAATACGGCAAGGCCCCGCAGACCAAACATCTCGGCCAGCCGGTCGCCTATTTGCTCACCGAGACCGGCAATGTGAACCAGTACGTTCATATCTGGGCCTATGACAATGCCGGGGATCGCGAAGCCAAGCGCGCCGCGATGCAGGCCGACCCAGACTGGGTTACCTACACCCAGGAAAGCGCCAAGCTCGGCGCGCTGGTCAACCAGGATAACAAGTTGATGAAGCCTGTCGACTTCTACGCCGAGCCAAAGCGCTGAGTCTCAGGCGCTCACTAAAAGACCCAAATTGAAAGGCCCGCCGGAGCGTTTTGGCGGGCCTTTTTCATGCTCGAACCACCGGTTCCGGCGTTGACTTGCCCATCCGCGCCACGCAGTGCCGAATTTCCGATACTCCGATCGACCATGATGCGTTAGAACCGCGTTAGCTCGGACAGCGATTGGGACAAGCGCGATGGCAGCGGACGACGGACTGCTCGCGGCGGATTGGATTCTTGAGCCAAAGACACGCCCTGGCACGCAAGGCCGCTACACGGTCAGGATCCGCAACTTGGTCCTGGCCATGTCAATCGGCATTCACGATCACGAGAAAATCACCCCGCAACGGGTCTCGATCAGTGTTGAGCTGAGCTTGGATTATCCAGCCGGCGGCTTTGGCGATGCGCTCTACCGCAAAGTCGTTTGCTATGAGACGTTGATTTCGCGAATTAAGGAGATGGCCGCCGACGGCCATGTGATCCTGGTCGAGACGTTCGCCGAACGTGTCGCCGACCTGGCATTGACCGACCGGCGTGTCCAATCGGTCGCCGTGGACGTTGAAAAGCTCGACATCTTCGATGATTGCGACGGCGTCGGAACCACGATCGGGAAAATTCGAGCTTAGAAGCGAATAAACGATTGTCGATCGCGCTATTCCGCCGCGCCCCGCGTCTCCAGCACCCCAGAGATCTCCAATACCGCAGGCGTCTCCTCCACGCCGAATTGCAAGGCCGCCAAACGCGCGTATAGCGGGTTTATCGCCAACAACTCAGCATGGCTGCCACTCGCCACGGCGCGGCCATCCTGCAAGACGATGATCCGGTCGGCGCTCAGAACCGTGGAGAGGCGATGGGCGATCACCAAGGTGGTACGTCCGGCCATGATCCGTTCCAGAGCCCGCTGCACGGCGCGTTCGCTTTGAGCGTCGAGGGCGCTAGTCGCCTCGTCGAGCAGCAGCACCGCCGGATCCCGCAGGATCGCCCGGGCAATGGCCAGTCGCTGGCGTTGACCGCCGGAAAGCCGGACACCTTTTTCACCCAGATGGCTGGCGAAGCCCTCCGGCAATTTCTCGATAAACTCAATGGCGTGCGCAGCCTCGGCAGCCGCCCGGACTTCGGCGTCACTGGCATCAGGGCGGCCATAGCGGATGTTCTCCGATACGTCGGCGGAGAAGATCACCGCATCCTGCGGCACCAGCCCGATCCGGGCCCGGACCTCTGCCGGATCCGCGTCGAGCAGCGGCACGCCATCCAGCCGAACGACGCCCGAGGTTGGGTCGTAAAATCGCAGCAGAAGCTGAAAAACCGTGGTCTTTCCCGCCCCTGAAGGTCCGACCAGGGCCACGGTCTCCCCCGGTTCAACGGTGAACGTCAATGCTTCCAGCGCCGCTTGATTAGGTCGGGTGGGGTAATGAAAGGTAACGGCTTCGAAGGCGACACGACCCTCGACCGGCACTGGAAGCACCACCGGGTTGGTCGGCGCCGCGATCTCGGCCCGGGTAGACAGCAAACCGATCAGTCGGTCCATCGCGCCGGCCGCCCGTTGTAGGTCTCCAAGCACTTCCGACAAGGCCCCGGTCGAGCCGGCGACGACAATCGCGTAAAATACGAAAGCCGACAACTCACCAGGGGTGATACGTCCAGAAAGCACATCACGGCCCCCGATCCACAGCACAACGGTAACCGCGCCAAAGACGAAGGCAATGACAACCGCCGTCAATGCCGCCCTATTGCGAACCCGCAGCACCGCCGTGGCGAAGGCATCTTCGACCCGTTCAGCGAACCTTGCCTTATCCAGGGCCTCGTGACCAAACGCTTGAACCACGCGAATACCGCTCAGGGTTTCCTCGACATAGGCCCCGACATCGGCGACCCGGTCCTGGGAAGACCGGCTCAATCGGCGCACACGCCGGCCCAGCAGCACGATCGGGATCACCACCAGGGGAATCACCAGTAGAACCATTCCCGCAAGTTTCGGACTGGTCACTAACAACATCACCAACCCGCCGGCGAACATCAGGACGTTACGAAGCGCGATCGAGACCGAGGACCCGACAACGGTCTGCACCAAGGTGGTATCGGTGCCTATACGCGAAATCACTTCGCCGGTGCGCCGCGACTCAAAAAACGTCGCACTGAGGCCGACCACGTGATCAAACAACGCGCTTCGTAGGTCCGCGACTACCCGCTCGCCGACCCAGGAAATCAGAAAAAATCGCGCATAGCTGGCCATCGCCAGAACCAAAACAACGCCCCCGAGGACCACAACCGCCTGATCCAGCAATTCCGGATCACCAGCCGCAAAGCCCTTGTCGATGAGAAATCTCAACCCGGTCCCCATCGCCAAGACTGTACCGGCAGCGATCATTAGGGCGATCGCCGCCCCGACCAGCTGCCAGCGATAAGGCAACATATAGGGAAACACCATGCGCAGCGCCGATAGGTCGCGTTGGCGTTCGATCGTTGGGTCGTCCCTCAGGCTCACGGTGTCTCACCAAAATGCAGAGCATGTCCCGCACCATATGAGCCACTTGCCGCGAACACAATGTTGCGGGACGACCACGGCTCCAACATTCCCAAGCGAATCGGGCGAGCGGTTTTATCCTGGGGTGCGGCTTGTTGGAAAACCACCTCCAGGCCGCCGCTCTTCTTTAGGGCGCCCGGATTGGCCGGCGCCTGAAGTCACCGCGAAGCGCCAACCCGATCGATCGGGGTTATAGACACACAATTTCGCGGACGGTAGCGTAGCCAAGACTAATTTCCACTCCATCGTGAGGAAATCCTGATGTTCGAGATTGAGCAGTTTTGCGCCGATTGCCGCGTGGCGATGAAGGAAACCGACCGGGAGCGCGCGGTGCGCGAAGTTGTCACTAAGGCAGTGTCTGATCCGGCGGCGCTGATGCGCGACATCGGCGAACCGGACCGTGCCGGTGTCTTAGCCCTGCATCGCTCCGACGACCTAACGGTTCTTAATCTGATCTGGGGCCCGGAGATGACCTTGATGCCGCACGATCACCGGATGTGGGCCGTCATCGGCATCTATCAGGGCCGCGAGGAAAACACCTTCTATCGTCGCTCCGAGCAGGATGGCCTCACCAAAATGGGTCTCAAGACCATGGACCCCAAGGACTGCAGCTATCTGGGCGAGACCGCTATCCATCAGGTTCACAACCCACTGACCAAACTGACCAGCGGTCTGCATGTCTATGGCGGCGACTTTTTCGGCACACCACGCAGCGAGTGGGACCCGGATTCCTTTGAGGAGCTGCCCTACGACCTGGAGAAAAACGTCGGCCTGTTCGAGCTGTCGAACAAGCGGCTGGAAGAGCTGGCGCGCAGCGCCGGCAATTGAACGCGCTAAAAATAAACGCAGCAACCCGACGCGTCCAGGACGGGTTGGACGGAGGAATAAGCCATGCCGATCATCAACCGCATCGCCGACTATGCTGGCGAGTTGACCGAATGGCGGCGGTACATCCACCAGAATCCCGAATTGGGGTTCGAGGAGTTCGGAACCGCTAATTTCGTCGCCGAGAAACTCGCGGCAATGGGGGTCACCGTGCATCGCGGTCTGGCCGGCACCGGGGTCGTCGGGTCGTTGACGGCCGGCTCCGGTCAGGGGCCAGCGATCGGGCTTCGGGCCGATATGGATGCGTTACCAATTCTGGAGCGCGGCGCGCACGCTCACCGGTCAGTCAATGCCGGCAAGATGCACGCCTGCGGTCATGACGGCCACACCACGATGTTGCTTGGTGCCGCGAAATATCTGTCGGAAACCGGCAATTTCGACGGCACTGTTCATTTTATCTTTCAGCCAGCCGAGGAAGGCAAGGGTGGCGGCAAAAAGATGGTCGATGAAGGACTTTTCAAGCTTTTCCCGGTCGAGGAAGTCTACGGCATGCACAATATGCCGGGCATGGACGTCGGCAGTTTCGCGGTCGCCCCCGGACCGATGATGGCGGCGCGGGACAATTTCGAAATTCGCGTGCAAGGCCGCGGCTGCCATGCGGCGATGCCGCATCAGGGCGTCGACCCGATTGTCGTCGGAGCGAATATCGTCATGGCCCTGCAGACCATCACCAGCCGAAACCTGGACCCGCAGGAAGCCCTGGTTGTCAGCGTGACCCAGTTCCATGCCGGTAATGACGCGTTCAACGTGATCCCGGACGAAATCATGCTGCGCGGCACCTGCCGGGTGTTCAGCGGCGATATCCAGCAAAGCCTGCCGGAGCGGATCTCCAGAATTATCGACGGTGTCGCCGCGACCTATGGCGCCACTGCCGAGCTGACCTATCACAAGGGCTACCCGGCCACGGTAAACGCGATCGCGCCGTCGGATTTCTGCGCCGAGGTGGCGGGTGAGATCGCCGGTTCAGCCGATGGCGTCAACCGCGCCCCGCTGCCCTCGATGGGAGCGGAGGATTTCTCCTACATGCTGCAGGAAAAGCCGGGCTGTTATATTTGGGCCGGCAATGGCCAATCGGCCGGGCTGCATCACCCGGAATACGACTTCAACGATGAATTACTGACGGTCGGCGCCAGCTATTGGTCACGCCTGGTGGAAAAGCGTTTGGCCCGGGCGGCCTGAATCGGGCAGACGCGTCATTAGGGAAGGAGCGAGGCGATGGTTTGGGCTATTTTTGAAGGAATGCGAGTGGCGTTTCAATAACAGTCACCCATCCAACCAATTATCGAAATTGAGATAATGGGTTACACAACATATGGGTTAGTTATCTGGGACAGCCTCCACTTTTAAACATAATCCCCTTACGTGTCAGAAAGTTAGTCGCGATAGAGATAAGTAGTGCGCTTTGACAACTAAGAATTTCTCGGTCTCCATGTCTCCATTAGGGCATTCGTGGAGGTCATTGGATACGCACTCAATTGCCATTGAATGGCTTCCACTCGGCGGGATCTGAGGCGCCAAAATCAGCCGACAGCCGACAGCGAGGCTTGCTCCGTTAATCGGGTCGTCGGTGAATAAATCAGCAAAACATCAACCGAATCGGAAGTCCGGGTACCCCTCGGCCGCTTCCTTCTCAATTTTGCCTCGGTATCTGACCGCGCCGCCGTTATAGCCCAGCACCCGGGGCACGTTCCGGCCTTCCACATTGCGGTTCACCCCGGTTTGCCAGGAACCAATTTTTGACGACAACAAGCCGGCGGAGGCTTCGTTCACCACGGTGACCCAATCATCGACCGCCTCGCTACGCGGCTCAACCCGCGTCAGGCCGTGCTCGCGCATGTATTTTATCAGGCCGGTCTGCCATTCCACGACTTCCTCGATGTTCCGGGGAATGTTGCCGCGCGCCGTATGCGGTCCCAAAATCATGAACATATTGGGATAGCCCTCGGTCTGCATACCGAGCAACGTGCGGGGCATGTCGACCCATTCGTCCTTCAGACAGCGTCCGCCACTGCCGCGGATATCGATGCGATCATAGGGGCCGGTGACCCCGTCGAAACCGGTGGCATAGATCATCAGGTCGAAGGCGTATTCCTGGTCGCTGGTCTTGATGCCCTCCGGCGTGATCCGCTCGATCGGCGTCTTGTTGATATCCACCAGCAGCACATTGTCCTGGTTGTAGGCCTCGTAATAGCCGCTCTCCAAGGGCAGGCGACGGGTGCCGAAGCCATGGTTTTTCGGGGTCAGCAGATCGGCGACTTTCGGATCCTTGACGCGCTGGCGGATTTTCTTGGTGGCAAACTCAGTCGCCAGGGCGTTAGCCTTCTCGTCGGTCATCATGTCCTTGAAGTTGCCGATCCAGATGCCGAACCCCGGCTCCGAATACAGTTTCTCCCAGAACGCTTCGCGCTCCTGTGGCGACACATCCAGGGTCTTGCGCGGATCCGGGTTGTGAATGAAACAGGCCACGGTCTGGCGGCAGCGCTCATAAATTTCTGGGAAGCTGGCCTTGATCTTCTTCTGCTCTTCGTCGGTGATCTTGGAGTTGTGCAGCGGCGCCGCCCAGTTCGGCGTGCGCTGGAACACCGTCAGGTGCTCAACATCCTTGGCGATGGTCTGGATGGTTTGGATAGCGGTGGCGCCGGTGCCAATAATCCCGACCCGCTTACCCTTAAAGTTCACCGGCTCGTGCGGCCAGCGCGCGGTGTGGAAAGCTGGCCCTCGATAACTGTCGCGGCCTGGAATGTTCGGCAGGGTGAACGCCGAGAGCGGGCCAAGCGCGGTGATCATCATCGGCGCGCTGACGTGCTCGCCGCTTTCCACGGTCACCGTCCAGCGGCTCGCGGCATCATCGAAATGCGCCGCGACGACCCGGCTGTTGAACTGAATGTCCCGGCGGAAATCGAATTTATCGGCCACATAGTTGAGATAACGCAGCGTATCCGGCTGGGCCGCGAAATGTTCTGGCCAGCTCCATTCCTGCAGCAGCTCCTCGGAGAAGGAATAGCCATAAGACCAGCTTTCGGAATCAAATCGGGCGCCCGGGTACCGGCACCAGTACCAAGTACCTCCAACGTCACTGCCGGCTTCAAGCACCCGTACCCGCATCCCCAACTCACGCAAGCGATACAGCTGGTACATGCCGGCGACCCCGGCACCGATGATGATGGCGTCGAAATGGCCGAGCCTATCAGGGTCGAGCTCATCGGCGACTGTTTGCGAAGCAACCATGTACTCTATCCCTGGTTCAACCTTGATATCGCCGGCGACTCGGTAGTCTTACAGACCCGCCCGAGGCAACGGCTAATCGCGGAAATTCACATATTGCAGGGGTTGCTCCAGCTTCATCTCCTTGATCAGGGCAATGGCGGCTTGCAGCTCGTCCCGTTTCTTGCCACTGACCCGCAATTCGTCCCCCTGAATGGCGACCTGGATATTCTTCAGCTTGGCGGCCTTGACCGCTTTGACCACCTTTTGCGCCAAATCCCGCTCAATGCCCTGCTTGATCAGAATGCTCTGACGGACCGAGTTGCCGGATGCTTTCTCCGGTTCTTTGAATTCCAGGGCTTTGTGATCCACCTTGCGCTTGGCCAGATAACCGCGCAGCAGTTCATGGACCTGTTTCAACTTCAAATCGTCATCAGCCTTGACCGTGATCACCTCGTCGGCCCGCTCAATCGAGCATTGGCTACCCTTGAAGTCAAAGCGGGTGGAGATTTCCCGCATGGCGCCTTGCAGGGCATTATCCACTTCAGGCAATTCCGTACGCGAAACGACATCAAAAGAGGGCATGGCAGTCTACTTTTCAGTTTGTCCACAATCATTAAACCATAGCGATTTTAACGCCTCGGGCTAGTGGTGTGAGCGAGGCCGATGGCTTCCGCCCGCCTTAATCCGTCGCGCCACCAGATCAATATTCAGCAGCCTCAACTTAATTTAACTTAATGAACAAAAGATTAAGAGAACGGCGACCCCGCCTGGCCCTCAATACGCGGTGATCCCGCCTTCGGCCGGGATCACCGCGCCATTAACCATCCGCGACTCGTCCGAGACCAAGAACAACGCGATATTTGCGATGCCCTGGGGCTCTCCCGAACCAAAGGGATAGGCCGTCATGGACGACACCATGGTAGACTGGCGGTTCGATAGCACCTGGCTGACATAGCGGTTCTTGATCCGGTCGGTAGCGATCATGCCTGGGCAGATGACGTTTGTTCGCACCCGTTCGGCGGAACAAGCGCCAGCGAGGCTTCGGGTGACAAAGATCAAGCCACCCATGGCCGCCGCATAGACATGAGCGGGATGATTGCCCCGCAACGCCACGACCGAGGAGACATTAACTACCGCGCCGCCGCCACTCTGGATGATCCTGGGAACACCGAACCGGCTGAACAGGAAGGGCCCCTTCAGGTCCAGCGGGAGGGTCCGGTCCCAGGCTCCCATATCGACCTCCGTGACCACCGAGTCTTCCGGTACCAGCGCCACCGGGCTGATCAGGCCTATCCGACGATCAAGCCGCGCTGCGCTAAGCCGGCGACATCTTCGGTGGTGAACCCGGCTTCCCCGAGGATCTCGGCGCTATGCTCGCCGACCCTCGGCGGTTGACGGGTCAGGCCGGGGCGCTGGCGCGCCGCGCCGAATTCCATTGGTAGCGCCGGCAGTCCAGCCATTTTTCCGCCATCGCCGCCAAAGCGCGAGACGAATACATTCACCAAGCCGCCGGCCGCCAGCAGATGCGGGTTCTCGAACAAATCACCGGGCTTACCAACCGGGGCCCAGGAAACGTTGCAGCGCTCACAACGCTGCTCGACCTCCTTTTGCGGAAGTTTCGACAGAGCCTCCTGCAGCGCCGGGATCAGCCAGTCCCGCTCGTCGAGCCGGGTGACGTTGGTGGCTAGGCGCGGGTCCATGGCCAGCGCCTGCAAGCCAAACTCCTCCACAAACCGCTCCCATTGCTGGTCCGAGGTCACGCCGATGAACAACTGCCCCTCACCGGCGGTATCAAACACCTCGTAAATGGCCCAGGCGCCGCGTCGCGCCGGCATCGGACGCATCTCCAATCCGGTCGCCGCCATCCCGGCCATATGGGTGCTCATCAGAAACACCGCGCTTTCGAATAGCGAGCTTGAAACCCGCTGGCCCTTGCCCGTGGTATCGCGTTCACGCAACGCCGCCTGCACCGCGATCACCCCAAACATCGCTCCCATGATGTCGATCACCGAGGCTCCGGCCCGCAGCGGCTGCCCCGGCGGGCCGGTCATCCAGGCCAGACCAGCCTGGAACTGCACCACTTCGTCCAGGGCCGGGCGATGTTCATACGGTCCGGCGAGATAGCCTTTCAGCGCCAAATAAATCAGCCGGTCATTCAACGGCGCGAGATGTTCATAGCCGCAGCCCAACCGCTCCATTGTACCGGGACCGAAATTTTCCAGCACGATATCGACGGCCGGCACCAAGCGATGCAAAACGGCCTGGCCCTCGATGGATTTTAGATCGATGGCCAGACTACGCTTGTTGCGGTTGAACCCGGCGAAGAACCCGGCGCCGAAACCACCCAGGCGGCGGGTCCGGTCGCCGTCCGGCGCCGGCTCCACCTTGATTACATCGGCGCCAAGCTCGGCAAACAGCAGCCCGGCGGTCGGCCCCATGACGGTGTGCGAAAACTCCAACACCCGCAACCCGGCAAGCGGCGTCGCTGACATCAGTGCAGCGCCTCCCGGCGGAACGCGTTCAGGCTTCCCGCGTGAAGCAGTTCGCTGGGCAGTTGGTGGCCAACTATGTCTTCGGCCAGGCGCCCAACCTCGATCAGATTGTCGAGATCGACGCCGGTATCGATGCCCATTTCCTCACACAGCAGCACCAGCTCTTCGGTGGCGATATTGCCAGCCGCCTTGGGTTGGCCGGCGAAGGGACAGCCGCCGAGGCCGCCGACGGTAGAGTCGAATCGGCTGACCCCCATCTTTAGTCCGGCATGAGCATTAGCCACCGCCAACCCCCGGGTATCATGCAGATGCAACGACAGCGTCATCTCGGGCCAGCGGTCACGGACCGCGCCGATCACCTGCTCAATTCGGTGCGGTGCGGCCCAGCCCATCGTATCGGCGAGCGAGAATAGGGTGATCTTGGCGCCGGTCTCCTCGGCGATTTGCATGCCGTCTTGTAGGGTCTTGATCACCTGAGACGGGGCGATATCGCCCTGGTAGTTGCAGCCGAACGCCGCCATGACACCAACCCGGTTGACCGGAATTTCATTGGCCAGATGCGCCTCGGCCTGACGCCTCATCCCAGCCAGGTTCTCCGCATGAGTGCGGTTCAGATTCTTCTTGGTAAAGCCCTCCGAGGCGGTCAGAGAGATTGAGCCGGACAGGGTCAATTTACCCAGATATTTCCGCGCCCGATCAAAGCCGTTCCCGTTAAAATAGAGGCCAGTGTAATGGACGCCGTCGACCGGCTTGAACCCCTCGACCACGGCTTCGGCATCGGCCCAGCCCGGCACCAGACGAGGGTTGACGAAGGAGCAAGCCTGGATATGGGTCAACCCCGTCTCGGACAGCGCCTCGATCAACTTAACTTTGTCGGCGGTAGGAATCGGACCGGGCTCGATTTGAAAGCCTTCGCGCGGGCCTTCCTCGTGAATTTCGACGCGGCTCGGCAGGTCACTCATCATCGATCCTCCCTCTCAGGACTAGTTTGGATGGAGACTAACATCGGGCTCAATCCAACAAAACCATGCCAGACAAACCGAGCGGAACCATCCGGGAGCAAATAATTCAGGCAACATCATCTGGGTAGGATTCGTTTATCTTGTCGTTGCGCTGAGCACGCCAGGGATCGCCGGCGGGTCGTTCACAGTCGATCAATCAAATTGGCTCACCGGCTCCTGCAGGCCATAATGCGCCCGCAATGTCTCACCCTGATAGTCGGACCGAAAAAGCCCGCGCCGCTGCAAAATCGGCACCACCTCGCTGATGAACACCTCAAGCATCGAGGGCAGCACCGGGGGCATGATGTTGAACCCATCGGCGGCGCCGTCGTTGAACCAATCCTGCATCAGGTCGGCGACCTGTTCCGGCGTCCCAGCGAAAGTGTGATGGCCGCGCGCGCCGGCCAGCATCGCCAATAACTGGCGCAGAGTTGGCGTCTCGCGCCGCACCAAGCCGACAATCACCTCGGTCCGGCTGCGCGCCGCCTCAACGGTTGCGGGATCCGGGAAGTCCTGCGGCGTCAACGGCCTGTCCAGCGGCAGATGCGAGAAGTCATGGCCACCGAAGCGCGCCGAGAGCCGGTTGCGGCCAACCTCGGGATCGGTCAACGCGCCGAGATCGTCACTCATCCGCCTGGCTTCGGTCTCGGTCCCGGCGATCAGCGGGCTTAGCCCCGGCAGAATCAACGCTTGCAACGGAGCCCGGCCAGCGGCAACCACACGGGCTTTGAGATCTCGATAAAAATCTCGCGCCGTAGCTTTCTCCATCTGCGCAGTAAAGATCGCCTCGGCGTGGCGCGCGGCAAAATCGCGACCGGTCTCGGACGAGCCGGCCTGCACCAGGACCGGGCGTCCTTGCGGGCATCGCGGCACATTCAACGGTCCGGCGACTTGATAGTATTTGCCGTGGTGATCGATCGCCCGGATGGCGCCGGCGCGGGCATAGTGACCGGCGGACCGGTCGTCCAGTACCGCATCGACCGCCCAACTGTCCCACAAGGCCTGCACCACGGTCATAAACTCCTCGCCACGCTCATAGCGATCGGCATGACTGAGCGCCCCCCCTGCGCCATAGTTTTTCGCCGCCGTCGCCAACCAGGAGGTGACGATGTTCCAGCCCACGCGACCCTGGCTGATATGGTCGATCGAGGCAAACTGGCGGGCCAGATTAAACGGTTCGCTATAGGTCGTCGACGCGGTGGCGATCAGCCCAATCCGGCTGGTGCTCGCCGCCAATGCCGCCAGCACGGTGATCGGCTCCAAGCCGGTGCGCGGGCCGCTCACGATATCGTCCCCCAAGGCCAGTTGGTCGGCCAAGAAGATCGAGTCGAACAATCCCGCCTCAGCCCGGTGCGCCAGGCCCTGGTAATAGCCGATATCGAACACCGACAAGGCCGAGGCGTCCGGATGCCGCCAGGAGGCTTCGTGATGGCCGCGGCTGTGAATGAACAGATTGAGGTGGAGATGTCTTCTCATCAGAGGTCCAGCTCTTTCTTTGGTGCCCATGAGTGCTCCTCCGCCCCTCAATAGGCCCAGAGAGCGGGGTAGCTCTCCGGCTGGTTAGTCGGATTGGTCAGGCTGGCTGGGATCACGGTCGAGGCGACTGTTGGTATTGAGTTGCCGGAATAACCGGCACTGCGCGCGAAGATGGTCCAGCCTGTCGCCCGCCGCCATCGCGAGCCGCCAATAGCGTTGGTATTGTATTCGCTCGTCATCGCTACTAGAGCGCGATCAATTTAGCCGGAATCGCCGGCAGCGCATGGCGCCTGACCGCCGCGCACCTGGGTGCGGTACATCAGACGTCGTTGCGCTGGATCTAGCGTGCCGCGCCGGTGCAGGGTGCAGCGATTGTCCCAGATAACCAGATCACCGGGCCGCCATTGTTGTGCCCAATGCAGCGACCCCGCCTCGACATGTGCCCAAAGCACGTCCAGTAATCGATCGCTGTCAGAATCCGCCAAACCAACAACCCAGGCGTTGGGCCGGCGTCCAAGATAGAGGGATTTTCGCCCCGTGTCCGGATGCCGGACGACCAGGGGATGGACGGCGCCCGGCCGCTGGCTGTTGGTGTAGTCGGCATTGAAGCCAGCTCGTAACTGGCTGGCGGAATTGCGGGTCGCATCATGCTTGCAAGAGAGCGTTTCGATCCGCGCCCGCAGCTCCGTCGGCAGGGTCTCGTAGGCCGAATATAAATTATAAAAATGCGTATCGCCGCCGGTCGCTGGCGTCTCGATGGCATAAAGCAGGCTGGCTTTAGGCGGCAGATCCTTATAGCTCATGTCCTGATGCCAGATGAGTTCCGCATTGCCCAACCCACCGATCGGCGTGCCATTCTCGATAATATTCGAGACGATATTGATTTCGTTCCGGGTCGGGTGATTGGGCACGTTGACCGGCCGTGTCGGCGCGGCGTCAAGCACGCCAAACTGAGCAGAGAACTCTATCAGCGCCGCTTCATCCAAGCTCTGGTCACGGAACCTGAGGACAAGATGATCCCCCCAGGCCCGCGCGAGCCGGTCGAAGGAAGGTTCGTCGATGGGGACGGCGAGATCCAGACCGGTGATATCAGCACCAAGCGCGGCACCGGTTGGGACGACCTCGAATTGCGACTGCGATACCATTTTAACCGACCCCCTTTGCATCCGATCGTCCAATTTAAACGGGCGGCTTTCAGATTCACTACTCATATCTAGCGACCACCATCACTGACCGATCTGCGGTTGCTCGAGGGCGACGGGCCGAGTTGGCAGAGTGTGGACGGCACCGCCAGCTTACCGCTGGGCTACGGCGAGATCGAACTGTGCCTGCAAGCTTATCCAAAACTGCGGATTGGTCTTTAACCAATGGCCAAGCCTAAGCACCGTATCGCCAGTGATTGAGCGCTTACTCTGAATGATTTGTGTAAGCCTATTAGCCGGCACGTCGATCTGCCGGGCGAGCTCAGTTGGCTTTATCACCAACTCGTCTAGCTCTTTCTTGAGGGCACCGCCAGGGTGGACGGCATGGCGCAACATGGTTACTTCCTTTCATTCAGTGATAGTCGGCTATCTCGACATTTACGGGACCGCCGCCCCCTACTCCCCACTGAAAAAAAATTCGCCACTGGCTATTGATACGCATTCTGAACTACCCGCGTCGATCACCGCCCAGAGTGTCAAGACGGTTGCTTCGCAGAGCGCATAGACCATCCAGTGACGTTGCCGCATTCAAAACAGCCAAACGCCGGCTAGCCTGGTCCGAAAACCCCTGAAAGGCTTGGACGAACGCGCCGGAGGAAAATCTCTGCGGCTTCTATCACGATATTCGCTAATAATTGGTGATCAAGACAGAAAATAGACACAGTACATCAATCATATTTCTTCTGCTTTCTTCTGCGTCTTATTTTACCACCTCGGGATGCAGCCCTTTGGGCGGTTCACCGGCAACGGTCTCGACCCCAAGCCGACCAGCCGGCTAGACTGACAAACCCTGCCGACGGGTTAGTAACAGATAGATCCCGGCAGCCAAGGACGCAGCGGCGATTAGGTAGAAGGCGGGCTCATAACCACCGCCGAACTCGACGATGGCGCCGAAGACCGGGGGCCCGGTGACAATGCCGATGAACATGAAGAACTGGCCGCCGCCCGCCGCCTCGCCGACCTTGTTCGGGGGCGCCAACCGAGCGAATTCCGAAAGTAACAGGCCAAGCACGCCATTGGTACTGACGCCCAACAAGACCGCAACCAGCCCGGTTAACCAGAACGGCCAGTCCGGGGTGAAAAAGCTGATCGCGATGATGCTGCCGGACATCATGATGCCGACCAGGCCAAGCAGCACCCAAGTGCTTAGCAGCCGACCCGCGACCGCACCCCAAAAGATCCGAGCCGGGATCGCCGAAGCATGGATGATCGCAAACACAAGGCCGGAAAATGCGCTCGACAGGCCATTCACCTCGACCAAATAAATCACGATGAAGGAGAGCAGCGCCATCTGCACGAAGGTATAGAGAAGGCCGGCCACCGCCAGCGTGGTGAGTGCTTTGTTGGTCACCACCACCCGCAACGCATCCGCGACACCAGAAAGGCTGATCCGGAAGCCGGGATCGCGGTCGTCGTCAAGCCCAGACCGAACGAACTGAAGCGCCCAAACCATCAGCAGCGGAATCGCCGCGATCGAGATGACGGCTATACGCCAGTCGTAAAGCCCCATCAACGGCGGCAACAGCAGACCGGCCAGCATGCCGCCCATTGGCGTTCCTGTTTGCTTGATCGAAAAGACCAGAGGTTGCCATCGCGGCGGCGAATGTCTGGCCAGGATTCGTGAACCGGCCGGATTGAGCGGCCCAGTCGACATGCCAATCATCGCGGCGGCGACCAAGGTCACCGGCCACCATGGTACTGAACCGGCCAAGCAGAGGCCGAGCCCGCCGGCCAACAGCACCATCTGACTGGTCCGAATAACCCCATAGCGGGCAAGAAGACCGCCGGCTACCAGTCCCGACAGCATCGCGACGACATAGACCACGGCCGTAAAGATGCCTATATTCGACGATTTCACCCCCAAATCCGCCGAGGCCTGAACCGCCACTACCGCAGCCGCGTAGCTGCACATCGTGCCGAAAGCCTGAACCACGACCATGGTTGGCAAGACAATCGGAATCTTCGTGTTCAGCAGCTCTCGCATCGTCGACTATAAATTCCTCGGAACCGGGTCGATGGACAAATTAATAGTGGCCGAGCCACAATCTGGCTTGGCCGGAATGATGAAATCGCCACTTGTTCGATGAGTCCGCGGGCGATTCACGCGGACAACTCTCAAACCTGCGATAGACTGGCGAAGCAACGATAGTCTAGACGGCAACCTATCACGGCCATCCCGCAGCGCGGTCACCTCAAAACGCGCATAACCACTGTGAGGAAACGAAAATGCGTATCGGATTTATCGGGCTCGGCGCCATGGGGCGGCCAATGGCGGTCAACCTCGCGGCAGCCGGCCACGAACTCGTGGTCTGTGATACCGACCCAAGCCGCACCGCGATCCTCGCCCAGCGCGGCGCCCTCGTGGCGCAAACCGCCAAGGAAACCGCCGACATGGCGGAATTCGTCCTTGCCTGTTTACCCAATCTGGGCGCCGCCGAAGCGGTTGCAACAGGCGATGAGGGCGCAGTCGCCGGCGCACAGGCAACGGCCTATGTTAATCTAAGCACCACCGGCAGCGCCTATTCCCGCGACGTGGCGGCAAAGATGGCCGAGGCCGGCAAGGCGTTCCTCGACGCGCCTATCTCCGGCGGCCCGCCAGGCGCCGAGGCCGGTACCCTTGGAATCATGTGTTCCGGCGACAAGGCGACCTTCGATGCGCTTAAGCCGGCCCTGGAGGCAATCTCCGGAAAACTGGTCTATCTCAACGACCAACCCGGCGCCGCACAGACGATGAAGCTGGTCAACAACATCATTTCCTTCGGCAACTTGTCGGTGGCGCTTGAGGCGATGACCTTAGGGGTCAAGGCCGGCCTAGATCCGGAGCAGATGCTGGAGGTGATCAACGCCTCGTCCGGCCGCAACAGCGCAACCGAAACTAAGATCCCCAACCACATCCTGACCCACAATTTCGATTATGGCGGCGCCATGTACATCATCGAAAAGGATTTGGAGCTCTGGCGCCGGGAAGCCGAATTGTATGAAACGCCGATGTGGCTAGGCACGAATATTCGCACCCTGTTCATGCATTGCATGGCCGAAATGGGCCGCGACAAGGACATCACCGTACTGGCGAAGACCTTGGAGAAAATGGCCGGCGTCGAGATCCCTAAAACCCGATAAATTCCGTCTATTAATGGCAGCTGGCTAAGATGGCGACCAGCTATAGACTCGCTGCAGGGTCCGCCCCATCAGAGCGGCGCGCTCGTCCTCGGACAAGCAGTCGGTCAGGCGGAATGGCTCCACCCCCTGGGCATAGGTCAGCAGATTGACCGCCCGGGTCCAGTCGGTGCCCCACAGGCAACGATCAAGGCCGAAAGCGTCGAAAATCCGCCGCAGCGGGTCCCAGAGATCGTTATACGGGTACGGCTCATGGGAGAGCGTGCAGGCGCCGGAGATTTTAATAACGATGTTCTGGTGCTCGGCCAGAGCCAGGACTTGCGTCAGATCGGCAAACGGCTCCGCCGGGGCCGGCGGCACGAACGGCTGGTTCAAGCCGAGGTGATCGATAACCAGCATGGTGTTCGGATGCGCCCGGGCCAGGATCGCCGCCTGGTCGGTATGACCCCAACACAGCAGATTAACCGGTAGCGCGTGGCGGGCGGCAGCCTGTAGCACGCATTTGATACCCCGACCGTTAGGGTCGACCGAAACCCCGTGCGCCATCATCACCCGGATCGCCACCGTACCGTCCAGCGCCGCCCAGTCGGCAATCGTGTCGGTCACGCCGGGATCGGTTGGATCAACCGGCTTGATTAAACCAAAGCGACCGGGGTGCGCGGCGCCGACCGCAAGGGCATAGCTGGCGTCGTATCGGTACATCGAGTAGGGCGAGACCAGCAGCGCGCCATCGACGCCGACCGCATCCATCGCTGCGACCATGTCATCGCCGGTAACCTCTGGCGGACCGGCAAGCGTTCCGACCCAGGGCCGTCCCAAGTGATCCCGCTCATAGGCGTGAACTTGCGAGTCGATCGTCAGCATGGCGGTCATCCTTTTCCGAACGGGCACCAGAGCGTTATTTGCTTTTGCGCCGGCCGCCCGCACCGTCGCGCCCGGCCCCGCTGGTGTGATCTCGACGATCGATCCAACGGGGCCACTTTTGATATCACGTCGCGTCCCGATTAGTGACGATTAGTAATCCTGGGCGTCCACCACTGCTTAGGCTCTCATGTTGACGACAACACTTTGCAGTCGACCGGCGCTTGCCGATCTCCGCTCCATCACTCTTCTCCTGAACGCCGCCACCCCGTCCCACTTCGACGAATGGTAGCCAGTTTAGAACCTCCCGAGAAGGCTGAGCTTTGCCGGTCGCTCAGTCTCCTGCTTAAAACAGACTAAAGACCGGTGATTTTAGTTTAACGATCCGTCTTATCCGGTGTCCTTGCGGCGCTGTAGGATCTCGATGAGCGCCATCAGACAGATCGAGGCCACGGTCAACAAGGTGGCGACGGCGATGATCGACGGATTGAGCTGATCCCGTAGATCGGCGAAGAGTTGCCGAGGCATGGTGAACTGGCCCGGCCCGGCGACGAACAACGCCACGACGATCTCGTCAAATGAGGTGACAAAGGCGAAGACCGACCCCGACAGCACCCCCGGCAGGATTAGCGGCAGAGTGACGCTGAAGAACGCGTTGATCGGGTTTGCCCCCAGGCTTTCCGCCGCGCGCACCATGTTATGGTCAAAGCCTTGTAAGGTGGCGGTCACGGTAATCACCACGAACGGCGTGGCCAACGCTGTATGCGCGAGGATTAGGCCGATATGGGTGCCCAGTAATCCGACCTTGGCCAGGGCGAAATACGCCGCCAAGGCGGTGATCACCAGCGGCACCACCAACGGTGAGATCAGGAACCCCACCAGAAGGCCTTTGAATCTGAACTGAGCCATCGTCAGCCCATAGGCCGCCAGTGTGCCCAACACCGTGGCGATCACCGTCGTCGCGCAGGCCACGATCATGCTGTTCTTGAAGGCAAAACCCCAGGGGTGCGGCTGCAGAACCTGCTCATACCAACGCAAGGACAGGCCCGGCAGTGGATAGTTAAGGAAGGTCCCAGAGCTGAACGAGATCGGCATGATGATCAAGGTCGGTAACAGCAGAAACAGAAAGCCGAAGGCGCAGATCACCCGAAGTCCGACATAGCTGACCTGCTGGCCAAGGGTTGCGTTCGCCGGAAGCGCCATGGTTGCCCCGATCAGTTCAATTTCATTCGATCACCACCGGCAAAGCGGTGATAGATCGGATAGATCGCGGCGACACAGACCAGCACCACTACCGCCAGCGCCGCCGCCATGCCCCAGTTCGCGGTGCCAAGCGCGAACTGGGCTATCAACGAGGCGATCATTTGATCGCTGCGCCCACCGACCAGCGCCGGGGTGATGTAGAAGCCTAACGAGATTACGAAGACCAGCAAGCAGCCTGCCCCGAGGCCGGGGATGGTCTGCGGCAGGTAGATCGACAAAAACGCCGAGAAAGGGCGCGCGCCAAGCGATGCGGCGGCGCGCATATAATCGGTCGAGATCGATTTCATCACGCTATAGACCGGCAGCACCATGAACGGCAGCAGGATGTGCACCATCGCCACATAGACCCCGAAACGGTTGAAGATCATTTCGAACGGCTGGTCGGTGATCCCGAGCCAGATCAGGAAATCGTTGACCATCCCCTGATTCTGCAACAGCACCACCCAGGCCGCCGTGCGCACCAGCAGCGAAGTCCAAAACGGTATCAAAATGAGAATGAATAAAATCCGCTGCTTGGCCGGCTTTGAGGTGGCGATCAGATAGGCAATCGGGTAACCGATGACGACACACAAAAGCACCACGACTGCGCTGATCCAGAAGGTTTCCATCAGATAGGCTAAATAAATCCGACGATTTTCCTCAACCTGGACGATGCCCTGGCCCCACGTCAGTTCCAAATCGACCGCGGCGAGCAGATAGCGCGGCGTATAGCTGGCGCTAGCATCCTTGATCGCCCGCCAATAGACGATGTCGCCCCAACGTTTATCGAGGGCGATCAGCTCTTCCTTGATCGATGCTCCTTTGAAGCGATGGATCCGCCGGGCCGCCTTCATGGTCATCGAGCGAAAACCAGCGATTTCGTAATTCAGCCGCAGCGCCGCGCGGGCGATGGTCTTGGCTTTATAGGCAAGCTTGGCGTCCGCGGCGAAGGCGTCAAAGGCCGCGTCACCGGGTAAGGCCCGACCATCCCATTCAGCCATCGCCGCCGTGGTTTGCGGAAGGACCTTGCCGATCAACGGGTTATCGACGCTGTAATACAGCACCGCAAGAATTGGCACACCGAACACACAGACTAAAAGCAGGAATAGCGGCGCTATCAACGACAGTGCGGTCAGCTTGCGTGCGCGTTCACCCCGGGCAAGTTTGCCCGCTAAGACGGATTGACCGGTTTTTTGCGCGTGACGCAACGAGGCCAAGATGCCGAACCCTCCCTAAAAAAGCGCGGCGTGACCGGCGGTCGGCGGAGAGAATATTCTCCGCCGACACACCCTCAATGGGTGACGTGGAGCCGTATTATTGGCCCTTCCAGGCGTTCCAACGTTCGGTCAGCTCGTCAAGATTGTCGATCCAGAACGCAATGCCTTCGGCTGATCCGGTAACAAACGCACCCTCGACGTTCTTACCAGCCGGCAGTGTCTCCGTAACCTTGGCCGGAATGTGCTGAACTGCATCCTTCACAGACGGACCATAGGGCAGCACGTTCATTGAATATTCGGCCTGCAATTTCGGGTCCGAATAATACTTCATATAGCCATAGGCCGTCTCGATATGAGCCGAGTCCTTTAGGATGACCCAGCTGTCGAGATACACGGTGTTGCGATCCCAAATCATCTTCAGGTTGCGCCCGCTCTTCTGCGCCGAGCTCACCCGGCCATTATAGGCAGTGGACATGACCACATCGCCCGAACCCAACCATTCCGGAGCTTGCGCGCCGGCTTTCCAGAACTGCAGAAAGGGTTTCACCTCGTCAAGCTTGACGAAGGCTCGATCGACACCGGCTGGTGTCGAGAGGACCTTGTAAACATCGCCAACCGGCACGCCGTCGGCCATCAAGGCGAATTCAAGCTTGTGTTTGGGGTCATCACGCAGGCCCCGCTTGCCCGGCCATTTCTTGACGTTAAAAAAATCTTCCAAGGTCTTTGGCTTGTCGGCGCCGATCAGGTCGTCGTTATAGGCGATGACTACCGAGACGATGACCACGCCGACCCCGCATTCGCTTGCCGCTCCGGAAACGTAGTTGGCCTTGGGACCGATCTTCGACCAATCTAGCTGTAGGAACAGACCTTCCTCACAGCCGCGCGCCATTTCCGCAGTTTCAACCTGGACCACGTCCCAGGGGATATTCTTGGTTTCCTGCATCGCCTGAAATTGCGCCCAGCCGCCAAGATAGGTGTCCTCTAGGAATTTCATCCCCTTGGACTTGGCGTAGGGAGCGAAGAAAATATCTCTTTGGCCCTTCTGATACTCGCCGCCCCAGGACGCAATGGTGAATTCGCGTGCTTCGGCAACGCCGATCGACACGGTCGTGGCCATCACCACCGCCGCCGTCCATTTTCCCAATGTGCCTTTTAAACTCATGAGTAACTCTCCTTTTTTGTACCCTGAATGTTTTAAACAGCGAGTTCAATGCGTCAGAACCACCGTTGCATGATCGCTGAAAACCCCAGCTTTTTTTAAATCCACAGGATAAATTTGACGATGAAGAGGGGGGTCGTGTCCAATGATTTAGCGCCACCCGGCCCCTGAGAGGCATCACCCGACGGGGTTCCCCAGGAGTTACATGGAACCGGCTTTGACAAAACCGTTCAGCCGGTCAAACTTAAACTGTAAAGATCCGACCGGAGCAACGATCTGCACCCACGGCGGGAAAACAAACACCGATTTGGCGGGGAATGGGGTTTTTGTGATCGACGCAAGCGACGACATCATCGAATTCATCGACGTGGAGAAGACCTATGATGGCAAGGTCAATGTCGTCGAAAACTTGGATCTGGCGATCCAGCGCGGTGAATTTCTTACCTTACTCGGCCCTTCCGGCTCTGGAAAAACCACCACCCTGATGATGTTGGCCGGCTTCGAGGCGGCCACAGGGGGCGACATAAAGCTGAACGGCAAGTCGCTCAAGAATGTGCCGCCATTCCAGAGAAACATGGGCGTGGTCTTCCAAAACTATGCGTTGTTCCCGCATAAGACCGTTTTGGAGAACGTCGCCTATCCTCTGATTCAACGCAAATTACCCAAAGCTGAGGTCCAGAAACGCGCCAAGGATGCGCTGGAAATGGTCGAGTTGCAGGCCTTTGGGAGCCGCAGACCACAACACCTGTCGGGTGGGCAACAGCAACGGGTCGCCCTTGCCCGGGCCTTAGTGTTCGAACCCGAGGTAGTGCTGATGGATGAACCGCTTGGCGCCTTAGACAAAAAGCTGCGCGAGCAGATGCAGATCGAGATCAAGCACCTGCATGACCAACTTGGCATGACCGTGGTCTATGTTACCCACGACCAGGGCGAGGCGCTGACCATGTCCGACCGGGTCGCGGTCTTTCACCAGGGTCGCATTCAGCAGATCGACGATGCCGTCTCAGTCTATGAGCGCCCGACTAATGAGTTCGTCGCCAACTTTATCGGTGAGAACAACACCCTGCACGGCGTCGTCGAGGCCACCGACGGCACGAGCTGCCGCGTATTGTTGGCTGACGGCATGGTCGCCACGGCAACCGCCACCAATCCGATGTCGGTAGGAGACCGGACCACGCTGTCGATCCGGCCAGAGCGAGTTCTGGTTAATATTGATCAGGCCAATGGCGCCGAAAACTTGCCGGCAGCGATTTCGGAAATCATCTATTTTGGCGACCATCGAAGGGTGCTGATGACCTTGAAAAGCGGCGCTGAGTTGATGGCCAAGGTACCGCTAGCGGAGGTGGGCGACAGACTAAAAGTGGGTGACCTGCTTTCGGTCGGTTGGCTACCGGTCCACTGCCGAGCATTTGTTTAAAGCGCCGCCGCCAAATAAATTTGGCCATGGCCCGGTGCCTAACCGCCGGGTCAACCCGTCCCTCACCATCAGGAGCTAGAGATGACGGCGATCGCAATCCCCTTGCCCGAGGACATCGAAGCCGTGCGCAACGGGCTGGTCAAGTTTGCCCGCGCCGAAGTCCTACCCAGGCATGCAACGCACCGGGGTCTCTTCAAGAACCCGCGCCGGCTGTACCGCGAGGATGGCCGTCTCGGTGATGAGGCGCTGGCGCTAGTGCGCGAGGTTCGCATGGCCGCCTCCAAGGCCGGTTTCTACACCATGTGTGTCCCCGAATCATTGGGCGGCGCTGGCCTCGGCATGCTGGCCTACTACGCCTGTTGGCAGGAACTGTTTCGCACCTGCGGCCCGGCCAACTGGCTGATGCTTTACGCCATCAGCCATTGGGCCTTTGGTCCGAGCCGGGTTCTGGAGGCGGTAACGCCGCGCGCACGGGACGAAATCCTCGAGCCGATGATGGCCGGTGAAAAATCTATGTGCTTTGGTCTGTCTGAACCCGGCGCCGGCTCGGACGCGGCTCGACTGCAAACCCAGGCGGTCTACGATGGCGAGATCTGGCGCATCAACGGGCGGAAGATCTGGACCACCAATTCACCGGTCGCTGACTACTGCATTATCTTCGCCCGCACCGAATCCGCCGAGGACCCGCAAGCCGGAACCGCCAAGCAAAGCGGCATCAGTGCCTTTCTGGTGCCAACCGACGCCGCCGGGTTTCATGTCGAGCGAATTATCCGGATGTTTGGCAGCATCGGCGGCGACGAGGCGGAACTCCGCTTGGAGGATATTTCGGTTCAGCCTTGGCAGCTTGTCGGCACGCTGCACCAAGGCTTTCAGACCGCGCTCCATGGGGTTTCCATCGGCCGGATATACAACGCCGCGCGGGCGGTGGGCTATGGCCGTTGGGCACTTGAGATAGCGCTTGAACATGCCAAGACTCGGGAAACCTTTGGCAAGCCGATCGCCGAACACCAAGGCGTCAGTTTCCCACTCGCCGAATCGGCGATGGAACTGCATGGCGCCCATCTGATGGGGTTGAACGCTGCCCAGCTGCTCGATCAGGGCGGGTTGGCGATCAAGGAACTGTCGATGGCCAAGGCCTATTCGGTCGAGATCGGCGTTCGCGCCGTCGATAGGGCCATGCAGGTGCATGGCGCCATGGGCTTCACCAACGAAATGAACCTGACTGAGGCCTGGCACGCGCTGCGCGCCGTCAATGTCGCCGATGGTACCAACGAAATCCTGCGCCGCACCATCGCCCAGCGCCTGCTGAAGGGCGATACGGCGCTGTGAACCCCGACGTCTAGCCCGGCCCGATCAAGCAAGCAGCCGGATCAAAAGGTTGGCTTAGTCACGAACGGCGTCAGTTGAAGCTCATGGGTCCAGCACGACCGGTCCTGGGTATGCAGATAATAGAACGCCTCGGCGATCTTGACCGGGTTCATCACGATATCCGGCCGCGCCTGGGCTTTCGGCAAGGCCCGGGTTCCCGGCGAGTCGATAGTGCCGTCGATCACCACATTGGCCACATGCACGCCGTGCTCGGAATATTCCTCAGTCAGCACCTGCGCCAGGGTGCGCATCATCACTCGAGGATAGTACAGCGACTCGCCGGTATTGCGCTTGGTTCCCCGCAAAGATTTAGAATTGTTGGAGAACAGGAACGATCCGGCACCCTTCTTACGCATCGCCGGCAACACTTCCTTGGCCACCAGGAACGGCCCCCGACTGGAAATATGTTGGGCGGTATCGAACATCTCGATCGGGATGTGCTCCAGCAGTTCCTTTTCCGGCGGAAGATCACGTCCTTCCAGATAGCCGGCGTTGTAGACCAGCACGTCCGGATCGCCGGCCGCATCGCGGATGGCGGCAAAAGCCGCCGAGATCGAATCAGCTGAGACCAGATCCAGCTCGACGATCATGCATGCCCCACCCTGCGCCTGGATCGCCTCGGCCAGGCCCGAGGCATTGGCCGCGACCCTAGTCGTCAGCACGGTGAACAATCCTTCCTGGGCGAATTTCTGTGCAATAGCACCACCGATCCCCCAGCGCGCACTAACCGGCAGTGCGCTGTCATCCAGCGCCTGACCGTGAGCCAGCTTGGTATTGCGCCCATCCGACTGCCACTTGGAGGTGGCGCCGACGACCACGGCGACTTGTTTTGTGTCCGGGTTCATTTTGCGGCTCTGGCTCATTTGAAAACCTCTTCGGTTTTGGTTAGACGGAGCGGTCCCAGCCCCACCAATCGCAGATCGCCTGCCCCATGATCAGCCGTTTATCCTCGGCGTTCAACCAGGGCAACTCTTCGGTAAACATCCCGACGCATTCGTGCCACGAGCAGGGCATCTTGGTGATATCGGTGCCCCAGAACATCCGCTTCGGCCCGAAAGCGTCAAAAATTTGTTGAAGATAGGTGTGCATCGCCGGGAACGGATAAGCCTCACTGGAATAGCCCGGCGCGCCGGTCGCCTTAACCGCGACATTGGGCAGCTTCGCCAAGGCCAGCAGTTCAGGGATATGGATCATTGCGGCGGCATCCTTCAGTGTAGTCATGCCACCCCTGCCGCCGAGATGGTCAATGGTCAGGCGCAGCCCCGGATGCCGCCGGGCGACCTCGCCCAAGACCGCGAGCGAATCTGTCGCCAGGCAGGAGATCGGCACGCCGGCATCCTCGGCGGCACTCCAAAGCCACTCAAGCTCGCCGTCATGCAATTGCTGCTTCTCCGGATCATGCAGAAACACATAGCGCAGACCGAGCATGCCGGGCTGGTCCCGCCAGGTGGCGATCCGGGAGCAGGAGCTGGCTTCGTCGAGCGGTAGAGAGCCCAGGATGGCGAACCGTCCGGGATAGTTTTGTACCGCTTTGATGGCCATCTCGGTCGATCTGGGGTCCCAGCCCGGCGGATGGATGACCGCGGCATCGACACCGCCCTCGTCCATCAGGCCGACCGCCTCGGCGGGAGTAAAGGAAGTCACCTGCCGGTGCGAGAGGTTGCTAGGCAGGCCGGTTCCCCAGAGATGAATTTGGGCGTCAACGATCTGCATTCCGGTTCCCCCATGCAGTGAAAGTAAAGGTGAAGGCGCGCATTACAACTTTTGCCACAGGCCAAGTTTAACCATAGTGCGGGATCGGGCGATGGTCCGCATCAAACACCGGCAAAATCGGCGATTTGATCTTCAGTGCGATTTGCTCGGCCCAGCACTGTTTCACGGCATTCGGTGTTTTGTTCGCCCGATTTGTCGGTGCTAGGCTGCCGCTATGCATTTTGGAATTTTCATGGAGTTCGGGTTCCGAGACGGCGGGTCCGAGGCCGAGGCGTTTCGCGAAGGCTTTGAACTGGTGGACGCCGCCGAGGCCTGGGGGATCGACAGCGCCTGGCTGTCCGAATTTCACTTCTCCCCGGACCGCTCGGTATTGTCCTCACCGATCGTCGTCGCCAGCGCGCTGGCGGCCCGCACCAACCGCCTACGCATTGGTCTGGCGGTGTATGTTCTGCCGCTGAATAACCCGCTCAGAATTGCTGAGGAAGCCGCCACCGTCGACCAGCTGAGCGGCGGACGCCTTGACTTTGGCATTGGCCGCAGCGGCTTCGTGCGCTCCTATAACAGCTATAATATCGACTACGCCGAAAGTCAGGGGCGCTTCGAGGAGGGATTGCAAATCCTGCGCATGGCCTGGTCCGGTGAGAAATTTTCCTTTGCCGGAAAATTTTACCAAGTGACTGACGCGCTGGTGGTGCCGCAGCCCGTGCAAAAGCCCCATCCGCCGATGCGCATGGCCGCCTCTTCGGCAGGCACCTTCAAGACCGTCGCCGAGCAGG
Source organism: uncultured Alphaproteobacteria bacterium (assembly GCA_937776645.1). GTDB lineage: Bacteria > Pseudomonadota > Alphaproteobacteria > Thalassobaculales > Thalassobaculaceae > JADHLJ01. The sequence goes on along the minus strand of CALMRI010000006.1, from coordinate 5,009 downwards.
GCCTGCCCTTATTCGTCGGCCTCCGGGGCGATGGCTTGGGGGCGCTGGTCGACAACATCAATGTCTACCGAGAGACCTGGCGCAGCGCCGGGCACGCCGGCGATGGCAGCGTCTATCTTCGGGTTCCGGTCTATGCCGCCGATACCGAGGCCTCCGCGTTCGAGGAACCACGCGCCAATATCACCTACTATTTTGAGCGCCAGGCACGTTTGGTCGTCGCCGGCAGGCCGAAAGGCGGCAGCGCGGTGCGGGCCAACACGGCGGCAACCCTATCGGCGCTGTCCTATGATGACATTTTGCAGGACCGGGTCGCGTTCGGCACGGCGGCCCAACTCATCGAGCGGATCACCGAGTGGCGCGCGGTGCTCGGCATCGACGGCATCACCGCGGAATTGAATGCCGGCGGCATGTTGAGCGAGGCGCAGGTTAAAAACAGCCTGCACATCATTGCCCGGGATGTCATGCCCGCGTTCAAATAGGCCAGGGCACATAGGGCGTGGCCGATATCACCCATTTTCCAAATTCATATCCGTCGCCCTGACGAATGGGAGGGCCGAAGCCTCAGGCCGTTTGGTAGAGCTAATGGACGATAATGACGAAAAATTTCTCCTGTTCCTCACCTATCGATAACGTGGAACCAACTCAGGCTTAGGTCCAGAGAATTACCCTCGCCTAGGTGGCGTCGCCAGGACGACGGTTGAGGTTTCCCCGGGTGCCGGCGGGCGGCGGCCGGGAACCATCCTTTGACGGTCGCCGAGCGGGCGGGGTAACGTCAATTCCGCGGATCAACCCGCCACTAAACTATCCCGGCCATCGGTTCCTTGATCGAAACCCGCCAATGGATGCGGTCTTCCTCGGGGGGATAGTCGCCGGCCGCCTTGTGCACCAGACAACGGTTATCCCAGATCACAATATCGCCGGCCCGCCATTGATGGGTGTAGCCCGCGTCGGGCACGATCATCCGCTCGACAAGTTCATCGATCACTTCATCACTTTGGGTCGGTCCCAGGTCCTCGATATAGAGGATCTTCCCCGGGTCGAAGTAGAGGGACTTGCGTCCGGTTTCCGAATGGGTGCGGATCATCGGGTGAAAGGCCGGCGGCTCCTGCCTGTCTTCCGGGTTCAGCAACGCGGTCTGGCCGGTGCGCCCGCCATAGGTGAAGGCGCCGTTGCGCCCCTCCAGCAGCGTCTTCAGTCGGTTGGGCAACGCCTCATAGGCCATATACATGCTTGAAAAATAGGTCTCGCCGCCGGTGCTCGGCACTGCCAGGGCATAGAGTTTGGTGGCCTTGAATGGGATCTCGTCATAGGCCCCATCGGTATGAAAGCCCTCGGCGCCGCGCCGGTAGATCGCCTGATCCAAACTGCCGTCGGCGCGGAACTTGTCGGTGCCCAGCATGGTGACATCCGGGTAATCCGGATGTCGGGTAGACTTCGAGGGATGCGGGGTAATGACGCCGAAGCGCCGGCTGTATCTCAAGAAATCCTCGATCTCCAACTCCTGGTCGCGGACCACGGTGACGCCGTATTGCAGCCAGGCCTGGTAGATCGGCGCGAAACTCGCGTCATCAAGCTGCTTGACGTCGACGCCGGTAATCTCACCTCCCGTATGCGGGCCCATCGGTCGGATATTCAGCATCGTAAAGGCTCCCCTACAACCTAGACATTACTTTTTGAGAAAACTCCTGCGCGAAGGCCCATTTCTCGTCGACGCCGGTGGCGAACATCAATTCCTGCAGGCCGGCGCTTTCCAAGGCGCGGATCTGCTCGATCAACGCGGCCGGCGTACCGACCATGCAGGTGGCGCGGATCAGCTCTTCATTGATCAGCTCGGCCTCGCCGGGGTGCATGGCGGTATAGTGGAACTCATGGGTGCGAAAGTGGCGATGCTCCGGCGGCGTTTGCTCGACCAGGGCGCAATAGTCCTTCCAGATCGGCTTGAGAAAGTCCGGCGGGTCGATGCCCTTTTCGTGCACCTCGTCATAGAAGTAATAGACGCTGGCCATCACGTTGGGGCCGATCATCTTGACGATACGCTCGCTATCCACCGCCTCGCCCGGCTGCAACAGTACTATATTGCTCAGCGCGCAATTGACGAAACCATCGGCGGAACGGCCCGCCCGCGCCGCGCCCTGCCGGACATGAGCCATCGCCTCGGCCGGGGCGATGCCGCGCGGTGGGATGGCGAAGACCAGACCATCGCCGTATTCCCCAGCCAACCCCATGGCCCGCGGCCCGAAGCCGGAGACATAAAGCGGTATCTTCGGTTCCAGGTTCATATATTTGGTTTCGTGCATCAGCATCTTGATCGGCTTGGTGACACCATTGAAGGTGTAGTCGACGGCCTCGCCGCGTAGCAGCGCGCTCAGCACCTTCAAATAATCCTCGTAGTCTTTTATCCGCATCGGCTTTTGGCCCATGGTGCGCATCGCCGTGTTGCCCGTGGCGATGCCGAGCATGACCCGGCCCGGCGCCAGACGGTTCAAGGTCGCCATCGCCGCGGCCTGCACCGGCGGTATCCGGGTGCCGCAGATCGCCGTGCCTGGACCGATGCGCAATGTCGTGGTCTGCTGGGCAGCCAGGGCCATCACAGCATAGCAGTCGGAGAACATCATCTGGCTATCGGTCACCCAGACCGAGTCATAGCCCAGGTTCTCGGCATGGGTGAAGAAGCCGATTTCATCGATATTAGCCATCACACAGGCGCCGAACTTCATCTCACATCCTTTCGCTAGCGGGGGCGATCAACCCGCACGGTAAAGCCGCCAACAACGCCAAGCATTGGCAAGAGGGACCCCGAGCAGACAAGCCGCGTGGGCAGGCTGAGCTCACGCTCATTGCTCCGGGCCTGCTGTTCGGCCTCTGATCAGGTCGGCCCCCTTCTCGGCGATGGCGATCGTCGAGGCAAAGGTGTTGGCCGAGGGCAGCATTGGCATGATTGAGGCATCGATAACCCGCAATCCCTCGACACCGTGAACCCGCAATGCGTCGTCGACCACGGCGCGGGCGTCGCTCGCCGGCCCCATCCGGCAGGTGCCAACGAGGTGATAGCCGGTATTGCCGCGCCGCCGAGCGAAATCGAGCAACTCATCATCGCTGTCCACCTCGGAACCGGGCAGTGTTTCGCTATCGAAGAACGGCGCCAGTTGGGGGCTGTTAAGCAGTCCGCGCGCCAGTCGCAAACCCGCCAGGGTAATCCGCTGGTCAGCTTCGGCCTGCAGGTAGTTGGGCTGCACGATCGGCGCTTCATAAGGATCGCGCGACCGGGCCCGCACATAGCCGGTGCTTTGCGGGCGGGGCTGCGCTGCGCCGCAGGTCATGCCGGGATAGTCATCGAGAACATAGACCCGCCCATCCTTGAAACTTCCCGGTGTGAACAAGATTCTCAGATCGCTCTCTTCCAGGCCTGGGTGGGATTTACCGTGCACGAAGGCGACGGTCGGACAGAGCCCTAGTACGCTGGGCTTGCCACTCAACCATTTCACGAATTCTAAGGGTAGCCGGGGCCATCGCGCATATTCGTTAATTGTAAGCACGTCACGCGCCCGCGCGGTCATCCGCACCGAATAGTGGTCGCGCAGGTTCTCCCCCACCCCGGCCAAGGGGACGCGCACCGGCACCCCGAGATCCTGCAATAATTCGGCCGGCCCGATACCCGAAAGCTGCAGCAGCTTGGGAGAGTTGATGGCGCCGGCGCTAAGGATTACCTCACGGCGGGCATGCATCACATGGTCGGCGCCGGCGCCGTCACGATACCGCACGCCAGTGACTTTTTTCCCGTTCATGATCAGCTCGACAACCTGGGCGCGAGTGCGTAGAGACGTCGCCCGCCGGCGCAGCGCCGGTCGCAGGAACGCGTCGGCGGCGCTGACCCGCTTACCCTTGTGGATGTAGCGTTGAAAATATCCAGCGCCAAATTGAAAGCCGGCATTGTAGTCGGCGATGCGCGGAATCCCCATCCCCTCGGCGGCGTCAAGGAAGGCCTCGGCGAGTGGGTTGATCCAATCCATGTCGGTGATCGGCAGCTCGCCGGAGCGCCCACGAAAGTGATCATCTCCAGGGCCCAAACGCCGCTCGGAGCGCTTGAAATACGGCAGCAGGTCCTCAAAACCCCAGCCCCGATTGCCCATCTGCGCCCAGGTATCGAAGTCCGCAGCCTGGCCGCGATTATAGACCATGCCGTTGATCGAGCTTGATCCGCCGACCACCTTGCCCTGGGGTATAGCCACCGTGCGTCCACCAAGCCCCGGCGCCGGCTCGGTCATGAAGGGCCAGACAAAACGATCGCCATAGAGGGTTTTGACAAATCCAGCGGGAATGGCGATGAAGGGATGCCGGTCCTGGCCGCCGGCTTCAAGCACACACACGCTGGTTGCGTTGTCCTCGCTCAAGCGGTTGGCCAATACGCAGCCCGCCGCACCGGCCCCGACAATCACATAGTCGAACGTATCCATCGCTGGATTTCCTCAACTTATGGCCACCCTCGCCGCGCTAAACCCGTTTCTGGCGCCCCGGTTACCACCCTAACTGGGCGCCTTCAGCCTCGCGAGCGTTTCCCGTCCCCCGTTCCCGCAGACTTCATATCTGTTCATCGCGTCGCCGATCCCTATAATCCGAAGGCTGGATCGGGCAAGCTGAGACCAGACCTCATAAGACGAAAGGCGGACATCATGCGCGCGGTAGGTGTCAATGTTCACGGCGGCCCAGAGGCTCTGGAAGTCGTCGATCTTCCCGAGGTCAACGCCGGCCCCGGCGAGGTACGCATCCGGGTGTACGCAGCAGCGGTGAACCCCACCGATACGATGGCCCGCAACGGCTCACGGGCCGAGCAGCAGAAGCTCGACCCGCCGCCTTATGTGCCGGGAATGGACGCCGCCGGGATCGTTGACCAAGTCGGTGAGGGTGTCGCTACCGGGGTGGAGGTCGGCGACGCGGTCATGGCCATGGTGGTGCCAAAGGCCAGCCACGGCGCCTATCGCGAGCAGATCGTCCTTGCCGCCCGCGCGGTG
>CALMRI010000005.1 GCA_937776645.1 uncultured Alphaproteobacteria bacterium | reverse complement strand
ATCTCATGACGTTGAATGCTCATCTGTTCGTTCCCTTGCAATGATTGCGCTCGCGGCGTTTCAGCCCGATCTACAAAGGCAATACGAGAACAACCGGTTGGTCAAGCCATGGAGTCGCCACATCAAACCGTAACGGGATCAATGTGGGCAATTCCCGCTCATCCCATCCATCTTGGCCTTCGGGCTTGACCGAGCGCTCTATGTTGCGCATTCGTCTAGCACCCGCCACGAACCTATCGAGAGCTTCATGGACTTTACCCTTTCCCCAGAGATCGAGGACTACCGCACCAAGGTCCGGACCTTCGTCGACGAACACATCATTCCGCTGGAGGCCGACAAGGCGAATTACGACGCGCATGAGAACATCGCACCGGGCATCCTGAAGACGACCCAGGACAAAGTTAAGGCCGCCGGTCTTTGGGCGCCGCAGATGCCAAAAGAACGCGGCGGCCTCGGTTTTGACCAAATCGGCATGGCGGCATCCTACGAGGAGATGAACCGTGCGATCTTTGGTCCAGTTTGTTTCAACTGCTCGGCCCCCGACGATGGCAACATGTTCGTTTTGAATCGGGTAGCGACCGAGGAACAAAAGGACAAGTGGCTGCAGCCAATCATCGACGGAAAGATGCGGTCCTCCTTCGTGATGACCGAACCACATCCGGGTTCCGGCTCTGATCCCTCGATGATGCTCACCCGAGCCGAGCCCATGGGGAATTCAAAATGGCGAATCACGGGGCATAAATGGTTCATTACCGGCGCCGAGGTAGCCGAGCATTTCATCCTGATGGCCAAGACCTCGGACGATCCACGCAAGGGCCTAACCGCCTTCATGTTCCATCGCGACCAACCGGGCTGGGAGATCATCCGGCGCATCGAGATCATGGGACCGGAAGAGCATGGCGGTCACTGCGAGATCAAGTTCGACGGATTGGAGATCGATGACGCCGACCGGATTATGGAGGTTGGTGATGGCCTCAAACTGACGCAAATCCGGCTGGGAACGGCGCGGCTGACCCATTGCATGCGTTGGCTCGGTCTGGCCAAACGCTCGATGGAGATCGCCGGTGAGTATGTCGAGCGGCGCGAGAGTTTCGGCGTCAAGCTAGCGGACCGTGAAAGCGTGCAGATGATGCTTGGTGGCATCGCATCGGATATCGAGCTTGGCCGCCTGATCACCATGCGCGCCGCCTGGAAGCTGGCTAACGGAGACTTCGCTCGCAAGGAAGTCTCGATGGCCAAAAACCATGTGGCCGATACCCTGCAGCGGGCGGTCGATACCTGCCTTCAGCTCAACGGTGCTCGAGGTTATTCCAAGGACACGGCCCTGGAATGGATCTATCGCTATGCCCGACAGGCCCGCCTAGTCGACGGCGCGTCCGAGGTCCACAAGATGGTACTGGCGCGCTTTTACCGCGCAGAGGGTACGGATTTCTGGAACTGGGGTCTGTGAGATGACCGAGGCGCAGCGTGCTGCCCTCGCCAATTGGTTGGCGGAGCAGGCCGGCGCCGTCCGTGCGACGATCGAGGAAATTTGCGAACTTTCAGGTGGCGCTATTCAGGAAAATTGGTTGATCAGGGTCACCATGAATGGCGGATTGCTGCCCGGCTGCTCGGAACTGGTGCTGCGAACCGACTCCCCCTCAAGGGTCGCGCAAAGCCACAGCCGTGCCCAGGAATTTGCCTTGCTGAAAGTCGCACAGACAACTGGCATGACGGTACCGGAAGCCCTTTTTTTGGATAACGAGGGGGCAGCGATCGGCAAACCGGCCTATGTCATGCGACGCGCCGCCGGGACCGCCAATCCACGTCAGCTTACTCGGGATCCAGCACTCGATCCGCATCGTCCGAGCTTGGCTAAGAGTCTGGGGCAGGAAATCGCCCGGCTGCATCGAATAAAACCACCCCATCCTAAACTTGGTTTTCTCGGACCGGCTCCAACCGCGCCTGCCAGCCAACGGGCCGAGAGTTTTCTGGTAGAGCTCGACACCCTGCCGACCCCGCTCCCAATCCTGGAATGGGGCCGCCGTTGGCTTGCCCGAAACGCCCCCGCAAGCGACCGCGTGGTGCTGTGCCATGGCGATTACCGCATCGGTAACGTCATGGTGGACGGGGCGCGGATCACCGGAATTCTCGATTGGGAATTCGCCTCCTGGGGCGACCCAATAGAAGATATCGGCTGGCTCTGCGCGCGCTGCTGGCGCTTTGGGGTCGATGACCGCGAGGTCGGCGGTGTCGGCGCCCGCGCCGATCTCTATCGCGGCTACGAGGCCGAGGTCGGGTATCTGGTCGACTGGTCGTCGGTGCCCTATTGGGAAGTCATGGCGACGATACGTTGGGGGATCATCGCTCACCATCAGGGGTTGCGCCACACTTCTGGCGCTGAATCCTCAATGGAATTGGCGCTGACAGGGCGCAAGGCGGTCGAAATGGAACTCGACGTGCTGAACCAAATTCGACGGATCGAGGAAGGCACCTGATGTTCGATAAACCAAACCGGGTCGACCTGCTGGAAATCGCCAATGAGGCCTTACGGCGCGAGGTCCTACCGCATCTCCAGGGCGAGCAAAGATATGCCGGTCTGATGATCGCCAGCGCGATCGCCACGGCGATGCGCGAAATCAGCGGCGACCATAGCCACGAGCCGGTTCGCCGGGTGCTCGATCGTTTCGCCAATCTTTATGGGCAAGACAACCTCCATCATGCCAGCGGCGACGGTGAGGAAAGAATTCAAACGCTAAACCGACATCTGGTCCGCCACATCCGTGACGGCGAATTCGACGAGGACCCCACCGGGCCCGTTTTCGCCCTGCTGATGGAGCAGGCCCTGCAACGGCTCTCGCTCTCGAATCCAAGCTTCGTCGAGGTCAACGAGTATTCCCAACCAAGCTCAAGTTAGCGCCAGCCTCAGCGCTCGATGAAATGCCGGCCAATAAATTGGCGATGGATCTGGTTGGTACCCTCCCAGATCTGCGTGATCTTGGCGTCACGCATTAGCCGTTCAGCGCGAAAATCCTGGATATAGCCATAACCACCATGAAGCTGCACGCCTTCAGTCGCCATCCGCATGGCAACGTCGGAGGCCCGCATCTTGAGCATCGATGCCTCGACACCGAAATCCGTGGCGCCGGCGTCAACCATCCGAGCGACCCGCCAGAGCCATTCCTCGGTCAGCGCCAGATCCGCCGCCAGATCGGCAATCAGAAACTGGATGCCCTGGAACTCGACAATCCGCTTGCCCGATTGACGGCGCTGGTTGATATAGCCGACCGCGTCCTCGAAGGCCCCGCGGGCGATGCCAAGGGCGTGGGCGGCGATACTAGGCCGTGATTTATTAAGCGACGCCAGCAGGATCCGCAGCCCATCGCCCGGCTCACCAAGCAGGTTGGTCATCGGCACCCGGCACCCACCGAAGGCAAGGCTGCACGTCGGCGCCGCCCGATGCCCCATCTTTTGCTCTTTCTTCAAGGCCTCGAAGCCGGCAGTGCCCTTCTCAAGGACCAGTGCGCTGATCGACTGCCGGTCATCCTCGATGCCGTCCCACTTTCCAAAAACCAAGAGGAAGTCGGCGACATCACCGTTGGAGATGAAGGTCTTGCCGCCCTCGATGACGATCTCATTACCATCGGCCCGGAATTTGGTCTTCATCCCCGTCGCGTCGGAACCGGCGGTCGGCTCGGTAATGCACAGCGCACCGATGGCGCCCTTGGCGACCCGGCTCATCACCCGATTCTTCAAGTCGCTCGAGCCGAAATCAAGCACCGGTTTCATGCCATGGAAGGTGGTTGCCCAAATGATCCCGGTGGACGCACAGGCCTTGGAGATCTCCCGCACACAAGCAAGATAGAGGGTATAGGAAAGACCCAACCCGCCCAGCGCCTCCGGCACGAACATGGCATTCATTCCAAGCGCGTTCATATCGGCGATATTGTCGGCGGGATAGGTGCCTGCCTGGTCATGGCCAGCAGCCCTCGGCGCGATCTTGTCCGCCGCTAATTGGCCCACCTGTTCCAAGACCATCGCCTCGTGTTCGGGCAAATCAATGGAGGCGTCGAGGCGGTCAAGTACCTGCATGGGAGGCGTCCTTCGCGTAACCTGTTTCCATTAGTTGGTTATTCGTCCTTGAAGACCGGTTTGCGCTTCTCCAGGAAGGCGGTCAGACCTTCGATCGCATCGGCGGTCTGGAAGGACAGGGTGTTGAGGTCCGCCTCCACCTTTAGGCCCTCGGTAACCGGCAGATCCAGAGCGCGCTGAACCGCCTCGCGCGCCAGGCCGATCACCGGCAGGCCGAATTGGCTAATCTCGCCAAGATAGGCCATCGCCGCCTCAAGCGGGTCGCTACCGTCAGCGCCGACGATCCGGTTCACCAGCCCGATCCGCTCCGCCTCCTCGGCCCCAACGGCGCGGCCGGTCAAGACCATGTCCAGGGCCCGCCCCTCGCCCACCAGTCGCGGCAGCCGTTGGGTGCCGCCATAGCCCGGAATCACGCCAAGCTTGATCTCCGGGAGTCCCATTTTGGCGTTCGGCGTGGCAACCCGAAGGTTGCAGGCGGTGGCAAGCTCCAGGCCGCCGCCAAAGGCATATCCGTTGATCACCGCCAGGGTCGGAACCTTGAAGCTCGATAGCCGATCAAAGGTCCGCTGACCGCGCACCATATCAGCTTTCTGTTGAACCAGAGACCGGCCCATGAGTTCGGCTATATCGGCACCGGCACAAAATGCCTTCGCGCCAGCCCCGATCAGGAGCAAGCCTCGAACGGGTAGTACTTCCACCTCATCTAATATATCACTTATATCTTTTACTAGATTGAAACTTAATGCATTAAGTGCTTCCGGTCTATTTATCGTGATGACTGAGAAATCACCCTTTCGACTAAGATCGATCGACATGAACTAACCCTCGTTGATTGGGACAATCGTGATGTCGTGCTTAGCATAACGACACGGTGAGCCAAAACGGCCAGAGCGAGAACCGGCCAAATACCGACCGGCACGAAAATTGGGCCGGTGGTAGAGCTTGCGAATTGATACAGAAACTTAGTATCCGGTGGTAACCTCGATCATGATGTCATCCGGGTCGCGCAAATAGATCGACCCCTTGGTCTCATCGCCGTGGATGTCGTGCTTTATGCCCCGCTCCCGGGCGGTTTTAACGACGGCGGCGTATTGTTCCGGCGTTCCCTTGAGGGCCATGTGATGCATGCTGCCGACGCCGCGCTCTGTCTTGGCCGCTCCCTTTTTCGGAAAATCAAAGAACGCCAGCATGTTGCCGCCGCCCATATCAAGAAAGATATGGGTCGAGCTTGGCTCATCCCGATTCGGGACTATCTTGGCGAGCCGCATACCGACCACTTCGGTATAGAACTCAATGGTCTCCTCCAAATCCGAACAGATCAGCGCCAGGTGATCCACCCCGCCGGTGCCAACACTGCTCGAACCCACCAATTCGTTTGAGGGAGCGTACTTCTCGACCAACGCCGCCCGCTTGGCCTCGTAATTGATGTCCTGCATATCGGGCATGGGGACCTCCTCGTAAAGCGATGCAGCTATCTTGTCAGCCCAAGGGTAGCGCCGTCCAGAACAGGCATCCTGGCTCTATACTTGGGGGCGCAGGGATCCTGCTCAAGCAGTCGCGCTCAAATCGATCCCTTAGAAGAACACGGCGGGGGGATCGCCGAGCATGACCTGGCCCACGGCTTCAAAATGCGCATCTCGGGCCTGGATCTGTTGGCTAAGAGTATGAATATCTCGCCAGCGCCGTTCGAACGGGCTGGTCCCAACGAAGATCGCCGACACCCCCGCGGCCTTGTGAATCCGGTCAGCAACGGCAATGGAATTGATTATCGCATTGGTGGTCGCCAGCCGGACCCTAGCTCGGTCGGGCACGGGCATCGCGCCGGTTTCCTCAGCCACTGCGTAATAGCCACCGAGCACCTCGATCAGATAGGCCCGGGCCGATCCCAAGGCCACCTCGGAGCGGGCCACCAGCGACTGGGTCGCCGGCCGCTCAGCCAGGCGGGCCAAACCGCGCGGAGTTTTGTCGATCGCCAGTTCCTGAAAGGCCGAGAGCATCGCCCCTGCCGTCCCCAACGCCACCGCTGCCACGCCGACCGCATACAGCCCTTGTTGGGTAAACCAATACAACGGCCCTTGCACCCGGCGGCTCTCCGGCACCTCGCGGGTGCCAATGAAGGCCTCGGGCACGAACAGATTTTCGACCGTGTAGCTATCCGAGGCGGTGCCGCGCAGGCCGATGGTGTTCCAGGTGTCGTGCAAGGTGACTTGCGCGACCGGGAAAAGAAAGCTGGTCACCGACGGGCGGCCTGCCGCGTTCAACCGGAGTGAGCCATCCGGCTCCTCTACCGAGCAATGGGCACCCATCCAATTGGCTTGCCGGCAACCGCTGGAGAACCCCCATGTACCATTGACGATATAGCCGCCATCTATTGCCCGGACCCGCTGCGCATTAGGCGGCCCCCAAGACATCCAGGCATGGGGCTCGGCATAGATCGTGCGGGCCGTCTCGGGCTCCAGGAACGGCGTTATCAAGGTCGAGCTGTTGGCGACGAACAGGTTCCAACCGACTGAGGCGTCGTGCCGCGAGACTTCCTCCAAGGCCAACAGATAGCTGCAAGGATCGACTTCCTCACCGCCATAGATCTTCGGCAGGAACAACCGACCAAAACGCGCCCCATGCAGTTTGTCGAGCAAGGCCTTAGGGATGCGTTTGGTCCGCTCGACCTCATCCGCCGCCGCATCCAGGGCCGGGCCAAGCGCGCGGGCGCGGGCGACGGGATCGTTCGGGTTAGGTTGCTCCATCCGGCGCTCTCCCTGGCGTCTCCCAGCATTGCGGCAGTGAGAAGATACGCTGTCAATGGCCAACGCTATTTCCCTGGAACTGAACGGCGCGGATCAGCAAACAGGAAACTCAACGGGATCGCCACCGCAGCGGCCAGCCCGAATAGCTTGAACGCGTTGATATAGCCGATCATCTGCGCCTGACGTTTGATCTCATTGCTGAGAGCCGACAAGCCGGACAGGGTGTCGACCGTCCAGTTGCCACTGACCACCGGAAACCGGAACAGCTCGTTAAACGGCGTGACCCAAGCGGTCATATCGGAATAGTTCCAGGCGGTACTGTGCACCAAAACCATCACGCTGATCGAAATAAACACGCTGCTGCCGAAATGCCTGAGCAGGTTGAACACCGCCGAGCCCTCGACCATCAGTTTTGGCGCCAAAGTGGCGAAGGCCAGGACCGCCATGGGCGTATAGGCCAGACCAAAGCCAAACCCCTGCAGCAGATTGGTCCAGAACACATCAAACTCGGTCAAATTGATGCCCAGCTTACTCATCTCCCAGCCGGCGACAGCCTGACAAGCCAGCCCGATGGCCAGCGCCATCCGAGGCGATTTTCGGGTGAACTGCACGACAATAAAAAAACTCAACCAATTGCCAAAGCCACGCGCCGCGATCAACGACCCGACGATGGAATCCGGGAAGCCGCGCAACTCCTGCAACAGCGGTGGAAACATCACCAGTGGCGTGTAACTCAGCCAACCCATCGCGAAGGCGGTGGCGCAACCCAGCGCGAAATTACGATCAAGGAATAATCGGGGGTTAAGAAATGGATTTTCGCTGGTAAAGGTATGAACGATGAAAACATAGAACCCAACAGCGGCGATGAAACCTTCGAGCAAAATCTCCGGCGACTCGAACCAGTCCAGGCGGCTACCCCGGTCGAGCATCAGCTGGGTTGCGCCAATCGCCAACGCCAGGGAAGCAAAACCAATGAAGTCGAACTTCTTCGGCTCGCCCTGGCCCTGATCGACGACCGAGATTGCCGCCACGACAATGCTGAGTAAGCCAAACGGCACGATCATGAAGAACACCCAGCGCCAATCCAGCGCCTCGGCGACGAAACCGCCCATGATCGGCCCCATCACCGGCCCGATCACCCCGCCGATCCCCCAGATCATCATTGCCATGGGATGCAGACGACGCGGAAAAGTCGCCAGGATCATCCCCTGGCCAAGCGGTAGTAGCGGCGCCCCCATCGCCCCCTGGCCGATCCGAAACAACACCAGTGTCTCAAGCGAGTCAGCCATCCCACAAAGCGCGGTAAAGATGGTGAACCCGGTCAAACTGCCGAACAACAGACGCCGCCAGCCAAACGTGCTAGCGAACCAGCCAGTCAACGGCGTCGCGATCGCGGTGGCGACAAGATTAAAGGTCACCACCCAGGCGATCTGATCCGGGGTGGCTGACATCGCCCCCTTAAGCTGTGGCAGAACCACATTGGCGGAGGTGATTGTCATTCCAAAGGTCAGAGTGGTGATTTGAACCGTAGCCAAAATCAGCCAATGGCGCATCCCGACCGGATCGGTTTCCGCGTTGAACTGACCGGTTGGGGAACTAGCAACCATTAATACCGCCGTTGATGGCCACCACGGGTGGCCGCCACTGATGAAAAATTGCCACACTGCGACGGACGGTCCGACTGCGCGGGGTTTCGATCAGCATCCAGACCTGTTTCGAAGAGCGGACTATAGGCGCAAAGCCGGCGGCCCGCGCAGCTTTCTTAAACCCGCCCGGCCTAAACGGATCAATCGATCGGCCAGCGGATATCGCAAAGCGCCTCCGGTTTCGCTTCGCCTTGGGCAAATCGGACAGTTAAACTTAGCGCGAACTAATAGGACACCACCATGACCGACCGTGCGATCAGCGATCTGGGCGGCCTTACGGGCGGACCTATCGACATTTCGGAACATCAACCGACCCTGAGCGAGCGCCGTATCGACGCGATGATGATGTTGTTGCGCAAAAAACCCCAGGCCTTCTGGGTTACCGACGAGAACCGCCGCACCATCGAGAGCCTGGAGCCCAAGGCCTACGAAGAATCCGCCTATTACGAGCGCTGGGTTCTGGCGATACGGGCGTTGCTGATCGAAAAAAGCGTGCTCGGCGAGGCCGAGATCGAGGCGAAACTGGCCGAGGTGCGCGCCCGTCCCGCCGGATACACCAGGGAAGACCAACGATGACCGGTCCGCATGCCATCGGCGAGACGGTAAGGGTATCGGCCGGCCTACCGCCCGGCCACGTCCGCACGCCGTTATTCCTGCGCGGTCGTACCGGCGTGGTGATTCGCCATTTCGGTGATTTCCCCAACCCCGAGCGCCTGGCCTACGGGCTTTCGGGATTACCGAAACTGCATCTTTACCAAGTATTGTTCCGGATGGACGAGGCTTGGGCAGATGAGGTCGGGAAAGAGAGTGTCGAGGATGGCACCTACGCCCCCGGAGATACAGTCGCCGCCGATATTTACGAAACTTGGTTGGAGCCGTTATGAGTTCCCATGACAACACCCAGGATCATCACCATGGCGACGCCGCTGGGCATGATCACACGACCTTCCAGCCGGACCTCAAGGAGCCGACCGAGGACTGGGAGTTCCTGGAGATCGCGCTGCGAGAATTATTGATCGAGAAGGACATCCTGTCGTCCCGGGAAATCCAAGATGAAATAGAGGCCTGGGAGAATAAATCTCCGGAAGGTGGCGCCAAGATCGTGGCCCGTGCCTGGACCGACGACGCCTATCGCCAGCGTCTTCTGGCAGACGGAAATGCCGCGGTCGGGGAGCTTGGCTTCACCGTCGAGGCGTTGAAACTGGTGGCGCTGGAGAACACCGACAAGCTGCATCACATGATTGTGTGCACCCTGTGCTCTTGCTATCCACGACCGCTGCTGGGGGTGCCGCCGCTTTGGTACAAATCACGTGAATACCGCTCCCGCACGGTCCGTGAACCACGCGCGGTGCTTAAGGAATTTGGCACCGAGCTGCCAGTGACAACCGAGGTCCGGGTCGTCGATTCCACCGCCGACTGCCGCTATTTAGTGATCCCGCGCCGCCCCAACGGCACCGAGGGCCTAAGCGAGACGGCGTTGGCCGAGCTGGTCAGCCGGGACTCCATGATCGGCACAGCCGAAGCGTTTGGGCTGGGCGGAAAACGTAATACATTATAAAAATTTCAATATGTTCTGAATTTTTATTAGTTCTAAAAATCAGTACGCCTCGCCCTGATAAGGCCACGGCGACGTTTCGATAAACCGGAACGGCGTGAGGCCGGCGTAGTACAGTCAGACCGCCGCCGGCGCTGCGTCCTCTGGTCGACGATCATGAGCCCGCCCGGCCAACCCAACGGTCACATCCTTGGCAGACCAGCCGAGCAGGCCGTGACGTAGGATGCCGTGCCTGATGATGGCGTGATCGGCGAACGGGCGGATCTCGTCGATATTAAACCAAATTCGCACCAGCACCCTCGCCTCGGCCTCGCTCAGCGCCGGTGTGTGAGGCGCCCGCCCGTGCAGGACCACATAATTATTCACGAACTGCACGTCGCCGGGCAGAAACGGGAACTCAAAACGGTTTTCCCGCGCCAGCGCGTCGAACAAATTCAGAAGCGCCGTCTCTTCGATTGAAAATCCATCGCCGCGCTGGGCCGCCTTTGTTATCCAATTGCGGTTATAGCGGCACGATACCTGGCCACCGTGCTGGCTGAACACCGGCACCCGATAACCGGTAGTCGGGGTCTCAGTCAAGCCATGCTCGTTCTGGCGATCCCAGGCAAAACCCTGATAGAGCCGCCCCAAAACTTCGGGCGAACGCTGCAACAACGCGTTATGAATCTGGGTTGAGCTGGCCAGCTGGCTTTTCGGCGAGCCGGCAGCCTGCTGTACACAAAGCAAGCTCGTGCAATCCGCCAGATCCACATGCAGCGAGACCGTACCCGGATTACCAACACCTCGGGTTCCCTGACTTGGCCGCAATCGCCCTTCGGTCACATAGTGAATTAGCCCGCCATCGCTGTTTTGCGTCAACCCAAGGCCGAGATGGGCGCAAAACCCCCAATACATCCGCGCGATATCCTCGCGTTCATGCCCCTCGACCGGAAATCCATGCATCAGGGCAAAACCACGCCCGGTGCAAAGCCCCTGGCGAATCCGTGAGATCACCGCTCCGCAATTCGGCAGGGCAAAGGCCTCGCGGGTAATCTGGTCCAGCGGCAACGCCTGGCGGTTTTCCCTCTTCAGGGCGCCGAGGAGATCGCCTACCTGTCGAGGCTCCAGATGGATTTCCCACTCATCGCCGTTGTTCAGATCCGCCGACGTCCAGGCGCTGGGCTCGGTGATCGGTGCGCGATGTACCGCGCTGGGTAATCTCGATCGCATGGCCTTGTCCCTCCCCTTACACATACTCCGCCGGCTCAATCCCCACCGATTGGGCCGCCGTCACGATCCCCTTCCAGATGCCGTCACCGACGATGACACCAGCCGCTTCAGCAGCGCGGGCCTGAGAGGTTTCCCGTTCTCCGGGCATGATGACCTGATCGAATCCCGGCGCCGGGGTTGAGCCGCGCACCTCGGCCATGAAACCCTGCGCCGCCTCGTTATAATCCGACATCGGTCGAAACGCGTCGGCGCGGATCAACACCATCAGCCAGTTATATTCCACCGCCTCGCCGAGCATCGCATCCCCCATCATCTCAGCGATGACACCCATACCGCTGCCCTTAGGGCCAGCCGCCGGTAACAGCGCCCCGCCATCATAGAAGGCTTCCGGATCGCTCGAGGGCTGCCCGTTCTTGTCCACCAACACATCCGGCGGCAGCGTGTCGCCATTTGCCCGCGCCACCGCGACCTTGCCGGCCGGCCAGGTCGAGATCGCGAAATCACAAACCACCGGATCGTCCGGACCGCCCGGCAGCGCGAATGTATAAGGATTAGTGCTCATCACCGGATCAAGGCCGCCAAACGGCACCACGTTACCCCACTGCCGGCGCCCGCCGCCGCCGAGGCTCAGCGCCATGAACCCAGCCTTGGCCGCCTGTTCTCCATAGGCGCCCATCCGACCGGTATGGCCGCATTTGACGATCCCGACGGTCGCCATGCCGCGTTGCCGCGCCGCCTTGATCCCAGCGTCGGTGGCGCGTTTCATCGCGACAATGCCGATACCGCCGCCCCCGTCGACATGCAGCATCCCATCACGCGGCTCGCTGATCACCGGATCGGCGAGCGGATCGATAACCTCGCGCTTGGCCTCACCGAGATAGAGGCCCAACCGATTCACCCCGTGACTGCCGACACCCTTCATTTCGGCATCGACCAGATGCGCCGCAACGATATCGGCATTCTCCTCAGAAAATCCCCCGGCCATTAGCGAGTCTCGGATCAGTGCGATCAGCATCGTGGGCTGCATGGGAGGCGTGGGCATTGCGGCGGCCATTCCTGGTGTTTCGTCAGCGACACTTTAAGCTAGCGCTTGCGCCATTCCAAATTCCCGCTAAATCGGTAATATTCGCGCCGGATCCTTTAGCCAAAGTTGGACCACCCGATATGAGCACACCTGCTGGGCCCCCTGCCTGGATCGCGCTTGCCGCGACCGTCGATCTGCCAATCCTAGAGGCCTCGGTCATCGCTGCCGCCGGTGGCGCTTTCGAGGTGCGGAACGTGGCGCTGCCCTACAAGCCGCTGGCCGGCGAGGAGGAAGCCCACTGGGCCGGACAGCTCCAGGGCGCCGGCGGGATATTGCTGCGGTCGGGCTACGTCACCGCCTCCCTGCTCGACAGATTGCCGGACCTGAAGATTGTCGCGGTACACGGTGCCGGTGTCGATCCGGTCGATGTTGCCGCCTGCACCGAGCGCGGCGTCCTGGTCACCAACACCCCCGGCGCCAATGCCGATGCGGTCACCGAGATCACCCTCGGCCTTATGCTGTCCCTGCTTCGGCGGATCCCCGACGCGGCCCACAAGGTAAAGGCAGATCGGGCCTGGGACAGTGCCAGGCATACTGGCGGCGAATTGAAAGGGCGGGTTCTCGGCCTGATCGGCCTAGGTCAGATCGGCCAAAGGGTGGCGATGATCGCCAAGGCCTTCGGGATGCGCGTCGTGGCCCATGACCCAGCGCTATCCGATGCTGAAATCAGCAAACGCGGCGCCGAGCCAATGCGCTTCGAGTCGGTGCTGGCCGCCGCTGATATTCTGACCCTGCATGCCCCCGCGATCCCGGCGACGCGGCACATGATCAACGCGGGCTCGATCAGCCTGATGAAACCCGACGCCATGATCGTTAATTGCGCGCGCGGCAGCTTGATCCACGAGGCGGCGCTGGCCCAGGCACTGAGCGAGGGCCGGCTGGGCGGCGCGGCCCTCGACGTCCTAGAGGGCGAGCCGCCGGATCCGAAAAGCCCGATCTACGAGGCACCGAATATCATCCTCACCCCGCACATGGCCGGCTCGACCCGCGAATGCCTGCGCACCATCGCCGGCACGGCAGGGGCTGACCTAGTCAGGGTGCTCAACGGTAGGCCGCCGATCCATCCGGTAAATTGATCGGCGCAGGGGGTTTTTCTGCGACGTTTAGCGGGAATTGACGGGCATCGGCTCGCTTTTGAAGCCGCCATCACGACCCGTGATATCACCGACAAGCCGAAAAACGTCAATATGGGACTTTTCAGACCACACCCTGGCGCGTTACGTTAGGGCATGTCGCGCGGTCCTGTCCATTGGATTTGACCGCGCCCAAGTAAGCAGCGCACGGGAGACCTATCAGTGCAAAACCAGAACATCCAACAGCTCCAGATCGCGCGTTCCGAGACGATGATCGCGGTGGTTCTCGGACTGGTGGTCGGCACGTTTTTGATCATCGGGGTTGGCTTCGCGCATCCCCAGGCGATCCACAACGCCGCCCACGACACCCGTCACACGACGGCTTTCCCCTGCCACTAAGGCTCAAAGGGTGATCCGCCGCCTGTTTTTCGCCGCGATCGCCGCCGGTCTCTTGGCCGGCGTGATCATTTCGACGATCCACCAGTTGACGACGGTTCCGATCATTCTGCAGGCCGAAACTTACGAGGATACGGCAAAAACAGACCCGGCAGGGCGCGCGGTGCTGTTTTCTGCGGCGCTTCGGCTTAACAAACCTGACGCCGCGCCGATGCCGCTGTGGCGCGTCGACGGCCAATCAGACCATCAGCACGGCGACGCCTGGGCGCCCACCGCCGGCATCGAGCGAATTTTCTACACAAGCTTGACGACCATCCTAGCGGGGATCGGCTTTGCGCTATTGTTGGTCGCGGGCATGGCTCTGCGCGGCGAGCCGGTCGATGCCCGGCGCGGTGTGTTGTGGGGCGCTGGTGGTTTCGTCGCCTTCACCCTGGCCCCGGCGCTCGGCCTGGCGCCCGAAATACCCGGCGCCGCGGCGGTCGATCTGATGGCGCGGCAGATCTGGTGGATCGCCGCCGCCGTGGCCGCGATTGCCGGACTTTGGCTGTTGATCTTCACCGAAGGCACAATCTGGAAAGCCGTGGGCGTCATCGTCATCGCTGCCCCGCATGTCTTTGGAGCGCCGCTCCCGTATGAGTTTCCTGGCGGCGGAGCACCGGCCGAACTGGCGGCGCAATTCGCCGCGACCTCGATTGCCATTTCGGCGTTGTTCTGGGCCCTACTCGGCGGTTTCGCTGGGCATTTTTTCGGACGCTCAGCGCCGGAGCAATAGACGCTCGCTCCAGCGACCATCAATCCAATTGACGATACCCCGCCTTTAGCGAGCCACGCCGCTGGACAGCTCTGTTCGCGCCCGAAACAATAGGAGCGAGGGAGAACGTCAACATGCAAAAAACAATCGCCATCATCGGGGCTGGGTTGATCGGCCGCTCCTGGGCCATGGTCTACGCCCGGATCGGCCATGAAGTTGCGCTCTACGACGCCTTCCCCGAGGCGCTCGACAAATCCATGCTGCTGCTGGACGATAATCTCGCCGATCTGGAAGCCAATGGGCTGATCGATGGGGCCAGTGCGGTGCGGTCCCGCATTCACCGGGCCGATACCCTTGAGGCGGCGCTTGAGGGGGCCAGTTGGGTGCAGGAAAACGCGCTGGAACGCCTCGAGGTAAAACGCGACCTTTTCACGCGTATGGACGCGATCGCGCCGCCGGCGACGATCATCGCCAGTTCGACCTCGGCAATCCCCTGTCACGAAATCACCGACGGCATGGCCGGCGCCGCGCGCATGCTGGTCGCCCACCCGGCCAACCCGCCCTATCTACTGCCGATCGTCGAACTTTCCGGCGCCGATACGACCAGTGCCGAGACCCTCGCTGGCGCCCGGACGTTCCTCGAGAACGCCGGCATGGCGGTGATCAGCATCAACAAACCGGTCAAGGGCTTCGTGCTGAACCGACTGCAGGTCGCGCTGCTGACCGAGGCGTTCAAACTGATCGAGGATGGCGTGGTGTCCGGAGCCGACCTGGACAAAACTTTGAAGCATGGCCTTGGCCTCAGATGGTCGTTCATGGGACCGATGGAGACAATCGATCTGAACGCGCCAGGCGGCATCCGCGATTATCTTGAGCGTTTTGGTCCGGCCTTCGAGGAAATCGCCCGCGAGCAGACAGAGTTTCGGCCCTGGACCTCGGAGAAATACGCTAGGCTTGAACAAGACCGCCGAACCGTGATGCCGGCCAGCGGTCTCGCCGAGCGAACCACCTGGCGTGACCGACGGCTGATGGCGCTGACCCGGCACAAAATGGACGCAGCCAAGGAGATCGGGGAATGAGCCGAACCATCAATCTCACCCATGCCGCCCCCTGGCAGGAAATCCGCACCACGGCCAGGGATTGGGAGATCGCCGGCCGCGACAATCTCCTCGGCATGCTGCACCACCTGAACCTGATCCGCGCCTTCGAGGAAGCGGTGCTCGACCTCGCCTCGGAGCAACTGGTGCACGGCCCGGCGCATTCCTCGATCGGTCAAGAGGGGGTCGCTGTTGGCGCCATGACTGGACTCGGCTCAAGCGACCGGATCAACGGCTCGCACCGAGCCCATCATCAATTCCTCGCCAAGGCCTTGAACCACGTCATCCAAGACCAGGGCGTCGACCCGCTCGGCAAAACCGAGCCGGCGATGATACCGCCGATGCTGCAAACCACCTTGGCTGAGATCATGGGACTGGAGCAGGGCTTCACCGGCGGCCGCGGCGGCTCGATGCATCTGCGCTGGGAGGATTGTGGGGTAATTGGCACCAACGCCATTGTCGGCGGCGGCGTGCCGTTTGCCAATGGCGCCGCCTTCTCGCGCCGCAAGCAGGGCCTCGACGACGTGGTGGTGAGCTTTCTCGGCGACGGCGCGGTGCATATCGGCTCGGTGCCGGAAAGCATGAATCTCGCCGCCGCCTGGGATCTGCCTATTTGTTTCTTCATCGAGAACAACCAAATTGCGGTGGCCACACGGCCCGACGAGTCAACCCGCGAAACCCGGCTGTCATCGCGCGGCGGCGCCTATGGCATCCCGGCTTTCAAGGTTGATGGGATGGACCCGCTGGCGGTGAGCATCGCCATGCAAAAGGCTCTGAAGATCATGCGCTCCGGCCGAGGCCCGGTGGTGATCGAGGCCGATTGCTATCGCTATTTCCACCAGAACGGCCCTTTGCCCGGCAGCGCCTTTGGCTATCGGACCAAGGAGGAAGAGGATTCCTGGCGGGCCCGTGACCCGATCGACCGGGTGGCGGGCGAGATGATCGCCCGAGACATGCTGAAAGCGGAGGATGCAGCGATGCTGCGCCAACGCTCGGTCGAGACCATGCGCCAGGTGGTGGCCAATCTGGTCGAGGCCGATGGCAACCGCCGTCGGGTGATCCCGGCCCTCTGGCCGAACACCGCCAGCGTCGATACCGGTCTTAGAAGCGATCTGTCGGAGTTCGACGGCGTCCGCTTCGAGGAGTTGGAGAGTTTCACCGGCAAGGTCAAGGAAATGACGGTCGTCGACGCTATCTCTACGGTCATGGGCAAGCGTATGGACGAGGACCCGCGCATTGTCATCATGGGCGAGGATATCCACCGGCTGCGCGGCGGCACCAATGGCGCGACGCGGGGGTTGGCGGACCGGTTTCCCGACCGGGTCCTGGGCACGCCGATTACCGAGCTCGGTTTTGTCGGGCTGGCCGGTGGCGCGGCGGTAGATGGCCATTTCCGCCCGATCGTCGAATTCATGTATGCCGATTTCACCATGGTCGCCGCCGATCAGGTGTTCAACCAGATCGGCAAGTTCCGCCACATGTTCGGCGATACCCTAACCATGCCGCTGGTGCTCCGCACCAAATGCGCCATGGGCACCGGTTACGGCTCCCAGCATTCGATGGACCCGGCGGGGCTCTATGCCCAATTCCCCGGCTGGCGCATCGTCGCTCCGACCACGCCGTTCGACTATGTCGGCCTGATGAACAGCGCCCTCAGGTGCAATGACCCGGTGCTGGTAATCGAGCATGTCGAACTTTACAACGCCGACGGCCCCGGCCCGGTGGAGGATTTCGACTATCACATCCCCCTGGGCAAGGCCAAAGTCGTGCGCAAGGGCGCGGCGTTCACCGTGCTGACCTACCTGGCGATGGTCCCCAAGGCGATGCGCATCGCCGAGGAAATGGGCGTCGATGCCGAGGTGATCGATTTGCGCTCGCTCGACCGGGCCGGGCTGGACTGGCAGACCATCGGCGCCAGCGTCGCCAAGACCAACAATGTACTGGTGGTCGAACAAGGCCCGCTCACCGCCTCCTATGGTGCCATCGTGACCGACGAGCTGCAGCGACGGTTGTTCGATCATCTCGACCAGCCAGTGATGCGGGTGCATGGCCATCACGCCTCACCAACCATCTCCAAGGTTCTGGAACGGGCGGCGATCGCCGGTGATGAAGAAATTCGGGCCGGCTATACGGCGATGCTGGCGGCGCTGGGTCAGCCCCTTGCGGCGGAGTAGATGGAATGCTGAAACTTGGCTTGCTTGGCGCCGGCGCAATTGGTGCCGATGTGATCGCGATGGTACAGGAGGAATTCGCCGACAGGATCGTCATTCCCGCCGTCCTGGTTCGACGAAATCGTGACCATAAAATTGACAATTATCCTTTTATAACAAATAATTTTAGAGAATTCTTTAAATATGACTTTAATGTAATTTTGGAAGGCGCCGGCCATGCCGCTGTTCAAGATCATGGCGAGCGGATCCTGCGCTCCGGCACCGACTTTCTGGTCACCTCGGTCGGCGCTTTCACCGATGACGCGCTGTATCAGCGATGCATCGACGCCGCCACCGCATCGGGTGCAAAACTGATCATTCCCTCGGCCGGGATCGGCGCTCTGGATACCCTGGCCGCCGCCGCCGTCGGTGGCTTGACCTCGGTCCATATGATTGTTCGGAAAGACCCGTCTGCCTGGTACGGAACCCATGCTGAAAGCGTCTTCGATCTTCCGAACATGACCGAACCGACGGTGATCTTCGAAGGCAGCCCGCGCGAAGGGGCGGCGCTGTATCCGCAAAACGTCAACATCTCGGCAGCAGTCTCGCTTGCTGGCATGGGGCTGGACCGGACCCGCCTGACGATCATCGCCGATACCAACATCGATACCCATGTCTGCGAAGTTCACGCCGAGGGCGCGTTTGGCAAGTTCAGCTTCGTCGAAAACCTGGCGGTCGCCGAAACCAACCGCAAGACTGGAAAAATTGTCGCCATGGCAGTGATGAAAACCGTCCGCCAGATGGTCAGCCCGGTAATCATCGGCGCCTAATGAAGCCAGGAATGGCTGGCCAGCGCCATCACCTCGACCCTCTACCATGATCGGAAATACGGGAGCCGCTATGACCAGGAATGATTTTCGCGCGAGCCTATCCGAGATCTTCCCGCCATCGGGACTTACCGGGGCGCTGATGGCGCTGTGGTGGCAACGCAAGGGTGATTGGGACAAAGCCCATGGCGCGGCTCAATCGGACAATGGCGCCGAGGCCGCATGGGTCCACGCACTGTTACACCGCCAAGAGGGCGACCTCTCCAATGCCGCCTATTGGTATCGCCGGGCCGATCGGGAGGTTCGCACCGACCCGCTGGAGGCCGAGTGGGAAGCCATCATCACGGAACTGCTGCCAGAGGGCGGATAAACACGGTGACGATACCGCCAATCAGCAAGGCCGCGACGATGAGGATGACCGAGGCCGGCACGCCCTATTTGGTGGAGGGTCAGGGGCCGAGCCTAGTTTTCATCCACGGCGTGCTGATGGATCACCGAAGCTGGCAGCGTCAGGTCGACGCCCTGTCCGCCGACTTTCGGGTCGTGCGCTTCGATATGATAGGCCATGGCTCCTGTCCGGACCGCCCCGGAGCGCGAAGCCTTGACGATTTCGTTGCCCAAGCCGAGGACGTGATCCAACACAGCTGCCCGAACGAAGCGCCGGTTTTGGTTGGCTTTTCAATGGGGGGGTTGATCGCCCAGGCTCATGCGATCCGATATCCCTCCGGCCTGCGCGGCCTGGTCTTGATGAATGCGGTCTATGATCGCAGCCCGGCGGAGCGGGCGTCGGTTCAGGCAAGGCTCAAAAACCTACAGCAATCCGGCATGGAGGGGGTCATCAAGGCGGCGCACGAACGCTGGTTCAGGGCCGACGAAATCTCCGCCCAACCCGCTGAGATCGCAGCCATTCTGCAATGGATGCGCGACGGTGATCCGGTCGCCAAGACCAAGGCCTACCGAGTTTTCGCGACCGAGGACTATCGCACCTCCGGCAAGCTTCACCAGATCAGCTGTCCGGCGCTGGTGATGACCGGAGACAACGACAAGGGCTCGCCGCCGCATATGTCAGAGGCACTGGCGGCGGAAATTCCCGACACTCGTCTCAGAATACTTGAGTGCCAGCAGCACATGATGTTGGTGATGGCGGCCGAGCGGGTCAACGCCGCGTTGAGAGATTTTCTCGGGGCATTGTCGACGACTTGAGGAAACCAGCGGGCATCAGCCCGGCCAGAACAGACCATGCAACACCTGCTTGATCGTCATCGCCTCCCCCGCCCGGCTGACTTGACGCCCCGGCTGCCTCGACGCCAAGGTCATGAAAACCAAACACAGCGGAGGGAACCATCATGATCGGCTCATTGGATCTCGGACTTGAAGGCAAGGTCGCTATTGTTGCCGGTGGTGGGGCGGCGGGAGATGGAATTGGCAATGGCCGGGCCGCCTCGATCCTGCTGGCCGAAGCCGGCGCCAAGGTGCTGGTGGTCGATCGGGACGAAGCCTTGGCGGCGCGCACCGTGGAGATGATCGCCGAGCGCGGCGGCGAGGCCCGGGCGATGGCCGCCAACCTCACCAACTCAGCTGAATGCAAGGGCGTCGTCGATGCCGCGATCGCGGCTTGGGGCCGGCTGGACGTCCTCGACAATAATATCGGCATCGGCAGCAAACTCTCGGTGGTCGACGAGACCGAGGAACATTGGGACCGGGTGATGGAGATCAACCTCAAGCCGATGTTCCTGATGTCAAAGCACGCGATCCCGGCGATGGTCGCCTCGGGCGATGGCGGCTCAATCGTCAATATTTCGTCGATTTCAGCGACCCGTCCGAAAGGATTGACGGTGTACTCCACTTCGAAGGGCGCGGTGCTGTCGCTCAGCCAGGCGATGGCGGTGGATCATGGGGCCGAAGGGGTCAGGGTGAACTGCATCCTGCCGGGACCGGTCTACACGCCGATGGTCTATTCCCCTGGTATGGGAGCCGTACAGCGCCAGCAACGTCAGAACGCCTCGCTGGTGCAGATCGAAGGCGAGGGCTGGGACATCGGCAAGGCCGTGGTCTATCTCTCGTCCAATTGGGCGCGCTATGTCACCGGGCACCTGATGGTCGTCGATGGCGGTTGCTCGCTCTCGGCCAAGCCGCGCGGCTGATTGATTGTTCGATCGCCTCGCATTACCAGCCCTAAAGGGAGCCAATGATGGCACGCCTACCCTATCTTGATGTCGAGGACCTGGAGGAAAAAGATCGGGATCTTCTGAAGCGCCCGATCAACCTATTCCGCCAGCTGACCAATAGCCCGGGGGGGGCGCGCGCCTTCGGGACCCTCGGCGGTTACATCCGCCATCACAGCACCCTGGACCCGCGTCTGCGCGAGATGGCGATCATCCAGGTCGGCTATATGACCAAGAGCGAGTACGAGTACACCCACCATGTCCGGCTCGGCACCGAGCAATTCGGCGTGAGTGAGGCTGATATCCACGGGATTACCGCCGAGACCGAAGGCCGGGATAGCGGCTTGCCCGAACTGGAGCGTACGATTCTTCGCTCGGCTCGGGCGATGGTCACCGACCTCAAGATCCCGGACGCTGAATTCGCCTTCCTGGAAGATGCGTTCAGTAACGAGCATCTGGTCGACCTGGTGCTCTCCATTGCCTTCTATTGCGCCGTGGTGCGGGTACTCGCGACCCTGGAGATCGATAACGAGCCACATTACAAGGAAGCGCTGGAAAAATTCCCGTTGCCAGCGTAGCCGAACCGGATGAATGCCGCCGGAGATGCTTGATGTCTAAGCTAACCATCCTCCTCGACAATCTCACCTTCCCGGAGGGCCCACGCTGGCATGATGGGCGGTTATGGTTCTCGGATTTCTATTCGCATTCGGTGATGGCAGTCGACCTGGACGGCAAGGCAGAGACCATCTGTGCGGTGCCCAATCAGCCCTCAGGGCTGGGATGGCTGCCGGATGGGCGATTGCTAGTCGTCTCGATGATCGATCAGAAGGTGATGCGACTGGATCCAGACGGTCTGGTCGAGCACGCCGATGTGTCTTCGCTGTCACACCACTGGTGCAACGACATGACCGTCGATGGTAACGGTCGCGCCTATGTCGGCAATTTCGGCTTTGACTATCGGGCCGGCGAAGCGCCGCGCAACACCACGTTGGTGCGGGTCGATCCCGATGGCTCGACCAGCGTCGCCGCCGATGACCTGTTTTTCCCGAACGGGATCGCCATCACCCCCGATGGCAAGACGATGGTGGTGGCGGAGTCCTGGGGCCGCAAGCTCACCGCCTTCAACAAGGCCAACGACGGGACGCTCTCCAATCGCCGGAACTGGGCCGACAGCCAGGGAAACTGGGTGCCAGACGGGATCTGCATGGATGCCGAGGGCGCGGTGTGGATCGCCGACCCGGTGAAGAAACAAGTCATGCGGATCAAGGATGGCGGCGAGATTGCCCAGACGGTCTCGACCGGCGAGCGCGGTTCCTATGCCTGCGCGTTGGGCGGGGTGGATCGCCGAACGCTACTGATTTGCACCAATAACTGGCGCAACAAGGATCACGCGGCCAATCCGACCGGCAGGATCGAGATGACCCGCGTTGAGGTACCCGGAGATGGATGGCCATGAATGAACTTACCCCAATTCTCGACGGTCTCACTTTTGCCGAAGGCCCGCGCTGGCGTGACGGGCGGCTGTGGTTTTCGGATTTCTATGCTTTCGAGGTCATCGCGGTCGATCTGGAGGGCAATCGAGAGACCATCGTTACCGTGCCGGAACAGCCCTCGGGCTTGGGCTGGACGCCGGATGGCAAACTGCTGATCGTCTCGATGCGGGATCAAAAACTGATGCGCCTAGAGGACGGCGCGCTGGTCGAGCATGCTGACCTATCCGGCTATGCCAATTACTGGTGCAACGACATGGTCGTCGATGCCCAGGGTGGCGCTTATGTCGGTAATTTCGGCTTCAACCGCCATGCCGGCGAGGAACCCCGCGCAACGACCCTGGTGAGGGTGAGCCCTGATGGTAGCGTCAGCGTTGCCGCCGACGGCCTCTGGTTCCCCAACGGCACGGTGATTACCCCGGATGGTAAGACCCTGATCGTCGGCGAGACCCGAGCCAAGCGGCTGACCGCGTTTACCGTCGCAGCCGATGGCTCCTTGTCTGACCGCCGGGTCTTTGCCGAGACAGACAACATGTATCCGGACGGTATCTGCCTTGATGCCGAGGGTGCGGTCTGGGTATCAGACCCACAGAATAAGGAACTGGTCCGGTTTCGAGATGGCGGCGAGGTGGCGGATCGAATCAGCTTGGGCGATCGCGGCGCCTATGCCTGCATATTGGGTGGGGAAGATCGTCGGACCCTGTTCGTCTGCACCAATACCGGCTCCGGCCCCGACATCGCCAAGGGGCGCACCGGCAAGATCGAGATCACCCGGGTCGACGTCCCCGGGGTCGGTCTGCCATGAGCGTCAAGATCCTCACCGGAACCTCACGGTTTTACGCGCTCATTGGGCACCCCGTCGCTCAGGTACGCTCGCCGACGACGATCAATGGCCATCTGGCTGAACAGGGGATCGATGGCGCCATGGTCACCTTCGACCTAGCGCCGGAAGCGGTTGCCGGCTTCTTTGATATGCTGCGCGGTTGGCAGAACTGTTCCGGATCCGGGGTCACCATTCCGCATAAACAGGCGGCGCTGGCCAATTGCGACGAGGTTAGCGAACGGGCCAAACGCATCGGTGCCTGCAACATCGTTCAACGCGATGCGTCGGGCCGGTTGATCGGCGACATGACGGACGGGCTTGGTTTTCTCTCGGCGCTTGCCAAGCATGGCGTATCCGTTGGCGGCAAGCGAGTGGTCCTGGTTGGGGCGGGAGGTGCCGGCAGCGCCATCGCCCACGCCGTCGCCGATAACGGCGCCGCCCGTCTGGCGATAATCGAGGTGGACGAGACGCGCCGCAATGCGCTTATAGCGAGCCTTCGCAAACATTATCCCGGTGTACCGGTGACCGAGGACGCCGGCGATCCAGCCCAAATCGACATCCTGGCCAACGCGACGCCGATGGGCATGGGCGCCGACGATCCCCTGCCCTTCCCGCTCGACGGCATCCGCCCGGACACCGTGGTCGCCGACGTGGTGACCAAGCCGCCGATGACCCAGTTTCTGCAAATAGCCAAAGCCAAAGGCTGTCTGATCCAGCAGGGCAACGAGATGGCCGATGCGCAATTGCCGATTTTTCTCGAGCGGTTTGGCGTCACCGCGCCAGGGACAGCTAAGATCTAACATTTGGAGGCACGGTCATGCGTTGTGAATTTGTTGCAATTGGTACCGAACTTCTGCTGGGTCAGATCGTTAACTCGAACGCTGCCTGGATTGGCGAGAAACTGGCGCTTGCCGGGATCGACTGCGTCTACCACGTGACGATCGGCGATAACCGGCAACGCATGATCGACACCATTCAGCAGGCCCTTGACCGCTCAGACGCGGTGATTGTCAGTGGCGGCCTTGGTCCGACCCAGGATGACATCACCCGCGAGGTGATCGCCGAGGTCATGGGCGTTGGCCTGACCCGAGATGACGAGATCGCCGAACGAATTCGTGACCGCTTCGAATCCCGCGGCCGGGTGATGTCCGACAACAATCTGCGTCAGGCCGATATTCCCGATGGCGGCGCGGCGATCCCGCAGATGCCGGGTACGGCGCCGGGGCTGATCTGTCCGGTTGGCGACAAAGTTATCTACGCGGTCCCCGGCGTACCCTTCGAGATGAAGATGATGGTCGAAGAATGCGTGATCCCAGACCTGCAGCGTCGCGCCGGCGTGACGGCGGTGATCAAGAGTCGAGTACTGAAAACCTGGGGCCAGTCCGAGTCCGGCCTCGACGAGATGCTGACCGAGCGGATGGCGCATCTGGATAAGACCGGCCGCGCCACCATCGCTTTTCAAGCCAGCGGCATAGAGGGTCTAAAGGTCCGAGTGACGGTCAAGGCCAACAGCGAGGAAGAGGCCACCCGGATCCTCGCCGAGGAAGAAGCGGAGGTCCGCGATGTAATTGGGGTCTATGTCTTCGGCACCGATGATGAAACAATGGAATCGGTCGTGCTACAACTACTTCGCGAGCGCCACCTAACCCTTGCGGTGGCGGAATCGGTGACCGGCGGCATGGTCGCCGCTCGCCTGACCTCGGTTCCTGGCTCCAGCGACGTCTTGCGCGGCGGCATCGTCGCCTATGCCAGTGACGTCAAATTCAGCCTGCTGGATGTGCCCGAGGGCCCCGTCGTCACTCCCGATTCCGCCCGCGCCATGGCCGACGGGGTGCGCAAGATCCTCAAAGCCGATGTCGGCATCTCTACGACCGGTGTCGCGGGACCAGCCGAACAGGAGGGACAGCGCGCCGGCACCGTCCATCTTGGCATCGCCTTTGGCGACCTTATCGAAGCACAGATGACCCAATTGCCCGGCGATCGCGCCAGGGTGCGGGAATATGGCGTGATCAGTTTGTTGAATTTCCTTCGCCTGCGGCTTCTGGGGCGAGATGCACATACGCCGTTTTCCGGTGGGGCGACGCGATAAGACCACATGAAGGACACCTTGCCAGCTGCGCCACGCTTACCATCTCCCGCATATCGCCGACATGATGGCCCCGGTGATGGCCGATAGCGCAGCGCGGCGCTATTGTTCGCGCCGAACAAACAATCGTAAGCCACCCCCGAACCGCAACCGTGAGCAAGCCAATGTCCGATACCAATTCTCTCCTGGTTGACGCCACCACCCGAATCTTCCAGGACCTCTGCGACCCACAAACCATCAATGCAACCAAGGATGACGGCTGGAAGGTTGAGCTTTGGACCGCGCTTGAGGAGGCCGGGTTGAGCTTGGCCTGGGTACCGGAAGAGAGCGGCGGTAGTGGCGCCTCCCTTGCCGACGGCTTCGATGTTCTGGCGGTCTCCGGACGCTTTGCGGTCCCGGTCCCACTGGCGGAAACCCTGGTGGCCGGTTGGCTGCTCGCCTCGGCTGGCCTCAAATGTCCGGTCGGCGCGATGACCGTGGCCCCCAGCCGGCTGCGTGACCGGATTAACATTGGCGATGACGGCAAGCTTTCCGGCCGCGCCCTTGGCATTGCTTTCGCCAGCAGCGTCGAGACCCTGGTGGTCCTGGCTAAGCGCAACGGCGAGAACCATGTGGTTCTTGTCGCCACCAAGGATTGCACGATCCTCGGCGCTCCAGGCCTTGCCGGCGATGGCCGCGACGCGGTTACCTTTGACGGCGTGGTTCCGATAGGGATTGGCCCCCTCGCCCAGGGTTTGAGCAGCAACAGCCTGGCGCTGATGGGAGCGGCCGCCCGGGCCGTGCAAATTGGCGGCGGGTTGCAGGCGATCCTCACCCTTGCCACCGACTATGCGCAGGAGCGCGTCGCCTTCGGTAAGCCGATCTCGAAATTCCAAGCAGTGCAACATAACCTGGCCAAGTTGGCTGGTGAGACGGCGGCGGCAGTCGCGGCGGCAAGCTCGGCCGCCGACACCATCCAAACAATGGACACCTTTAACGACTCCGTGTTCTTCGAGACCGCGGCGGCCAAAATCCGCGCTGGAGAGGCTGCCGGTCAAGGCGCCGCGATCGCCCATCAGGTCTACGGCGCCATCGGCTTTACCGAGGAGCACATCCTGCACCGTTTCACCCAACGCCTCTGGGGTTGGCGCGACGATTTCGGCAATGAAAGCGAATGGGCCGTTCAGCTTGGCGAGTTCGTTGCCAAGGGTGGCGCCGACGATCTCTGGCCGCTGCTCGCCTCGCGCTGATCCAACCAAAAATTCAGGAAAATCGCTAAATGTCCCAAGCTATTCATTTCGATCCGATCCGCCTGCCGCCGGAAGCCGAAGAATTGCGCATCGAGGTTCGCACTTTCCTGGCCGAAGAGATCGCCAATGGCGGCTTTGATCCGCAACTGACTATTATGAAAAGCGGGTTCGACCGCGCGTTCAGCAAACGCGTGGGCGCCAAGGGCTGGATCGGCATGACTTGGCCGAAGAAATACGGCGGCCAGGAGCGCAGTTTCCTGGAGCGCTATGTGGTGACCGAGGAGTTCCGGGTTCATAACGCACCCATCACCGCGCATTTCACCGCTGATCGTCAAAGTGGTCCGGTCCTGCTGAAATATGCACCGGAGCATATTAAGCTCGATGTGGTGCCAGCGATCACCCGGGGTGAGTGCTGTTTCTGTATTGGTATGAGCGAGCCGAATTCCGGCTCTGATCTGTTCGCCGCCAGCACCCGCGCGACGTCGACCGAGGGCGGCTATCTGATCAACGGCACCAAGCTTTGGACCTCGAATGCTCATAATTCCGACTATATGATTGGCCTGTTTCGCACCTCGGTCCCGACCAAGGATAACCGGCGCCATGGCCTGACCCAATTCCTGGTCGCCCTGAAGCAACCGGGGATCACCATCAACCCGGTGCGCAACATGGCTGGAAAGCATGAGTTCAACGAGGTGGTTTTCGATGATCTATTCATCCCCGAAGACCATGTTCTGGGTGAGGTCGACGGCGCCTGGAAGCAGGCGACCAGCGAGCTGGCCTACGAGCGCAGCGGCCCGGAGCGGTTTCTCGAAACCTATTACGTGCTGACCGAACTGGTGCGGGTCCTCGGTCAGAACCCGGACGCTAGAGCGGCTGAAGGCATCGGCCGACTGGTGGCCCAGGTCCACACACTGCGGCGGATGTCGGTCTCGGTGAACGGTATGCTGCAGGCTGGCAAGGAACCGGTTCTGGAGGGCTCCATCGTCAAGGACGTGGGAACCATCTGGGAGCAGGCGCTGCCGGCCAAGGCCCGCGATCTAGCGGCTTTTGTCGATGCTGAACCGGGCAACCGCGCGGCTTTCGACGAGTTGCTGCAATTCGCCACGACGATCGCGCCGAAGCTGACCATCCAGGGCGGCACCACCGAGGTATTGCGGGGGATCATCGCCCGCGGCCTCGGCCTGCGCTGAGGTCGCCTCATGCCCGATCTATCCGCCCTTCTTTCGCCGGCGGCGGTGGCAGTCATTGGCGCATCACCTGACCCCCACATTCTGCGCGGCCGGATCATGGCGGTCATGGGGTGCCATGACATTGACATCCCGATTTACCCGATCAGCCGCTCGCATGGCGAAATCATGGGGCGTAAAGCTTATCTCTCAATCGCCGATACACCCACACGCCCGGACCTGGCGATCCTGATCATCCCGGCGGCGCATATTCCCGGCGCGTTGGAGGAGTGCGCCAAGGTCGGGGTGAAGGCGGCGCTGATTTTAGCCTCCGGTTTCGCCGAGGACCATTCGGCCGGCGGCAGCAATCTCCAGCAACAAGTTCTCGATATCGCGGCGCGCACCGGAATGCTGATCTCCGGTCCGAACTCCGAAGGTTTTGCCACCATGGCGACCAAACTCTGCGCGACCTTCAGCCCCGCCGTCGAAGGCGACGACATGGCGCTGACGCCGGCCTGGTCGGACGCCGGACGGATCGCCGTGGTTGCCCAGAGTGGCGGCATGGGCTTCGCGTTTTACGACCGCGGCCGGCCGAGGGATATGCGGTTCAGCCACGTCGTGACCACCGGCAATGAAGCCTGTCTGGAAGGTCTCGATGTGGTCGACCATCTGATCGAGGCCGACGAGGCCGATGTCTTCTTGATGTTCATGGAAGACGTGAAGACGCCAGCAAAATTGGCCCTCGTTGCCGAGAAGGCGTTGCGCGCCGGCAAACCGATGATCGTCACCAAGATCGGCCGCTCCGAGGCGGGCATTCGCGCTGCCGCGTCACACACCGCATCGCTGGCTGGATCGTATCAGACCTATCAGGCAATCTTCGAGCGCTACGGCGTGATCGAGGGCAATGACACCGAGGAGATGGTCGATATCGCCAGCGCCTTCTCGCACTATGGCGATCGCCTACCGGCCGGCAATCGGGTTGGCATCTTCACTGGGTCCGGCGGCGCCGGAGGTTGGATGGCCGATAGCTGCGCCGCCGACGGATTGGACGTTCCAATGCTCGATCCGGCGACCCGCGCCGACATTGATCAACATCTGCCAAGTTACGGGACCTCACAGAACCCGGTCGATGGAACGGCCGGGGTGATCCGCGAATTAGGCTATGCAAAGATGAGCGCGATGATCGCCGCGTCGGATCAAGTCGATGCGGTGATCTCAATCACCTCGGCCCGCAATCCGGCGACCCTGCAGCGCGAGCCGAAGGCGCTGGCGGAATTGGGCAGCGCCACCACCAAACCGATCCTGATGTGGAGCTATACCCTGCCGCATCCGGACGTAGTCACGCTTCTGGCCAAGGCTGGGTTACCATTGTTTACCAATATGCGTCACTGCACCCGGGCTCTTGCCGCGATGACCACCTATCGCCAGGTGAGGGAGCGGTTTCTAGCGCGTCCCATGACGCCCGATAAAGCTGCCCCAGACGCCCGACTAGCCGCGGATTTAACCACGGCCCCCGAGGCGATCGCCGAGCATCAGGCAATGCAATTGCTTGCCCAAGGCGGCATTAAGGCGGTCTCCGGCATTCTGGTAACGACCGGTGATGAAGCCGCCAAGGCCGCAGCGCAGATCTCTGGTCCGGTGGCCTTGAAGATCCAATCCCCCGATCTTCCACATAAATCAGCCGCTGGCGGCGTCGCGCTTGCCATCACCGGCGCCAACGCGGCCCGCCAAGCCTTCGAGACCATCCAAACGCGGGTCACCGCCAATGCCCCCGACGCCCGGATTCTCGGCACCCTGGTGCAACCGATGGCCAGACCGGGCCTGGAGATGATCCTCGGCATCAGCAACAGTTCCGGTTTCGGACCGATGCTGATGGCGGGTTTCGGCGGTACCGCCGTCGAGGCCTCCCGCGATGTCGCCTTTGCACCGGTACCGCTGGACCGCCAAGACGCCCGTGTGCTGCTGGGAAAGTTACGCGGCGCTGCAATGCTGAATGCCCTGGGTCAGGACATCGACGCCCTACTAGACCTCATGGAGAAACTGTCCGGCTTCGCCGCCGCGACCGCCGAACAGGTCGCGGAAGTCGATTTAAACCCTGTCCTGGTGCATCGTCCCGGTGATGGAATATCGATCGTCGACGCCTTGATCATCAAGCATCCGCGCGATTGACCCTGCCTTCCCTTTCGGACCAAAGTCGAACAAACCGCCCCGGAGAGACAATATGGCTACCTTCCCTGACTTCGATGCCCTTGGCATAACCGTCGACGGCCACGTCGCCACCATTGAAATTCAACGCCCGCCCCACAATTTCTTCGACTATGCGCTGATCCAACAGATTGCCACCGCCATGGAAATAATCGATGGCGACAGCAACTTGCGCGCCGCCGTGCTTTGCGCGGCTGGAAAATCCTTCTGCGCCGGGGCCAATTTCAGCTCCGATGGCACCAGCAGTAGCGAACAGAAAACCGATGCCGATGGCAGCCCGGCCAATCACCTCTACGTTGAGGCGGTGCGTCTGTTCTCAACCAAGACCCCCATCGTGGGCGCGGTCCAGGGCGCGGCGATCGGCGGTGGGTTTGGCCTGAGTCTGGTTCCCGACTTCCGGGTCGCGGCGCCGGAAGCGCGTTTCGCCGCCAATTTTACCCGACTCGGCTTCCATCCCGGTTTCGGCCTGACCTATACCTTGCCGGCGCTGATCGGCCAGCAGCGGGCCAACCTGATGTTTTATACCAGCCGCCGGATCAAGGGCGAGGAAGCCGCCGCCTGGGGTCTGGCCGACATGCTGGTGCCGCTCAACGAAGTACGCGGTGCGGCACAGGCGCTCGCCGCCGAGATCGCCGAAAACTCCCCATTAGGAGTGATGGAAACCCGCGCCACCATGCGCCAGGGTCTGGCCGACAACGTCCGTAAAGCCACCGACCACGAGTTGATGGTGCAGAATAATTTGCGCCAAACCAACGATTTCAAGGAAGGCATCCGGGCGGTCTCAGAACGGCGGATCCCGAACTTCAAGGGGTCGTAAGGCGCCGGCGAGTACCTGAACCTTACAAACATCCGTCATCCCGCTCTACAGCAAAAAATCAAAGTCTACGGCGTGGTGGCAGGCGATAAAATGGTCCTGCCCCACGTTGCGCCATTCGAGAACCTCGGTAGCGCATCGCTCCTTGGCGAGCCGGCAACGGGTGTGGAAACGACGACCCGGCTATCACGCTGATCTGTTAAGTCCTCCTCCAAATCACAGGTGTGTGCGCGCTCTACCTTGCAACGCTTGGCCCGGCCCCCCAAACTGAGACGACTAACCGTTTCCGCCTTCGATTACGCGGAATGGATCTCCTCTGATCCACTGCGATCGGACAATTGTGGAGGTCGTTATGCCCGACTCAGCCCCGATCACTAACCAAGTGCGCGGTCTGTACGATCGTATGGAAGAGCGGATCATGGCGCGCGACCAGCACGGCGCGAGCGAGATTTGTTACGACATCGTGCGCGCCGGACGCCCGCTGACGGAGATGTTGGCCCAGGCGGTGCGTATCCACGGCCCCTACACCCACGTGCCGTATCATGAGCGGATTGATGACGGTTACATAAACTTCGTCAACAACGACCATTGCCTGTTAAGCGCCCGGGCGACTTTAAACCTGGCCGGCATGATGCCAAAGGGCGCCGAGGGTCTGCCCTATGCCCAAACCATCTGGTACATGCCAACCGGCCTCGATATCTGGAACCAAAAGGTTTTGAAGGCGCCCGGGCATTATGCCCGCGGCTATACCCTGCCCCCGGGCGACCCTCCTGTGCCTGTCGTACATTGGCCTGACCAACAACCAAAAAATCTTTCTGGCCCGATCCGAGAGCGGTTGGACCAATGGATGACCCATGTCCATCGGGGCAATGTCGAAGAGGCCTATCGGGTTTTCCTGGGCTTAATGCAGGACAAACCAAATCGCGAGACCGTGCTAGCCGAGTTAGCTTTTGCTGGCCTGATCGATGTCCAGGACCGGGCCCACAACAACCGCTCCTACACCACCGGCCACAAGGCCTTCCGGGCCCGGGCCACGGTCGAGCTTGGCGACGCCATCGGTTGGGACGCCAATGGGTCACACGACGTGATCTATGCCGGCGCCCTGGATATCGCGGTCGGACCGCGCTGGTATTCAACTTATGAGATGGCTTGCAATGCGGTGAAGATCCATCTTGAGGGTGAAACCCTGTCCGCCGTGCCCTATGCCGGTGTCAGTGACGCCGAGCGGGCTTTGTTCGACAATGCCGAGCCGCTGACCCGCTTTGAATCGGAAGCCCTGATCGAAGCGATTATCCGGCAACCAGAACCCGGCTTTATCGAGCACCTCGCCAACCTTCTCAAAGCCGGTAAAGCGCCCCGAGCGATTGTCGACACCCTCCAACTTGGCGCCGCACAGGTTTTGTTGGAGACCCATGGCGCAAACAATTTTTCCCTGTCGCAGCATTGCTACGAGTATTGCAACACGCTGGGGTGGTTTTACGACCGATTCAAACATCCGCAACGGATTAAGCTGCTGTTCCATGCCGCCGCCTACCTCAATCGCGCCGCCTGGCATCAGCGTTATATCGGCGAGTTGACCCCGGCTCGGGTCAAGGCACCGGCCGCCGCATCACGGCTTTCTGGCTACAACATTCTGGCGAACCTCGAAACGGCGCTGATCGAAATGGATGCCGAGGCCGCGGTCGGCTGGACCCAAGCCTATATCGATGGCGACGAGGACCGTGCACCCCTGGTCCAACGTCTCGCCTTCGCTGCCGCGCGGGTTGGCAATGACCCGCACAACCAGGAAATTGCCCAGTGCACCCTGGAGGATTACGCCAAGAACCGAAGCTGGGACCGCGAACGGCTTTTACTCGCCTCGGCCCAGCACACCGCCGGACATCGCAAATATGGCGACCACCTAGACTGCTCCCGCCGTTTCGGCGTGGCCATGGGGTTGGAAACATTGCAATAACCGCTCGGTTTTCATGCTCGCCGGCATCCACTGCTCTCCGGGGAGATCTCACCCATCATCTTAGCTTACGTTCACAGCTGCCAGGAACTGCGGCCGTTTACGAGGACGGCGACCGCAGTTCCGGACAGCAGTGAGCGTAGGCTGGGATGACAAAAATACAGTCGGGCCGAGGTGAAACCACGTTGCCAAGACGGCCTTAGTAATTTGCAAAATGGAGACCGCGCCATGGCTGGCGAGGATCGTCAAACCTATACCCAATCGGTCTTTAACGTGGAACGCGAGCCTAGGCGTCCGCGCCGTAGCGGTGGCTCTATCATCGAGCCAGCGCGCGAGATCCCGGTTTTCGACGAGGTCGATGTTCTGGTGATCGGCGGCGGCCCGGCGGGAACCGCGGCGGCGACCGCCTCTGCGCGACTTGGCGCCAGGACCATGCTGGTCGAGCGCTACAACCATCTCGGCGGTCTTGCCACCGGCGGGTTGGTAATCTGGATCGATCGGATGACCGACTGGGACGGCAATCTGTTGCTGCGTGGTTTCTGCGAGGAGGTACTCGATCGCTTGCCCGAGGACGCGATCCTTGGACCGGAACGCAATCTCTGGGGCAGCCGGGACGAGCGCCACGTCGATTATTGGTCGAACCGCTTCTCGGCCCATCACGGCACTGTCACCTGGGCGCCGATGATCGATCCGGAACGCCTCAAGATCGCCTCGGACGATCTGGCGCGCGAGGCGGGCGCGGATCTGGTCATGCACGCCTGGGCGACCGCACCGATCATGGAGGACGGACGGATCAAGGGCGCGATCCTGCATTCCAAGCAGGGCCGCCACGCGGTCCTGGCCTCGGTAGTCGTCGATACCACCGGCGATGGCGATATCTTCGTCGGCGCGGGCGAGGCAGCCGAGGACGATATCCAGGACGGTAGTATCCATCACACCATGAATACCGCCTGGCTATTCGGCGGCCTGGAGATCCCCAAATGGCTTGATTTCAAGATGACTGAGAAACCGGCTTTCTCGGCGTTTACCGCCCTGGCCCGCGACCGCTTCAACCAGTTCTCGCTACCGATGCCGGCCTGGCGGGACGATGTGGCGGTGTTCATGGGGCCGCGCCTAAGCGGCTTTAGCGCCGTTGACCTGGAAGACCTTAATCAGGTCGAGCATCTGTCGCGCCAACGCATGCAGGGCCTGCTATCGTTCTATCGCGAGCACGCGCCGGGCTTCGAAAATGCTTGGGTGATGCTGACCGGCCCGCAAATCGGTGTGCGCCACAGCCGCCGGATGCGGGGGCTGAGCCGAATGACCGGCGCCGAATGGAAGGCCGGTATTCGTCACGCCGACGAGATCGGCGTCAGCCCCAGTCTGGCCCCAAAATTCGCCCCAGTCTCGATCCCCTACCGAGCCTTGGTCGCCCGAGGAGTGCCCAACCTTCTGGCGGCCGGGCGGCATATGTCGAGCGATGCCCAGACCCACACCTTCATGCGCGAGATACCGCAATGTTGGGTGACCGGCCATGCCGCCGGCGCCGCCGCCGCACTGGCCGCCAATGGCAGGGTCGATGTCGCTGATATCAATATCGTCGAATTGCAAGCGGCGTTGCTAAAACAGGGCGCTCATCTACGAGTGTCGGACAGAAAAAAGGGAGAGAATTGATGGGACGTTTGGATGGTAAGGTCGCGCTACTAACCGGCGGAGCCTCAGGGCTCGGCAAGGCCACCGGCGACCTTATGGCGGCCGAGGGCGCCACGGTCGTTCTCTCCGACATCCAAGAGGTCGAAGGTGAGAACGTCGCTGCGGCAATCCGTGAGGCCGGGGGCGCGTGCAGCTTCAAGCCGCACGACACTACCGTCGAGGCGCAATGGGAGCGGATCTGCGCCGATATTATGGAAGAGCATGGCCACCTCGACATCCTGCTGAACGGCGCCGGGATCGGCGGCAGCGGAGTTGAATTGATCGAGATGGAGTTGGATACTTGGAAACGGTGCCTTTCGATCAACTTGGATGGCGTTTTCCTCGGCTGCAAACACGGTATCAGGGCGATGCTCCAGGGAACCGGCGGATCAATCATCAACATCTCGTCAATCCTCGGCTTCGCGGGCATCGCTAATTCATCAAATTACTGCGCGTCAAAGGGTGGTGTCCGCCTGTTGAGCAAGGCGGCGGCGCTGGAATGTGCGCGCAAGACACCCCGGGTTCGGGTCAATTCGATCCATCCCGGCTTTATCGACACACCGATGGTCGCCGGCGCCATCCAACGCCGCGGTCCGGAATTCCGGGAATACATCGAAAACAACGTCCCGTTCGGCGAGTTAGGCGAGCCGCTGGATATCGCCGAGGGCGTGGTCTACCTGGCCAGCGACGCCGCCAAGTTTGTCACCGGGAGCGAGCTGACCATCGATGGCGGATTTTTGGCACGGTAACAAAGCTGCCGGAGGCGCCGTGAAACCACGAACACCGTCGCCTCGTAGGTCCATCGCCAATCTGATTTTAACCATCCACTAACCGACCGCCTGGATTAATCCACCCCTCCCCTTGCTTGATGGGGCGCAGTCGAGGGAAGATACCTGCCAACGACCGATGACTTTCCAAGCGGAGAAAATCCATGGCCAAGCGCACAAAATGGGGCGTATTCAGCCTTAGTCAATATCCGGACCAGTCGATGCGCGTCGAAGGCCTGGAAGCTGACATGAAGTTGTTCGAACTGGCTGAGGCCTTGGGTTACGACACCGCCTGGGTCGCCGAGCATCTGTTCTCGACCTATGGTATCGCCACCTCGACGCAGGTCATCGCCGCATCGGTGATACAGCGGGTGAAGCGGATGCGCATTGGGACCGCCGTCTCCGTCATTCCGTTCAACCATCCGCTGCGTACCGCCGCCGATTTCGCGCTTGTCGACTGCCTGTCGCGCGGCCGGCTGAATTTCGGCATTGGCCGGGCCTATCAACCACACGAATTCGTCGGTCTCGGTCTGGAGATGGGCGATAGCCGCGAGATGTTCAACGAGGGAATCGAGCTGATTCTAAAAGCTTGGACCCAGGAGAAATTCACCCACGAGGGCAAATACTGGCAGGTCGCCGAAGAGATCGAAATGCTGCCGAAACCGGTACAAGTCCCGCATCCTCCAATCTATCAGGCAACCATTTCACCGGACAGCTTCGATCAGGCGGCGCGCAACGGCTGGTCGCTACAGCTCGCCTCGCCGTTCAGCTACCGTACATATCGCGAGGAATGGATTCCGCGCCTCGCTGATGAGATCAAGCGCTATGAGGACAAACTGGTCGAGCACGGCCATGACCCGGCAACCTTGGAACGGATGATCCTGCTACCATTTTTCACCGATGTCAGCTCAAAGCGGGCGCACGAGACCCTGAAACCGCATGTCGAGTGGTTCTACAACAAAGTCGCCAGTCACCAGCAACCCGGCAAGGGCGGCCCGGTGAAGGGTTACGAGTTGACCATGGCCGAGGGCGCAAAAAGCCGTGAGATGGGCTATCTAGCCTATGACAAACTGGCTGAATTTGGCGCTGCCGTGGCCGGGAACCCTCAGGAATGCGTCGACCGCATGGGGTCTATGAAGGAAGCCTTCGGGATCACCGAGTTCGTACTCTGGTCAAACCTTGGCGGGATGTCGCCGACCCGCGCCGAAAG
Organism: uncultured Alphaproteobacteria bacterium; assembly: GCA_937776645.1. Lineage (GTDB taxonomy): Bacteria > Pseudomonadota > Alphaproteobacteria > Thalassobaculales > Thalassobaculaceae > JADHLJ01. The sequence continues at coordinate 6,351 of CALMRI010000005.1, read as the reverse complement.
TTCGATCCGTCTGGCCTGGGAAGAGATCGTCCCGCACCTCTAAGCCGCCAATTGTTTGGGCGGTTCATCCTTGCGGGTTAAATGATGGTTGGATGCGCGTCGACTAGACGCCTGGAAAACAGCATCGATCATGATTGATGGTACGATGATCACCCGACATCTTGACTCGGTTTCGACCGCCACGGTGACCACGGCCCTTTTGGAGTTGAGCCTGTCCAATATATGGATTCGCAGCAGTAAACCGCTTTCCGTAGGCAACCACTCCTTATCGGTCGCGCCTTCACCTTGCGGTTACCGCCAGCGCGAGAGGGTGGCCCCATTCCTGGTCGGAAGCGCTGGTCCATTACCACGATCGCAGCAAAGGCCGCCAAGGTGGCCGCCGCGCCAAGGGCAATGCCCTTAAATACGCCGCATTGGGTAGAGGAAAAGCTCATTGCTTTGCCTCCGATATTTGCGGTGTCGATCGGGCAGCGCTACCGCAAATTCCGTGCGTATAACGCGAACAGTCGCTCCCAGTGACGTTCGGCAGCCGGCTTGTCGTAGCACCAGCGTTCGGGAAAAGCGAAGCCGTGATGGACGTCGGGATGGATCTCCAACTCGCCGACATTACCCGACGCCTCGAGCAGCCCTCGCAGCTTCTCGACCATGTCGAGCGGCGCCAGTTCGTCATGCTCGGCACAGGAGATGTAAATCTCTCCCTTGGCCTGCCCCAAGGTCAGATGCGGGCTCTCCTCGTTCTCGCTGACCAACCAGGTTCCATAAAACGACGCAGCGGCGCCCACCCGATCAGGATACCGTGCGGCAGCGGCCAGGGCGAAGGGGCCGCTCAGGCAATAGCCGTGAACACCCACCAGACCATTAGTTGCTTCATCATGCCCGGCCACGAAATCGAGCAGTTCCCCGACATCTTCCATCACCGGGGGAATGGTCATCTTGGTGCGAACAGCGCGCATTCTCGTGTGTTCAGCGCTCCCATGCTCCAACACGTCGGGGCCATATTTGGTGTCACGCCCGGCGCGGTAATAAAGGTTTGGCAACATCACGAAATAACCGGCGGTGCCAAGCCGGCGCGCCATGTCGTACAGCTCCTCGCGGATCCCCGGCGCGTCCATCAGCACGAACACCGCTGGATAGGGACCACCACGCTCAGGCCGGCAGACAAACGTCTCCATCTGCCCGTCTTTGGTGGCTATATCTATGATCTCTTCGCGCATCGGATTTTTCTCCATCCCACTGTCGCTTAATTGGACCGTAACAAGCATCCTGTGACAAGCTGAGCCAGCAAACCCAGCAGTTACGTTCTGGCGATTACTAAGACGAAATTGGAAGCAATCATGCCCGACTTTCACGTCACTATTGGGGACGTCAGCACCTTTTCGAAGACCGTTGGTGAGAGCGACGTCTATCTATTCGCCGGGATTACCGGTGACTTCTCACCGAACCACACCAACCAAGTCTATATGGAACGCTCCAGCTTTGGCCGACGCCAGGCGCATGGTGCCTTGCTAGTGGGCTTCATCTCCACCGTCTCGACCCTGGCCATCGCCCATTGCCGTGACGATCTGACCGAGACCCCGGTGGCGGTCGGCTTCGACCGGGTGCGGTTTTTAAAACCGGTCTATCTCGGCGACACCATCACCGTGACCTACACCATCGCGGCAATCGACATGACCAAGCGCCGCTCCACCGCCAATGTCGAAATCCACAACCAAGACGGCGTCCTCGTAACCGTTTCTCAGCACCTATTGCAGTGGGTGTCGAACAGCTAAGCCATTGGCCTAGATCGGTGCGATCAGTCGCGGCCGGCGGGGACGATCAAGGCGTCCACCGCCGCCGCCCCCTTAGGCAGGACGATGAACGGATTCACGTCGATCGACTCGATACTCTCGGCATTCGCCGCCGCGAAGACGGATAGCCGCGAGAGCGCATCGGCCAGCGCCGCGATATCCGACGGCGGTGCACCACGAACCCCATCAAGCATCGCCCGACCGCGAATTTGATCGATCATCCGATGCGCTTCATCGACACCGAAGGGGGCGACGCGGAAGCTTACATCCTTCAAGACCTCGACAAAAACCCCGCCGATGCCGAACATCACTACTGGACCGAATACCGGATCGCGCACCACCCCCATCACCGTCTCGACCCCGCCCTTGATCATCTCGGCGACGATCACGCCATCAATCTGGGCATCGGGTTTGGCGGTGCTAGCCCGCTCGATCAAGGTGGCGTGACCATCCCTGATCGATTGCTCATCATCGATGTTCAACAGTACACCGCCGATCTCGGTCTTATGCGGTAGATCCGGCGAGGCTATCTTCATCACCACCGGCCCGACGAAGGTCTTCCAGGCGGCAACACAGGCCTCGGCGCTATCGGCCAGAGCTTCCCGGGCGACGGGAATGCCGGTCGAAGCGATGATCCGCTTGGCCTCATGCTCGCTCACGGCGACGCTCGGCGCCGGCAACGCATCCTTGGGCAACGCCGGCGCGGCGTCGGGTTGGCCACGCTCGAACACTTCGCCGAAATAACGCAGCCCGGCCATGGCGCGCACCGCCAGCGAATGGTCCTCGAAACAGGGATAGCCGAGATCCTCGTATTTCTTGCGACCCTCGGGCGTAGCGATCATGCTCATAATCATCAGTTCCTCGGGATATTCCTCGCGCAGGGCGGTGAAGACCTCCAGACTGAGTTGTCCGGTAAATTGCGAGACCGGCAGGCTGGCCATGTAGAGGATCTGACTGTCATAACCTCCTTCATCAATGACATAGCGCATGCTGTCCTCGAGGAAACGCCGCTCATTTAGGACTTGGCCGGTAAAGTCGACGGGGTTGTTGACCCCGGCAAACGGGATCAGATCGAGGATCTTGCGTTGCGTCGCCTCGGGCAGCGGCGTCACCTCGAAACCACGCTTGGTCGAAGCGTCGGCGAGTTGCACACCGACACCGCCGGAGATCGTTTGCAGGCCGATCTTATTCCCCTTGGGATAGCGTCCAAATTGGCAGGCATAGGCAATATCGGCCATCTCTTCGGTGGTCTCGGCCCGATAGGCCCCGTATTGCCGGAACAACCCGTCATAGACCGCATCAGCGCCGGCCAGCGAGGCAGTGTGCGAGGCGGCGGCACGGGCGCCGGCTTCGGTGGTCCCGACCTTCATGAAGATCACCGGCTTCTCGGCCCGGCGCGCCATGTCCAGAGCCCGGCACATCCGCTCAGCGCTGCGCACACCCTCGGCATAGGCGACGATCACCCGGATTGAGTCAACCTGGGCGTAATACTCGATCACCTCGGCGACATCGACATCAACCTCGTTACCCGTGGTCACCCAATGATTGGTGCCGACGCCGCGGTTTTGCGAGATGGTGAACAGATGCCCTCCATAAGCGCCACTCTGGGTGACAATCCCGATCGGCCCGCTCGGCACCTTCAGGCTCGCTAAGGTATTGGCGAAGGTACCGAACCAACCGATATCAAGCGTGAACACCCCGAGACAGTTCGGCCCAACGATCCGCATGCCACTTTGTTGTACGATCCGGGCGATCTCGGCCTGGCCATCAAGGCCGGCGTCGCCGATCTCGGCAAAACCCGAGGTAAAAACCACAGCGCTTTTGACGCCGGCCTCGGCGCATTCCCGAATCACATCGATAGCCACCGAGGCGGGAACCGAGATGACGGCACTGTCGACGGTTTCAGGCACGTCCTTGATGCTGGCATAGGCCTTAAGGCCTTGAACGGTGTCACGCGACGGATTCACCGGGTACAGCCGGCCTTGATACTTGCCTGCTAGCATTGAATAGACGGGCCGGCCGCCGATACGCGCCGGCTCGTCGGAGGCGCCGATCACCGCAACGGATTGCGGCCGCATCAGCGGGTCAAGTGAATGTGCCATGGGCGGGTTTCCTGGATAGAGAGTAATCGCGAGGGATACAAATCACGTTAGACGGCTCCGCGGGGTAGCGAAACACCGAAGCCACCTCGACCGATTATCCATCACGTGGCGGGCTATAAGCCTTCCCGCGGGCAGTCTCGCACCCGCAATACATAGGTGGGCTAATCTCGAATAGCGCGAACTCGCGGCCTCGCACATAGTCAAAAAAAATAGATTATCGAAGCTTGGCAGACGTTTTATGGTCACTGGGCAAGGCTGGTTTGTGCCGTCAATCACTTTGTGACTGTGCGGTGACTGTCACTAGCGAATATTTCGTTCAAACGCATCAGGTAGGCAGTACGTCATTGCCGGCTCAAATAGCGTCCAGCTTGGGCACTGCTCCGGTTCGATACTAACTTAAGTCTGAGGCGAGTCGTGCGTTGGGCAGTCAGCCGTGTTCAAGAACCGCGTCCGCATCCTTAGGCGGACAGATTAGGCGGTTCTCCAATCCACAGCCCAGCCCATTCCGGTCGTGAGGAAACTGATCAACGCAGTCATGCGCCGCCTCGCTCGATGGCCTTGCCGCCGACGATCCAACGCATCGCGGGATCGTGGCCCAGCCGGTCGGCGTCATTCACGTCTTCATAGCCGGCGAGACGACCATAGACTGATTGGCGCAGCAGACCGACCAGACCATGCCAGCCGTTCTTGCCTGTCCGACTGTCGGCAAGCATCGAACCCGCGAGCGCAGTCAGGCCAAGGGCATCATCGAGTTCACGATAGGCAAGCAACCCGGCGTCGGATGTGATCCGCGAGCCATGGTTTCAAATCAACTCCAGGCTGACGACTCAATAGATTAATGGTTCAATTGTGTCGTCATCGGCGAGCTCGTTTCCACCCCCATGGCGATCCCAGTCTGGCCTATCAAAATGGCGCATTCTTTAATCTATGTCATGACACTCTTAATTCTTTGTTTAACCTACGTCACGGATCAACGAGAACGCCGCCCGATCGCAAAGCCGAAATTTCATCAGCCGCGAACCCCCAAGCAGCCAGGACCGCGTCGTTATGCTCACCAGGTTTGGCGGGTGGTGACTGAATTTGTGCTGGCGTGCGGCTGAATCTTGGGGCCGGCGCCGGCTGCACATGACCGTCCGGCGCGACATAAACCCCGCGCGCCTTGGTGTGTGGGTGCTCCATCACCTCGTCCAAATTCATCACCGGCGCAAAACAGACATCGATCGTCCCCAAAATTTTGGTCCATTGGTCCCGGGTCTTGGTGGCGAACACCGCCGCTAACAAGCGCTTTTGTTCCGGCCAGGCATCGTGATCCCATTGCCGGTCCCAAATCGGATCGTCAGTCCCAAGGTCTCCCGCAGCAGACCGTAGAATTGCGGCTCCAGAGAACCAATGCCGACCCATTCGCCGTCGGCGCATCGATAGGTGCCGTAGAAGGCGGCCCCGCCATCAAGCCAATTCTCTCCTCTGGGATGGGTCCAGGTACCCGAGTTCTTGGCCATGAAGATACCGGCCATCAGCAACGCCGAGCCTTCTAGCATCGAGGCATCGATCACCTGGCCCTTGCCGGAGCCTTTCGCCTCCAGAAGCCCGCAAACCATGCCGAACGCCAGCATCATGCCGCCGCCGCCAAAATCACCAACCAGGTTCAGCGGCGGAACCGGTCCGCGCTCCTGATCGCCAATCGAGGCCAGCGCCCCGGACAGCGCGATATAGTTGATGTCGTGCCCGGCGACCAAGGCCAGCGGGCCGTCCTGCCCCCAACCGGTCATCCGCCCAAAGATCAGTTTCTCATTGCGCTCAATACAAAGATCCGGGCCAAGGCCGAGCCGTTCCATCACCCCGGGCCGGAACCCCTCGACCAAACCATCGGCCTGATCAATCAGCCGCAACGCGGTCGCCACGCCTTCGGGAGTTTTGATATCGATCGCGATTGATTTGCGACCTCGGTTGAGCACCGCGGCCCGGTTGGTGCCGCCAACCCGGTTGCCGCCGGGCCGGTCGATGCGAATGATCTCGGCCCCCATGTCCGACAACAACATGCAGCAATGCGGCGCCGGGCCAATGCCGACCATTTCAACGATTCTAATGCCTTTCAGCGGGCCCATATCTGCTCTCTCCTCAGGAGTTATCGATCTTGCGTCACCTGCAACGTGGATCATCAAGGATTCTCGCGATATGTAAACGCATGATCAACGCGCCGATCTCCACTCGCATCAGGACCGTGCCAATGGACGACCAGAAAATTGACCTATCGGCATCCCGGGATCTTCGCTGCGCGAACGCCGGACCGCTCTGCGGTAATCATGGGGACGTCCGGCGCCCGATTAAGCTTCGCCGAGTTCGAAGCCATATCCAACCGTTTCGCGCATCTGCTTCGCCGGCTTGGTGTGGCCCATGGTGACCGGGTCGCGGTGTTTCTGGAGAACCATCTGCTCTATATGCCTTTGGCGTGGGGGGCTTTT
>CALMRI010000004.1 GCA_937776645.1 uncultured Alphaproteobacteria bacterium | reverse complement strand
TCGGCGGCCAGATCAGCAGCTGTTACCGGCGAGCCGTCGGCCTTCTCGTCCACGACGATCTTGCCGTCATAATAGTCCATGATCGCCGTCGCGGCACGGCGGGCGATGGCGATGATGGCGTCAAGACGGTCTTGGTCGGACATGTGCTCTCCAGCGGGCGAGGGCTCGGGATAAGGGCGAGGCGGGCATGCTAGTCGGTCCGAAACGGTACGCCAACACTTGATCCGACTGGCCCTGACGGCCTGGCGGGGCGGCTATGCGGGTCCACAAGTTTAGCTCTCATGGTCATCGCCATTGTCGGTCAATTCCTCTCATCATGGAAAAACGGGCGGCGTATCCTGGGAAACAACATTGGGCAAAAGATGCACCGCTTGAGGTCAAACTCGGACGGAAAAAATAGAGCAAGCGCTTATCTCACCCGTACCAAGCGTTAGATTGCCTCTAGGGGGATGATGGGGGTCGCGAGCCGCGCACCGACGGCAGTTCCGAGACCCGGGCGTGCCAATCGACAAGTGAAGGGCGGCCGTCGCGCCAGTTGAAGGCCGGCAACCGCCGCTCGACGTCCAGAGAGCCGAACAGGAAAATCTGCGCCATGGTCAGCGGGCCGCCCAGCCGGCTGGCCTTGTCGCCGGCCGCGCCAGTTGTCCCTTCCGCGCCGGCCACACGGTGTTTCGCCAACAATCCCTCGAAGTAATCGGCCAGACGAAACGCCCGCCTTGCCTCGTGCTCGATGATCCCCGGAGATTGTTCCCCCATCGGTCGTATCACCTCCCGAGCCCAGACCGCCAACCCATCAAGCATCGCCCGGGCCGTCCCCTCGATCCTGCGATAAGCCCAGTCGCACCGGTCCGCCGAATGGGTGAAGCGCGCCGGCGCCGCCAGCGCGTCAAGATAGTCGACAATCAACGCGGTATCCTCCAGCACCGTCCCATCATCCAAAATCAGCACTGGCACCCGGCCGGACGGATGGATGGCGAGAATCGGGTCATCGGCCATCCGGGTTTTGGTCCAGACCAGCTCAACCCGATCACCGAGGCCTTTCTCCAGCATCACTATCCGGGTCAACCGAGCATAGGGAGAGGTGAGCGTTCCATATAGCTTCATAGAAGATTATCCAGGCCAGAAGATGGGCTAAGCGAGCGCCTCCGGCGCCAGGTCACCGATCGACGCCGCCAGGTCGTCAGCCTCGCCGCTTTGAGTAACGGCCGGTGGCGGAACCGGGGTGTCGAATTCATAATCCGGCTCGCTTTGCTGACGCCGCCGCACCGCGATGATTTCACGCCAGGCGCCGGCCAGACTGCGCGGCTTAGGCATGTCATCAGCGACCAACTTGTGTAGCTTTTTCAAATTGTAGCAGGGCACGCCGGCGTACATATGGTGCTCAAGATGCCAATTCATCCGCCAGTAAAGGAATTCCGAGAGCGGATCGAGAGTAATCGTGCGCACGCATTTGCGAAAATCAGCCACATTGCTGCGCAGCCCGCTGTGCATCGGCATCCCAACCATCAGCTTTAGCCAGTTCGCGGTAAACTGCTGGAAGGTCAGAACCACCGGCAGCGCCCAAAGCTCGAAGCCGATCGCCGCGGCGATCACCGCTGCGTGGAACAGCAGCAGCAGCCGCGCCCAATTCACCGCTTTGGCTCGCTCGCGGGCATGGGTGGTATAAAGCGCGGCGCTCCATTCCGTGGTGACCACTGAATTGCCATAGCCGCCAAAAGCGGTGCGGATCGTGCCGCCGATGATCGGGATCAGGCCGCTGGTCATCGGCCCGCCGAAAAGATTGATAGTGAACAGCTGCAGCACATGCAGCGGCGTGAAGACGGCATGCTGCGGCAGCACCACTTCCCGGTCACCCTGGGGGTGCAGGGTATAGCGGTGGTGATAGGTATGACTGACCGCATATTCATGGAAATTATGCCAGCTGATCAGGCTGTAGAGGCGCAGGAAAAACTGATTCAGCGCCCGGGTCCTGAACACTGTGCCATGGCCAAGCTCATGGGCGGCGATCCCCTTGAAGAACGAGGCCGATGTACCATGCGCGAACAGCGCGAAGGCAAAGCCAAGCCACATCTGCTGACTGAACAGGTACAGCGCCAGGCCGCCGGTCCCGACAAATATCGCCAAATGCCCCCCGGCCTGTATCCAACCTTGGAGATCGCTCGGCTGCATTAATTCACGCAACACCGCGTGGTCGATTGGACAGCGATACCATTTGACCCGCAAAGTCTCCCGGACCCGATCTAAAGGCTCATGTAAGATATCCGTCAATCGCCCTCTCCATCAGAACCAACATCAGCGACGCTGCGGCAATTATTCGCTCCGTCGATGCCATAGACAAGGCCGCAGGCTTCGGTCCTGCCGTTCGCCAGGACGCCAGGACGACGGGATGATGACGGCGGAAGAGGCTACCGCCGAGGTAATGGCGACGTCAATGTCATCCTAGCCAATACCAGCCCGCTAAATCTTTCCAATCAAACGCCTTTGACCCGAAACAACCTGCACTATAATGCAAGCTGTCCGGCCGCCTCCCGCCTAGGCTCGGGTCAGCGGGCCGCGTAGCAATTGGCCGGGCAGAGCACCAGTATGCTGATTGTCCTTGAGCACCGTCTGGCCGCCGACAACGGTCGCCTTGATGCCGATGCTAAACTGCTTGAGCCGCTTGGCACCGCCGGGCAAGTCATTAACGACAACAGGCATTTCGGCACCAACCTTGGCCGGATCAAGAACCACGATATCCGCCGCCATGCCCTCGCGCAACAAGCCGCGGTCATGGAAACCCCAGCGGGTCGCGGTATCATAGGTGATCATCCGAATGGCCTGTTCCAGGGTGAAGGCTTCCTCCTGGCGGACCCAATGGCTGAGCAGGTGAGTTTGCAACGAGCTATCCATGATTTGCGAAACATGGGCGCCGGAATCCGAGAAGGTCACACAGCTGTCAGGGTGCCGCATCAGCGCCAGCGCATCGTCTTGATTCTCGTTCGCCAGCGGCTGACGGAAGAAGGCTTTGAGATCACTTTCCAGCGCGATGTCAATCATCGCCTCAGCGGGTGAAACGCCGCGGGATTGCGCCAGATCGGCAAGCGTCGGATGCGGCAGCGCCACCTTGTCCAGGGCGTAGAAGATATCCCATTCCGGCGGCCGCGCCTCGGCGCCGACAACCTCGGGGCCTTGATAGGGTCGGCTCGCAACCTCAACCATCCGGGCCTTGGTCTCCGGGTCCCGCATGGCGGCAATCTGACCCTCCAACGGCAGTTGGCGGACATCGCGCCAGACATCCCAAGTATCGAAGGGCGTAGAGGTTTCGAAAGACAGAATCGAGTTGATCTCCCGGCTGTGAACCTGGGTGAATATCCGGGACCCTGTCTGGTTGCGCTTCTCGATGATATCGTAGAGTTCCCGCCACTGACCTGGGGACTTACGCCGGGTCAGACTGCCAAAAGTAACCGGTCGGCCGGTCTCCTCGGACAGGTCCGCCAGGCGGTTATAGAAATCCTTCATATACTCGGAATCACCGCGCTCCATGGCCAGCTGAAAGATCCCGGCACCGACCTTTCCCATCGCCCGGACCAGAGCCTGAACCTCGGAGAATGGCGCGACGCGGCTGGCGACCAGCCGGTCGTCGGAGGTCAGATGGCTGGGGCTGCGCGAGGTGGAAAAACCGATCGCCCCGGCCTGGATCGCCTCGGTGACATGGGCTGCCATAGTCTTCAGGTCATCCTCGCCGGCCTCCTCGTCGAAGGCGCGCTCGCCCATGACATAGGTGCGCAAGGCGGAATGGCCAATATAGCCGGCATAGTTGATTCCCTTGGGAAGGGTATCCAACACATCGAGGTACTCCGGGAAGGTCTCCCATTGCCATTGGATGCCCTGTAGCATGGCATTGCGGCTGATATCCTCGGCCCGCTCCAGATTGCGGAAGACGAAATCCACCTCCTCCTCGCGGCACGGCGCGATGGTGAAACCGCAATTGCCCATAACCGCCGTGGTGACCCCGTGATAGCAGGAGCAACTGCCAAGCTGATCCCAGAAGATCTGCGCATCCATATGGGTATGGCCATCGACGAAGCCCGGCGTCACCACATGCCCCTCGGCGTCGATCACCTCGTCGGCGGGCTCAGCTATCCGGCCCATGCGGGTGATCACTCCATCTTTCACCCCAACATCGGCGCGGTAGCGCCCCATGCCGGAACCATCGATGACCATGCCGTTCTTGATGACCAGATCGTACGCCATGCGTATGCCCTCCCAATGATATGAGCAGCCGGAATTACTATGGAGAATACAAAGATAGTGACCGCCGCTGCAGGCTAATCCACATCGCAACGCCACGCATCACGCCAGTGATGGCGGCGGCACGGCATCCAACAACGGACATTTCATGTTCAGATCCCGAACGGCCGCTCAAACGCATCGCGCCGCTCGGCATGGGCAGGCAGAGATAGGGTTGATCAAAGCGGTCGGCTCCGGACATGCTCCGCCGCCCTGCCACCATCACCCTGCTGATAGCAATATTTCGCAAATTCACCCATCATGCGCGCCGCGCCGATCCCTAGTGCTCACCGGAGAGACCCGATGGATTACGATTACATCGTCGTTGGGGCCGGGTCCGCCGGTTGTGTGCTCGCCAACCGGCTGTCAGCCAATCCAGCGAACCAGGTGCTGCTGCTCGAGGCGGGGCCGAAGGATAGTAATTTTTGGATCCATGTGCCGCTTGGCTTTGGCAAGAACGTCAACAATCCTAGCGTCAACTGGTGCTACCAAAGCGAGCCAGAGCCGTATTGCCGGGGCCAGTCATACCTGCTGCCGCGCGGCAAGGTGCTCGGCGGGTCAAGCTCGATCAACGGCATGGTCTATGTGCGAGGTCAGGTTGAGGATTTCGACCATTGGGCGCAGCTTGGTAACCGCGGTTGGTCGCACGAGGATGTACTCCCCTACTTCAAACGATCCGAGAACAACAGTCGCGGAGCCAGCGCACAGCACGGTGTCGGCGGGCCGCTCTCGGTCTCTGATGTCTCCGAGCCAAACCGGTTATGTGATGCGCTGATCGAGGCAGGCGGGCAGATCGGCATCCCGCGCAACGATGATATCAACGGACAGGTGCAGGAAGGGATCGGCTACCATCAGGCGACGATCCGCAACGGTCGGCGCAACAGTACCGCTGTCGCCTTTCTTGCGCCGGCGCGCGGCCGGGCCAATCTGCATGTGGAAACTGGGGCGCTTGCTTCGAAGGTATTGTTCGAAGGCACCCGCGCCGTTGGCGTAGCTTATACGATCGACGATCACCCCCAGGAGGCGAGAGCCGGGCGTGAAATCGTGCTGTGTGGCGGCGCTTTCAACTCACCGCAACTGCTGGAGCTTTCCGGGGTAGGCCAACCGGACCGGCTGCGGGACCTCGGCATCCCGGTGGTTCACGATCTGGCCGGGGTCGGCCATGACCTGCAAGACCATCAGATCGTCCGCATGCGCTGGCGCATCACTCAGCATGTAACGTTTAACGAGCAAGTCCACGGCTGGCGCGCCGTGCGATCGGCGCTGCGTTATATGTTTAGCCGGACCGGCGTACTTAGTATGCCGACCCTGCCGATCAGTGCCTTCGCCCGCACCCGTGAAGAACTGGCAACGCCGGATGTACAATTCCAGGTGTTCCCCGGCTCCTATGAAAACTTAGAGGCGCGGCAGCTGGATTCCCTGCCCGGCGTGACCATGGGCGTGACCCTTCTGCGCCCAGAAAGCCGGGGCTGGGTGCATTGCCAGTCGGCCAATCCGCGCGAGGCGCCGGCGATCTTCCACAACCTGCTGCAAACCGAGGGCGACCGGCGCACCGCCGTGCTGGCCATGCAGCTTTGTCGGCAGCTGATGGAAGCGCCGGCGATGGATGCATTGCGCGGCGTTGAACTGACCCCCGGCAAGGACGTGCAAACAGAAGATCAATTGCTCGACGCGGCCCGGGACATCATGCAATCTAACTGGCACCCGACCAGCACCTGCCGCATGGGCAGCGACCCTTTGGCCGTGGTTGATCAGCGGTTGCGCGTGCACGGCCTGTCGGGCTTGCGGGTCGCCGATGCCTCGATCATGCCAACGGTTGTCTCCGGTAATACCAACGCCGCCTGCATAATGATTGGCGAAAAGGCATCAGACATGATCCTCGAAGACGCGGCGGCTTGAAGCTTATCCGGGGGACACATCACGCCGCAGAAAGACGCCTCGAGCAACTTGGCGGTGACAAAAAAGCTTGAGCTGCCGACCACGAAAGTATCGGCGGTCTCGGTGAGCATCATCGCCACAATGCCCCAAACCAAGTCCGCCGCCAGCAACCCGCCGACGAAACTCCTCAGGGCCCAGGCCGGCCGTTCTTGCGCGCCGCCGGTCCTGCGTGATCGAAGATATATTCCCATCCGTATCGCCGTGACTAAATAGATCGCACCAACCCACCAAAACACGCCCAGACCATAGCCGCCGTGCCAGACCGCCAATCCGTAAACCGCTGCAATAACCACATTGAAAACCAGCGTTAACGGCTGGTTGCGTTCTAACATCAGCAACTGGCCGCACCGCACCACCGCAACGATCGCTGTCTAAGGGCTCTCTTGTGAACCCTTTTACGATGGGTTCACCTGCACGGTCGTCAAGGCCGGTAATTCCTGCAATCAATGGCTACGTTCGGTATGAAAAGCTTGCTAGTCGAACAATTATAGCGACCACGCGCTGTTCTAGAGAATGCCCAGCATCACGGCTACCCACCGGCGTGGTTAGGTGCAATACCGGGTTTGCGATCAGGCCGCCGTTTCGCGCCTAATCTTGCCCACCAGGGCCTGCAGGCGGAGTAGCCCAGAATCCGGAATTCCAAGTTTTGTTAGATGGCTGGACGTCTGGTGCAGATAATCCGCGCAGGGGCCAAGAAATCCACTGGCGTCAGCGATGAGCGCGGCCGCTTGTAGCTCTTCCATCCCGCCGACATACCGGTCATGGGTTCGGTCGACCACGAACCCAATCGCCCGGATTGCTTCACCATTGCCAGCCGCGCGCAACCATCTGGCGGTATAAGCAGTGCCAACCATTTCGCGCTGCCAGACAACCTCCAGTTCCTCCCTCGCCCGCGCCGCGGGGATCCGCAGGGCGACGCCGCGACAGGAGCCGCCACGATCGAGCCCAAGCATCAGCCCCGGCGCCTCCGGGCTGCCGCGTCCGAGATGAACCTCAAGGCAAAATTTTCGGTGATAACCACGTACCGTGACACAGCGTTGCTCGGTGAAATAAATCGCTGGATTCCAAATCAGTGACCCATAGGCGAACAACCAGACATCCTCGCGAATCGGCTCGCCAACGAACATCGCGTCCAGGGAGGCGGTGCGTTCCGCCTCCGTGCGCATTTCGAAGGGGGAAGCGTGACGCTTGATCATGTCATGAATTTTGCCTGAAAGGATCGCCTCTCGGGTTAATGCAATGGGGGGTTGATCGTTCATAGCGCGGAAGAGTAATCGGCGCTAACCTCGGATACCAGCGGCTTGATCGAGCACGGTCAAATCGTTCCGCCCGATCAGGGGTCGGAGGTCTGAAATTGGGGGCGCTACCCGATTCAGTGGCCACGAAAAACACCCGAATAACCAGGCTGCCGTGGTGACGTTACAAGACAGGTCGAATCAACACAACCTATGCGCTCACCAGATCGCCCCCTTGGGCACCACCGAAGCCGATGACGAGACTGCCTATCGTCCAAGGATCAATCTGGGCTAGGCTTGGCAACCAAACCCACTCGGACAGGAAAATGACGGCTATCGATAACGCCGATATGAAGCGGTTTGAAGCGGATGGGTATCTGTTAGTCAGAGGCTTGCTTGATCCGAAGGCCGATCTCGCCCCGCTGCTCATGGAATATTCCGAAGTACTGGATCGGGCGGCCGCGGATTTGGTAGAGCGCGGACGGATCGCGTCGGCTTACGCCGACCTGCCCTTCGGTCGCCGTGCCGCGCGGATCATCGAGGAAAGCAGCGGCGAACTGCACAAATATCTCGACATCTCCCTGCCCCAGAAAGGCGTGACCGAGAACACTCCGATGCATTGCGGTCCCGCCGTCTTTCAACTGTTGCGCAATGCCCGGCTTTTGGACGCGGTGGAATGTTTCATCGGTCCCCGAATTACCTCCAATCCGACCCAACATACCCGCGTGAAGCCGCCAGCGCGGCATTTGGAAGATCACGGGACGATTGTCGCCGAGATGGCCACCACCGTCTGGCATCAGGATCAGGGCACCGTCACCCAGGACGCCGACAAAACCGACATGCTAACCGTCTGGATCGCGGTGACCAACGCGAACAGGCACAACGGCTGCCTTCTGGTCGCGCCGGGAAGTCACAAGAACGGCCTCGCGCTGCATTGCCACGATAACCGCGCCAATTACAGCCGCCAAGCCATCCCGGATCGCCTAGTCGGTGATACACGTGTTGCCTTGGAAACCCAACCTGGCGATGTGGTGTTCCTCAACAAACTCACGATGCATGCCTCCCTGCCCAATCAAAGCGACGACATCAGATGGAGCCTGGATCTCCGCTATAACCCAACGGGGCAAGCGACTGGTCGGCCCTGGTTTCCCGATTTCGTTGCCCGCGACCGTGCGGCCCCCGAGAGCGAACTTCGTGACCCACGCGCCTGGGCGGGCCTATGGCAAGCCGCGCGCCAGCGCATTATCGATAGCCCGCCAAACTCATTTCAAAGATGGTCAGAAGACGACCCGGGTTGCGCCTGATCTTCCAGCAACGCCATTCGTCAACGAGTCAAGGTGGTTCGGATAGCCCAAGGAGAACGCCGGGTCTTTAGACATTAACACAAATCGCGGGATCGTGTGTATCCCGCGTCCACAGCGGTCCTTAAAACGCTTGGGTTGTCGCTGGCCCAGCCTTACGCTTACTTCAATTCCCCATTGTCTAGGAAACAGACATGCAAAGGTTTTTCGGACTATTGAGCCACCGAAAGGCCGCGTTGCCAAGGTTGTTTGGTTTGTCCGTCTTCGTCTTTTTCTTGGCCCTAACTTGCAGCATAGCGCCTCGGAGCGCCAAAGCCACCGAAGCATTCGATCCCCTGCAATCGGTGGTCGAGGTCATGAGTTCAGTTCCCATCAATGCCCGGACTGCGCCAATTCTTGGGACCGAGCGCACGGGCAGCGGCATCCTGATCGGCGATGATGGTCTGGTTCTGACCATTGGCTACCTCATTCTTGAAGCCAGCGCCCTGCAGGTTGCTGCGGCAGGCGGCAAGCCGGTCCCGGCGGAGTTTGTGGCCTATGACCATGCCAGCGGGTTCGGCCTTCTCAAGGCTCAGAAACCGTTAGGAGTAAAGGCCGCGAAGCTGGGTAAATCAGCGGAGCTCGCGGAAGCGGATTACGTGGTCGCCGCCTCCACTGGTGGTAACAACCACGCAACCATGGCGCTGGTGCTCAGCCGCCGCCCCTTCGCCGCCGCCTGGGATTATCTTCTGGAAAGCGGGATTTTTACCACTCCGCCGCTGCCCGCCCATCAAGGCGCCGGGTTATTTGGCCAAGACGGCAAATTGCTGGGTGTCGGCTCTCTAGTCATCCGCGATCTCATTGGCGACGGGAGTGGTCCGCCGGGTAATCTGTTCATACCGATCGACCTGCTTAAGCCGATCCTCGCGGACCTCCTGACGTTCGGACGCTCAAGCGAGCCTCCACGGCCGTGGATCGGTGTCTATCCGGTCGAGGTTAACGGCGTGCTGGTGGTGAACCGGGTCGCCACCGACAGCCCGGCCGAGGCGGCGGGGGTCAGACGTGGTGATGTCATGCTAGGCGTGGCGGAACAGCCGGTACGGGAAATGGACCGCTTTTTCCGCTTACTCTGGGGGCTTGGCAGGGTTGGGGTCGAGGTGCCACTTAAAATCCTGCGCGGCGAAAAAGTCATCAATATCGTCATCGAGAGCGGTGACCGGATGAAATGGCTACGGATAAACCCTTCTTATTGACCTAACTATAAGTCACAGATTATCAACAGTAACCCTTGTGTAGCGGACCCACTCCATGGCCGAATCAACGAAGAAAACCAAGTCCAAACCCAAGCAGAAGATGCACCTCGCCCAATTTCTGGTGCACGGCCCGACCTATCACAGTCTCGCCATGTGGCGGCATCCGGAGACCGCTAAGGCCGGCTATGATTGGAGTCGCCCGGAACTGTATCAACACATCGCCAAGGTCTGCGAGCGCGGCTTGTTCGACACCGTCTTCTTCGCCGACTTGAACTACATCGCCGACACCTTCGGCGGTAGCATGGGGCCGGCATTGCGAAACGCCACCCAGGCGCCAGAACACGACCCGATCCCGCTGCTGTCCTTCATGGCGGCGGTGACCAAGCGGATCGGCGTCGCCTCGACCTTCTCCGTCAGCCACAGCCACCCCTTCTACGCCGCCCGCCTCTGGGCCTCTCTGGATCATCTGACCGAGGGCCGGGCCGGCTGGAACGTCGTCACCTCGATCAACAGCAATCAGGCCGCCAATTACGGTGAGGAGCGCCAGCCCCCTGGCACCCGCTATGATCGGGCGCATGAGTTCATGGAGGTTTGCCAAAAGCTCTGGCATTCCTGGGACGAGGACGCGGTGGTGATGGACCGCGAGAACGCGATCTTCGCCGATCCCGACAAGGTGCATCGGATCGAGCATGAAGGTCGGTTCTTTAAGTCGCGCGGCCCGTTGAACGTTATCCGCTCACCCCAGAACGGCCCGGCTATCCTGCAGGCCGGGACCTCGCCCCAGGGGCAGGATTTTGCGGTAAAATATGCCGACGCGATCTTCGCCATCCAACCTCGCGCCGTCGATGCCGCCGCCTATTTCGCTTCGATCAAGGGCCAGATGGCGGATATCGGCCGCGATCCCGACACCTGCAAGATCCTGTTCGGCATGCAGCCGATCATCGGCGCGTCGGAAGCCGAAGCCCTGGAAAAACAAGACGAGCACAACAGCTTGGTGCCGTTGGAGGGTGGGATGGCGATTTTGTCGGCGCATCTGGATTTTGATCTCTCGAAGATACCGCCAGACGCGCTGATGACCGAACGCCAGGAGCCAGAGCTTTTCCGCATGCGGACCCGGTTCCGCAAACCCGACGGAACGCCCATGACCGTGGCTGAAACGGCGGCCCGGCACGGCCAAAGCGTCAGTCTGCCACAATTCGTCGGCACCCCCACCAGCATCGCCGACCAGATGGAAGCCTATATCGACGCGGTCGGCGGCGACGGCTTCATGATCTCGGCAACCCACTCACCAGGAGCGATCGAGGATTTCGTCGACCTGATCGTCCCGGAATTACAGAAGCGCGGCCTGTTCCGCACCAATTACAAGGGCAAGACCCAGCGTGAGATCCTGACACAGAAGGATTGAGGGCGGGGAGCTTCGCGTTCTAAAAAAGTGGTCATCCCAACTACCATCTCTCAATTCCCCAAAAACCGCCGCACCACATTGTCGACCACGGCTGAGACATTGTTGTCGCCGCCGTTGATCGGCAAGGCGCCGCAGAAGGTGATCGAGCCGACCGAGAACACCGCGCCGCCATTGGCGGTCTCGAAATAGACGATATCGGCGCGGATCAAGTCCTCGACCGGCTGATGCGGCCAAGTGTCGTGATGGGTCAGAATATCCTCCGGCACCAGCACGAAACCGTCGCCGTGATTGCTGGAGGTGGCGAGCACCACGGCATTAAGCGGCGTGCCCAACCGAGTGTCCGCCCGGTCGAGTTCAAAGCCCGCCGCGCCGCCGCCGGCCAAGCCGAAGTCACCTATCAAATCACCCTCGACCCCCTCGAATATCCAGGCCACTTCGGGATCATAGGATGCCGGTGTGCGCTTATACGGCCCGCCGTCATGATCGCCCTGAGAGGAGAAGCCGACGCCCGCCAGCACCTGCGGCGCCCGACCGTTGCGGCGCCAAAGACCGCCATAGGTGCCATCGAAAGCGTTATAATACTCCCCCGGATCGGCGGCCCAAGCGCGAATTCCGCCCTCGCCGCGGCGGATCTCCACCGCATCCGGCCAGCCAGCGCTGACCGCGACCTTCCAGTAAAACCCATTGCCGCCGAGATAGAGGAACCGACCGCCACTATCTACATAATCCTGCAAAGCGTCGAGGGAGCCCAGCGTATGGTATTCCGGGTGCGAGCAGGTGATCACCAGATCATAATCTGCGATGGCGTCCTTGCCCCAGGCATGCAACTCGTCATCAGTGATCACATCGAAGTCGTGCCCCTTGGTCTCCAACCAGTACCAGAGATGACTATCAGCCGGAAAATGCCGACAGCCGGAGCCCCGCACCTCGGGGTAGGAGATCACGTTCGAGCGCATAGTGATGATCGGTCGGCGGCGCGAGGAATAGCCGATGCCGCTGCCGTCGGAGTGATAATTATAGGTCGACAGCCCAAACTGCGGATGATCATCGGTGCTGTAGGGACTGGCGCCCCATTCCGCCATCCGCTCGCGCATGGAGTCAGTGGTGTTGCCGCGCGCGATGTTGGAATAGACCGTATAGGTGAAGGTCGGGATCAGCACGCAGATCCTGGCGCGCGGCTTGCCCTTAGGAGCGGTGACGAAGAACGGTACCATCTCCTCGTCGCCGGCGCTGGTCTTCAGCTTGGCCGCGTAGACACCGCTTTTGAAATCATTGGGGACAGTGAAACTGAAATCAGTCTCCCAGCCGCAGTCATAGAGATCGTCGTCGTGAAAGTGTACGGCGGCGTAGTGCTCAGGCTTTTTCGTCCAGTCAAAGGCACTGCCGTCCCAGCGGGCGCCCGTCACCGCCCGGGTTGGCAGATTGACTAGGGCGCCGTTAAGGCCGTTCGGGCCGACATCCGGCGCATTCGGCCCGGACACATCTCGCGAGAAATCCCAAGCGGCAACCAGCCCGCCATGCGTGCCGCCGCATGCGACCGCCAGGATCGCTTCATCGCCCGGAACACCCTTCAGCACGAACGGGCGTTCGATCTTGCCGTTATAGTGGCTGGAAACCGGCCCGGCGCCGAGCGCCGCAACGATCAGCGGCCAACCCGGCGGGATGCTCGGCGCCGTGGCGGAGGCACTCTCGGCCGATCCTGCGTCATCGGCGTCAACCCGAGCCACGAGCGGCTGCTGAACGACCCGCAAGGATCTGGTCGTGGCGTCATAACTTGCCCAGACCTGATACCAGCGCTGCGCCACTAACGGCTTGCCGGTCGCCGTCAAAACCATTGGGCCAGAACCGTCGCCGGCCAGAACCGCCGCCCCATTGGGGCCGATCACCAGAGCCAGGCCGCCGCCAGTCTTGGGATCGAAGCGTCCGATGACACCTTGTTGGCCACGATCCGGCGTGGTCGGCCCGATCGTCGCGCCAAAGGTAAAGCTCTCCAACCCCTCCAGCGGCGCTGCCGCCGTTACTTGCATATATGAGCCGAGATGCGACGGCTGAAAACGCGAGGGGTAATGCGTCGCGAAATCGGCTGCGATGCCCTGCTCGATCAACCCCGGCCCCTCCGGACTGGGGTCACCGGAAATCACCCGCACCAGCCGCGCCGCATAGGGTTCCGCCGAACCGCTGGAAATCTTGAATTCGATGGTCTCGCCCGGCTGGAGCGAGAAACGATCAGCGTAACCGACGATGGGGATACGGGGCATGGGAAATCTCCGATGCTTAATTAAAACGGCGCGTCACCCTTGATCGTCACCCGGTAGCCACGCCGCACCTCGGGATAGTAGTCCCACATTGCGTGATGCAGGGCGCAACGGTTATCCCAGAACGCTATCGAGTTGGCCGCCCATTTAAACCGGCATTGGAAATTCGGCTTGGCGACATGCTGGAACAGGAAGTCCAGGATCGCCCGGCTTTCATCCTTTGGTATGTCGACGATTTGCTGGGTGAAGATCTTGTTGACGAAGATCGACTTGCGCCCGGTTTCCGGATGGGTGCGGATCACCGGGTGCACATTCGCCGGGAACACTTTGTCAGGCTTATAGATCCCGGCACGCTTGGCGCGATCGATATAGTTAGGCCCCCCGTCATGCACCGCCGAGAGCCCGCTGAGAAACCCCTTCATCGGCTCGGAAAGCGCGTCATAGGCCGCGTACATACTAGCGAACAGGGTGTCGCCGCCGTTGGACGGAACCTCGAATAGCCGCAGAATACTGCCCATCGGCGGTTCTGCGTCGCAGGTGACATCGGAATGCCATTCATCGCCATTTACCCGCGAGGTATCGGGCCCGGCGTTGAGGTAAAGGATCTCCGGATGTCCCTCCAGTCCGTTGCGGTCGCGGGCCGGATGGATATGCAGTTCGCCGAATTGCCGACCAAAATCCTTTTGCTCATCGGCGCTGAGATCCTGGTCGCGGAAAAACAACACCAGGTGATCCCGGAGCGCCTGCTTGACCGCGCCAAGCACGTTACTGGAAAGCGGCTTGGACAGGTCCAGGCCGGAAATCTCGGCGCCGATCAACGGCGTAACGGGATTGATATCAAGGGCCGTGGCCATCGCGAGCATCCTTCAAACCTTTAACTGTCAGCGCAGTTTATGGGCAAAACGCCTGGTTGTCAGGCTTCAGAATACGCCTCAGGCGAAATGCCCGTAATCTGCTGAATGGCGATGGTCCGTGACATCCAGGCGTTACCAATTCACATTCACCCGGAACCGGCATTGCCGGGCCACTTACAAACGCGCCAGACTTCCGTTCTCGCGCGTGCCAGAATGGAAACCGGGGCGATGAAACTAACATCGGATCAGCTGAGGCAATTCACCGCTGATGGGTTTCTCTTCATGCCGGGTTTGTTTCACTCCGACGAGATTGCCGCGCTAAAAGCCCGGCTTCCCGCGCTGCTGGGCCAGGACGGCCCAGAGACGCTGCGTGAACGCGGCAGCGACGCGGTGCGCTCGTTGATTGCGCCGCACCTGCGGGACGACATTTACCGCCGCCTCAGCCAACATCCGCGCCTAGTTGAACCGGCCCGGCAGATCCTCGGCGGCGAGGTCTATCCGCATCAGTTCAAGATCAACGCCAAGGAAGCCCAGGATGGCGAAATCTGGCATTGGCACCAGGATTATCGGACCTGGTACGAGGATGACGGCATGCCGGAACCGGAAGTTATCACCGCCGCCGTCTTCCTCGATGAGGTGACGGAGTTCAATGGCCCGATGATGTTCATTCCAGGATCGCATGTGGATGGGCGCATCGATTCCGACCAAGGGTTCGAACGCGTGCCGGATTACGGGCGGCTATCGGCGGACGCGATCGGCAGTCCCTATTGCAAGGAGACCCTCAACGCGATGATCCGCGACAAAGGTATCGTCGCGCCCAAGGGTCCCGCAGGATCGACAATCTTTTTCGATGGCTGCACCGTGCATGGCTCGGTCCCGAATATGTCGCCCTGGGACCGGGCCATGGTGTTCTCCAGCCTCAACCGGGTGGAAAACCACATCCGCAAACCGACCCGCCCGGATTTCCTGGCGCTGCAAGATTTCACGCCGCTGGTGTCATTAAGCGATGACTGCCTAACCGCGGTCTGACCACGCTATGAACGACGGTGTGAACAGCCGGCAGGTGCTTGCGCCGACCGGAGGGACATCGGATACTGCCGTTAGAATTGCGGGGCGGGGGTCATGTGATGACTACACAGGAAAAGCCAACCGGTTTCACTCTCGAAGGCCTGACAATACTGGTCCTCGGCGCACAGCAGGGCATCGGCCGCTCGGTCGCCGAGACCTGCGCCGCCCAGGGCGCCAGACTGGTGCTGGCGGATGTCGAGGAACCCTCGGGCCCGGCGCGGATCATCGAAGGCCGGTATAATACCACTGTCATCACCAAGGCCTGCGACATCGCCGACCGGGCGGCGGTCGAGGCGGCGGCTGCCGAGCTGGAAGCCGAGGGGCTGAGTCCGAATGGCGTGGCGCTGACCGCTGGTGTCACTCGCTATAATGACTGGATAGACTCCGATCCCGATACCTGGGAGCAGGATGTTGACCTGGTTTTCAATGTCAACATGCGTGGCCCGATCAATGTCGCCCGCGCCTTTTTGCCACGCATGCAGGCGGCGGGTTGGGGTCGGCTGGTGCTGGTCGGCTCGATCGCCGGACGCATGGGCGGCCTGACGTCGCAGCCGCATTACGTGGCCAGCAAGGGCGGTGTGCACGCGATGACCCGGCTGTTGGCCTCCAAATATGCCGGCTCGGGAGTGCTAGTGAACGCCGTCGCCCCCGGACCGACCCGCACCCAGATGACCGAAGGCCGGGACATCGACGACAAGGCCTTCCCACTTGGCCGTCTGTTGGAACCCGAGGATATCGCCTGGCCTATCACCTTCCTGCTGTCGCCCGCCTGCTCCGGCATGGTGGGAACGGTACTGGACGTGAATGGCGGCATTGTCTTTTCCTGATCTTTTCATTTACCTCGGAAAACCAAAGGCCAGATTATGAACACACTATTCGACCTCGCCGGACGGGTGATCCTGGTGACCGGTGGCTCGCGCGGGATCGGTTTCGCGATGGCCGAAGCGCTGGCCCAACATGGCGCGACCGTGGTGCTGAACGGCCGGGACGTGGCAGCCCTGGAAGCCAAGGCCGAGGCCTTGCGCACCGCCGGCCTGAAAGCCGAGATCGCGGCATTCGACGTCAATGACGAGGCGGCCGGGCGCGCCGCGATGGAGCGGATCAACCAGACCCATGGTCGGCTTTACGGATTGATCAACAATGCCGGCATTCAACATCGTAGCCCGATCCTGGAATTCACCACCAAGGATTTCGAGCATGTGGTCTCGACCAACCTGACTTCGTGTTTTTATCTCAGCCGCGAGGCAATCCGGTTGATGACCCCGCATGGTGGCGGACGGATCATTAATACCGTCTCGATGCTCGGCGTCCAGGCGAGACCGACGGTCCCAGCCTATATCGCCGCCAAGGAGGGCTTGCGCGCGTTGACCCGGGCGCTGGCGGTCGAAGTTGGCCCACAAGGTATTTTGGTGAACGCCATCGCGCCCGGTTATATCGCGACCGAGATGAACGTACCGCTGATGGAGAACAAGGATTTCTCGGATTGGGTGGTCTCGAAAACTCCGATGCAGCGCTGGGGTAAACCAAGCGAGCTTGGTGGCGGCGCGGTTTATCTGATGTCCGAGGCAGGGGCCTTCGTCAACGGCCATGTGCTGTCGATCGATGGTGGGATGAGCGTGCAGGTATAAAACTACCGCGCCGCTCGCCAACGCGTTAAATTTCAAAGCGGCCGACCGATCGGCCCGTGATTAGGAGAGTCGCATGACGGACGAGGTTTTTGGCTTCATCGGGCTTGGCAATATGGGTCAACCAATGGCGCGCAATGCTAAGGCCAAGGGCTTGGCAATGATCGTCCATGATCTCGCCGGCACGGCGGATCGGGCGCCGGAGGGAGCCGAAATCGCCCAGTCAAACGGCGAGGTCGCCCGGCGCGCCGCGGTGATCGCACTCTCCTTGCCGACGGTTGATGCAAACCGTGCAGTTGTGCTGGAAATCGCCGAAGCCGGTCATGCCGGAAGTGTCGTGGTTGATACCTGCACCATTGGCCCCGAGGCAGCGGCGGAGAACGCGGCAATCCTCAAAGCTGCCGGCATCGACTACGTAGACAGCCCAGTCTCCGGCCTCAAATTTCGCGCCGAGGACGGCACCCTGGCCAGCATGGCCGCTGGATCCGCCGAGGCAGTGGAACGGGCGCGGCCATTGATCGAAGGCTATTCCCGCGTGCTCTACCATGTCGGGCCGGATGCGGGGCAAGGCCAACGGATGAAAGTCGTAAACAACGCGCTCTGCATCTCGGCCTATGTCACGACGTCGGAAGCGCTGGCCTATGGCGAGAATGGCGGCCTCGACATCAACACCATGCTGGAGGTGGTGAACGCCAGTTCCGGCCAAAATTTCGCGACCCTGCAGATCTTTCCGAAATATGTCGCCACCAGCCAGTACGACGATTCCGGCGCCCAAGCACATATCGTCAAGAAGGATATCGGCCTGTTCGTATCCGGCTCCAACGGCGAGGGCACCCCGAACGCAGCGATTACCAAGGCTTATGAGGTGATCGCGGAGTTTTCCGAAGCTGACCCGTTGCAGGACCAGATGCGGATCTATCCGTTCGTGCGCGATAGCAACAAATGAGCCGGCGGTGCTGCAGCGAAAGGTAATGTTGTCACACCCGTCCGCCAAAAGAATCAGCGAAAATTACAATCGTTTCGAACGCCAGACAGTCGGGAAATGCGCCAATTCAGAACACTAGTTGATCGCCGCCAGAGCCGCCGTCGATGCCGGTTTCGCCGCGTTTGGCCAGTTCCTTTGCCGAATGCGCCTAACCTATCTTGCCGAGAATGACGGCGGCGGTTTGCGGGTATTCGTTTTTTAGAAAGTTTCCGAGGACTTGTTCGTTCACATTATCGAGCTTGTCCCACATCGTGCGGCCGGCGGGACCGCGAATTTCCTCGTCATCGAGATGGGAGAACAGCTTGGCCGCTTGATCCTAACCAACCGAAATCAACAAAATGGCCAACTTTTCCGGCCCGGTGATGCTGCGGTAGTCTTCGCCCATGACATATATTCTCCACCAGAGAACGAGAGATATTCCGTTATTCTAGCTCAAAATAACGCCACTTTCATCCGAAAATGGCACTTCGATATCGCTTGGCTAGGACGCAGACGACTATCCGCTTAGCCTTATCGCGCGATCATCGCGTTCAAACGTCGCTGTATGTGATGCCGATCACCTCGATCGCCCTGGTGCCGCCGGGGGTGCGGAGTTCAACCACGTCGCCTTCCTGGGCCTTCATGAGGGCGCGGGCAATCGGGGAAATCCAACTCACCTTACCGAGGTCCAACGCCGCCTCGTCGATCCCGACGATACGAATAGTATGCTCGGAGTCATCCTCCTCGACATAGGTCACGCTGGCGCCAAAAAATACTTGGTCGCGGTTCTTTTGATTGGCCGGGTCGACGACTTCGGCGACCTCCAGGCGTTTCAAAATGAACCGCATCCGCCGGTCGATCTCGCGTAGACGTTTCTTGCCGTAAAGATAATCGCCATTTTCGGAACGATCGCCGTTGCCGGCCGCCCAGGAGACCACTTCGACCACCTTTGGACGCTCCACCCGACGCAACTGCTTAAGTTCGTCGCGCAATGTCGCGAAGCCTTGTGGCGTTATGTAATTCTTCACCCCCGCCGGCAGAGGGCTCGGCTCATCCGGTTCCTCGATCTCGGGAGCATTATCATCTTCCTTGGTGAAGGCTTTGCTCATCTCGGCTCCCGTTTCACCAGTCAGACCGGCTTGTCGCCGCGCAGGGTCACCCGATGCATCTCACGACGATAGCCATGATAGTCGTTCAGCGGATTATGCTGGGCGCAACGATTATCCCAAAACGCCAGCGAACCGACCTCCCACTTGAACCGGCAGGTGAATTCCGGGCGAACCTGATGGCGGTAGAGATGCTCCAGGATTGGCGCGCTCTCTTCCACCGTCATACCCTTGAAATTGCTGGTATGGGCGCCGTTGACGTAGAGCGATTTGCGGCCGGTTTCCGGATGGGTGCGGACCACTGGATGCTCAGCGAGAAAGGAATCCTCGGTCTTGTCGGTGGCGGCGGTCTTGCGCATGGCGGCGCGGGTGTTCTGGACCCGCCCCTTGCCGGAGATATTAACCCCAATCAGCCCGTCGAGCATCCGCTTCATGCCGTCGGACAAGGTCTCATAGGCTGCGTACATGCTGGCGAATTCCGTATCGCCGCCAATCGGCGGAATCTCGCGGGCGTAAAGCATCGTGCCCATTGGCGGAATTTTTTCGTAGGTGGTGTCGGAATGCCAAAGGCCGCCAAAATTAATTTTCTCATCCTCTTGCTTAATCACCGGGGTGACTTCCGGCAAGGCTTCTAGGCCCTTGACGAAAGGATAGATCATCGGCTCGCCAAACCGTTTGGCGAAGGCGAGTTGGGTCTCGGGCTCCAGAGTCTGATCGCGCAGGAAGATCACCAAGTGCTCTAGATAGGCCCGGCGGATCTCGGCAACCACGTCATCACCAAGCGATTGCGAAATATCCACCCCGGACAGCTCGGCGCCGATCGTGCCGGACAGTGGCTTGACCTCGATATGCCGGTAGTCGCTCATAGTACTGCTCCGCCGAACCGAGTCGGCCTGTTGATCGTGAAGGAGACTCAGTTTAGCGCGGATCGATGGGGTTTTCATCGCCACTTCAACCATCATCCTGATCATCACCCCCTGGTCGGTGCTTGCGCCCCCCCGCGCCGTAGTATTTCCTGGAGCCTTCTCAACGTTTACCCGGGTCCAGCCTTCCATGACCGACGAAACACTCACGGTCGAGATCTGGCGCGGCAAGGACACTGGCCGTTTCGAGACCTACCAAGTGCCGCACCGCAAATCCCAGACCATCCTCGACGTGGTGACCTGGATACAGCGCAACCGCGAGCCGGCATTGGCCTATCGTTTCGCCTGCCGGGTCGGGATGTGCGGTTCCTGTGCAATGACGGTGAACGGGCGGCCGCGCTGGACCTGCCGCACCCATGTCTCGAAGATCGTCGGCAGCGGCGGGGTGCGGATCGAGCCGCTGCGTAATTTACCCCGGATCAAAGATCTGGTGACCGACATGACCCCGTTCTTCGAGAAATGGCAAGCCGCGCGGGGTCGCTTCGAGCCTTCGGCGACCCGGTCCGAGCCGATGGCGTCGATCCCGTCGGACGATCCAGAACGCCGGATCGTCGATGCCGGTATCGAATGCATCAATTGTGGTGTCTGCCATGCCGCCTGCGACGTGGTGACTTGGAACCCCGACTATGTCGGCCCCGCCGCTCTGAACCGGGCCTGGACCTTAGCCAATGACCAGCGTGACGGTGATCGCGCCGGGGTGCTGAAGGCGGTCTCCGAGGTCGGCGGCTGCCACGCCTGCCATACCCATGGTAGCTGTGTTGAACATTGCCCGGTCGGCCTCAATCCAACCGCTGGCATCGCCGGGCTTAAAAGGATGACCCTGAGCGCCCTGCTGAAAGGCAGTCTGTCGTGATCGAGGCTCGGCTTTATCTGCTGCAACGGGGCTCGGCAATACTATTGGCGCCGCTGGTGCTCATTCACCTCGGGCTGATTTTATACGCGATCGGTGATGGACTTTCGGCTGCCGAGATTTTGGAACGTACACGGGGCAACCTTGGCTGGGCGGCGTTCTATGGGTTGTTCGTGCTGGCGGTGGCGGTGCATGCTCCGATTGGGCTGAGAAATCTTGCGCGGGAATGGCTTGCCTGGCGCGGGCGATCGGTGGATGCGACGACGCTCGCCTTCGGGTTGGTATTGCTTGCCCTGGGTCTAAGGGCGGTTTGGGCCGTCATTGGGGTCGGCGCGGGCGACGGCGCGTGATTCGGCGAGCGCAACGACATCTTGGCTTTTTTGCCGCCCTGGGACACCGGCTATCCGGGCTTTTTCTGGCGCTGTTCCTGCCGGCGCATTTCCTGGTACTCGGATTGGCCCTTGAGGGCGACGCGGCCCTGGAGGGCGCCATCCGTTGGTCCGATCAGCCGCTGGTGAAGATGGCGGAGTGGGGCTTGGTCGTGTTGCTAACCCTGCATCTTAGCTTTGGTCTCAGGGTGCTGGTGCTGGAGTTCATGCCCTGGCGTGACAGCCGCAAGGCGATGATCGGGCTTGGCGCCGCGGCTTCGTTAGTCGTCGGGCTGTTGTTTCTTTTCAATCTGGGGTGAGGATGCTGATGCCCTCGATCGAGCGTTCGAAGACCGATATTCTCATTCTAGGCTCCGGCGGCGCCGGGCTGTTCGCGGCATTGCACGCGTTGAAGGCTACACCGGACCTGGATGTCACCATCGCCGTCAAGGGGTTGCTCGGCAAGAGCGGCTGCACCCGGATGGTACAGGGTGGCTACAACGTCGCCTTGGCGCCCGGAGACTCACTCGAACGGCACTTCATGGACACCATCATCGGCGGAAAGTGGCTGCCGCGCCAGGATCTCGCCTGGCGGCTGATCGAAGGCGCGGTGGAGCGCATTCATGAGCTGGAAAATGAGATAGGTTGCTTCTTTGATCGCAATCCCGACGGCAGCCTGCATCAAAAGGCGTTTGCCGGACAAAGCTTTGATCGCACGGTCCACAAGGGCGATCTGACGGGTATCGAGATCATCAGTCGTCTGATGGAGCAGGTCTGGGCGCGCGGCATCAACCGGCTGGAAGAGCACCGGGCGATCTCTCTGGTTCCGGCCGCCGATGGCTCGGGCATCGCCGGGGTGCTGCTGGTCGACATTCGCACCGGGAGTTACCATTTCGTTCAGGCCAAGGCAGTGCTGTTGGCCACCGGCGGCGGGCCGACCATGTACCTCTATCATACGCCCTCGGGCGATAAATCCTGTGACGGCATGGCTATGGCGCTGCGGCTCGGCTTGACGATGCGGGACATGGAGATGGTGCAATTCCACCCCACGGGGCTGCTTGCCGGCACCGACACTAGGATGACCGGGACGGTGCTCGAGGAAGGCCTGCGCGGCGCCGGAGGGTATCTTCTGAACGGCGTCGGAGAGCGGTTCATGACCACCTATGACCCGGCCGGCGAGCGGGCCACACGCGATATCGTCAGCCGCGCCATCTATGCCGAGATGCGCGCCGGCAACACCACGACCAACGGCGGGGTGCATATCCAAATGAGCCATCTTGGGCCGGACAGCGTCGCCAAACGCTTCAAGGGCATGGTCGAGCGTTGCGCCGACTGCGGCTTTGATCTTGCTGGCGGCCTAGTCGAGGTGGTGCCGACGGCTCACTACATGATGGGCGGGGTAGAGTTCGAGATCGACGGATCAACCGCACTCCCCGGACTTTATGCGGCAGGAGAGGATTGCGGCGGCGTGCACGGGGCGAATCGGCTCGGCGGCAACGGCGTCGCCAATTCAACGGTCTATGGCGGCATCGCCGGCGACGCGATGGCGGCGGTGGTGTCCAAGGACGGCGCTTATCGCGACCCGGACGAAACTGTCATCGCCGAAGCCGTCGGCCGGGCCGAGCAACCCTTCACCAAACCCGCCGGAGACCTTTCGAACCTACGCGACCGGCTGTCGCAGATGATGTGGGACGATGTCGGCATTCTGCGTACCGAGGCGGGTCTGCGCCGCGGCCTTGGAGCGCTGGATGATCTAGAGCAGGAACTACTAGCCGCCGGGCTCGCCGATGGCGACCGCGCCTTCAACCTCACCTGGCATGACTGGATGAACCTGGAGAGCCTGATCGCCGTCAGCAGGGTGATCGCCCGGGCCTCGCTTGGCGCGTGAGGATTCCCGGGGCGCGCATTTCCGCGAGGACTATCCCGGAGACCGGCGCCACTGGACACCACCACTTACACCCAAGTCCACCAAGAAGCCGCCGAGGAACTAGCGATCGACATGGTCCCGGTGGCCTTCTCTATCGTCAAACCTGGCGACACGCTAATCAACGACGATGCCGGCGCGCCGAACGTAGCCGGACGCGGAATAAGGTCATCCGCGAACAGGACCCTGGCCGATCTTCGCCGAAGGCACTACGTCTTATGCCTTGCCGCAACTATCCCCCGTGCCGAAGCGCTCGTACCCGGCCGAGCCCCGGTTGACTGCGCCCGGCCTGCCAGACCGGCCGGCCGTTGACCATAACCATGCCGATACCCGCCGACTGGTGTCTTGGGTCGCGTCGAATGTAGCCCAGGTCGAGGACCTTGTCCTCGTCGAACAGGGTGACGTCGGCGAAGGCGCCAGGGCGGATCACGCCGCGATCGACCAGACCGAAGGTTTCGGCGGAATACCCGGTCATCCGTCGCACGGCCTCTTCCAGCGAGAACAATTTCAACTCCCGGCAATAGTGGCCGAGGATGCGGGGGAAGGTTCCCCAGAGCCTGGGATGCGGATGTTCGTCATGCGGCAATCCGTCAGAGCCGAACATGGCGTTTGGATGCGAGAGGATGCGCTGTACGTCCTCTTCGTCCATGGCGAAATAGACCGCTCCCGCGGGCTGCAATCGCTCCGCCGCCTCGTAGATGTCGCAGCCCAGCTCGTCGGCGATTTCCGACAAGCTCGCGCCCGGCGAGTTCCGGTCGCGCCTTCGACCACGTCACCAGGACCCGCTTGGAAACCCGGATCGAGTCCTCCTTGAGGACCGTCGACGACGCCATATAGGGATACACATCGAAGGCGATGCCGTGATGGTCATGGCCGCCGATATGTTTGTCAAAGTGCGCCAAAGTCTCTTTTGAGCGCCCGACATTCTGCTTGCCCTGGACTTTGTGATGCGAGACCACGACCGGGGAGCGAGCCTCGCGACCAATCCGGAAAGTCTCGTCGAGCGAGCGGATCACATGATCCCCCTCATCGCGCATATGGGTCACATAGCGCGCGCCATGAGCTTCCAGGGCGGCGGCGATGGCAACCACCTCCTCGGTCGGCGCCATGATCGATGGCTTGTAGAACAGGCCGGTCGAGAACCCGATGGCGCCGGCGCAAAGACCTTCCTCGAGCATCGCGCGCATCGCCTTGATCTCACGGGCGCTGGCGGCCCGGTCCAGGGAATCCATGGTCGCAACCCTGAGGGTCGAATGGCCAACCAGAAATCCGGCGTTTACCGCCGCCGGCGCCGCTTCCACATCGCACAGGAACTCATCGAAGGTCTGGTAACGGTAGGCGCCCTTGGCGCCGATCAAATCGAGCGGCGGCGGCGGCGCCTCGGCGACCAGCGGCGCCAGGCTGATCCCGCAATTACCGACCACGACAGTCGTCACCCCCTGACTGACCTTCATATCCATCGATGGATTGGCGAGCAGCGCCCGGTCGTCATGGGTGTGAACATCGATGAAGCCTGGCGCGACGATCCTGTTCGACGCATCGATCACCCGACCGGCCGAAGCCTGACCGAGATCGCCCACCGCGACGATCCGGTCATCATCAATGGCGACATCAGCGCTCACCCGGCTAGCGCCGGTACCGTCGATCACGTAGCCGCCCTTGATCAGGGTGTCATATTGGGCCGCATTGGACATATCAGTTCTCTCCGTTAGGCAATGTTTATCCATGTCATGGACGGTTCAGGGTCAATCCTCACCGTCGGTGAAATCCGCCGGGCTTATGCCTTGTTCTACGATTTGAGCCCGCATCGCGACACGCGGATCGAGACTGCCAGCCTTGACGGACGCGGTGCTGCTCAAAGAGGACGCCCGCTAGGACATTCCCCGGCGAGCCCGCCCGTCGCTCCATTGCATCAATAGGATGCCGCCCAGGACCATACCTGCGCCAACCAAACGCTCCGCCGCCAGGAATTCCTGGAACAAGAATATCGCACCGAGAATACTGGCGACGGGCTGCAGATTGTTCAGCATCGCGGTCCGCTCGATACCGATGCGTTGGATCGACAAATAGAACAGCGGGATCGAGCAGGATTGCAGGATCACGATCAGACCAAGGCCCCACCACCCGCTGGCGATATCCGGCAAGCGCAACTCATCCATCTGCAGCGCCAGAACCAACATTACCACGGCGGCGATACTCGATTGGTGGAACACTATCACGAAGGGATGCAGGCCGTGCACCCGGCGGCTGAGCCAGACAATATTGATAGCACAGGCTAGGCCGGCGGTCAGACCGATGATGATACCGCGCGGGTCAAGACCTTCAAACCCAACCCCAAGCATCATCACCAACCCGGCGAAGGCAATCAGCATCGCCGATACTTTCAAAATCCCTGGAGGCCGACGGTCAAGCACCGTGTTGATCAAGGCCACGATCGGCGGATAGACAAAAAACAGCAGCGCCGCCAGGCTGACCGGGATGTACTTGGTCGAGCCTATATTGCCGAACGCCATATGCGAGAACAGCAGCCCGAGGAAAAGCAGATGCGGCCAGGCACCCGGTGGTGGCCGGAGCGACTGCCCCATTACCAGAGATAACGAGGCCATGAAACCGATCGAGAACACCGCTCGGCACAGCGCCACGGTCAGCGGCGTGGTGCCGCCATCGAACGCAACCCGGCCCAACGCAACGGCGAGACCGAGGCCGATCGAGCACAGCACAGCACAAATCAATCCCGTGGCCCGGTCCTGCGGGCTGGGCAAAGCAAGGCTTGGGGAGGACACGGCGCGTGGTTCCTTTCGAGATCGGCACTATAGAGGTGCTGATCCGAGCGTCAATTGTGCTTGATCGTCTGGCGAAATCCGTCACTCTACAAAACATTTGTGGAGGATCGGATCATGCAGATCCATGCTGACCTGAGCCAACGCGCCGTCGCGATGACCGAAGAGATGGATTGGGTCGACTCACCGCTGCCGGGTGTGCAACGGCGCATGCTTGACCGCAATGGTGAGGAAATTGCCCGCGCCACCTCAATCGTTCGCTACGCGCCCGACAGCTATTTCTCAGCCCACAGCCACGGCGGCGGCGAGGAATTCCTGGTGCTCGAGGGGACTTTCTCGGACGAGCATGGCGACTACGGCCCCGGCAGCTATGTACGCAACCCGCCAGGCTCCAGCCACACACCCTATAGCAAAGGTGGCTGCACGATCCTGGTGAAGCTGCGTCAAATGGATGACGACGATCAGCAAACCGTGCGGATCGACACTGCCAACGCCGAATTTCAGCAATCGGACAATCCGGGCATCAAACGCCAAGTCTTGTTCGAACGAGGCTTGGAGCGAGTCACCCTGGCGCAGGCCAGCCCCGGTTGCCACGTCGCGTTGCACGGCCATCCCGCCGGCGAAGAGGTTTTCGTTGTCGATGGGGTGCTCGAAGATGAGCATGGTCGCTACCCGAAGGGCGCCTGGGTCCGCATGCCTGCCAACAGCACCCATTCAGCCTGGACCGCCGAGGGCGCGTTGATCTGGGTAAAAACCGGGCATTTGCCAGCCGGCTGACCGGCTGGCATCGCCCAAACCGCGATTAGGGCTAGCTAACCCGGCTGAGGAATCCGATCAGCGCGTCGTTGAACGGTCCGGCCTGTTCAATATTTGCCAGATGAGCAGCGGAATCCAGGATCACCAGTTCCGAGCCGGCGATCGCTTGATGGATCTCCCGGGCCTGGTCCGGCGTAGTCCCTGAATCCTCGGCGCCGACGATGACGATAGTCGGCTTGTTGATGGATTTGTTCGTTTCGCGCTGATCCATCTCCTTGATCGCCTGACAACACCCCACAAAACCGGTCACTGGCGTGCCCGCGATCATCACCCGCACCTTTTCGATTTCATCGGGGATCCGGATTTGGCCAGATTTGGTGAACCAACGGTCGATGGTCGCCGGAACCAACGAGGCGATCCCGTTGGCCCGCGCGCCGGCAATGCGCTGGTCCCAGGTATCCCCCCCGCCCATGTGGGACGAGGTATCGCAAAGCGCCAACGAACGGACCCGGTCTGGGTGGCGTGAGCCGAGCATCTGGCCAACCATACCGCCCTTGGACAGACCGCAAAAATGCGCGCTATCCCATCCCACGGCATCCATCAGGCCAACCGCGTCTTCGGCCAACATCTCGATGGAATACGGTCCCTTCGGCGCCCCGGACTGACCATGCCCCCGGCTGTCATAGCGCAGCACCTGGAACCCGGCGGCGGTCAACGCCTCGATTTGTGGGTCCCACATGGTGAGATTCGACATCAGCGAATTCGATAGCAATATCGGCACGCCGCCCTCGGGTCCGTCGAGGCGGTAGTGCAAGCTGGTTCCGTTCACATCGGCATTTGCCATGGTTCGATCTCCTAGTATTGGGGCTTCAAATCAGTTCTTGAGCACGATCGTCGGTTTCACCGTAGCGAGAAAGACTGGGTGGCTTCAATCCCTCGTACAGCTTTGCTAAACCGGCGTTCACTTCTCGATTGTTAGCTTCGAACAGGGAGTTTCCGGCAAGGTCGCTCTCAACCAGAAGCGGGCCAAACCGCTCCACCTCAAGCACCCACATCGCCTGGGCGATGCCCAATTCGTCCAGCCAATGGGCCGCGCGCACTTTCTTAATGCCGCGCCCCAGCAGGGCGCCGGTGCCATAGCCGACAGTGGTGAGATAGATCGCGCCGACCGGCACAAACAAGCTCCGGTAATCCGCCTCCGACATGCCGCCTTTGCCGATGATCACCTTGGCGCCGGAAATCCGGAACCAGTCCTTCATCCATTTGGAGAACCGGAAGCTCGCCGTTGCCGTGACCGCACCGACATTCAGCCGACCATCGGCTTCAACCGTCGCTGCCGGCGAGCAATGGAAATTGACGTTACCCAGGGTCGCAAAATCCTCCGGCGGCGCGGCGCCATCGGTTATTATCTTTTTGTAGATACTCTCGCGGGCCGTGTAGATCACGCCATCGAGATAAACGACGTTGCCGATCTCCAAGGTCTTGAGTTGATCTTGCGTGACCGGTGTGGTCAGGCGGACTTCTTTGAGCGTGCCTCGGTTGGCGTCCATTCGACCGTCTCCCGGCGCATGTAAGGGGTGAACCAATGGGGATCGGTGCGGCGTTCAACCCGACCGTCCGCGTGTATCCGAGCCGTCGCCCGCCGCGACGACAGGCAAAAGGCATGCAGGCTCATCGGCATGCCGCCGGTATGGGTGTAACCCACCTCAATATGGCAATCGACGACCATGGATTTGCCGACGAAACCCATCGCGCCCATGCCGATCGAGTTGCCAAGATCCTGCAACTCCAACTCCAAAGTGGCGATTCTGGGATCCGGATTACGGTCACCGACGGTGCGCAGGCACGCCGCCTGCTTGCCGAGAACCATGGTTGTGTCCTTGGAACCTCCGAGCCCGATGCCGACGATCGCCGGTTGACAGGCAAGCCCGCGCTTGCCGAAGGCAATCATCCCGTCGAGAAAGAAGCGTTTGATTCCATCGATCCCATCACCTGGAAATAGCATCCGATAGTCGGTTCCGAAAAGGCCCCCTTTATGCACGGTGGTGATATCGACCCAATCGGCGTCTGGCTCAAAAGAATATTCAATCTCCGGCGCATTGATGCCTACATTGTTGTTATGGTCGGTCCGCCAGAGTGGATGCACCCGATTCGGCCGCAACGGCACATCGTGGGTCGCCTCGGCAGTTGCTGAGCGTAGCGCCTGTTCCAGCGCAATGAACCCACCGTCGAGCTGCGCCTCATTGCCGCTTTTGACATAGTAGCGCGGCACCCCGGTATCGGCGCACATCGGGCGGCGATCCTCGCTCGCGGCTTCGTAATTCTCCAGCATCGCGCGCAACACGAAGGAGGACAGATCCCCTTCTTCCTCAGAGGCCATCGCCTTGATGCCGGACAGATAGTCCGCCGGAATATCAATGCTGGCCCGGGTCATCAGGTCATGGGCTGTCGATTCGACTAGGGTTCTGGGTATCATGTCGAGCCTCGTCGCTGGTCGTGTCAGGTCACCATAGTCCAGCGCCGGCCGGTGTGAAAGTTGGCCGCGCTTCGGCGCGAATATTGGGGCCTGGGTTTTAGCCTGGGACATGGATGAACCAGAATGCCCACACGCCGGAAAATTTACACCCTCGCTATCGTCGGCATCTGGCTGATAGCCGCCGGGGTCCTCGGCAACAGGCATCTTGAAACAACAACCCATGCCTATGTCAGGGCCGATACCCGCCAAAACAGCCTACTGGCGGACACTATCGCCGCCCAGATTGGTCAGGAATTTACGCGACTACGTAGTCTGGCGAAAATCCTGGCACAGTCCGGACAGATCCAGGCGACGCTCCCTTTTGTCGGTTATAGCGAAGCGCCGGGCGATACGGCGGCGCGTGAACAGCGCCGGGCCGATCTCATGGGGCGCATCGACCTTATCGAGATCAACGAGTGGCTGGCCAACACCGCGCATGATCTGGACCTGCGCCGTATTCAATTGCTGCATCGCTCAGGCGAGGTGATCGCCAGCAGCAACGCAATGAGCGGAGCCAACGATATTGCCACCCTGCTCTTCGATGACCGCATGCATGCCCTCGCCAGCATCGTCGGATCCGCCGACAGCTTTTCAATCGACGCCGAGAATGTTCCGGTCTACCGCTTTGCGGCGGCGGTCGTGGGCGGTAACGATACCATCGGTGTTTTGGTGATTGAGCAATCCTCACTGCGTATAGCCCGCCCGCTTAGCGGCCATCAACAGCGGATCTTTGTGACCGACGAATTCGGCGTCGCGCTTATCGCCCGTGAACCGGATCTATTGATGACCGCAACGGCCAAAGCACGGGTCCATGCCATCAGCCAGAGCGAGAGATTGTTCCGCTACGGTCAACGCAGGTTAGGCGAATCGCCGTTTTCTCCGATCCGCGATGCGCCGGTCGGAAACGGCTCGGGCTGGACCGCCGCCGGAATAACGTACTCCTTGGTCTCGCGACCGCTCGCCGGTGAGCCGCTGCAAGTCAACATAATGACGGTTCTGCATGAGCTAACGGCGTTACGCCGCACCACCATCGTCGCGATCCTACTCATCACCCTCGTCGGTCTCCTGGTCATCCTGGTCACGGACCGTTCCATCGCCTTTGCCCGGCCCGCGTCAGTAGCGAAACGGCTCAATCGCTCTTCCAGCCAAGCCAATCGCACAACCCCCGACCCATGATCAGCGCCTTGTCCGTCTCCGACAAAAACGCCAATTCCTCGGTGAACAAGGTGATCGCCTCGTGATAGCTGCAGGACAGCCGCGAGAGGTCGGTACCCCAAAACACCCGCGCTGGCCCGAAGGTGTCGACCACGCGTTTGATGTGGCCATGCAATCCCGGGAATGGATAAGCCTCGGTGCTGTAGCAGGGCAGAGCGGTGGCCTTTACCGCGACATTCGGGTGCCGCGCCAGGATCAACAGAGCGTCCAGACCGGCAAAAGCCTCGGCGTCCCTGCGGTTTGAGGTCATCGCCAGATGGTCAATCACTAGACGCAATCCCGGATGCCTTTCGGCAATCCGGTCAAGCGCTGGCAGCTGATCCGGTGGCAGCACCATGAGGGGGATCCCGGCTTTTTCCGCCACCGACCAGAACCAGTCGACGGTGCCGTCAACCAACCAGTGGCGCTGCGGCGGGGTCAGGAAGGTGATCCGCGCGCCGAGCATGCCAGGCTGTTCCCGCCAGGTGCCAAGCAAAACGCCCGTCGCCGGGTCCTCGATGGCCAGCCGGCCCATGATCGCCAACCGGTCCGGATGGGCGGCGGCGGCGGCCAGGGCCAGGTCGTTACGATCACCTTCCCAGGACGGCGGCACGATCACCGCTCGGTCAACTCCGGCATCGTCCATGCGGGCGAGCAGTTTTTCCGCGGTTAAGGGATTGGCGGTATGTTCTCGCCCGAACCCATCGGCGGGCCAGGGGCGTTCCGGCGTATGGGCGCCCCAGACATGCACTTGCGCGTCGGCGATCAGCATGATGATTTCTCCCATGGATATCGCAAGGCCATCCGGAACCCGCTCGCTTCAGTATAGCTCACGAGAAGTTCACGATAAGATACTCCGCAAGCGACCAAACAAGGCGAGGCGCCCCCGCAGGCGAGAACCGGGTAGCACGCGTCGTTGGGTAAACAGAGCGGGTAGCGTCATGAACTTCGATCTTACCGAGGAACAGCGGCTGCTGGTCGCCACCGTGCGCCGGTTCATTGATGAGCATCTGGCGCCGCTGGAGGATCAGGTCGACCGAGAGGGCGTTCTGGCCCCGGAGACCGCGCGGGCGATCTTCAAGAAATCCCAGGCTCTTGGCCTGTATGCGACCAATATCCCGACGACGTTCGGCGGTGGTGGGCTCAATGCTTTTGATACGATGCTGTTGGAGGAACAATTCGGGCGCACCAGCGACATCCTAATCCGCCGCGCCTTTGGAAATGTTTATGAGGTGCTGCTGCGCTGCTCGGCGTCCCAGGTGAAGCGTTGGCTGCTGCCTTCAGTGCGGGGCGAGCGGACCTGCTCGATCGCCATCACCGAGCCGGGCGCCGGCTCGGACGCAGCTAGCATCAAGACCCGGGCGGTCCGTGACGGCGATGGTTGGCGGCTTTCCGGGCACAAGCATTACATTAGCGACGGCCTGTTCTCCGACTTCTTCGTGGTCTCCGCAGTCACCGATCTGGCCGCCGGGTCGCGCGGCATTTCGCTGTTCCTCGTTGATAAGGACAGCGCCGGTTTCACCGTCGGGCGCGACCAGCCGATGATGGGCCTGCGCGGCACTAGCCATATAGAGATGTTCTTCGATGGGATCCGTCTGGAGGCCGAAAACCTGCTTGGTGAGGAAGGCCGGGGTATGCGCCAGGTGCTGGAGACCCTTGGGCGGGTGCGCTTGGGCCAGGTCGGCGCACGGGCAGTCGGCAAGGCCGCCAAGGTGTTGGATCTGATGGTCGAGCATGCCCGCGAGCGAGAGCAATTCGGCCAACCGATTGGCGCCTTTCAGCTGGTCCAGCAAATGCTGGCGGACAGCGCCATAGAGATCAACGCCGCCCGTCTGCTGCTCTGGCAGGCCGCCGCCGAGATTGACCGATCAGGCGACGGTCGCGAACTGATCTCGATGGTCAAGGTACATGCCGCCGAAACCCTGGGCCGGGTGGTGGACCGGGCGGTGCAAGTGTTCGGCGGCTCCGGCTTCTCCAAGGATCAGCCGATTGAGCGCTACTATCGCGACGCCCGGATCTACCGGATCTTCGACGGCACCTCTGAAATCCACCGCACCGTACTCGGCGGCGCCCTGATGAAAAAGGGCGCGGCCTTGTATGATCCGGCGAGTTAGCGGTTACCCCTAATCAGCCATCGTCAGCCCACCGCTGACGCTCAGAATCTGGCCGGTGATGTAGTTGGACATGTCAGAGGCGAAGAACAGCACTGCGTCGGCGATCTCCTCGGGCTCGCCAATCCTGCGGAACGGGACGGCGCGGGCCAGTTTTTCCCGCATGCTCTCGGGCTGGGCCATCAATAGCGGGGTGTTCGTCGGCCCAGGACAAACGCAATTGACGTTGATTTTATGGCGTGCGGTCTCTCGGGCCAGCGATTTGGTGAAGGCAATCACCCCGCCTTTGGCGCCGGCATAGATTGTCTCGCCCATTGAGCCGACCCGCCCGGCATCGCTGGAGATGCTGATGATCTTACCGGCATTGGCCTCGACCATGGCCGGCAGGAACGCCTTCACCACGTTCATCGGCCCCTTCAAGTTGATATCCAACACCTTGTCCATGAACTCGGGCGTGGCGTCGAGAAACGGTTGAATACGGTCCCAACCGGCGACGTTGACGATGATGTCGACCGCCACCATGCCGCCATTGGTCGAGGCGGCGGCGAAAGCCGCGACGCTGTCACGGTCGGCGATGTCGAGGGTGATGGCGATCACATTGCCGCCGGATCGATTGGCCATGTCAGCGGTCTCGGCATTACCGGCTTCATCCATGTCGCCGGAAAATACCACCGCGCCGGCGGCCGCCATTTTCAGCACCGTCGCCCGGCCAATACCTGAGGCCCCCCCCGTCACCACCGTTAACTTTTTTGTCAAATCCACCACGTCGCGCCACTCCATACTCAACCGCCCGCTCCGGCCTCAGACCGGCAAATTCCCGCGGCGGCACTATTATTGTTTCACATGCATGGTCAGAACCGGACCAGCCTTGACATAAATTCACCGATGACTTGGTATGCGATTCGAATAACCACGTTAAATGTCGTCGAAGCCAGTGCCGGCGTCAACCTGGCCGTGCTGGCTCTCGGGCACGCGGCGTGGATTGAGTATCGGGGAACTAAACCGCGACCGTTTGCTGCCACGGGACGCCGGACATCCTCGAACCACGGAATGCAGCACGTTTTGGGAGAAACACATGGGCTCCATCTTGCGTACTACGGTCGTTGCAGCAGCACTTGTTGCCGCCGGCGCCAGCGTCGTTCAAGCCGAGATTAGGATCGGCGTTCTATACCCTATTGCCGGTACCGGCGCGGTTTACGGCACGCCGGCCATGCATGGCCATAACATGGGCGTCGACGAGGTCAATGCTGCGGGCGGCATCCTCGGCCAGAAGGTTGTTACCTTCGCCCGCGACACCAAGCTGAAGCCAGCTGCTGCCGCCGCTGCCGCAAAGGAGCTGATCACCAAGGAAGATGTGCAGATTTTGATTGGTGGACTTAGCTCGGCGGTCGGTTTGGCAATCTCCGAAGTGGCCCGTCAGGAAGGCATCGTCTATATTGCGACGATCCCCAAGACCATCCAGATGACCACCAAGAAACTCCACAAATACGTCTTCCGCACGGCCTCGCACACAGATTTCGAAGGCGACGCGATCGGCCAATTGGTCAAAAAGCTCGGCAAGAAATCAGTTTGCGACATTCAACTCGACTATGCCTATGGCCATGACCTAGCCGCCGGCATCGAGAAGGGCCTGGCGAAGCACGCACCGGACGCCAAGAAGGTGATCGACCTGCGCTCCAAGCTCGGCGCCACCGACTACAACGCTCAGATCACTCAGATCCTTGGTTCCGGCTGTGATGTTGTGACCAGTGGTCTGTGGGGCTCGCATTTCGTGAACTTCGCCCAGCAAGCCGGGCCTTTCGGCCTGTTCGACAAGGTCACGTATATCTCTGGTGGCGAGATTGCCAGTCACGAGATCGCGGGTAAGATGGGCAAGGACTATCCGAAGAACGTTATCTCCAACACCTATGAGCTTTGGTACGACCACAGTTTCCCCGGCCATAAGAAATTCCAGGCCGACCTTGCCAAGCGTTCCGGCAAGAAGGAAACGGCGATGTGGCCAGTGCTGGCTTATATCGGTGTGAAGTTCGTTGCGGCTGCCGCCGAAAAGGCGGGATCGATGGATGCCGACAAGCTTTCCGCCGCGCTTGAGGGCATGTCGATCGACACGCCGGTGGGCAAGCGCACCATTGATCCCAAGACCCATCAGGCGGATGCCGGACAGTTCTGGGGCCCGATGGTGAAAAAGGACGGCGTCGACTATCGGGTGATGAGCCCGGTCACGTTCTTCCCGGCGAAGCTCGACTGAGCCAGACCTAACCTGTGTAATATCAAAGCCCCCTTTCCTTTGCCCAATCTGGGCGAGGAAGGGGGCATTTCACGAACGAGTAAGGGAATCGGCATCGATGGACATGCTGCTGTCCAGTCCGACTTTTGTCTTCATCCAAGTGCTGAACTCTATCTCGCTCGGAATGAACCTGTTCATTATCGCCGCCGGCTTGTCGCTTATTTTTGGCGTGTTGAGGGTGATCAACTTCGCTCATGGCGTCTTCTACATGTTCGGCGCCTACATCATGTACACCGTCGCCCAGGACCTGGAGCTTGGCTTCGTAACCGGCGTGATCGCTGCGGCAGCGGGCCTTGCGGTGATCGCCATCGTGGTCGAGCGCGGGTTGTTCCAGTGGCTCTATGGCAAAGAGCATCTGATGCAGCTGCTGCTGACCTTTGCGATCGTCCTGATCATGGGCGATTTGGCGAAAATCATTTGGGGCACCGATCAGCTTAGCGTCTCCTATCCCGACGGCATGTCCGGCGCACTGAACCTGGGGATCACGTTTTACCCGACCTATCGGCTCATGCTGGCAGTGATCGGGCCGGTCATCTTCATCGGCCTGTTCCTGTTGATCGAGCGAACCCGTTGGGGGCGGTTGACCCGGGCGGCGACCCAGGACATGGAAATGCTGTCAGCGCTCGGCATCAACGTGCCGGTGATCTATGTCACTATCTTCCTGATTGGCGCAGCGCTCGCCGGCGTCGGCGGCGCTCTTGCAGCACCGATCAACAGCCCGACCCCAGGCATGGACGCCACCATCATTGTCGAGTGTTTCGTCATCGTGATCATTGGCGGCCTCGGTTCGCTTTGGGGAACTTTCGTCGGGGCGCTGATCTACGGATTTGTTTTTAATTTTGGCTCGGTAATCGTGCCCAACTGGCAGGATGTTTTCGCCTTCCTGTTGCTAATGGTGGTGCTTTTGATCCGGCCCTGGGGGCTGTTCGGTAAGCCCGAGCGCGAGGGGCACTGAACCATGGGTTGGAACATGCCGCGCGGGGTTCTGATCTCCTGCATCGTGGTCGTGACGGCGTTGGCGTTGGTACCACTGGCCGACTCGCGTTATCTGATCGACATCTCGACCGAGATCTTGGTTTACGTTTTATTCGCGCTGAGCCTGAACGTGATCATTGGCTACTCAGGAAATGTCTCGTTCGGCCACGCCGCCTATTTCGCAATCGGCGGTTATGCCAACGCGATCCTGCTGACAACCTATGAATGGCCCTTGATCCTGTCCTTTCCAACGGCGGTGGTCCTATCGGGGTTGGCGGCGGCGTTCGTTGCCTATTTCTGCACCCGCCTTACCGACATCTATTTCGCCATGTTGACCTTGGCCTTCGCCATGCTGGTGTGGGCGATCGCATTCAAATGGCGCTCGGTTACCGGCGGCGATGACGGGTTCGTTGGCGTCAACGTCCCGGAATTCATCGATGGTCGGGCGCCGTTCTTTTATTTTACCCTGGTCATTGTCACGATCTCCAGCGCCGTGCTTTGGATGATCTGCCATTCCGCCTTCGGCCAAACCCTGGTCGCGGTGCGCGAGAACATCACACGGGCCGGCTTCATCGGGGTGAACACCCGGTTGATGCGCATCGGCGCTTTTGTAGTCGCGGGGAGCTTTGCCGGGATCGCCGGTGCGATTTTTGCCATGTACAATCGAGGCGTTTACACCGAGTCGGCGTTCTGGACCGAATCGGCCCAGGTTCTGATCATGACCCTGCTAGGTGGGATGTATTCCTTCTTCGGCCCGGCGATTGGCGCCGCGACGCTCTATTTGCTTGAGCGGTTCGCCAATGAGTACACCCAATACTGGCCAACGGTTCTCGGCGTCATTCTGCTGGTGATTGTCCTGGTGCTGCCCGAAGGTCTCGTCGGGCTCGCCAAGCGTGTGCGGGAACGTCTGGCCGGAGGGAATTGATCGATGGCTGTTCTGGAAACCAAAGGGCTGACCAAGGATTTCGGTGGCTTCGTCGCAATCAACAATGTCAGTTTTTCGCTGGAGAAAGGCGAAAAGCACGCGATCATCGGTCCGAACGGTGCGGGTAAAACCACCTTCTTCAACCTGATCACCGGCCACCTGGAGCCGAGCCGGGGAGAGGTCGAGTTCGAGGGCCGGAGCATCACCGGGATGCCGCCGCATCAGATCGTCCGACTTGGCCTGGCTCGCTCGTTTCAACGCATCAATATCTTCCCGCGCATGACCGTGTTCGAGAACATCCAAACCGCCCTGATCGCCCGGGATCATAAGCATTTCAGTCTATTCTCACCCGGCGCCGCGCAAAATCGTGGAGAGACGCGGGAGTTGCTTGAGCTGGTTGGGCTGGATACCGAGGCGGCGGGAATTGCCGGCGAGCTCTCCTATGGTAAGCAAAAGCAGCTGGAGCTGGCTATTTCTCTGGCGGAGAACCCGAGTGTGCTGTTGCTGGATGAGCCAACGGCGGGCATGTCGCCACAGGAAACCAGGGAGGCGATCGCGTTGGTTGATGACATCGCCAAGTCCCGAGGCCTGACGTTATTATTTACCGAACATGACATGAGTGTGGTCTTCGGGATCTCCGACCGCATCTCCGTCCTCCACCACGGCGAACTTATTGCCTCTGGTCTGCCGGACGAGGTTCGCAACAATGCCGAAGTCCGGCGTATCTATCTTGGCGAGGGCGATGATGCCGCAGCTTGAGGTTCAGTCGATCCACACATCCTACGGGCTCAGCCAGGTGTTGTTCGGCATCAGTTTCGACGTCGAGCCGGGTCAGGTCGTCTCGTTAATCGGCCGTAATGGCGTGGGTAAGACTACCACCATGCGTTCGATCATTGGTCTGACCCCGGCGAGTGGCGGCAAGATCATCTTCGAGGACGCGGATATTACGCATATGCCCGCCTACAAAATTTCGCGTATGGGCGTCGGTTTCGTGCCGGAGGAAAGACGGATCTTCCCGCAGCTTTCGGTCTGGGAGAACCTGGACATCGCCCGGCGCGCCTCCAGCGGCGGCAAGGGGTGGGACGAAGAGCGGGTATTCGCGCTGTTCCCGGACCTGCGCGACATCCAGAGTCGACCCGGCGGGGTGTTGAGCGGTGGCCAACAGCAAATGCTGACCATCGCCCGCAGCCTGATGAACAACCCGCGTCTGCTGTTACTGGACGAACCGTCCGAAGGTTTGGCGCCGAAGGTCGTCGAGGATTTACGTGACCAGATCAAAATATTGAAGGATTCGGGCCTGTCGATCGTGCTAGCGGAACAGAACCTCTCCTTCGTGATGTATCTGAGCGATCAATGCCATATTTTGGAGAAGGGCGAGGT
The DNA here is from genome assembly GCA_937776645.1 of uncultured Alphaproteobacteria bacterium. Classification (GTDB taxonomy): domain Bacteria; phylum Pseudomonadota; class Alphaproteobacteria; order Thalassobaculales; family Thalassobaculaceae; genus JADHLJ01. The sequence continues at coordinate 83,149 of CALMRI010000004.1, read as the reverse complement.
CAAGTTCTCCGGCACGCCGGAGGATCTTAGAACAAAGCCGGAAATTCTTGAGCAATATCTGACATTGTGATCACCGGGGTAAAGGTGCCGGCGATCACAGGACGCATATCGGCTGAGTGATGGCTGCGGGGGCAGCCAATACATTTGTTGACCGTGAGCCTGCGGTACCGGCAAACTCTTAGTATCCTACCCGCTGAAAAGGCAGGACAATGGCTTCTTGAGGCCGGTTTGACCTGACGGTTTACCCTTGTTGGTTTTATCGTCGGTTTGCCGAAGCTCAAAAGAAAAGCCAAACGGAGGACAGGGGATGAAGACCACGCTTCGCAAGCCGAAGCCTGTAAGTCTCTGCCGAGAGATGCTCTCGGCTCACTCACCAATTCCATTGGCATGACCCGATGAAAGTCGACGTGTTGAATGGTGGCCCCAACGGCGGCGCCCTCACCGTCTCACTCTTGATAGAAAAGAGGCTGGAATGGTTGCGATTGTTCGGCTAATCGAACGATTTTCGATGATGATTGGCACGATCGGCGCCTGGTTCATGGCGCCGCTTGTCCTGTCGATGGTCTACGAGGTTCTCGCCCGGCATTTTTTTAATGCTCCGACCTTCTGGGCCTATGAGGTCGGCTACATGCTGGCCGGCACGGTCTATATGTTCGGCATGGGATATTGCCTGCGGCAGGGCGGCCATATTCGGGTCGACTTTTTGTATGACAGCATGTCCCTCAAGCGCAAGGCGCTGGTCAATGTGCTCGGCTACACCTTCCTGATGCTCCCGGGTTGTCTCTGGGTAACCGACGGCCTTTTTAATTATGCGATGGAAGCCTTTGTTTCCGGGGAAGTGTCCGGCGAATCGGCATGGAACCCGATCATCTGGCCGTTCCGGTTCGTATGGTTTATCGGCTTCGCCTCACTTTGCTTGCAGGCAATCGCCGAGCTGTTGAAGAACATCATGATTATCCAGGGTATCGATATCGCCCAATACGGATTTGGCGCTACCGAGGAGGCCAAAGGATGACCCTGAGTATCGGCTTAATGATGTTTCCGGCGTTGATGATTTGCATCTTCATCGGGTTCCCAGTCGCTTTCTCGCTTATGGGCGTGGCCGTGTTCTTCGGCATCTTTCGCTTTGGCGATGCCTTGGTTCACCAGCTCGTCGCCAAGGTCGACGATGTTGCCTCCTATTATGTTCTAGCAGCGGTACCGTTGTTCATCTTCATGGGCACGTTGCTGGAGCGGTCCGGTATCGCCGAGAAGCTGTTCGAGGCGATTCATCTGTGGACCCGACGCCTACCAGGCGGGCTTGCAGTCGGCACAGTGTTGCTCTGTGTGGTCTTCGCCGCGGCCAGCGGCGTGGTTGGGGCGACCGAGTCCGTGGTCGGCCTTTTGGCCATCCCGGTGATGTTGCGCTATGCCTACGACAAAGGGCTGATCTCCGGCACCATCTGCGCTGGTGGATCACTGGGAACGATCATACCTCCGTCGGTGGTCGTGGTCATTCTCGGCCCGGTCGCCGACGTTTCAGTCGGCGACCTGTTCGCTGGAATGCTACTGCCAGGCTTGATCCTTGCCGGGCTCTACATCCTCTACATCCTCGTGCGCTGCATCATCCGGCCACAGGACGGGCCGGCACTGCCGGCGGATGAAAACGATCCGTCTTTCCTAAGGAAGATTTACATCACTGCGACGGCCCTGGTGCCGCCGTTGGTGCTTATCTTCTCGGTCCTTGGCACCATCATGATGGGCATGGCGACACCAACCGAGGCCGCCGCCATGGGGGCGATCGGTACGGTGTTCATGACGATAATTTACGGACGCTTCAACTTGAGAATGCTGCAAGAAGCCAGTCTGAAGACCTTGCAGATCACGGCGATGATCCTGACGATTCTACTCGGCGGCACCATGTTCGCCGGCGTTTTCGTCGCTTTGGGGGGGATCAGCGCGGTTCAGCATCTTTTGGAGGCGGCGGAGTTGGGCGCTTGGTCGACCATGCTGATTCTGATGTTGATCGCCTTCGTCGCCGGTTTCGTGCTGGATCTGATCTCGATCATCCTGATCATCATTCCTGTCGCCATCGCGGTGTTGCGTACCATGGGTGTCGATGACGTTTGGTTCTGCATCATGTTCCTGGTGGTGATCCAGACTAGTTATCTGACGCCGCCGATGGCGCCGGCCATCTTTTATCTTCGTGGCATCAGTCCACCGGAAATTCGTCTGGCGGATATGTATCGGGGCGTGGTGCCGTTCATCATGCTTGAATTTATCTGTCTTGGCTTAATCATGGCGTTTCCGGGGTTGGCGCTCTGGTTACCAGAGGTCCTCTTCGATCGTTAGACCGATCGTTGCTTGATCAAGAGTTGCAGGAAGCGTCCTTTTGGACGCTTCCTGCACATTCGGCCGAGAAAAACCCCACGGGAGGGATGCCATCATGGCAATGCCGAATGCGAAACTGGCCTATGAGGTCAAGCCTGACTCTCACATCATGCTTGGCCGGATCGCCGATCGTTACGGCCTGCCTGATGAATCAAAGGCCCTGCGCTGTCTGCTCGACTATGCCGCGATGGAAGGTGATTGGGACGAGATCTTCAAAAAAATCCGCTGCCGCCGCTGCGGTTGAGTGGTGGTGGCCCCGTGTTGAGTGAAAAATTGGCGTTGCCCAACGACTGATATATTTCTGATATATCAATCGAAAGTGTATAATACGATAAATAGCGCCTCTAGAGTGCATCGACAGTAAAGAAACGCGATCTCGCCGCACGATCGGCTTTGGGATCGAATGACAGGGAGCACCCCGGCCATGATGGGTGAACGTCAGACCGAGTTCCGCATAGGCTACCGCGCCAAGATCGACGGTTGGTACAACGGCTATATCCATATCGCGGTGATCTATGCCATTGGCGCCACCGCCATGTGGATCTTCACCCAGCATATCTCGAACATACAGTGGTACGAGTGGCTGATCATCCCGGCGACCATCGTGGTCTGCAATATCTTCGAGTGGTTCTTACACAAGCATGTCATGCACCGCCGGATCAACGTGACCGGTCTGCGCGCGATTTATGAGCGGCACACCTTGAACCACCACCAGTTCTTCACCGACGAGGAAGTCCGGTTCCGTGACCACGAAGATTGGCGGGTCACGGTGTTTCCGCCATATGCGCTGGTGGTGTTCATCATGATGTCGCTGCCGGGCGTCGCGGTGTTTGGTTATCTGTTCGGCTGGAATGTTGGCTGGCTGTTCATCTCCACCACCGTAGGCATGTATCTGACCTATGAGTTCATGCATTTTTGCTGCCACGTCGATGAGAGCCGCTTCGTGCGCAACATGCCCTTCATCAACACCTTGCGGCGCCATCACGTGGCGCATCACAACCAGGGCCTGATGATGGAGACGAACATGAATCTCACATTCCCGATAGCTGACTGGCTTTTTGGCACCTCCGACTTGGACCGAGGGCTGCTTGGGCACATTTTCAATGGCTACAGCACCAAGCATCTGAAGTCGGACTTACGTTCACAGCCACGCACGCCCTTTGAAGCGACCACGGGGCCGATCCCGGCGGAGTAGGTAAAAATGTGCCGAGCAAGCACGGGGAACGATACCTCAGTTGCCGGCATTGTCATCTCCCACGAAGCCGGTCCCCGAAAGTCGAACCGAGTCTTGTCCAGGCTGCTCCCCGCGCTGTTGGCCTTCGTCTTTTGCAGCGGCTTTGGGAGTTGGGAGCGATGGAGCCGATCTGATTAATCCAGCGTGCTTAGGATCGATCCCGGCGCATAGGGTGATGCTATGTTGTGACCGAACCGAACGGCGCGGCCCGTCTGCGGTACGCCGCTTTACCAAGCACCGACCGAGCGACGCTCGACGGCTATGTGACGACCCTGACCGCGCTGCCGATCAGTCGCTACAATCGCCGTAAAAAACTGGCGTTTTGGATCAATCTATATAATGCCCCACCGTAAAGGTGGCGTTTGAGCATTACCCGACCGCCTCCATTCGAGACACCAACATTTTCCCGAGGCTTCTCCAAATCGGCCTTGGGACAAGAAACTTATCGTGGTCGAAGGCCAGGAGATCAGCCTCAGCGGCATCGAGCGCTGAATCCTCCGTCCGGTTTGGCAGGATCCGAGCTTGCATTATGCGTTGAACTGCGCGTCTGTTGGATGTCCCAACCTGGTTGGCGCAGCCTACAATGCGGACACCTTGGAAGAGCAGTTGCGCGATAATGCGGTCGCTTTCGTCAATAGCCCACACGGCGCTAGAATTGACAGCCAGCGCGCGACGGTCTCGAAGACCTATGACTGGTTCCACGCGGATTTTGGCAACACTGATGAAGCCGAGTTCCATCACATTCTACTATACGCCAGGGATGATCTTCTGACATCGCTACGAACGATCGATGAAATTCACGACGTGGCCTATGATTGGCGCCTCAACGACACCAAATAGAGACGAATTCACGATTGAGTTTTTATCGCTACGCAGGCCAATGCAATTCCGGTTAAACCAGTCGCGCTCCGACACAGCCGGCGACAAATCGGTCAGGACATGGCAGATTTGTCGCGAGATTGATCGTTCCCGAGGGGTCCCATGACCACCACACCGCCCTATTCCGGCTTCGTCATCGACAGCGCCCAATACGCTAAATGGGATCGGTCGGTTTTCCAGGAGATGCGCGACGGCGGGGTTACCTGCGTCAACGTCACCCTCGTCTATTGGGAGACGGCCCGTGAAACCCTATCGGAGATCGGTAAGTGGAACCGGCTTTTCGAGCAAAACAGCGACCTGATTATGCAGGCTCGCACCGCCCATGACGTGCGCCGGGCCAAGGCACTGAACAAGACCGCGATCACCTTCGCCTTTCAGCATTGCTCGCCGATCGAGGAAGACATCGATCTGATCGAGATCATGCATACGCTCGGTGTGCGCTTCATGCAGCTCAGCTATAACAATCAAAGCCTCTGCGCCACCGGCTGCTACGAGGACGAGGACCCTGGCATCACCCGGTTCGGCCGGCAGGTGATCCGCGAGATGAACCGGGTTGGCATGGTCGTCGACATGTCGCATTCGGGCGAACGCTCGACCTTTCACTCGATCGAATTGTCAGAGCGGCCGATCACCATCACCCACGCCAACCCCAAGTCCTGGCAGCCCGCGCTTCGGAACAAGTCCGACGACTTGTTGAAGGCTTTGGCCGATAGCGGCGGCATGCTGGGCTTTTCGATGTATCCGTTCCACCTGAAGGACAAGTCCAACTGCACGCTCGAGTCGTTCTGCGACATGATCGCCCATACCGCCGACCGCATGGGCATCGACCGCATCGGTATCGGCTCGGATCTGGTCCAAGGCCATGGCAACGAGGTGGTCGAATGGATGCGCAATGGTCGCTGGAGCAAGGCGATGGATTTCGGCGAAGGCACGGCAAGTGATGCCGGGTGGCCGGACCCGGTGCCCTGGTTCACCGGTAACCGTGACTTTGGCAATCTTGCGAGCGGGCTGGCGACGCGCGGCTTCACGACCGAAGATGTCGACAAGGTAATGGGCCTCAACTGGCTGCGGTTTTTCGAAGAGAATTTCGGGCCGGCCTGACGATGGCTGCACCGAACGCCAATCCGGTCATCCCTCAGGTTCCTCTTCGAGCAGCACCAATGGTGATGCGGCTGTCCCGCGTCGGCGCGTTCCATCCGACCCGGATCAGCTTTGCTCGTACTCTGATACGCCGAATGACCCGCGAGAGTTGGCGGTTCAGCCGAACGTGTTTCGATCTTGACGACGTGGGTGTTGGAACCGCCGTCTACCGAATTGACACACCCCAGGCACCGGTTTGGTTCGTGGTTTTCGCCGAGCACCTTGATCCGGTCGATCGCACCGACCGGGTCATCGCCGAGAAATGGGACGCCACCTTCACCCTGACGACCAGCGAACCGGATGCGACGGAGGTTGCCCGTTTGCGGGCCAATGTACCGTTGCAGGAGGCCGGCCGCTGTTCCTCGCGGGAGATGGTGTTGAGCCGCGCCAATAAAAGCGTGCGATTGTTCGACCATGTGGTCGAGGCGCTGGCCGCTGGTTGCCAACCGGAGCGAGAAAAGCTGCTCGAGGTCGGTTACCTCATTCGCACCACGGCGGTTTATGGCAACGGCAAGTTCGGCCTCGCGGATCTGGATCAGATTCGAAACCTGGGTGTTTTCGAGTTGCCCTTCCAAGCCGAGATGCTATGCGTCTTCGCAGCGCGGCAGTTCAGCCTTGAGTGGGTGGAACACATCGCCCGCCGGCGCGGCGGCGACCATTTCACGCCTTTGGAGACCGGGCTGAAGCGAGCGCTAGGGGTCGGCAATGCGACCGGGCTTGGCATGGCGCCATTCCTGATCGGCCACCCGAAGTTGATCAACAATTGGGTGCTTGCACGAGAAACGGCGCTGGCCAGGGTCCGCGCTGCCGGCGCTGTTGAGACCGACCGAGTTGAGCGGTATCGAGCGCTATTGGCAAGGGCGATCATCCATGTTCGGCAATGGCCGACCAGCGATTCTCTACAACGCCAGCGTAACGCCGAACTGTTGGAGCACCTTGCGCAGCTTGACGCGGCAGAGCCGGCCTGGACTCAAAGTGGCGCTTGCGACCGACTGGTTTCTTGGGCCGACGCTAATCTGGGTTTGGAAGCACAGGAACTCCTCAATAGTTTGCTGATCGAGATCTATCCAGAATTGGTCGACGATTTGGAACAGCGGACCGGGTCTGACGAGATCATGCGGGTTGATCCCGGGATGCTCCTACAGGCCTTACGCACCCTCATCCACGACCACTATGGTTGGGCGTTGGAGATCGATTTTACGCTTGAGGCGGCGCACGCCCGGTTCTGGTATCGCTCCGAGGAGAAGGAGGAACCCCGGATTGGTTGGCGCTTCAAGGAGCCCGGGGTCGACCAGGAGCTTGCCATCGCCATTGCCCGGGACGTCGCCGCGCTCGATCAGACGCTCGGCGAACTAGATGCGGAAATGTTGGGCGCAACGGTGGCCGAATTCCTGATGGCTTTTCCCCATTGGCGTCAGACCGTGCGCCGGGTGCAAAGCCTGGCGACCTGCCCCTATGCTGAGTTCCAGGACAATTTGACCGACGAGTTCTGCCGGCCTATCGACCTTCTGCGGTGCAAGCTGTCGGTCTTTGGAGCCACTAAATTTGACCCGAAATCGGCCCTTTGGACCCGGATCGCATTATTCCAGGGCGCTCCTTTGGTTGACGGGCTGGATGCTGGCGATGCCGACGACTGGGCGTTCCCGGTTCTCGCCGAGGGGTTGGGATCATGAGCGCTGCCGACACTGTAATCCGGATTTCCTTGGCCGAGGTGCTCCAGACCTGCTTGAAGGCGCTGGAAGGCCTTGGCCTGCCCCAGGGGCTTGATTATGACGCCGCCGCCAACGTCACCTGGCTGGAGGCTCGCGGCCTTGGCGGCATCTCGATCTTGGCCCGCGAACTTGAGGGCCTTGAGAAGATGGGCGCGTGGTTGATGCCCGACATTGATGACGACGGCAATACGGCGACGATTGCCGGCGAAATCACCTCGGCGGCTTTGTTGGCGCCGGGCGCCGTGGATTGGGCCGAGAGCGACCGGACCGTTCGGATCGCGCATTGTTCGGCGCCGATGCTGGTCATGGCCGAAGCGGCCCGGCGATCAGCCGAAGGCAAGGCGTTGACGGTTACTTGGACGTCGGAGCGAGGCAAAAGCAGCGCCAAGTGCGGCGGCGGCGAGGCGGCGGTTTCCCTGGACGTGCGCAGCGCAAGAGAGCCCTCCGTGGTAACCATTCGCCCGGGCAAGCGACCGTCACCCAAGGATGGCCGGCGTTTGGTCGCATTTCATGCTCAATCCCTGCGCGACGGCATCATCGTCGATCCGGTGGATTGGGGGGCGATCAAGACCATGGCTAAACGTGTTCTGGTCCCGGCCAGCGCCCAGTCCCGCAGCGGGGCTGGCGCCGAAGTCGACGACAGCGCGTGATGGCCGCTGGTAGCGACCCCCTCCGAACTGCTGAAGCAGAGCCTCACGGCGTTACGTTTGGCGAAGCGTTGCAGGTCTGGCTGCGCGTCGCGGCGTTGAGCTTCGGCGGGCCGGCTGGCCAGATTGCTGTGATGCACCGCATCCTTGTCGAAGAGAAACGCTGGGTCGGTGACGGCCGGTTTCTCAACGCGCTCAACTATTGTATGCTGCTGCCAGGGCCCGAAGCACAGCAATTGGCAGTCTATCTAGGCTGGCTGCTGCACCGTACCAAAGGTGGCCTGGTCGCCGGCTGCCTGTTCGTGTTGCCCGGCTTTGCCGCCATTCTCGCGCTCAGCTATGTGTACGTGCTGTTTGGTAACGCCCAGATCGTCGTCGGGTTGTTCTTCGGCCTCAAGGCTGCGGTACTGGCGGTCGTGCTCAACGCTGTTCTGCGCATCGGCAAGCGCGCATTGGCAAATTCCACGCTGGTTGTCATCGCCATCGCAGCCTTCGCGGCGCTCTTCCTATTCAATGTGCCGTTCCCTGCGCTCATCGTTGTGGCGGGCATGGTCGGCTTCATTGGCAATCGCACCGGCCTTGCCGCGTTTCAGGTCAGTGGCGAGCATTGCGGCGCAGGCGCAGGCCTCGCCGATGCTGATTCCGCGATCGGTGCGGCGGTTCCGGCCCATGCGCGTCCTAATCTCAGTTGGTCGGTGCGCGTCTCTTCGGTGTTCTTGTTGCTTTGGCTGACGCCGATTTTCGTCCTGCTCGCTACGCTCGGCAGTGGCGATGTGTTTAGCCAGATTGCCATCTTCTTCAGCAAGATGGCGGTCGTTACCTTCGGCGGCGCCTATGCCGTTTTGTCTTATGTCGCACAGGAAGCCGTACAAAATTATGGATGGCTTGCGCCCGGCGAGATGCTTGATGGTCTGGGCATGGCGGAAACGACACCCGGGCCGCTGATCCAGGTCGTACAGTTTGTTGGCTTCATGGGTGCTTGGCGCGGCTCCGGCGCACTCGATCCGCTGCTCGCGGCGACGTTGGCGGCAGTGCTGACGACATGGGTGACGTTCGTACCCTGCTTCCTGTGGATTTTCCTCGGCGCACCTTTCATCGAAACGTTGCGAAACAACAAAGCGCTTTCTGGCGCCATGTCGGCCATTACCGCGGCGGTGGTAGGCGTCATTGTCAATCTTTCCGTCTGGTTCGCACTGCATTCTCTGTTTCAAGATCTTGGGCTCTGGCACGGTTTCGGAATGCAAATCGACTTGCCGGTCTGGTCGAGCGTGGACATACCCGCCGCCCTGCTGACGGCCACCGCCATGCTCGCGATCTTTCGTTTCAACGTACCGATGTTGGCAACATTGGCTGGGAGTGCGCTCGTCGGCGTTGCCTGGTTTGCCATAAGATAATGACGCCAACGGCGTTGTTGCATGCCGTGTTTGCTCAATATCGGCCCTCTAGAGCGCCTTCAATTTAATCCCGGTCATATCCAGCGGCGGCAAAGTAGTTTTCGCATTCGTTCGGTGTGAAGGTTTCTATTGCGTTGGCGACGGCGTTCCAAAGATCGTCCTTTGTTCGAGCGGCGGCCTTGCGGAGAAAGGCCTTGAGCTTCGAGAAAGCCATCTCGATTGGATTGAAGTCCGGACTGTAGGGCGGCAGATACAGCAGTCTGGCGCCAGCGGCCTCGATCAGCTCACGCACACCGACCACTTTGTGGGAAGCCAGATTGTCCATGACGACGATGCTACCGTCTCGTAGTTCTGGCACCAGCACCTGCTCGACATAGGCCAGGAAGGCCGTGCCGTGCACCGGCCCATGCATGCTGCCCGGCGCCCGGCTGCATAACCGGGCGCGGTATGCACCCGTTCTCCAGCCGCGTCGATCGAGACCAAGTCTCCTTCGATCAGATACAGTTCTTCCCAATAGGGATGGGCATGCGCCTCAGGCGTGCGGCAACCGGCGTCAAGACGCAGAAAACGGGTGCGTACACCGGTTCGGTTAGCGGCGTCGAGCGTGCTGCCGAGAACCTTTTCGTGGATTAGTGGGTTGTCTGGCCGGGTAACAAACCCGCTGGCGGTGTCGATGCCGTGGAAGTTGAGATTGACCTTGCCCGGCGCCATGATCAGGCCACCTTCAGCTCGCCGTTCAGCACATAGGTAAGGATCGCGACGACCTGCTCCGGCGTCTCGGCGACGGCCAAGGCAGCGGCGTCGACTTCCTTCAAGGCGTGGGTCAGAGCCGGATCATGCAGCACGATCACCGGCTTGCCCAGCGCGGCCGCGTAACCGGCGTCGAAGGCGGCGTTCCATTGCTTGTATTTGTCGCCGAAGCGCACCACTACCACATCGGCCCGCTCGATCATCGTGCGGGTACGGATGGCGTTGATCTTGGCGCCTTTGTGATCCTTCCAGAACGGATTGTCCTCACCGCCGAGAATGGCGACGCCGCAATCATCGCTGCTTTCGTGATGAGTGACCGGGGCGGTGAAGTCGATGGCCAGCCCCGCAGATTGGCTGCCGGATTCGATCCGGCTCCGCCAATCGCTGTGGATTTCGCCGGACAGATAGACGGACAAGGCGCTCATGATGATTCCCCTGCTTGCGTGGAAAAGCCGTGTCCGTGCATACGGCCTGCGGCCGCATGGCGCAAGTTCGGGGGAAACGGTCTCAGCTACGGCGTGATACAGCTTGCCCACCCCCAAGCCGAGCCCCACACTCCGAAAATGGATCAACACTCCGAAACCCGCACGCCAAAGCGCGACAAAAGTGTTGAGATCGCGGTGGCGTTGATGGTTGTCGCGGTGCTGACTCTGCCGGCGATCGACGCCATCGCCAAGCTGCTCTCAGCGACCGTCCCGGCCGGACAGGTAGCTTGGGCGCGGTTCGTCGTCCAGGCCGCCATCATGGCCCCCTTCGTCGCCGCCGGCTTTCGCCGGGCGCCGGTGGCCAATCTTGGTTTCCAGGTGCTGCGGGGTATCCTGATCGCGACGACAACGGTGCTGATCTTCGCGGCGGTCAAGCTCATGCCGCTCGCCGACGCCATGGCGATTTTCTTCGTCGAACCGCTGATTGTCACCCTGCTCTCAGCGGTTTTCCTTGGCGAGCGTATTGGTTGGCGGCGGGTTTTGGCGGCAATCGTCGGTTTCGCCGGCGCCTTGATCGTGGTCCGACCAAGCTATGATCTGTTCGGCCTGACGGCGGTCCTACCGCTCGGCGCGGCGCTGTGTTTCGCGATTTATATCGTGCTGACCCGCCGACTGGTGCAGAGCCAGGATCCGGTGGTAATGCAATTCAACTCGGGCTTGACTGGCCTGGTGTTTATGAGTCTGGCGCTGCTCATCGGCCATGCGCTAGAAATTCCAGTGTTTACTCCCGTCTGGCCGACGCCGTGGGAGTGGTCGTTGCTGGCGCTTTGCGGGGTGATCGCAACGGCCGGTCATTTCATGATCACCCTGGCGTTCCGCCAGATGGAAGCTGGCGTGCTGGCGCCGTTCCAGTATCTGGAGATCGTCGGCGCAACCGGCTATGGACTGTGGTTGTTCGGGGATTTCCCGGACGGCGTCACCTGGAGCGGTATCGCCATTATCGTCGGTTCTGGCCTCTACATATTCCACCGAGAGCGCGTCCGTAGCCGCGGCGCCTAGATGCCTCGCTAAGCCGGAGTTATTTTTGGTCGCTCAGCCCCTCGATCCCAGCCTTGTCGGTGCCCTGTAGATAGATCGACCCCTGGATTTCGGCAATCTCCTCGTGCAGACGGATGAAATCCGGGTCCATGGTGGTCTGCGGTCTCGGCTCTGGCTCGAAATTGCCGTATCGATCTTCACCCCGAACTAAGGTGGCGAAATCCCGATCCGACCGGGTCTGCCGCGCCTTGGGCGTGATGTAGCGCAGCGCCACGGCGACCCGACGTCGGTCGGTGCTGTTCGGGGGCGAGGCATGCCACATGTAGATGTGATGAATTGACGCTTGACCTGGCTCCAGCTCGACCCAAACCGCCCGTTCCTCGTCGATCTCCTCAGCGATGGTTTGGCCTCGAGTCAGAATGTTTTGCGCGTCCCAGGTGTAAAGCCCCCGTTCTATGTACCACTTTCTGATAGGGTCTCGGGCATCGGTGGACGCATGTTCAGAGCCTGATGCGGGCGGATGTGATTGTACTGTTTCAGCCAAGTTTCGATGACGATTTGAGCCTGTCTGATTGATGTGAACCACTCTGCATTGAGAACCTCCCTGCGCAGAGTGCCGTTGAAGCGTTCGTTGTATCCGTTCTCCCAGGGGCTCCCCGGATAGATACGGATGGGCTTGATCCCAACCTTGGTAAGCCAGGTCTGAAAGTTCTCTGCGATGAACTCAGGACCATTGTCTGATCTGATGAACTCTGGTCTGCCGTGTTTCAAGAAGAGCGGATAGAGGGCTTCCAGAACCTCGGCATTGCCCATTCGAGTCCTCACGGCCACGCACAGAGCTTCGCGGGTGTATTCATCCAGCACGGTCAACATTTTATAGGGCCGGCCGTTGGCCAGCTTGTCATGGACGAAATCTATGCTCCAGATATGGTTCCGATATTTGGGGCGCAGCCGGATGATAGAGCTGTCCTTGTGATAGAGGCGCTTCCGCTTCCTGTGACGTTGCGGTATCTGGAGACCCTCTTCCCTCCACAGCCGCTCTACCTTCTTGTGATTGACTTGCCAGCCTTCAATGCGGAGTAACGCGGCAATCTTCCTGTAACCATAGCGGCCATACTGCTTTGCCAATCTGATCAAAGCCAGCCGAAGGCTGTCATCATTTTCAGGGGATGCCTCATAGCGCTGTGTGGACCGTGCCACGCCGATCGTTTTGCAAGCCCGCCGCTCGGATGATCCGAGTTTCTGACGCACATGGATTAGGGCCTGACGCAGATCGGCAATCGTCAGACCTTCGGCTTTAGATAATCGAGGCTCTCCCGCAGGATCAGCTTATCCAGCTCAAGGTCCGCAACAATTCTCTTGAGGCGGGAGTTCTCCTTCTCAAGGCCCTTGAGCTCCTGAAGCTGGGACTTGCCCATCCCACCGTACCTCTTGCGCCAATTATAGTATGTTGCATCGCTGATGCCTGCTGATCGGCAAGCCATCTCTACACTGCTACCAGACGCCAGACTGAGCTCTATCTGACGCAGCAGGTTCAATACATCTTCATCGCAATATCGCTTCCTTGCCATCCAAATACCTCCACACCTTCGTAAAATATCACGAATTACGTGGCACAGTTATAGGGGGGCAGGACAGCCGGCTCAGCTGTCGGCGCATCGTTGAGCGCCACATAGTCGACGAAATCCAGAGCCGCCAGCATTTCGGCGCGCTGGGCTCCGGTGAATACCGGCCGACCCGGCCCTTTGTTAACGAAACGGTCTGCGGTCAAGGTCACGACCAGCACGTCAGACGTGCCCTTTGCCTCTTGCAAATGCCGGACATGACCGAGATGCAGGAGATCAAAAGTTCCATGCGCCAAGGTGACGGACTTCCCCGCCGCACGCAGGTCGCCGCAAACTACTGCTAAAGCGTCAATGGGTTTTATCTTGTCGGAAGTTTGCATCAGTAATGTTCACAATCACTTCCTGTGCGGCTCGCGAGCCCAAGGAGAGTTTATAAATCCCGAACAAAGACGAAACAATCACGATATGCAGTAAGGTTCATCGAAGTTTGGATAGCAAATCCAACAAGATTGTGCGTTCCTTTGCCCCAAGCGGCGCCAAGGTCTTCTCGGTGATTTCCATAGCGTGGGGTATCGCCCGCGACGCCGTGCCCTGGCCCGCATCGGTCAACTCGACCAAATGCCGCCGGGCGTCACCAGGGTCAGGGCGCGTGTGCACCAACCCCCGGTCGCGAAGTCGGTCGACGACGCCTTTGATAGTCGCTCCGTCCATCGCCGTCTGACGCCCGAGCCTATTTTGGGACATGGCGCCATTCTCGTATAACTTCGCCAGGACCGCAAAGCGCGTCGGGGTCAAGCTGTCGACAATCGTGTCGGCGAAGATCCCGGTGTGACGCTGGGAGACCAAGCGGAGAATGAATCCGATTTGCTCCTCGAGCCGATAGTCGCTCGACGGCGAGCCGGTTGGCGTGGGTGGGGTCGTCTTCAAAAGCAGCGCCAAGCGTCATGAGTTGTGAGGCCAATTTCGGCAGCATCGACAGGCTAACGAAATATTGCGGCAGTATCGCAGCCTTAAGCGTCTTCGACAAATCTCAGCACCCTATCCGGGGCGTCCCCCGCGCCATCCCAGGCCGTCAAAAGACCGTTCTCAACCTCAGCACAATTCGTTAGTATGCAAATGAATTGTGGCAAGTGGAGAAATGTCGATGTCTGGTCAAGAAACGAAACTGGTGATCAAAAATATCGGCCTTTTATTGTCGGGGCAGTTGGAACAACCGGTCCTCGACGGCAACTGCATTGCTGTCCTCGACGGCCGGATCTCCGCCATCGGGTATGCCAAGGATCTGGACATCGGTGATGCCGGCACCGTGGTGGACGCCAAGGGCGCGGCGGTCTCACCCGGATTGATCGACAGCCATGTGCACCCGGTGATCGGCGACTATACGCCGCGCCAACAACAGCTGAGTTGGATCGATTCCTGCCTGCATGGCGGGGTTACCACGATGATTTCCGCGGGCGAGGTCCATTTGCCTGGCCGGCCCAAAGACATTGTCGGCTTGAAAGCCTTGGCGATCGCTTCACAGCGTTGGTACGATAATTTCCGCCCCTCCGGCGTAAAGGTCTTGGCCGGTGCGCCGGTGATTGAAGAAGGTATGGTGGAGGAGGATTTCAAATCCCTCTCGGAAGCTGGGGTTAAGCTTCTCGGCGAGGTGGGCCTCGGCTCGGTGAAGGTTGGCGATACGGCGAAGCAGATGGTTGCCTGGGCGCGCAAATACGGTATGCAAAGCACCATTCACACCGGTGGCCCTTCTATCCCGGGCTCCGGTCTCATCGACAAGGACGTGGTGCTGGAGGCCGATGCCGACATCATCGGCCATATTAATGGTGGCCATACTGCCCTCCCGGATGACCAGATCATTTGTCTTTGCGAGCAATGTGGGCGCGGCATCGAGATAGTCCATAACGGGAATGAGCGTTCCGGCTTGCTGGCCATGCGCACAGCGTTCGAACTGGGGCAGCCGGAGCGGGTGATTCTCGGGACAGACTCGCCGGCGGGGTCGGGGGTGCAACCGCTCGGCATTCTGCGGATGATCGCCATGCTCTCCAGTCTGGGCGATGTGGCGCCGGAAACCGTGTTCTGTTTCGCGACCGGCAATACAGCGCGGATGCGGGAACTGGATAGTGGCATGCTTGAGGTCGGCAAGTCGGCTGACATGATCATCATCGACCAAGCCCAGCACGCGCCCGGCAAGGACATGCTCGAAAGCATTCATCAAGGCAATCTGCCGGGTCTCGGTATGACCATCATCGATGGCGTCGTGCGTTCGGAGCGCTCGCGCAATACTCCGCCGGCGACGCGGATGCCGGAGATCGTTGAAAAGTAACCTGGCCAATCTACCGAACCTATTACCGTAATCCATCCTCGGCCTTGGCGTCCTTGGCTTCCAAACCGCCGACCCGTGGGAGGGGCCGGCCTGAATCGGTAACGGCGACGGCGACGAGAATTTCGTCGGACCGCGGGGCGTCGTTGATCGCCACCTCCATGCCATCGAAATGGCTGCGGACATAGGCGGCGTCCTTGTGACCGAGCGGGATGTCCAGGGCCTGTCCGGGACCGCCGCGCTTCTTCGAGGATGGCACCAGGGCGGCACCTTTTCCCACCGCCTGACGCAGCGGCGCGCCAAGCTTTGGGTGCAGGATCGCGGCGGCATGCTCAAGCTCACCATTCTCGCCAACCAGTGCCGCCTTGCCATAGCTCTCAACCTCGGACGGCGCGATGCCCAGCGCCGCGACCGCGCGGGCTCCCAACAAACCGCCAAGTTCGGCGCCGATTTCCATCAACAGGGACAAATCCTCGACATAGCGACCAGCGAACGGGTTCTCGATGACCGCAATGGCGGCGGCGCGCCGGGTCGGCGGATTGATCTCGCGGCCCATCTCCCGGTGAATTTCGTCGGTCACCATCATCATCTTGCGAATCACGGCCTTGGTCATTCTGCCTTCTCCAAGCTTGGTTTCAAGTCCATCTCGATCGCGCCGCCCACCGTCCGGCACACGCCGTCAAGGCATAGAAAAGCTGACTGGATCAGCCCGGCGGTAGCCAAATTGGCCGCGTGCTTCTGCCCCGTCATTAGCGCCACCGCCACGTCAGCTCGGCTTAGTCCCGCAACATCAACGGTCACCAATCGATCGCCCAGGTCGCTTTCGGGATAGAGCTCGCTGGCCGGCGCCCGGCTGATCTTGGCTGAACCCGGCAAATCAACAGCATTGGCAATCATCGTCGCAGCGGCATCAGCAGCGGCGGCGTTCCCGGCCAGGACAGTCACCGCGTCGGCGATCCCGAGGCTGTGACTGCGACCGTGCCGTCCACTGGTAGCGAGGCCGCGCACCGGGCCCGCCGCCGTCACTGTTGCCCGGCCAACGATTCGTGCCCGCACCGGATCGGCCACCAGCGCCGCGACGTAACGCGCGCCTTCGCCAAGATGCAGCGCAATATCGCCGGCATTATTGACATAGGCCCGGTCGAGCCTGCGACCAGCGACCATGCTGGCTAGTATCTCATCCGCGACGGCGCCAGCGACCGCCGCCATGGGAGTGATAAAATTTTCCGTATGAGGCAGGGCCGCCTCGCGCATACGCCGCGCCACCACACCGTCCAGACGTGCGTCGCTAGCCGCCGGTATCCGCAGGACCGCCAACTCGCCGACCAGCTCCGTCAGCATGGTTTCGAACCGCTGAGCCGCCTGATGGTAACTAGCAAGAACCTCATCGCCGGTGCCGTCGGCCTGGATCACCAGATCGATCGGACCGTGCTGAAGATGCAGACGCTTGCCGTCGGGCAACATTACCACGGTCGACCCCATGCTCTTTGGGCTCCCGTCTCTGGGGCAATCGGCGCCCTGTTGACTCATCTGCGCCGCTCGTCGGGATTCCAGCTATAGTTTCGGGCGCGGGTTGGCCAGGGATTATCGGGCCGATGCGCGACCGGACGCTGGCCACTGAGGATGTGGTCGTTCTGCGGTCCAACCCGCCCCTTTATCGCGTCGGCGATAGGCATGACCGAGTCCATGTGGCCGCCAAGCGCCTGATAATCCTGGAGCCGCATGGAGAACTCGATCGGTGCGACCAATGCCGGGGTCGGTACATAGCCGAACGCGTTTTCCGGCATTCGGGTCACGTCCGCCATCACGGTGATCCCGCCGCCCGGCCAGACATGGCACGGCGCGCCGCCCACGGTGATCACGGTCAGCATGTTCTTAACCGACCGCGTCAGCTTGACTGGGTTTTCCGTCACCCCAGAGCGCAACGAGCCACCGGCGCCTCCCATGAACAGTACCGAGCACAGGGCCGGCTCGCAATTCTCTGCGATCCGCTCGACGGAGCCGCGCAGTGCCTCCGGCAGATCTTGTTTGATCGGGACCAAATCCGCGTCGAGGACGTAATAGGCATATTGCTCGCCCGTGGTCGACACCATCAGCATCGATTGGCCCACCCGGGCGATCTTCGGGTTGAAATCGCTGAGCATGTTGAGGGGGTCCTGAAGATCGGTTCCCCCCCAACCGGTACCGGGCTGGGCGACTTGGAAATACCGACCGGGGGTGGATTTACGGCCATTGACCCGGATGCCAGTACTCGGCCAGTCGATCACCTTGCCGGCCTGGTGCTCGGAGACCACGCCGGTGATGTGATCGTCGACCACCACCACCTCGTCGACCAGGCCGCGCCATTGGGAGGCGAACATGCCGATGGTCGCCGAGCCACAGCCGAGCCGCATGAGATTTTCCTCAATCCCATTGACGATCGGCGCCCGACCAGCCTGCACGACGACCGTGCAGCCATCATCGATGACTAGCTCCACGGGTTTGCAATTGCAAAGGTCGAGCAGGGTCGAACAGGTGACCCGGCCTTCCTTTTTTGAACCGCCGGTCAGATGATAAACCCCGCCAAGCGAGAGCATTTGCGAGCCGTACTCGCCGGTAGTGACATGGCCAACGGGCTCGCCTTCGACCCGCACCAGGCTGCGTTCCGGGCCGATGTGTCGATCGGTATCGATTTTCACCTTGGCGCCGCAATAGCTGAAGATCCCCTCGGTGACGACGGTGATCATGTCGACCCCGTCGACCTCGCTGGAAACGATGAACGGTGCGGGCTTGTAGTCCGGATATGTGGTGCCGGAGCCGATGGCGGTAATGAAAGTATCCGCATCGGCCAGCAGATCTCCCCGCCAAGTGTCGGCACCGCCATCAACACCGAGGAACGGAACCAGTTTGCCGCTGTCTTCGGTCCGGTTCTCGATAATGGTCAACGGATCGAGGCGGACCAATTGGCCGGCGTCATTGGCATAACGATCACAGGCGCCGGACTTGCCATCGGCGATGTAGCACATCACCGGACAAGCATCGCAGCGGATCTTTTCGGGTCGAGCCTTGTTGATACCGTTTTGGACGTCAATCATTTTCCCACGCCTCCTCAATAGCCGCTCGCACGCGGGCTGGCGTCGCCGGGACCTGACGGATACGAGCGCCGGTAGCGTCGCGAATGGCGTTCAGAATTGCCGGCGCGGTCGGGATCAGGACATGCTCTCCCAGACCCTTGGCGCCGCGTGGTCCACGGGGGTCCGGCACCTCGACGATGATGCTCTCGATCTCAGGCACGTCACCGAAGGTTGGGATCAGATAGTCGTGCAGATTTTCGGTCTTGCCGGGAATATACTCTTCCATCAGCGCCAGTCCGATACCCTGGGCGATGCCGCCCTGGATCTGCCCTTCTACCAATAGCGGGTTGATGGCCCGGCCGACGTCATGGGCGGCGATTAACCGCTCAAGTTTCACCGTCCCCAGAAGCATATCTACGCTTACCACGGCGATCTGCGCGCCATAACCATAAACCGAATACGGTTGCCCTTGGCCCCGATCGTCAAGTGGAGTGGTCGGTGGGTCATAGGTCTCCTCGGCTTCAAGGACATAGCCGTGCGGATTGGTCTCAAGGTTGGCAAGCTCGATAACCCGGGCGATGCCATCCTCGCACAGGCTCAGGGTTCCGTTAGCCAAAGTGATCTCGGCGTCGCTACCGGCGTTGCCCTGGCGCAGGATCATTCCGCGCAACGCCTCACCGGCTCGCAAGGCGGCGGTTCCGGAAACTACGGTTTGCCGCGAGGCCGAGGTCTTGCCGGCATCCGGCGTCAGATCGGTATCGCTGCCCACAAGGTCCAAGGCCTCGATCCCGATGCCGAGCGCGTCGGCAACGATCTGGCTGATCACCGTGGTCGAGCCTTGGCCGATATCAGTGGCCCCCTGGTGCAGGACTATCTGCCCGGTGGCGGTCAGGCCGATCCGGATCGTCGACGGGTTTGAAAGCGAGGTGTTGCCGCAACCATACCAGCAGGTCCCGATGCCGATGCCGCGCCGGGTCGTGCTCCCATCGGCGACGTGGCCATGCTCTCTCGCGGCCGCGCTCTCTCGCCGCCAAGCCGGCCGTAGCGCTTCCAGGCAAGCCTTGATCCCAACACCCTCGGCGAAAACCTGGCCGGTTACCGTTGGTTGCTGGTTGTCCAGCGCATTAGTAAGACGAAATTCCAACTGGTCCATCCCCAAGGTCTCGGCGAGGTCGTGGAACAGGCTTTCCTGGGCGATCGCAGCTTGTGGGACGCCAAATCCACGGAACGCGCCGGCGGTCGGGCCATTGGTGTGTACGGCTTGGCTATGGGCGCGATAATGCGGGATGAAATAGGGGCCGCAGGCGTGGATCGGCACCCGATTAGCGACGGTCGGCCCCCAACTGGCATAAGCGCCGGTGTTGAACACGCCATCGAAGTCCATCGCGGTGACCCGCCCACTGGCATCGCAGCCGACCCGCGCGCAGATTTCCGAGGGATGACGTTTGGTCGAGGCACGCATCGACTCGCCGCGGGTGAAGACGATATAGGCCGGCCGGTCCAGGTGCCAGGCGGCCAAGGCGATAAACGGCTCCAGCGTCAAATCGATCTTCGAGCCGAACCCGCCGCCGCACGCGCTTGGCACCACCCGCACCGCCTCGGTTTCAACACCGAGAATGAGGGCAAGAGCCTCGCGGTCCATATGGGGCGCTTGCGTGCAGGCATGAACCTCGATCCGCTCACCGATCCGTCGGGCATATCCAGCCTCGGGCTCAATATAGGCATGTTCGACATAGGGGGTGGTGAATTTGCCCTCGACGATGTGCGCCGCTTCGGCAAAGCCTCGGGTGATATCGCCGCGCTCCACATGACCCTCGACCAGAATGTTGCCGGGGCGTCCCGCATGCAAGCGTGGCGCTTGGTCGTCGCAGGCGGCGGCAGGGCTCTGCAGCGGCTCGAGCGGCTCCCAGGTAACCGGAAATGCCGACAGATCTAAACCGGTGACACAATTCGGCGCGCCGGCAATGATCGCGATCGCCTCGCCAACAAATCGCGCGACGGTCTCGGCCAATACCGGCTGATCGGCGAAGGGGGCGATCACGCCATGCAGATTATGGCCGGGAATATCCGCGGCGGTAAGGATCACCTCGATGCCGGAATGGTCGCCCTTAAAGGCCCTGAGATCTCCGATGGTAAAGCGCGCATGGGCATGCGGGCTCCTCACCACCCGGACCAGAGCAGCGCCGTCGGGAACGTAGTCGGCGCCGAATACCTCGGTGCCGTTGACTTTCGCCAATCCGTCCAGTCGCGCCAGTCGATGGCCAACCGCGGCTCTACGCTGAGGCGTAAGGGCCGGCGCGCTGTTTTCATCGTCGGCGCTGGCGTCGAGCACGGCGTCGACGATCTTGCGATAGCCGGTACAGCGGCAAAGCACGCCGCCAAGAGCGCCCTCGACGTCTCGACGGGATGGCCTTGCACTCTGATCAAGCAAAACAGCGGCGCTTACCATCATGGCGGGGGTGCAGATCCCGCATTGCGCCGCGCCATGGCGCAGGAACGCGTCTGCGAGGCGAGCACCGGCCGCGGTATTGCCAAGCCCCTCGATCGTGGTGACCTTGGCGCCGTCGAGCTGTCCAACCGCGACCAGACAGCCGCAACAAATCGCGCCATCGACAATCACCGAGCAAGCGCCGCAATCGCCGGCGTCGCAACCAACCTTGGTTCCCTTCAGATCGAGCACATCGCGTAGCAGCGCGGTCAGGCGCGCCGTCGGGGCAATGTCGACGTTGACCGCCTTGCCGTTCACCTGAAATTCAATTTTCACCGGCCGCTCTCCTCAGAAGGAGTATCCGCGGAAAGAACAGGTGTAAGATCTGGCAGACAACCGCTCAACGCCCGGCGGACCAGTTCGGCTGCCGCTCCCAGGCGATAGGCGGCGGGCGCGCGACTATCATCGATTGGCGACAAGCCCGCAACATCGCCAGCGGTAGCCAGCGCCAGGGTTGCCGGCGTCGCCGGTTGGCCGATCAGACGATCCTCTAGGCCTCGCAACCGACGGGCCACGGCGGAGCAGGCGCCCACCGAAATTGCCGCCGCCGTGATGCACCCCTGCGCGTCGGTCGCGATCCGTGCGGCGGCCATGGCGATGGAAATCACCATATAGCGCCGGGCGCCGAGCTTTACGAAGCTGGAGATGCCCCGGCTCGTCGATTTGGGAACTAGGATCTCGGTGACAATTTCTCCCGGCGCCAGTGCGGTCTTCCGATTGCCCAGGACGAACGCATCCACCGCGAGCTGCCGCGAGCCGGCTTGGCTGGTCACCACGACTTTCGCATCAAGCGCCATCAGCGGCGGAACCCCGTCAGCCGCCGGTGAGGCATTGCATAGATTACCGGCGACGGTGGCGCGGTTCTGGATCTGCACCGAGCCGACCTCCCGTGCCGCCTGCTGCAAGGCCTGGAACGCCGGCGGTAGATCGGCCGCGATGATATCGCTCCAACAGGTCAGCGCCCCGATGCGCCAGTACGCGCCATCGCAGCGAATGCCGCGTAACCCGTCGATGGCCGTGACGTCGAGTATGGGGGCCGTTACCGGTCGGTCGCGCAAACCGGGGAAGAAATCGGTGCCTCCGGCCAAAACCGTCCAGTCACCGGTCGCCAGAAGCGACAAGGCTTCGCCGATCGATCTGGGTCGGGCATAGGATTGATCTATATCCGGGAGGCGTGTTGGATCCATGACATTATCCGTAGCGCAGCCGATGGTTGCGGAGCCAACCCGACCGCCTGAGACCTGATCGCCTGAGAATAGTGGCGCTGTTGACTATCCGCATGGCCTCCAGGCTGTTTCCAAGCCATCGTGCCTGGGGGTATATTGAAATACGAAAATCATTCGTATACAAATGATTTTCGAGTGTCAATCGAGAGGCGATGCCCCCGTTACACTGGAGGTAGGCATGACGTTCGTTCGTAATAGTTGGTACGTCGCCGGCTGGTCACATGCGGTCCCCAGGACCCTCACGCCGATCCGGATCATGGACGAGGATATCGTTCTCTACCGGACTGAGGCAGGAGATCCCGTCGCCTTGGAAGACCAATGCCCGCATAAGCGGCTACCGCTTTCCATGGGACGGCTGAAGGGCGACACGGTGGAGTGCGGCTATCACGGCATGACCTTTGGCGCCAATGGCCGCTGTGTCCGCATTCCCGGGCAAAACAACCTGCCGGCCTCCGCCACCGTGCACCACTACCCAACCCATGAGGCCGGCGGCATCGTCTGGATTTGGATGGGCGATCCAGCCCTCGCCAATATCAGCCAAGTGTTCGACCTGCCGCAATTGCACCATCCCGGATGGGCGCCACATTTCGGTGACGGGCTCTATATCGAGGCGAATTACGTTCATCTGGCCGACAATCTTTGCGATCCAGCGCATGTGGCCTATGTCCACCCGACCACGCTCGGCAACCCCGAAAGCGCCGGCGTCCCGGTCGAGGTCGAACGCAATGGCCGAACGGTGGTGACATCGCGCTGGATCCGCGATGCCCCGCCGATCGGCTTTTTCAAGGCTTTTGGCAATTTCAAGGGCAATGTCGATCGCTGGCACTACTACTATTTCCACGCGCCCAGCACGGCAGTGATCGACTTTGGGAGTACCGATGCGGCGCTCAAGGCCGGCGAGGATGAGCGGCACCTGGGAGTTCGGCTGTTCGCCGTGCATTTCCTCACACCGGTCAGCGAGACCGAGGCGATCGATCACTGGATGCATGTCCGCAATATCGGCATCGACGACGAGACCATGGGCGACCGGATGAACGAGCAGTTCCGCATCGCCTTCGACGAGGACAAGGTGATCCTCGAAGCCATCCAGCGCCGCGAGGCCAAACCCAGGAGTCGCCAACCGGTGCGGCTGACAATCGACAAGGGTCCGAATTTCCTAAAGAAAATCATCACGGAAATGGCGGACCGGGAACGCCCCGATAAAGCCGCCACCGAGTGAGCGGCACCCACCCCGCGCTTCAACCCGTTTCAATGACCCGGTGCTCCAGTCTAAGCTGCCCCAGTTGAGGAACCCACGCTCAACTATATAAACTAGGCTCAGCACCCGTCGAGCCCTGATCACTGCAGGTCACGGAAGGATCGCGACCGCCATGAAGTTTGCGCGCCACATGGATAGTATCCAAACTTCGCCCAGCGCGGCGATGTCGCAGAAAGCCCGGGAGATGAAAGCCGAGGGAATGGACGTCATCGCCCTCAGCTCGGGGCAACCCGATTTTCCAACGCCCGCGCATATCGTCGAGGCCGCTCATGCCGCCGTACTGCGCGGCGAAACCAAATACACCACGATCAGTGGTAGCGCCGAACTGAAGGACATGGTGGTCGAGAAATTCAAGCGCGAAAATGGTCTGGATTTTAGCCGCGACGAGATCATCATTGGTAACGGCTCCAAGCAGGTGATTTTCAATGCGCTGACGGCCGGTACGGATATTGATGAGGAAGTCATCCTGCCGGCTCCCTATTATGTTGCCTATATCGACATGATAAAATTTACCGGCGGCAAAGCGGTGATCGTGCCTTGCGGCGTGGACCAGGATTTTAAGCTGACCCCCGAGCAACTCGAGACGGCGATCACCCCGAAATCCAGATGGTTGCTGCTGAACTCGCCCAACAACCCGACCGGCGCGGTCTATGAAGCAGAAGAGTTGCGGGCCCTAGCCGACGTGCTTTTGCGCCACCCCCATGTCGGGGTGATCATGGACGACATCTACGAACACATCACCTTCGATGGCGTGAAGTTCTCCACTATGGTGGAGATAGAGCCCGCGTTACGCGACCGCACGGTCACTGCCAACGGCGTGTCGAAATCCTATGCCATGACCGGCTGGCGGGTCGGTTACGCGGCGGCGCCGGCGGCAATGATCCAGCAGATGACCAAACTGCAATCGCTGGTTACGTCCGGGGCCAGTTCGGTTGGTCAGGCGGCGGCGATCGCAGCGCTGAGCGGGCCCCAGGGTTTCATCGCCGAGCAGGCCAAATCCTTCGAGGATCGCCGCGACCTAGTGGTGTCGATGATCAATCAGACCACCGGCCTATCCTGCCCAACGCCCAAGGGCGCGTTTTATGTCTACCCAAGTTGCGCCGGGGTGCTTGGCAAGAAAACCCCGGCTGGCGCGATTATCGAGAATGATCAGGATTTTGTTCTCTATCTGCTGGAGACCGAGAATGTCGCCACCGTCCATGGTGGCGCTTACGGTATATCGCCGCATTTCCGAATCTCCTACGCTTCCAGCACCGAAGAGTTGATAGAGGCCTGTGAACGTATTCAACGTGCCTGCGCCTCCCTCAGCTAACGGTGCGGGCTTGTCGAAATGGCGTCAACGATGGTGCCTTATACTGTCACCCGGCATAGTGGCGAGGCTGGGTAGAAAGCCGAGGACGAAAAATTAATTAAGCGAAGGCGCGGTTCAAGCCGGAAGGCTAAAAATCGGACCGAAGTGGGATTCACCTTGCTCGAACCGCTGGGGGTTCTTGTTATTCTAGCATTGATCGCCGGCTTGGCAGCGCCAAGGGTGATGAAGCTGCTTGGCGACGTGAAGACCAAGACTGCGCGGATCAATCTTGAGCAATTTTCGACGGTGCCCAACATGGGGCGCTATCCTGATGCCGACTGAGGTCTCAAAGCGGTATTGGAGCGGGCGGATGGAGTGGCGGCCTGGAATGGGCGGTATTTGCCGCAAGGCCGATCAACTTCTCGACCCTTGGGGTCGTCCATTCAGTTATCGCCAGCACGGCGCCTATGATCTATATCGCTCGGTGCTGACAAAATCGAGGGCGGCAGCGGCAAAGACGCCGACATCAAAAGACGACTGGCAACAAATCTCGATCGGCATTCCTAATTGGTTGCCGGCGCCGACACGTGGCCTTCGGCCGCTTTAGATAGCTAGATCTTTGGTGTTGTAGTCGCGGATCACCCGCTCGAAGGTTTCGTCGTTTAGGCGGTGCTCATCCTCCAACCCAACAAAGGGTTGGTACTGAAAGGGTGCCTCATCGGGAAAATGTTTGCTCCGGGCGTCGATGCCGACCTGGATGACGGCGGAACGCTCGGAGACCCGTTTCTTGTCATAAACCGTCTCGGCGCCCATGCTAAGCGCGCCCTTCTGCCCAAGCACCGACGCACGGCGATGAAAACCGAAGGTGAGCGAGATGCGCTGCAACTCGGAGGTGTTGGCGAAGGAGCCGTGCAGCATCTGGCGGTTGACCACGGTCACGTCGCCGGGCTGGCAAACCAGGGGCACGGTGCCGGGAAGGGCCTCGGCGTCGCCATTCTCGGCCACCAGTTTCTTGATATCGATGCGGCCTTCTTTGTGAGTGCCCGGCTTGGTCCACAGGCAATTTGCCGGTGTGGTCTCGTAGAGTTGCACCTGGAAGTTGAACCCGTGGATGCCCATGTCCCAATTCGGGTTGTTCCAGTGGGTCACCCCGTCCTGATGCCAGGCAACCGAGCCGCCGAGACCGGCCTGTTTGACGAAGATTGCGTCGTTATAGGGCACGAAATCCTCGCCGTTGATCGAGGCGGCGATGGCGAGCAGCTTGGGGTTTCCATAAACACGCAATCCGGCCGGCATCTCCTGGCACATGCCGTACATCAGGAAGACGACCTCCTCCGGTGCATCGCTACCGGCGACCGGCTGAGCCATCTGGGAGGGGTGTCGGCCATTCAACTTGGTAGTACCGCCCCAGGGATCACCAAGGGGCTTGGTGAAGGTATAGGGCTCACGCGCGTGGTCACGGCCCAGCGCCGGGCGGCCCTTAGCATCGACATCGGCGCCAGGGCGCACCGGCGCCCGCTCCAACATATTGATGGCGTCGGTGCGTAGCGCCTCGACCTCGTCTGGGCCGATAACGTCCTCGAAGATGTAATAACCGTGCTCCCAATAAGCCGCGAGGACTTCCGGGTGCAGCCTGCCATCGGGGCCCAGGCGCACCGGCCCGCGATTATCTATTGCGGCGGCGCGGCGTACGCCATCCGCCTGATATTCGGCCAAGCCCGCGGCATGTTCGGCCCTACTGGGGGCATTGGCGAGGGGTGAAAGTTCGTTCATCACGGATCTCCCTTGCAGCACGGTCGCGTCTCGGAACATCAGGGCCGGAGACTTCATTGCCGAAAGATTACCATCAACTGCGCTGGAGTGACAACGCGAGGACTAACCCTTGTGGGTTGTTCGTTCGCTATTTGATCGACCATCCAGCCGACCCTAAAACCATATTCCGGGCGCGCTGCCCAACATATCACCCTGCTGGGCTCCGACGCGGAAATTTTCCGCTAGTCTCGCGCCGTCATAATCCGAAAACCTGGAGAGATCCCATGGACACCAAGGACCTATTCGACCAAGGCCTCGCGACCCGCAAACAAGTGCTTGGCGAAGAGTATGTGAATAACTCGATCAACAATGCTGACGAGTTCGCCCTGAAGCTGCAGGAGTTCGTCACCACCCATGCCTGGGGCGCCATTTGGGGTCGCGAAGGACTGCCGCTGAAGACTCGCAGCATGATCAACATCGCCATGCTCGCGGCGCTTGGCCGACCACACGAATTTCGCCTGCATCTGGGTGGTGCGCTCAACAACGGGGTGACCAAGGACGAGATTGCCGAGATCCTGATCCAGGTCGGCGGCTATGCCGGGTTCCCCTGCGCCGTCGAGGGTTTCCGGCAGGCCCGTGAAGTGTTCAAGGAAAAGGGCATTTAGTTCAACGCTAAACCTCGGCGGCATCCGTCAAGGCCACTTTTTCGCAAAATCCTGGCGGGACCGCTTTCACCGGGTCGGGGTTCGGACTAAGTCTCGACCATGTGTCGCGCTCCTCTTCGATGGGCTCTTGCCCTGATCCTCCTCCTCGCCGCCTGCGAGGAGGAGGATCATGAAGCTTCGCGGGGGCAAACCGCCGCCCGGCATAGGCGGCTCCGGCACTGTTTGCGTGATCGTGCGCCTTTCACCATCATCGACCGGGCGCAGTTGAAATCCCGTGAGCGGGTGACTTTCCGACGGGCACGGAACAAGACTGAAAAATTTTGGGTCCCCGCCCAGCTCTTCGGTAACGAAACGATTTCCTTCATACTGACCAGTTTTGTGACCCTGCCGATTTTCTCGTGTTGCACGCGCCATGACCAATAAATCGATGTCTACGCGCGTCATGACGGCGATGGCTGGATCTACAGCCCCACCCGCGTCCACTAATCCACAAACGGTTACCCGGATGGAACGGAAAGTCGGTCGAGCCTGAGCCGTTGACGGCGGTCGGTCAGGCGCCAAATACTGCCGTGAACCGCAGCAATGGAGCCGATCGCAGTGCCGCCGGAAATCAGGAACATCACCAGTAACTGATACTTCACCGCCTCTTCCGGTTCGACGCCCGAGAGGATCTGACCGGTCATCATCTCCGGCAAAGTGACGAGACCGGTCGCCGCCATCGCGTTAACGGTCGGCATCAGCGCGGTGCGCAACGCCGTGTGGACCACCGGCAGGGTGGCGCGGCGAATGGTTTCGCCAAGCGCCAAGCGCGCCTCCACGCCGACCCGCCCGGTAACCAGGCCGGAAGTGAGGGCATCGAGCGCCAATCCGACCCCGGTCAGCGTATTGCCGAGCACCATGCCAAGAAGCGGCACCGCGTATTGGGGGTGGTACCAGGGATCCGGCGCCACTTGTGTGGTCAGGGCAAAAGCCGTTACCAGCACCGACGCCATGGCCACCGCACCGGTTCCCAGGCCATAGGACCAAAAACCGCGCAGCCGGCGACGTTGACGCGTCATCACCTCGCGACCAGCGAAAAGTAGCATTGCGATGACCGCCAAAGCCGGCCAGAGCGGCGACAGCGAGGTGAACAACACCTCCAGCACCAGACACCGAGATCGACCGTCAGAGATAGGCCGCCGTTGACCAGCAACAAGCTTGCCGCGATCATCAGGTCCCAATGGTCGAGGGCGATGTAGTTCGTGTGGCCCAGACCTCTGCAAGATGGCCGGCAGACAGCTCATAACCGGTCTTGGCGAGGCGACGCATCTGCTCGGCATTATGGGTGACCAACAAACAACAGCAGCCGGCGGCCAATCTTTCCCGGACCATCGTCTCGACGACCGCCTCGCTGCGTGTATCCAGCCTGCCGGTCGGCTCATCCAACAGCAGGGCTCGCGGGCCGCGCTCGAGAAGCCGGGCGAAACCGAGACGCTCTATGGTCTCGCGCGTAGCCGACCAATCCAGGAAATGCTCGGCGACGGTATCGCCCCACCAGCCGGGCTCGGCCGCGAGCTAACCGACGCGCGCGCCATTCGGTCGCTGAAATCGACTCGCGGTCCATCCCGTCCAGACGAATCGTTCCTTCGGAGACATCCAAATCATTGATCGCCCGGAGTAGCAGAGACTTGCCTGGGCCCGAGGCCCCAACAATCGCAACGCAGGTGCCCCGACGAATCTCGAAAGTCACCGGACCAAGCCCCGTTGGGCCACAGTTTGCGTGTTGCAGTCCCGAAACGGATAGCATAGAGACTTGGCTTCCCTAGGTGTTACCGGCTTTGGGTGGGTCTATGCGGTTCGGGATAGTTGGGTCTCAACCAACCGCGACCAATAACTGGCGCCGATCGGCAGCACCTCGTCATTAAAGTCATAGCCTTGATTATGTAGCTGTTCACCCGGTCCAGCCGGACCATTGCCGATCCAGACATAGGAGCCTGGCTTTTCCTGGAGCATGAAGGCGAAATCCTCGGCGCCCATACTGGGCTCCGGATCGCGCACCACGTACTCGGCCCCACTGATATCGGCGGCGACGGCGGCGGCGATTTCCGTTTCCGCCTCGGAATTGATCGTTGGCGGATAGCGTTTTTCATAGCGCAGCTCGGCGCTGGCCCCGAAAGCCTCGGCGACGTTCTCACAGATCCGCCGCATCCGCGGCTCTATCTGGTCATGTACTTTCGAGCTGAAAGCTCGGCAAGTTCCGGCGAGCTTTACCGTCTGCGGGATCACGTTATAAGCGTCACCACCATGGATCTGGGTCACCGAAACGACGACCGATTCCATCGGGTTGATGTTGCGGCTGGCAATAGACTGCAGGGCAACGACGATCTGCGAGGCGACCAGCACCGGATCGACCCCGAGATGCGGCATCGCGCCATGGCCGCCAACGCCGGTCACGTCGATCTCGAACATATCGTATGCCGCCATCATCGGACCCGACCGCGCGGCGAAGGTACCGACCGGCATGCCCGGCCAATTGTGCATGCCCCAGACGCTCTCGGCGGGAAATTTCTCGAACAACCCTTCCTCGACCATCCGCCGCCCGCCTCCCTCGTTTTCCTCGGCCGGCTGAAAGATGAAATAGACCGTGCCGTTGAAATTCCGGGTCTCGGCCAGATATTTGGCGGCGCCGAGCAACATCGTCGTATGCCCGTCATGGCCGCAACCATGCATCTTGCCGGGATGGATTGATCTATGCTCGAAATCATTACCCTCAGTCAGGTCAAGCGCATCCATGTCGGCGCGCAGTGCGATTTTACGATCACCGCCACCCTGGCCCTTGAGGACGCCCACCACCCCGGTCTTGGCCAAGCCGCGATGCACCTCGATCCCGAAGGATTCAAGACGCTCGGCGACGAAACCTGAGGTCCAGATCTCCTCGAAGGCGGTTTCGGGATGTTGGTGCAACTCGCGGCGCCACTCGGTCAATTCGTCGTGAAAATCGGCTATACGGTTGATGATCGCCATGATCAGGTCCTTGTTTGCTCCCCCCGCCGATGGAGAGGGCGAAGGTCGGTTCGCGCCGGGAAATTAAAAACCCGCGCTGCCGGCGGTGAAAGTTGGCCAAATTGTCCATGATCACGATGGCCATTCTCGCGATCATGGACGATTTGGCCAGCTTTAACCACCAGACGGTGATTTGGCGCCTCGGTGACCTGGGCGGCTGGTTCGCCGGGATTACCGTCGACCAACAGCAAATCCGCCTGCTTGGCGGCGGCGATAGCGCCGCAATCGCCAAGGGTCAGACGGTCGACGGCGTTACGGGCGCAATCACCATGGCATCGGTGGGCGGGATACCGATGTCCTACCATGTAGGCCAGCTCTAGCGCGTTGGCGCCGTGGAAATTGAACGGCGCACCGACGCCTCATCGAATCTCCAGGGCCCGCCCCGCCTTCTCTATACACATAGTCGGGGACGCCCTAGTCTGTATGGCTCATAATATTGCGGACGGCCGCCAAGGTCGGCACCAGATGGGTTCCCGTCGTCAAAATTTCCCCGATGCAGTCATCGGTCATAAAAATACCATGCTGTATCGAGGCAATACCACCGCGTACGGATTTGAAAATGCAGTGATCTTACCCATCACCCTTTATTTTTTCATATATATCTATCTATGGCCTAGGTGGATTGATGCCCTTTTGCAGTTGCTATACAACTTTGATAAGGGAAGTCCAGTCACTAGAGAACACAAAGCTAGAAGATAACCCCTAAACACAACATATCATTTGCGTGAAGGCGATGTGAAAATAGTTAAATGCCCCAACACTGCCAAATTTTATATGTGAATCAAAAGAGCATATGGGTATTGGGACTTCATAAGTAATAAAACGTCAATAGTCGAGACATTTTATAGTATTATTGTGTGATAATGGTTCTTGCATAGCATCTGCCAGCGGGGTGGGATCATCCATGATAAAATTTGCAACTACCAAATTAAAGAAAAGAGGTTGGGTAAAACTAAAATGTGATAACATTAAAGATATATCAGAAATGAAAATAGAAGTAATTAAATCTTTAATATTAAATGATGAAATAAACCAAACGTTTCAAAAAAATAAAATATTAAATATAAATGATTTATGGGTAAAATCTAAAAATCTAAAAATCTAAAAATTTCAATGATGAAATAATTAATACGATTCGAAAATATATATCAAAGATTTAAATCAAAAAATGTTAAACTATTTTTCCAATAATATTAAAAATATATTTCGATCCGAGCTGTGTGTTCAAAGATACCCTCAGATACAATTAAATTTATCAGAAAAAACCACTACTCAAACGCTTCCCTATACAGAGCTGATGGCTGGACACTCGCCATTTACGTTTAATCTTTGGGTTCCTTTTAATGATGTTGAACATCAATCGGGAATATTTATTATTGACAGTGATAAATCAGTTGAGCTCTGTGATTATGAATTGAGTAATCAAACACAAAGTCGTTGGGATATTATAAAGGATCACATTCATTTTCCTAAAATTAGATATGGAGAGGCTTTGTTATTTAATAGTTTTGTTTATCATGGGACTATAAAGCATTCAGTAAAAAAAGCTAAAATTTCTGCCGATGTTAGATTTCAGAGTGTTAATAAACCACTATATCAAAAATTTAATGAGTTTTTGAAATAATAAAATTATAAGTATGGTAATATCATTAATTACATCAATTTCTTTTGGAATTTGGCAAATTCCTATGAGGGGGCAAAATTTTATAAATGCACAGTATGCCCAGAATCAATCGTTAGAAATCTCAAGAGTTGTCCAAGAGGGAGTTTTATTCAATAGGTTTTTTTGAGTTAGAAAATGTAATAAAGAATAATTTACCGGATGAACCTACAATTATATTTTGTTCTGTGCTGCAATTATCAAAAATTCAAAAAATAGAAAAAAGTCATTTATGGAGTTTTTCTCTAGATATAATTTACATTTTTCAATAGAGCTAACATCAGGGAAACGTCGGGAATTTTTGAAAGGTATACTATTAGAACTGTCTTATTATTCTCAATTAACAAATATAGATGATGAAATGATATCTTATAAAAATTTCTATAAAAAATACAAAAACACTACGGAATACCTCTAAATATTTCACTATCGAAAATGCGGCCCGTCGATATCGTCGACCATCATGCCGTGGTCCGGTAACAGCTGGCCGCTTTCTCCAAACACCTGATCACCGTCAAAAAACACCGGCATGAATTACGTTCCCTAGGATGGGTATTCCGGCTTAGATCAGCATCCAGGGCGGGGCAAGCCGGGGTGACACGCTTTCGATCTCCGCCCTGGTCGGTAGGCCGGATTGGGCGCCTTCCTGCAAGCAGGCGAGACCGGCCGCAACACTGGCTTGGCGTAGCGCATAGCTGATCGCCGCCCCGCTATCCAGGCAGGTTGCCAGGACTCCCGACGAAGGCGTCGCCGGCGCCGACGGTATCAACCGGCTCGATGTCCAACGCGCCAATCCGGAGCAAGGTATCCGATGTCGCAAGCACCGCACCTCGGCCACCAAGCGTGATGATACAATCCAGCGCATAACGCTGGGCGAAAGCAGCGGCCTGCTCTCCCGGATCCCGCTCAACGCCGGCCAGGCTATTGGCCTCGCCCTGATTCAAAACCAACACGTCGCAGTCGCGTATTGCGGCTTCGGCAATCGGCAACGCCGGCGCGAGATTAAGAATGATTCTGCATCCGGATTGTCGAGCCCGCCAGATCGCGGCCTCGATTTCCTCGACAGGGAGCTCCATCTGCAGCAACAAAGTGGTGCCCTTGGTCAGCAGCGCATCGGGAATCTGGTCGGCCGTTACCTGCATATTGGCGCCGCTGGCGACAACAATCTGGTTCTCGCCACCGGCCTCGACCATGACGGCGGCGGTGCCGGTCACGCCATCGCTCTGCTCTACCAGACTGGCATCCACCCCGGCCGCGCGCAGGGCGTCGAGAACCGGTTGAGCATAGGGATCGCGTCCGACGCGGCCGATCATCTTGACCGCCCCACCAGCGGCAGCCGCGGCCACCGCCTGGTTGGCGCCCTTGCCGCCGGGCCGGAAGATATAGGTTGGGCACAGCACCGTTTCGCCCCGCGCCGGCAATCGCGCCACATTCAGGAACAGATCCGCGTTCACCGAGCCGAACACCACGATCATCGCCGCCCCTTTCGTCTCATTGCAATAGCTGATAGAGCCTGGGGTGGAGGCTCCCTCTGGTCAACCCCGATGCTTGCGAAGGACCCATGGCTACTATCCATCCGGTGATCCTTTCGGGAGGTTCCGGGACCCGCCTGTGGCCGGTTTCCAGGGCCCTGTTTCCTAAGCAGCTACTAGCTCTAACCAGCTCTCGCACCATGCTGCAGGAGACGGCCTCGCGTGTCCGCGATCACGATCAATTCACTGATCCCATGGTGATCTGCAATGCCGAACACCGGTTCATCGTGGCCGAGCAGTTGCGCCAGATCGATGTGACGCCATCTGTCATAATCCTGGAACCAGAGGGCCGCAACACCGCACCAGCCGCCGCGCTGGCGGCATTGCGGGTGGCGCGGGACGATCCGAACGGCCTGGTTCTGTTGCTGGCCTCGGATCATGTGGTGAGCAAACCCGACGTGCTGCGCGAGGCGATCCTAACCGGCGTCGCAGCGGCCGAGCAGGGCGAACTGGTAACCTTTGGTATTCGACCCCATCGCCCGGAAACCGGCTATGGCCATATCAAGGTCGGGGCGGTGATCGATGGCGCCGCCGGCTGTCATGCGGTGGACAGTTTTGTCGAAAAGCCGGATTTCGAAACCGCCAAGGCGTATGTAGCCTCCGGTGATTATCTATGGAACGCCAGCTTGTTCCTGTTTCGCGCTAGCACCTATCTCGATGAGCTGAAGCGTCTTGCGCCGGAGATTGAGACCGCCTGCCGGGCCGCTTTGGAGGCGGCGACCAGTGATCTTGGTTTCCTGCGTCCTGATCCCGTCGCCTTCAGCAGCGCGCCGTCGATTTCCATCGACTACGCTGTCATGGAGAAAACCGACAAGGCCGCCGTGGTGCCGGTCGACCCGGGATGGAGCGACGTCGGCTCCTGGACCGCGCTTTGGGAGATTTCGGAGCAGGACGAGCACGCCAATGCACTGATTGGTGACGTTTTTACGCACGACGTTCGTAACGCCCTGATCCGCGCCGAGTCCCGTCAGGTCACGGCGATTGGTGTCGAGAACGTCATCGTCGCCGAAACCTCGGACGCGGTTCTGGTGGTCGGTATGAGCCACGCCCAGGACGTGAAATTGGCGGTTGATGCTTTGAAGGCGGCGGGGCGGCCCGAGCCGACGGCTCACGCGCTGGTCCATCGGCCCTGGGGAACCTTCGAGGGTATCGATTCCGGCCCCACTTATCAGGTCAAGCGGATTACCGTAAAGCCTGGCGGGGCACTCTCATTGCAAAGCCATCAGCGACGATCGGAGCACTGGGTGGTAATCGGCGGCGCCGCCAGGGTCACCCGGGGTGCGAACTTGCAGACACTTGAAACGACGACGCTGCAGCGTAACCAATCGATCGATATACCGCTCGGCTGGGTGCATCGTCTGGAGAACGCCTGCAGCGATACACTGGTGATCATCGAGGTTCAATCCGGAGATTATCTGGGCGAAGACGATATCGAGCGCTACGATGATGTCTATGGACGCGGTTGAGGGAAACCGTCATGAGCTTTGCGAGGGTCGTTGGGGTCAGATGGGTCAACCATCGATATGATTATCAAATTTGTGTGCTCCTCGTGGCGACCGAAAGTTTGAAAAGGTCTCCCGAGCAACATGGCGCATTTCGGCGGCGCATCTGCAACATCTTCGATGCCCTCAGGCAGAACGACTGCGAGGCAAACCGCTCTGATCTGTCTCGAGCAAACCAGAAGCTTCATAAACTAAAACTGAGATGACGCTTAGCATGGCTTTATGAGGCCATTCATCACGACCTAAACCGGGCTCGGAGCATTAGGAAGACGGGTTCAAACGCTCGCGCAACTGCTTTCCGGTCTTGAAATACGGGACGCATTTCTCGCTGACGGTTACCGCGTCTCCGGTCCGGGGATTACGCCCGGCTCGAGCATCGCGCCGCTTGATCGAGAAGGACCCGAAGCCACGCACCTCTACTCGATCACCATTTTCCAGCGCGTTGGAGATCTCCTCGAAAATAGTCGAGACTATCCGTTCCACGTCACGCTGGTAAAGATGCGGATTGGCTTCCGCCAACCTCATAATTAACTCGGACTTGGTCATTGCGACGACCGTTCCCGTGCCGGACCATTTCGCCGGGCATGTTCAGAAAAACACACCGGTTGCCGGGCCACCCATATACCGGAGGATGCCAGGGGTCGGCCAGTCCGTCAAGTATAAGCGCTTCAACTGAAAGGCCTTTCCAAGACACCCGCGCTTTTGCGAGCCGCGAAACGACCGCGGGGGGAAATTCGGCCGCCCCAATCGCGACCAGGACGGCCGAATTTTATAACTAATCGACGACGATTATTCGTCGGTATTCTGTACTTCTTCACGCTGACGAAGCGCCGCGCCGAGGATATCGCCAAGGCTGGCACCGCTGTCCGAAGAGCCGTAATTCTGCATGGCCTTCTTTTCTTCTTCTGACTCGCGGGCCTTGATCGAAAGTGAAAGCTTGCGGCTCTTTTGATCAATCTGAGTGACCTTTGCGTCGATCTTCTCGCCAACGGCGAAACGGTCCGAGCGCTGTTCGGAACGGTCCCGCGACAGTTCCGACTTGCGGATGAACCCCGGCATGCCGTCGCCGACGGTGACCTCGATGCCGCTCTCGGTGAGCTTCGTCACGGTGCAGGTCACGATCGCACCCTTGCGGACGGTCGCAGCCCCGGACTCGAACGGATCATCGGACAGCTGTTTGACGCCGAGGCGAGATGCGCTCCTTGTCGGCATCGATATCCAGAACCTTGGCCCGGAGGACGTCGCCCTTCTTGAAGTCCTGGATGGCTTCCTCGCCCGAGCGCTCCCAATCGAGATCGGAGAGATGCACCATGCCGTCGATATCGCCCAGAAGACCGACAAAGAGGCCGAACTCGGTGATGTTCTTGACCTCGCCCTCGATCAATCGGAACCGACCGGGATACTGAGTCGACGAACTCGTCCCAGGGATTGGACAAGCACTGCTTGAGGCCGAGGCTGAAATCCGACGCTTGTTCGGATCGACGTCGAGGACCATGACTTCGACTTCCTGGCTGGTCGAAACGATCTTGCCGGGATGCACGTTCTTCTTAGTCCAGCTCATCTCGGAGACATGAACCAGGCCCTCGATCCCCGGGCTCGAGCTCCACGAAGGCGCCGTAGTCGGTGATGTTGGTAACCCGGCCGGTGAACTTCGTGCCGATCGGGTACTTGCCCTCGACCCCATCCCAAGGATCCGCCTCAAGCTGCTTCATGCCGAGGCTGATGCGCTGGGTTTCTGGATTGAAGCGGATGACCTGGACATTCACGGTCTGGCCGATCTGCAACGCCTCGGTGGGGTGATTGATCCGGCGCCAGGCGATGTCGGTCACGTGGAGCAGGCCATCGACGCCGCCAAGATCGACGAAGGCGCCGTAATCGGTGATGTTCTTGACTACGCCCTGCAGGGTCTGGCCTTCCTTGAGGTTGGCGACCAGCTCCGAGCGCTGCTTCGGCCCGGCTTTCTTCGAGCACGGCGCGGCGCGAGACAACAATGTTGCCACGCCGACGGTCCATCTTGAGAATCTGGAAAGGCTGAGGCGTTCCAAGCAAGGGACCGATGTCGCGCACCGGTCGGATGTCCACCTGGCTGCCCGGCAGGAATGCGGTCGCGCCGGACAGGTCGACGGTGAAGCCACCCTTGACCCGACCGAAAATCGTACCGATCACGCGTTCCTGTTTCTCGAAACCAGTTTCGAGAACTGCCCAGGCTTCCTCACGCCGAGCCTTCTCACGGCTAAGCATCGCTTCGCCGTTCCGGTCTTCCATGCGCTCGACATAGACTTCGACCTCGTCACCGGGCTTCAATCCGTGGTCTTGCCCAGGGGCGGTAAATTCCTTGAGGGCGACACGGCCCTCGGACTTAAGCCCAACATCGATAAGAGCGCTGTCGCCCTCGATCGAGATGATAATACCTTTAACAACACTTCCCTCGATGCTGATGTGATCGCCAAAAGACTCAGCGATCAAGGCATCGAAATCCTCCATTGCGGCGTCGGCCGAGGCGGATAAAGCCATGAAATCTCCTTAGACATAGTGTCTGTCCAGCGGCATTTGGCCGCCGCCGGATGGTTGCGTATGGTGCCGTTGTTCCCTGCGAACGGGATAGTCAACAAACGGGGTTTGCCATGAACGCGCCTGGTGATGCTAGCTTTCGGTAGCATCTCCTGGGCAATGTTCAACCCGGTCCGCGGGTTCGAACGAGGCCGGTAAGCCGGCCACCATCTGGTTGCGTTTGCCGACTCCGGACCAAGCGAAGAGCCAACGGTTCAAGTCGTTCCGGACGTCACAAATGCGAGCGCGCACTCAAAGGCCTGATCAGGGTCGAGATGCGAGGTATCAAGAAGCATCGCGTCCTCGGCCTGGCGCATCGGAGCATCGACCCGCGAGGAATCGCGTGCATCACGTTCCTGCAAATCGTCCAGAACGCGCGCATATATAGCGGCCTCCCCGCGTCCGAGCAACTCTTTGAATCGTCGTTCAGCGCGAATCTTTCTATCGGCGATCACAAAAATTTTTCGGTCGGCATCCGGGCAAACGACAGTGCCGATATCCCGACCGTCCAAAATCGCGCCAGGTCGGGTGTTTGGCGGCGTGACAGCGAAGTTCCGCTGAAACGCGAGCAACGTCGAACGGACCGAACCAACCGCCGCCACCTTCGAGGCCGCAGCCCCGGTTGCAGCGCTCCGCAGATCCGGGTCCTCAGTGAGATTTGGATCAAGGTCACGCGCATGAGCGGAGGCGATGGCGGCATCGCTCGGGTCCGCACCGGCCCGCAGCACCGACAGAGCGACCGCCCGGTATAACGAACCGGTGTCGAGATAGGCGTGGTTCAGATGCTCTGCAAGCCGGCGCGCGACCGTACCTTTGCCGGATGCCGCCGGGCCGTCTATCGCAATGATCATGCTGGCCCTTCCTGTGTGATTTTGGCGCCGAGGCCGCGCATCAAACCAGAGAAATCGGGGAAGCTGGTCTCGATGGTCGCACCGTCGTCGATACAGACCGCCGCGCCTGCACCGAGCCCGAGGACCAGGAAAGCCATGGCGATGCGATGGTCCATATTGGCAGCGATCGTCCCGCCGCCAGGTACCCGGCCCGCCGTGCCGTGGACGACCAGCCGGTCCGCGCTTTCCTCGACCTCGATGCCGCACGCCGCCAGCCCGCGAGCCGTGGCATCGAGACGGTCGCTCTCCTTGACCCTCAATTCCGCCAGCCCATTCATCACCGTCGCACCATCGGCGAAGGCGGCAGCTATCGCGAGGACCGGGTATTCGTCGATCATCCGTGGCGCGATGCTAGCTGGAACGTCGACCCCGCGCATCTTGCTGAAGCGAACCGTCAAGTCGGCCAGGGGCTCGCCCCCGCCATCGCCCAATCGATCCACTTGGATGTCGGCGCCCATTTCGGCGAGCACCTCATAGAGGCCGAAACGTAGTGGGTTGATACCGACGCCCGTCAATTGGATCTGCGAACCTTCGGTGATCAGCGCCGCGACGGTCGGGAATGCGGCGGAAGACGGATCCGCCGGGACCCGAACCCGCTGGCCAGTCAATTCTGGCTCGCCAACCAGGGTGATCGCCCGGCCGCCATCGTCGCGAGCCTCTACTCTAACCGTCGCGCCAAACTGCCGCAGCATGCTTTCGGTGTGGTCCCGTGTCGCGTGGGGCTCGATCACCGTGGTTTCGCCGGGTGCTGCGACGCCCGCCAGCAGGATCGCCGATTTCACCTGCGCCGAGGCGACGGGCAAGGTGTAGTCAATCGGCAATAGCGTTTCTGGCCCCAGACAGGCAAGTGGGAGGCGGCCACCGGCCCGCGCGACAAAGCGCACGCCCATCCGCTCCAGCGGCTCGATAACCCGCGCCATGGGTCGGCTAACCAACGAGCCGTCGCCGGTGAAGAAGGTGGTGATCGGGTTGCCCGCGGCGGCGCCCATCAACAGCCGCGCCCCGGTTCCGGAATTGCCGAGATCAAGCACCTGATTGGGCTCGTCGAGGCCGCCGACACCGCGGCCGTGGATACGCCATATCCCGGATTGATCACGGTGGACCTCGGCGCCGAACGCTCGCATCGCGGCGGCGGTACAGAGCACATCCTCACCCTCGAGAAGGCCGTCGACCATGGTCTCGCCTACCGCTAGGCCGCCGAGGATCAGCGCGCGGTGCGAAATTGACTTATCTCCAGGAACACGAATGCGCCCTTTGAGCCCGAAGGATTTTCTGGAGGTTAACGAAGCCACGAATGGTTTCTCCGGCCTTGGTTCAGGTTTGGGCTCGAGTTTCAGCTCGTCCCGGGTAGGCTATCAGGCAAGCCGGATCGCAACGCAAAGGATCGAGGCGATCGCCCCCGCGGCTGTCTATCATAGAGCCATGACCCTGTCTGGGGAAATAAGGTCAGAACCCGATCCGCACGTTTTACCTATGCGAGGAGGACGAAATGGAGTCGCCAACCCTTTGATACTAATATGATTAAACACCTAAAGACTCGCATCAGTCCGACTTTCCGCCTCGAAATCAACGTGCTAATCTCCGCCGGAAGGGGCACGGTTTGGCATTTTGGCTTTGACATCTCTCTCGATCCTGGATATCCCCGCGCCGCGTCCGGTCCGTCATCGGTATTTCGGAGGAGTTGAATTGGCTAAACCAGAATGGGGTATAAAACGGGTCTGCCAGTCATGTGCAGTTCTGTTTTACGATTTATTCAAATCCCCAATCGTCTGCCCTAAATGCAGCGTAACTTTCGACCCTGAAGCGGTATTGAAGAGCCGCCGGAACCGCATCCCCATCGCCGAAGAGGTCAAACCGGCCCGGCCGAAGGTCGCGGACGAGACGGGTGAAGAGGTGGATGAGGACGAAGACGAAGACGTCCTTCCCGAAGTCGACGCGTCGGGTGACGCCGCTGTTTTGGCATCTGACGAGGATGAAGACGGCCC
The DNA here is from genome assembly GCA_937776645.1 of uncultured Alphaproteobacteria bacterium. GTDB lineage: Bacteria > Pseudomonadota > Alphaproteobacteria > Thalassobaculales > Thalassobaculaceae > JADHLJ01. Next base: position 42,781 of record CALMRI010000004.1, on the reverse strand, counting down.
GCAGGTCGAGGTCGATGTTGATGTCGACGACACGCCGCCTCACGAGGACGAAGAAACTTAATAATCCAATACGATGGCGTTGGTGCGGTGAGCCAGAAACCCTCTTGCGAAGCTAAGCCTCCACCGTTATCTAACACCGGTTGCCGGCCCAAGCGGTCGAACCCAGAATTTGGGGCCATAGCTCAGCTGGGAGAGCGCTACAATGGCATTGTAGAGGTCAGCGGTTCGATCCCGCTTGGCTCCACCAAAATAACCCCCTGAGAAATCAGGGGGTTATTTGTTTTCTAATCTGACAGCAGGCAGATACGACCTTCTTTTCGTAATTACTGCTTAGGTAAAATTACGGGTAAAATAGCGACTGTTTTGATAATTGGAGACCAAGGCTAGTAACGGGCCCATCCAGTTGAGCAGTGAATTCGGCCGGTTAGAAAGTTTTGGCTGATCGTAATTACGTTCCGCCAGCACGGAGCTTTCGGGACCCGCGCCGAATGGGGTGTATGGACGCCCGGCGGCGCGCTTGGTTTGGGGCATTGTGGCGATGATGCTCACCGAGACCGCCGATACTTTCGCGGTCGACACCTCAAGCTTTTTTGTCACTGCCAAGTTGCTCGAGGCGTCTTTCTGCGGCGTGATGTGTCCCCCGGATAAGCTTCAAGCCGCCGCGTCTTCGAGGATCATGTCCGATGCTTTTTCGCCAATCATTATGCAGGCGGCGTTGGTATTACCGGAGACAACCGTTGGCATGATCGAGGCATCGGCGACCCGCAAGCCCGACAGGCCGTGCACGCGCAACCGCTGATCAACCACGGCCAAAGGGTCGCTGCCCATGCGGCAGGTGCTGGTCGGGTGCCAGTTAGATTGCATGATGTCCCGGGCCGCGTCGAGCAATTGATCTTCTGTTTGCACGTTCTTGCCGGGGGTCAGTTCAACGCCGCGCAATGCATCCATCGCCGGCGCTTCCATCAGCTGCCGACAAAGCTGCATAGCCAGCATGGCTGTGCGCCGGTCGCCCTCGGTTTGCAGCAGGTTGTGGAAGATCGCCGGCGCCTCGCGCGGATTGGCCGACTGGCAATGCACCCAGCCCCGGCTTTCTGGGCGCAGAAGGGTCACGCCCATGGTCACGCCGGGCAGGGAATCCAGCTGCCGCGCCTCTAAGTTTTCATAGGAGCCGGGGAACACCTGGAATTGTACATCCGGCGTTGCCAGTTCTTCACGGGTGCGGGCGAAGGCACTGATCGGCAGGGTCGGCATACTAAGTACGCCGGTCCGGCTAAACATATAACGCAGCGCCGATCGCACGGCGCGCCAGCCGTGGACTTGCTCGTTAAACGTTACATGCTGAGTGATGCGCCAGCGCATGCGGACGATCTGATGGTCTTGCAGGTCATGGCCGACCCCGGCCAGATCGTGAACCACCGGGATGCCGAGGTCCCGCAGCCGGTCCGGTTGGCCTACCCCGGAAAGCTCCAGCAGTTGCGGTGAGTTGAAAGCGCCGCCACACAGCACGATTTCACGCCCGGCTCTCGCCTCCTGGGGGTGATCGTCGATCGTATAAGCTACGCCAACGGCGCGGGTGCCTTCGAACAATACCTTCGAAGCAAGCGCCCCAGTTTCCACATGCAGATTGGCCCGGCCGCGCGCCGGCGCAAGAAAGGCGACAGCGGTACTGTTGCGCCGACCGTTGCGGATCGTCGCCTGATGGTAGCCGATCCCTTCCTGCACCTGTCCGTTGATATCATCGTTGCGCGGGATGCCGATCTGCCCGCCTGCCTCGATCAGCGCATCACATAACCGGTTTGGCTCGGAGACATCAGAGACCGAGAGCGGCCCGCCGACACCGTGCTGTGCGCTGGCTCCGCGACTGTTGTTCTCGGATCGTTTGAAGTAGGGGAGTACATCCTCGTGCGACCAACCGCGGTTACCAAGCTGCGCCCAATGGTCGAAATCCTCAACCTGACCTCGCACATAGACCATGCCGTTGATCGAGCTTGACCCGCCGAGCACCTTGCCGCGCGGCAGCAGGTATGACTGGCCCCGGCAATACGGCTCTGGCTCGCTTTGGTAGCACCAGTTGACGCTAGGATTGTTGACGTTCTTGCCAAAGCCAAGCGGCACATGGATCCAAAAATTACTATCCTTCGGCCCCGCCTCGAGCAGCAGCACCTGGTTCGCTGGATTGGCTGACAGCCGGTTGGCGAGCACACAACCGGCGGACCCGGCCCCAACGACGATGTAATCGTAATCCATCGGGTCTCTCCGGTGAGCACTAGGGATCGGCGCGGCGCGTATGATGGGTGAATTTGCGAAATATTGCTATCAGCAGGGTGATGGTGGCAGGGCGGCGGAGCATGTCCGGAGCCGACCGCTTTGATCAACCCTATCTCTGCCTGCCCATGCCGAGCGGCGCGATGCGTTTGAGCGGCCGTTCGGGATCTGAACATGAAATGTCCGTTGTTGGATGCCGTGCCGCCGCCATCACTGGCGTGATGCGTGGCGTTGCGATGTGGATTCGCCTGCAGCGGCGGTCACTATCTTTGTATTGTCCATAGTAATTCCGGCTGCTCATATCATTGGGAGGGCATACGCATGGCGTACGATCTGGTCATCAAGAACGGCATGGTCATCGATGGTTCCGGCATGGGGCGCTACCGCGCCGATGTTGGGGTGAAAGATGGAGTGATCACCCGCATGGGCCGGATAGCTGAGCCCGCCGACGAGGTGATCGACGCCGAGGGGCATGTGGTGACGCCGGGCTTCGTCGATGGCCATACCCATATGGATGCGCAGATCTTCTGGGATCAGCTTGGCAGTTGCTCCTGCTATCACGGGGTCACCACGGCGGTTATGGGCAATTGCGGTTTCACCATCGCGCCGTGCCGCGAGGAGGAGGTGGATTTCGTCTTCCGCAATCTGGAGCGGGCCGAGGATATCAGCCGCAATGCCATGCTACAGGGTATCCAATGGCAATGGGAGACCTTCCCGGAGTACCTTGATGTGTTGGATACCCTTCCCAAGGGAATCAACTATGCCGGCTATATTGGCCATTCCGCCTTGCGCACCTATGTCATGGGCGAGCGCGCCTTCGACGAGGAGGCCGGCGAGGATGACCTGAAGACTATGGCAGCCCATGTCACTGAGGCGATCCAGGCCGGGGCGATTGGTTTTTCCACCTCGCGCAGCCCCAGCCATCTGACCTCCGACGACCGGCTGGTCGCCAGCCGCGTCGCGCCATTCTCCGAGGTTGAGGCTCTGGTCCGGGCGATGGGAAAGGTCGGTGCCGGGATCTTTCAGCTGGCCATGGAGCGCGGTGATTTCGAGTATATGAAGGATTTCTATAACCGCCTGGCGGACCTGTCCGAGGAGACCGGCCGACCGGTTACTTTTGGCAGTCTGACCCGGCGTAAGTCCCCAGGTCAGTGGCGGGAACTCTACGATATCATCGAGAAGCGCAACCAGACAGGGTCCCGGATATTCACCCAGGTTCACAGCCGGGAGATCAACTCGATTCTGTCTTTCGAAACCTCTACGCCCTTCGATACTTGGGATGTCTGGCGCGATGTCCGCCAACTGCCGTTGGAGGGTCAGATTGCCGCCATGCGGGACCCGGAGACCAAGGCCCGGATGGTTGAGGTTGCGAGCCGACCCTATCAAGGCCCCGAGGTTGTCGGCGCCGAGGCGCGGCCGCCGGAATGGGATATCTTCTACGCCCTGGACAAGGTGGCGCTGCCGCATCCGACGCTTGCCGATCTGGCGCAATCCCGCGGCGTTTCACCCGCTGAGGCGATGATTGACATCGCGCTGGAAAGTGATCTCAAAGCCTTCTTCCGTCAGCCGCTGGCGAACGAGAATCAAGACGATGCGCTGGCGCTGATGCGGCACCCTGACAGCTGTGTGACCTTCTCGGATTCCGGCGCCCATGTTTCGCAAATCATGGATAGCTCGTTGCAAACTCACCTGCTCAGCCATTGGGTCCGCCAGGAGGAAGCCTTCACCCTGGAACAGGCCATTCGGATGATCACCTATGATACCGCGACCCGCTGGGGTTTCCATGACCGCGGCTTGTTGCGCGAGGGCATGGCGGCGGATATCGTGGTTCTTGATCCGGCCAAGGTTGGTGCCGAAATGCCTGTTGTCGTTAATGACTTGCCCGGCGGTGCCAAGCGGCTCAAGCAGTTTAGCATCGGCATCAAGGCGACCGTTGTCGGCGGCCAGACGGTGCTCAAGGACAATCAGCATACTGGTGCTCTGCCCGGCCAATTGCTACGCGGCCCGCTGACCCGAGCCTAGGCGGGAGGCGGCCGGACAGCTTGCATTATAGTGCAGGTTGTTTCGGGTCAAAGGCGTTTGATTGGAAAGATTTAGCGGGCTGGTATTGGCTAGGATGACATTGACGTCGCCATTACCTCGGCGGTAGCCTCTTCCGCCGTCATCCCGTCGTCCTGGCGTCCTGGCGAACGGCAGGACCGAAGCCTGCGGCCTTGTCTATGGCATCGACGGAGCGAATAATTGCCGCAGCGTCGCTGATGTTGGTTCTGATGGAGAGGGCGATTGACGGATATCTTACATGAGCCTTTAGATCGGGTCCGGGAGACTTTGCGGGTCAAATGGTATCGCTGTCCAATCGACCACGCGGTGTTGCGTGAATTAATGCAGCCGAGCGATCTCCAAGGTTGGATACAGGCCGGGGGGCATTTGGCGATATTTGTCGGGACCGGCGGCCTGGCGCTGTACCTGTTCAGTCAGCAGATGTGGCTTGGCTTTGCCTTCGCGCTGTTCGCGCATGGTACATCGGCCTCGTTCTTCAAGGGGATCGCCGCCCATGAGCTTGGCCATGGCACAGTGTTCAGGACCCGGGCGCTGAATCAGTTTTTCCTGCGCCTCTACAGCCTGATCAGCTGGCATAATTTCCATGAATATGCGGTCAGTCATACCTATCACCACCGCTATACCCTGCACCCCCAGGGTGACCGGGAAGTGGTGCTGCCGCAGCATGCCGTCTTCACGCCGCTGCATGTGCTGCAGCTGTTCACTATCAATCTTTTCGGCGGGCCGATGACCAGCGGCCTGATCCCGATCATCGGCGGCACGATCCACACCGCTTTTGGCGGCTATGGCAATTCAGTGGTCACCACGGAATGGAGCACCGCGCTTTATACTACCCATGTCCGCGAGCGAGCCAAAGCGGTGAATTGGGCGCGGCTGCTGCTGCTGTTCCACGCAGCGGTGATCGCCGCGGCGATCGGCTTCGAGCTTTGGGCGCTGCCGGTGGTTCTGACCTTCCAGCAGTTTACCGCGAACTGGCTAAAGCTGATGGTTGGGATGCCGATGCACAGCGGACTGCGCAGCAATGTGGCTGATTTTCGCAAATGCGTGCGCACGATTACTCTCGATCCGATCTCGGAATTCCTTTACTGGCGGATGAATTGGCATCTTGAGCACCATATGTACGCCGGCGTGCCCTGCTACAATTTGAAAAAGCTACACAAGTTGGTCGCTGATGACATGCCTAAACCGCGCAGTCTGGCCGGCGCCTGGCGTGAAATCATCGCGGTGCGGCGGCGTCAGCAAAGCGAGCCGGATTATGAATTCGACACCCCGGTTCCGACACCGGCCGTTACTCAAAGCGGCGAGGCTAACGACCTGGCGGCGTCGATCGGCGACCTGGCGCCGGAGGCGCTCGCTTAGCCCATCTTCTGGCCTGGATAATCTTCTATGAAGCTATATGGAACGCTCACCTCTCCCTATGCTCGGTTGACCCGGATAGTGATGCTGGAAAAAGGCCTCGGTGATCGGGTTGAGCTGGTCTGGACCAAAACCCGGATGGCCGATGACCCGATTCTCGCCATCCATCCGTCCGGCCGGGTGCCAGTGCTGATTTTGGATGATCGGACGGTGCTGGAGGATACCGCGTTGATTGTCGACTATCTTGACGCGCTGGCGGCGCCGGCGCGCTTCACCCATTCGGCGGACCGGTGCGACTGGGCTTATCGCAGGATCGAGGGGACGGCCCGGGCGATGCTTGATGGGTTGGCGGTCTGGGCTCGGGAGGTGATACGACCGATGGGGGAACAATCTCCTGGGATCATCGAGCACGAGGCAAGGCGGGCGTTTCGTCTGGCTGATTACTTCGAGGGATTGTTGGCGAAACACCGTGTGGCCGGTGCGGAAGGGACAACTGGCGCGGCCGGCGACAAGGCCAGCCAGCTGGGCGGCCCGCTGACCATGGCGCATATTTTCCTGTTCGGCTCTCTGGACGTCGAGCGGCGGTTGCCGGCCTTCAACTGGCGCGACGGCCGCCCTTCACTTGTCGATTGGCACACCCGGGTCTCGGAACTACCGTCGGTGCGCGGCTCGCGACCCCCATCATCCCCCTAGAGGCAATCTAACGCTTGGTACGGGTGAGATAAGCGCTTGCTCTATTTTTTCCGTCCGAGTTTGACCTCAAGCGATGCATCTTTTGCCCAATGTTGTTTCCCAGGATACGCCACCCGTTTTTCCATGATGAGAGGAATTGACCGACAATGGCGATGACCATGAGAGCTAAACTTGTGGACCCGCATAGTCGCCTCAACGGGCATGTCTGAATCATCCTCTCGGCAGTAGTCTCCCTGACCGTAGCGGCCGCCGGCGCTGATTATGTGATCATCGATCAGGAGCATTCCCCGATGGGCACGAAACGCTCCATGAGATGATTGCCGCTACTCAGGGAACGGATTCTGCTCCCTCGGTCCGTATCGTCGAAATTGGCAAGGCTTACGTCAAACGCGCCCTCGACGCGGGCGCCGAGGGCATCTGCTTTCCTTTGGTGAAGACCGTCGTGGATGCGGAACGTTGCGTCGTATTGCTTCGCTATCCACCAAAGAGGTGGCGCGGTTAGGGACACTTTGTCTCCCATTCCAATGGGGCGTTCCCATGGTGGAATACGCGTCCAGCACTGCGCAGGATACCGTGTGGGCACTCCTCATCGAGACTGTCGGCGCGTTGGAAAGTATTGAGGGGATTTGCCGGGTCCAGGGCGTCGATTGAATGGACGAAGAGCGCCTCGTGGAGGTTATAGAAGTTCGCGCTCATACCCTTGACGTATGTGGAGCGGCGATGGTGATGCCGTCGCCCAGGATGTCCTCGCCCTCGATAATGAGATCACCGACATTCCAACGATATGGAAAACAATGCGCTTGTCGTCCGCCACCCCGGCGTTGCGAGCCGCCATTCCCTCCTGCATCTTGATGGCTCGTGGTGCTGTTGCTTCCGCCGCTGCACCATCTGGCGATGAAGAGCATGGATTTAAGCGCGGATTTCCCATGGGGGTGCGAAATATAACAACGCCATCCAAAAAAAGGGGACTTAAAGCCAGGCTATAGGCAAGTCATAAGGCGCTTGGACAACCAAGATCCTCGCTGCCCCGCTAGGCCGTCGGGACCAGTCGGATCAAGTGTTGGCGTGCCGTTTCGAACCGACTAGCATGCCCACCTCGCCCTCTGGAGAGCACATGTCCGACCAAGCCCGTCTTGACGCCATTATCGCCATCGCCCGCCGCGCCGCGACGGTGATCATGGACTATTATGATGGCAAGATCGCCGTGGACGAGAAAGTCGACGGCTCGCCGGTAACAGCTGCTGATTTGGCTGCCGATGCCCTAATCGTCCCGGCTCTGCGGGCGCTGACGCCGGACATTCCGGTTGTCTCCGAGGAGAGCGTCGACGCCGGCGATATTCCCGATGTGTCCGGCGGCACCTTCTGGCTGGTCGATCCCCTGGACGGAACCAAAGAATACATCAACCGTAATGGTGACTTCACGGTGAATATAGGCCTGATCATCGACAATGCGCCGGCCCTCGGTGTGTTGCTAACCCCGGTGAACGGGCTTGCCTGGGCCGGTATCGTCGGCGGTGAGGCCTTCGAAGAGGCCACCGATGGCAGCCGCCGGGCGATAGCAGTCCGCGCCGCCGCTCCCAGCGCCCTTACCGTCGTCGCCAGCCGCTCCCATCGCAGCCAGGAGCTGGAGGACTACATCGCCGCGCGGTCGGTGAAAGAGTCGATATCCCGCGGCTCGGCACTCAAATTCTGCCTCGTGGCAAGCGGGGAGGCGGATCTCTACCCCCGCACCGGCCCGACCATGGAATGGGACACCGCCGCCGGCCACGCGATCCTGTTGGCGGCGGGCGGTAGCATGGAGATGTTCGAGGGTGGGGCGTTTCGCTATGGCAAGCCGGAATTCCGGAATGGCTGGTTCGTGGTCAAGGGTGGTTGAACGCGCCGTCAGCTACGCATCCAGGCATTGCCCCAGAGATTGAGGGTGCGCCGGTCGTGCGGCCAGTGCCGAACCGGGTGGTCGGCGTCCATATGCTCCAGCTCGGCCGAAAACTCGACTTTGTTACCGTCCGGGTCCAGGACCATAAAAAATAGATTATTGCCGGCGCCATGGCGCCCCGGGCCCCACCAGATTGGGATATCGAAGGTCGCCAGATGATCGGCCCAATCGCGGATATGATTCCAGGACGGGGTTTCATAGGCGCAATGGTCAAAGCCGCGCGCCTCGGCCCGAAACGCGGCAAAGCTGTGATGCTCCGGGTCCGAGCGATAGAAGGCGGCGGTGACTGTGCCATCATCGGCCAACACGTGATCCGACGGCAGGAAGCCCAGCACTCGGTGGTAGTAATCCATCATCGCCCCCAGGTCTGGGCTGGCCACCACCACATGTTGCAACCGGCCCTCGATGCCGTCCAGCGCCGCCGTGGCTGGTCGCTCAACGCCAAAACAGAGCGTGTTTCCATCCGGGTCGAGGACCGCGAAGGCGCCTTGTTGCAGCAACGGCGAGGGCGAATCGGTACACGCCCCACCCTGGTCGGCTATATGCTGGTGCAGCATGCCCAATCGCTCATCGCTGGCGACCGTGAACCCGCTATAGCCAAGCGTCTTGGAAACGCCCGTCGATAACAGGATGCGCCGCCCCGGGCCTTCCAGCAGCCATTGCCCAGCGCCGATCTCGGTCTCGGTCATGCCCAGCGCGTCTCGATAAAAGCAGCGCATCGGCTCAGGGTCGGCCGTCTCCAGGCAGAGATGATTTAGCACGGCGGACCAAAGCGGCGTCTCTGGCATCAAAGGCTCCTGTGTTTCGGTGCGCGCAGTCTAACAGCGCCGGGTTTGGCGGTGGAAGGGTGTAAATCCGGTTGCGATCGGCGGCGTTTTCGTCCGGCTTGTACGCCTCGCGGAATAGTCCGAGAATACGGTACAAGATAGCACGACGCTCCGCATCCTGCCGGAGACGCTGTGGCTTTTGTCGCTACAGCGATGTCCTTGTGGATAGCAAAAAGCAATGAGCGTCACCGCGTCGCCTTCCGGCATTTTCAGCATCAGTGGCCGGCTTTGGCTTATCCTACTGATGGTGCAGCTGACCAACATGCTGTTCGGCATGACTATCACCATCGCCAATGTCGTGCTGCCGCAGATCCGAGGCACCATGTCGGCCAGCCAGGACGAGGTATCCTGGGCGATCACCTTGAACCTGGTGGCAACGGCAGTGGCGACGCCGCTGACCGGCTGGCTCGCCGGACGGCTTGGTTGGCGCCGGCTGATGTTCAGCACGGTCTTGGGGTTCACCATTTGCTCGTTGCTGTGCGGCCTAGCCGGCAACCTGGAGAGCCTGATCTTTTTTCGGATCGGGCAGGGCATGTTTGGCGCGCCGATCATGCCGCTCGGCCAGGCCATCCTGCTGGCGACCTTCCCCAGGCATCTGCAACCGACCGCTATCGTCTTGTGGGGTGTCGGTGCGGTATTCGGGCCCGTCGTTGGGCCGATTCTCGGCAGCATCATGGCCGAGGCTTACAATTGGCGCGCGGCGTTCTTCATCATCGTGCCATTCGGGCTTGCCGCGCTGGTCTGCATCTGGTTTGCGTTGGCCGGACATACCGAACAAAAAACAGCCCGCTTTGACTGGACCGGTTTTTTGGCTTTGTCGATAGCCATTATAGCCATCCAGTTGATCCTTGATCGGGGCCATCGGCTTGACTGGTTCGACTCGATGGAGATCGTCGCGCTGGCGTTCGCTGGCGCCATCTCCTTCTGGATCTTTATCGCCCATTGTTTGTTAGCGACGGCGCCGTTCGTCGATCCGCGGCTTTTTCTCGATCGAAACTTCGCCGTCGGCACGGTGGTCGCCTTTGTCATGGGCATGCTGACGTTCACCAGTCTGGTACTTTTTCCCAGCCTTCTGCACGACCTCAGGGGCTACCCGGACAGCGCCATCGGCGTGCTTCTAGCGTCGCGCGGTGTAGGCAACTGGATCGCGTTTTTTGTCATCGTGCCACTGACGCGCATCGCGCCGCGCGTTTCTCTGGCCAGCGGGCTGGCAATCCAAGCCATCGCTGGCTTTTCCATGGCCCAATTCGACATCAATTTGACCAGTTGGGACATCATGTGGACCAACATTATGCTCGGTTTCGGCCAAAGCATTGCCTTCACGCCGATGACGGTGCTGGCCTTTGCTACCCTGCCTAAAAATCGGATTACCGAAGGGGCGGCTATTTTCACGCTAATGCGAAATTTTGGCTCCAGCCTGTTCATCTCGCTGGCGGTCCTGGTGTTGTTGCGATCGACCACGGAAAGCTACAGCACGATGTCCGAAACGATCACCGCCTTTCCCGGCAGCAACGCACTGGGCCAGCTGCCAAATGCCTGGCGCGTCGATACCATGGATGGCCTGTTCCGATTATCGGGTGAGATCGAGCGTCAGGCGACGATGATCGGCTATATCAACGCCTTTCATCTCATGGCGCTCGCGGCGACTGCTGCGGTACCGCTCGCCCTGTGGATGCGGGCGCCGCCCAAAGACTCCTGACGGTATTTTACCCTAGGTCAAACCATTAGAGCGCGGCGCCGAAGACCGCGCCGACCGCCGCTGTTGCCGCCATAGCCAGGGCGCCCCAGAAAACCACCCGTACCGTGGCCGGAAAGACATTGGCGCCGCCGACCTTGGCCCCCAAGGCGCCCAATGCCGCCAGCGATAGGATTGTCGCGATCGCAATCCAGGCGATGACCGAACTCCCGGGAGCGAGTAAAGCGACCAGCAAGGGCAAGGCCGCCCCGATGGCAAAGCTTGCGGCGGAGACAAACGCCGCCTGCGCCGGCCGGGCGGCGGTGCCTTCGGTGATCTGCAATTCGTCGCGCATATGGGCGCCAAGTGCATCATGGGCGGTGAGTTGCTCGGCAACCTGCATCGCCAAATCATGGTCGAGGCCACGCGCTTGGTAGATTTCTCTGAGCTCGGCCAGTTCCGCCTTGGGATAGTCGCGAAGCTCCTGACGTTCTTTCGCCAATTCGGCCATTTCGGTGTCAGATTGTGCACTGACCGAGACATATTCACCCGCCGCCATCGACATCGCGCCGGCGACCAGGCCGGCGACACCGGCGATAACCATGGCGTCCTTGGTGGCCGCCGCCGCTGCGACGCCGACCAGCAGACTGGCCGTCGAGATGACCCCGTCATTGGCCCCCAGTACCGCCGCCCGCAACCAGCCGATCCGGTCGACAAGATGTATCTCTGAATGCGCTATTCGCTGCATGTCGATTCCCAGTATGCGGTCGGCCTAGGATGAAGACCCAACCGTCAATCTCTCTTTATCATATTGATTTGAGACGAATTAACAACTCAAGTCGAGCCACCTTGTGCGTCATGGAGGCCCGCTCCATACTCTATCGTGCGGCCTTCAGCACCTCCTGCATCAGAGTCCTTATTTCGGCCGGGGCGGTTGAGCGTTGATGCGCCTCGGTGACGCTAAAGCCCTCGACCATCGCCGAGGCCTGAGCCACTCTATTGCTGATTTGGGGTTTGGCTAGCGCGACCTCGAAGCGCTTTATCGCATCTCGCATGGCCTCGGTCAGTCTGGCCTGCGCCGGGATCCGGTTCAGCACGACAAACGTCTTGATTTGTTCCGCCTTAGCCAGGACGATGATGGCTTGGATGGCCCAGATATCCATCGGGCTGGGTTGCACCGGAATGATAACCAGATCCGCCGCTCACACTGCGAACCGGGCTTCGGTATAGGCATGCGGGTCGATATCGACGATCGCAACAGTTCTGGCGGCGTCCGACCAGGCGATGGCGAGATGCGCCGCCATCCTCGTGTTACCGGCGCCGCCCTTCTGCTGTGCGACCGTGGTGACTTGCGCCGCCATGCCTCTGCTCCCTATATTAACCGCAGCGGGAAGGCAGCATTTATATTGCAAGCGCAAAATATATATTGCGTCGCGGCATATACGGCCCTTGACCCCCAGCGCCGAGCCGGATATTCGCCGGCAATGGCAAACAGCCCAATCTTGTCCCCAACAGATGGGACCTTGAATGCCGCGGTACAGGCGCTGCGGTCCGGGGCCTTGGTGGCGTTCCCGACCGAGACCGTCTACGGGCTGGGCGCTGATGCAACCGACGAGACCGCCGTTGCACGAATTTTCGAGGCCAAGGGGCGACCGCGTTTCAACCCGCTGATCTCACATGTTGCCGACGCCCAATCGGCTTTTTCGCTGGGTGACTTTAGTCCCGTCGCCAAAGTGGTTGCGGAACGCTTTTGGCCAGGGCCGCTGAGCATCGTCGTCAAGCGGGTGACCGATTGCCCGATCGCCTGGCTGACTTCCGCCGGATTGGACAGCATCGCGCTTCGGGTGCCGGCGCATCCCTTGGCGCACGATCTATTGGCCCGCGCCGACCGGCCGATCGCCGCGCCCAGCGCCAACCGTTCCGGCCGTATCAGTCCGACCCAGGCGGAACACGTCGCGAGCGAGCTTGGTGATCGGGTCGAGATGATTCTCGATGGTGGGCCGTGCACGGTGGGGATCGAGTCGACAGTGGTAGATTTGTCGGGCTCGAGCCCGGTTTTGCTACGTTTGGGGGCGGTGACGCGGGAGATGTTGACCGAGATCGTCGGCCCCCTTAGGGAGCCAGCGGTTGGTGGCCCGCTCGCCTCACCCGGCATGATGACCAGTCATTACGCGCCGGATTGTCCGGTGCGACTTGATGTAGCGAAACCAATTCCTGGCGAGGCCTATCTTGGTTTTGGGCCGGTTCCTGCGGGCGAAAACACCCTCAGTCTTAGCGTCTCGGGCGATTTGGTCGAGGCCGCCGCCAATCTGTTCCAGATGCTGCGGACCCTGGACCATTCAGCAATCAACGCCATCGCCGTGGCGCCAGTTCCTCAGCATGGTTTGGGCGCGGCAATCAACGACCGTTTGCACCGTGCCGCCGCCGATCGTTGATCGCCGGTTTAACGCTCACAACCGAGCCATATTGCCGCGCCGACTGCTGTACTGCTATTGATCTGGGTTGAATCACCGAACCCAGCCTAGGAGCGCATCATGGCCGCGCCGGCCTTAAAACCCCTGCCAGAGACGTCCTATCAGCCAACCCCGGCCCAGGCTGATGCACTGGCGCGCATCAAGGTCGTGGTCGGCGCGCGCGGCTGGACCACCAATACGGAGGAGATGCGCCCGCATCTGATCGAGTGGCGCGGCCACTACCAGGGCCGGGCCCAAATGGTGGTGCGCCCGGCCAATACCGCCGAAGTGGCCGACGTAGTACGGATCTGCGCAGAGGCGCTGTTGCCGATCGTCCCGCAAGGCGGCAATACCAGCATGTGCGGTGGTTCGGTGCCGCTGGAGGCGGGCGAGGAGATTGTCCTCTCGTTGGCGCGGATGAATCAGGTCCGGGCGATCGATCCGGCCAACCACACGATGATCGTCGAGGCCGGGTGTGTGCTGCAGACGATACAGGGCGTCGCGTCCGAGGCCGACCGGTACTTTCCACTCAGCCTTGCTGCCGAGGGTAGCTGCATGATCGGCGGTAATCTGTCGACCAATGCCGGCGGCACCAATGTGCTGCGCTATGGCAATGCGCGGGAGCTTGTCCTGGGCCTAGAAGTAGTGCTGCCGGACGGGCGGGTCTGGGACGGGTTGCTGGGCCTGCGCAAGGACAATACCGGCTATGATCTCAAGCAGTTGTTCCTCGGCGCTGAGGGTACATTGGGGATCATCACCGCCGCCGTGTTGAAACTGTTCCCCAAACCCCGCGCCATCCACGCCGCCTTTTGCGCGGTCCGGGACGTGCCTGCCGCCATGGAACTGCTGGGCCGGGCGCGCGGCCAGAGCGGTGACCGGGTCGAGACCTTCGAGCTGATTTCGCGCCTGGTGATCGATCTGATTCTAAAACACATCCCCGCCACTCATGACCCGCTAGCCGCGCGCCACGACCACTATGTGCTGCTGGAGCTGGCGACCGCGGCCGAGGATGATGATGGCCTGCGCGACAGTTTCGAGGCGATCCTCGCGACGGCGATGGAGGATGGTTTGGTGCTGGATGCGGCGCTGGCGCAATCGGAACAACAGCGCCAAGCCTTCTGGGCGCTGCGCGAGAATGGCAGCGAGTCGCAGAAGCTTGAGGGCGCCTCGATCAAGCATGACATTTCGGTACCGGTCTCGGCGATCCCCGACTTCTACGAGGATGCGTGGAACGCGGTGCTGGAGATCGAACCCAAGGCCCGCCTGGTTGCCTTTGGCCATGCCGGCGACGGTAACCTGCACTACAACATCGCCGAGCCCGTGGGCGGCGACCGCGCGGCCTTCCTGGAAAAATGGGGCGCCATCAGCGCGGCGGTCCACGACACCGTCCACGCCTATCACGGCTCAATCAGCGCCGAGCACGGCATCGGTCAACTCAAGCGCGAGGAAATGACCCGCTATAAGTCCGAGGTCGAGCTTGACGTGATGAAGACGATCAAGGCGGCGCTCGATCCAATGGGGCTGATGAATCCTGGCAAGGTGATTTAACGATCTGTCGGGTTCACTCAAGGCGCGGTGGGGTGGCGGTAGCCAACAGAAGCCGCCTCTGCCGGAAAACGCATTGTTTTAGCCGCCATCCTGACCCCGCCCACTATTGTCTAGATAAAATTGACCGAATCCCTGGGCTTGATCCAGGGCCCATGCCTGATGGCACCCGCCGTCTCTGCGCTGAGCGCTATTTTTTAACGGCCCAGGGCCAGTTTTGGACTGAGGCCCTCCCCGGACACCGGACAGTGCCCGGGGAGGGCCTCACTTGATTGCGTTTGATGTGATCGTATTTGCGGGCGATGTAGTGAGTATAGTTACTGATCCAATTGGGTATCTCACCAAGATATTTCGGTTCATCCGAGATTTGTTTTGAACGACGTCGTTTGACAACGGGCTCGCTGGTCGTGAAAGTTGGGAGCCTCTATCGGCGACCTCTGGACAAAGATGAAGCGAGCCGGCTCATGATGACGGATTTCCCAGCCCGGCCCGAAAATCAGGTCACCCTAGCGAATTGGCGCACCGAGCCGTTCAACAAATGGGCTTTTCACCATGTCCGCGAGATCGTCGCCTCGGCGGAGATCGCCAATGACCCGGACACAGTCGCGCCGCTTGCCGAGACGCTCGAGGATCTCTCCGGTCTCACCATTACCGATGACGCCGGCAAGACCCTGGACCTCGCCGCCTTCATCGCCGCCACCGATACCGACGGTCTGGTGATCCTGAAATCCGGACGGATCATCCATGAGAGCTATGCCAACGGGATGAGCGCCGCGTCGCCGCATATCCTGATGTCGGTCTCGAAATCGATGCTCGGCCTGCTGTTCGGGATCCTGGTGCAGCACGGTGTGCTCGATCCAGACCGATTGGTCACCGACATCATTCCCGAGGTCGCCGATACCGCCTATGCCGGCGCCACCCTGCGGCATTTGCTCGACATGCGCGCCGGCATTGATTTCGACGAGGACTATCTCGCCACCTCCGGCACCATCGTCCAGTACCGCAAGGCGACTAACTGGAACCCGCTGGAGCTGGGTGAGGCGCCCGACGACCTGCGCTCGTTCTACGCCAATCTGACCGAGCGGGATGGGCCGCATGGCCGCGGCTTCCACTATGTCTCGCCGAACACTGACCTGTTGGGTTGGGTGATCGAGCGGGCGGCGGGCGCACGCTTCGCTGATCTGTTGAGAGACCTGCTCTGGCAGCCGATGGGGGCCAGCCGCTCGGCCTACATCACCGTCGACCGCTTCGGTGCCCCCAGGGTGGCCGGCGGGATGTGCGCAACGGTGCGGGATCTGGCGCTGGTTGGCGAACTCCTGGTCCAGGACGGGGCGCGGGACGGCAAACAGATCGTGCCCGCCGCGTGGATCGCCGATATCGCCAGCAATGGTGATGCGGCGGCCTGGAAGGTCGGCAGTTTCGCGCCGTACTTCCCGGGGATCAGACATCGACTACCGCTCCAAATGGTATATCGAGCGTCCGACTTCTGCGAGCGAGGGCCCAATGTTGTTCGGGGTCGGCGTGCACGGTCAGAACCTGTTCGTCGACGCCAAGCGCGCCTTGGTGATCGCCAAGGTCTCCTCCCAGGCCCAGCCGCTCGACGCGGCAAAGATGAGCCTGACCTCGCGTTGGGTGGCGGCGGTTCGGGCGGGAATTTGAACGGGCGTGGTTTGAGTGAGGCGGTTTAGCCGAGCGGAACGGATGACCGAAATCCGAGCCACGTTGATTGGCGCGATCGCCGTGCTGCTGTGGGGCGCCTTGGCGTTGCTCACCACCTGGACCGGGGCGATGCCGCCGTTTCAGATGGTAGCGATCACTTTCTCCATCGCCTTCGCGCTCGCCTTGGGGAAATGGATCATCCGGCGGGAGAACCCGTTCGGTCATGCGCGCCAGCCGCTCAAGGTCTGGGGGTTTGGCGTTGGCGGGCTGTTCGGCTATCACGCGTTCTATTTCCTGGCCCTGAAGAACGCCCCGGCGGTCGAGGCCAGCCTGATCGCCTATCTCTGGCCGCTGTTGATCGTGCTGTTCTCGGCCCTGCTACCGGGAGAGCGGCTGCGCTGGTTCCATCTGGCCGGCACGTTGGCCGGGCTGGCCGGTACGATGCTCTTGGTGACCGATGGCGGCGCGGTCAGCTTCAAGGCCGAATACCAGACCGGCTATCTGGCGGCGATCGCCTGCGCGCTCACCTGGTCCAGCTATTCGGTGCTCTCGCGGCGCTTCGGCGATGTGCCGACCGACACGGTGGGCTGGTTCTGCGGCGTCACGGCGGTGCTCGGCGGGATCGCCAGCGCCGTCTTCGAGACGCCGGTTTGGCCGGTCGACCCGGCCATCTGGCTGGGCGTGGTTCTGCTCGGGTTGGGGCCGGTTGGAGCGGCGTTCTTCGTCTGGGATATCGGGGTGAAGCGCGGCAATATCAAGGTATTGGGCGCGCTCTCCTATGCGGCCCCACTGCTCTCGACGTTGTTGTTGATCGGCTTTGGCGACAGCTTGGCGACCCCGGTGGTTTGGCTAGCGTGCTTGGCGATTGTCGGCGGGGCGGTGCTGGCCGCCAAGGACATGTTGTTCGGCCGGGCACCCGGTTAGGCACCGAGACATAATATTTGGATGCTGTTCTATAAGAGTTCCGTAAAAAATAGATTGTTTTTTCTATAAATTAACCTAGGTATTAATATATGTTAAAGTTTAACATATTTGGAATGCCATTATAAATGATTGGCGCGCCCCATCCACATTGCGTTGGGGCCAACGGAGTGCGGTTTTCTCGACCGAACGCCAATCACGGATAAAGCGCCAGAACTGGGACCGGTGGTGGAGAAACTCGACCTCATGGTCTTGGCTAAGGATCGTGGCGACCCCACGTTGGCGCTTGGTCACGCGCGTGACGCGGCGCGGCTCATCGCTGGTTATTATCCCCGGACAATCGAAATGTTACTCGATGTCACGACACGTCTCTCGGAAGGGACGATATCGCGGGCGGCCGGCACGGCCATGGCGCTCGGGTTATTAAAAAACCTTAACCCAATCTTGAGACAGACGCCGGAAACCGACACGACCACTCTGGGAGTGTATCTCCGGGCCCACCGCCATGTTCAACTGGCAGATGGAAGCGATGTTAGCGCCGGATTATCCCGAATCCAGGAAATGATCGACCGGCCCGATATCTATCCGGAGCGGAAGTTCTTTATCCACTTGCGTTTGGCGCGTGAATTCGGCGGTCGGCTCGGAAGAACCGAGGTTCGACCGCGCTTTGAAGACATTTGGCGGAGCACCGGCGGGCTGACAGAGATCAGCGTCGATCATTTTCCGATCTATGTGGAATACGAGGCGGATCGGTACCGCCGCGCGCGAGCAGCCGGGCTAGGTTAAAGCCGCCGCGCGTCAGATCCGCGTGGGAAGGCGCTTCGTCCCACTACCACCACAACCTTGCCCATGGACAGCCCCAAAAACTTGAGATAAGCAGCCGTTAGACAACGGGCCGCGTTTGGTCACGATTTGCCGAGGGAAGAACGCCATGACAGCTTATTCCGCACCGCTCGCCGATATGCGTTTCGTTCTGAAGCATGTCGTTGGTCTGCAAAGCCTGGCCAAGCTGCCCGGCTTTGAGCCGTTGGAAGAGGATCTGCTCGATCAGATCCTGGAAGAAGCCGGCAAGTTCTCCGGCAATGTCCTGGCCCCGCTCAATCATTCCGGTGACATCGAGGGCGCGCGGATCGAGAACGGCGTGGTTCGCCCAGCCAAGGGCTTTGGCGCGGCTTATACCCAATGGGCCGAGGCGGGATGGAATTCGGTGCCGTTCGCCCCGGAGCATGGCGGACAAGGCCTGCCCTGGACCCTGGCCACGGCGCTTTGGGAGATGTGGGACGCGGCGAATATGTCCTTCACCTTGTGTCCAGTGCTGACCCAAGCGGCGATCGACGTGCTGGAGCGGCACGGCAGCGAGGCGCAGAAACAGACCTATCTGGAAAAGCTGGTCTCTGGCGAGTGGACCGGCACGATGAACCTGACGGAGCCGCAATCCGGCACCGATCTTGGCGCCATCCGCACCCGTTCGGTGCGCGAGGGGGATCACTACCGGCTCAAGGGTCAGAAGATTTTCATCTCCTGGGGTGACCACGACATGACGGATAATATCGTCCATCTCGTGCTCGCCCGCTCGCCGGATGGCCCAGCCCGGCACCCGCGGCTTGTCGCTGTTCATTGTGCCTAAATTCCTGATCAACCCGGACGGCTCGCTTGGCCGGCGCAACGATGTGCGTCCAGTCTCGCTGGAGCACAAGATCGGCATCCACGCCAGCCCGACCTGCGTGATGGCCTTTGGCGAGGACGAAGGCGCGATTGGTTATCTCGTCGGCGAGGAAAATTGCGGTATTGAGTATATGTTCGTGATGATGAACAACGCCCGGCTAGGGGTCGGCCTGCAAGGCTTGGCGATCGCCGAGCGGGCCTATCAACAGGCCGTCGGCTTTGCCAAGGAGCGGGTGCAGGGGCGTCCGGTGCAGGGCGGTAACAGCGGCGCCGCGATCATCAATCACCCGGACGTGCGGCGGATGCTGCTGAGTATGAAAAGCCAGATCGAGGCGATGCGCGGTCTGTGTTACGAGGTTGCGGCGGATCTCGACCGGGCGAACCGGCTGGAGGACGACGCCGAACGCGCCGCCGCCCAGTCGATGCTCGATCTGATGATCCCGGTGGTCAAGGCCTGGTGCACCGATACCGGTCTGGCCATCACCTCGACCAATATCCAGGTGCATGGCGGCATGGGCTTCATGGAAGAGACTGGGGCCGGCCAATATTACCGCGACGCCCGGATAACCACGATCTATGAGGGCACCAATGGGGTGCAGGCGATGGATCTGTTGGGCCGCAAGGTGGTGCGCGATGGCGGCGAGACGGCGCGGCGGTTCCTCAACGACGTGCGCGCTACCGTCTCCAAGCTGGATCCGCAGGTTCCCGCCCAGGCCAGTCTGGCCAAGCATCTCGGCGCCGGTGTCGCGGCCCTCGAAGCGGCGATCACCTGGTTGGTCAAGACCTTTCCCGCCGACCCGGGTAGTGCGTCGGCCGGGGCGGCGGCGTTGCTGGAAATGATGGGGCTGGTCGGCGGCGGCTGGATGCTGGCCCGGGGGGGGCTGGAAGCCAGCCGACAACTCGCCAACGGATCAGGAGAGGCGGCTTTCCTCGAAGGTAAGCTGACCACGGCGCACTATTTCGCCGAGACGCATCTCAGTCGGGCGCCTGCATTGCTGGACCCGATCATCGGTGGCGGCGCGCTGGTGATGGCTCTGGACGAAGCCCAGTTCTGAACCAAGGCCCCAATTTGTACCAAGACCCGGCGCGCAACGTTTACCAGAGCCTCACTGATCGTTTCACCCAGGAGCCTAAACTCCGTCCCAGTCAGGACGAGGGGATGACTGGTGGCTCGTTCGCGCCTTCGGGATCGTTGGTCGGGAACATGTTGCCAAAGGCCATGTGCACCATCTTGATATAGGCTTGGTCATTCAACCCGCTTGGGGCCGGGCCGGAGACTAAGGTGCCGGCGAGCGGTTCATCATGTGAACAGAACACGCTGTAGATCCGCAGCTCTCCCGGCGCACGACTGACCGCTGGGGCGGCCGCATCGGCCTTGCAGATATCGTGCGGTGAGACATTGATCGCCGGGTCGAACACCATGACGACGCGGAATTGCGCCTGCGCGGCGGCCTTGTCATTCTCGGTAAATTCAACCGCGCTAGCCGGGATTGCTTCGGCGGCATGGCTGGCGGCGACGGCGGCGGTTCGCAACGCGCCCTCATTGAACGGTGAATTGACCGCCCGCACGAGGACCGGCGTCTTGCCGCCGGCATAAGCCAGGTAGTCGCGCTTGGCCTCATTGGTGACCCCGGTATAGCTCTCATTGACCGTTACGCAGCCCACGAGCAGCGTCATGGCGGCGAAGCCGGCAACTGGGAAACCAGCACGTTTCATGTCAATATCCCGTGACTGTAAAAACCAGCGCCATAACCCAGCGTTTGGCGAATATATAGGGCGTGGGATCGTTATTTCCAGCGCCCGGGCCCCGGCGCCGGTCGATATGTGAGGTTTACCATAGCCGCGCGCGCCCAAACACTTCGTGCATTTACCGGCATCCGGGCCTGGGATATCGTCCGCGTCGGAAAAGCAAGGCGGGCATGATGGCGACACCGGCAGACATTCTGCGGTTTTGGTTCCAGGAGATTGAACCGGTGCAACAGTTCAAGAAGGATCCGGTGTTTGACGCGCTGATTCGCGAGCGGTTCGGTGCGACCGTCGAGGACGCGGCGACCGGTAAGCTGGATCACTGGGAAGGCGAACCGGGCTCCGGCCTCGCGTTGGTAATCCTGCTCGACCAGTTCCCGCGCAATCTATTTCGCGGCTGCCCCCGGTCCTACGCAACCGACGCCAAGGTCCTGGCAATCGCCAAGCGGATGATAGCCAGCGGCACTTATAAGTCATTGGCTCAGGCCGGTCAACGTTTCCTGTTTCTACCATTCGAGCACAGCGAGGCGCTGGAAGATCAGCACCGCTGCATGGATCTGATGGACACCCTCGACGACAAGAAAAACCTGGAATACGCCCGCAAGCATCTGGTTATCATCGAACGGTTCGGGCGTTTCCCCCACCGTAATAGTATTCTCGGCCGGCAAACTACGCCCGAGGAAATCGTCTTTCTCAAGGAACCGGACTCCTCGTTCTAAGAGCCCGACTTCTACGGACCCGGTCCCAAGGACCATCAACGCGCTTTGTCAGAAAGGGCTGCCCCCGTGACCGAAAAGCCGAATGTCCTGATTCATTCCGCCTGGTACGAACCCGCCATGAACCGGCTCGATGAGCTGGCGGTGACCCATCACCTTTATAAGGCCGCCGACAAGAAGGCGTTCCTGGCGGATATTGGCCCGCAATGCAGCGTTCTTGGCACCATGCATTACTGTCCCGCCTGGCTGATGGATGCGGCGCCGAACTTGGAGTTGATCTTGAATTTCGGCGTCGGTTATGACGGTGTCGATATTCCCGAAGCGACTAAGCGCGGCATCAAGGTGGTGAACACCCCGGTGGTGCTGAACGATTGCGTCGCCGACATGGCGATGGCGCTGGTTCTGTCCGGGCGGCGCCATGTTGTCCAGGCCGACCGCTATGCCCGTGCCGGTCGCTGGCCGGTCGAGGGCGATTATCCCTATACGCTGAACGTCCATAGCACCAAGGTCGGGATCCTCGGCTTGGGCCGGATTGGCATGGAAATCGCTGATCGCTGCAAGGCCTTCAAGATGGATGTTTCCTATCATCAGCGGACCAAGCGCGATGATGTTGATCTCGCCTATCATGCCAGTTTGGTTGAGATGGCCCGACAGTCCGACATTTTGATTGCGATCATTCCCGGCGGCGACGCCACCCACGGGTTGGTCAGCGAAGCGGTTCTCGAAGCGCTTGGCCCGGACGGCCTGCTGGTCAATGTGGCGCGTGGCACCGTGGTCGATAATGATGCCTTGGCCCGCTGCTTGAAGGACGGACGGTTGGGCGGTGCAGCGCTGGATGTCTACCCGGATGAGCCGAACATCCCGCCGGCGCTGTTGGAGATCACCGACAATCTGGTGCTCACTCCGCACATGGCCAGCGCCACTCACTACACCCGCATGGCCATGGGCATGGTACTCTATGACAATCTGCGAGCACGGCTCGAAGGTAAACCGTTGTTGACGGCGGTAAATTGAGCGATCCGTAAATTAGCCGACCGGTGAATTGAAAATTGGGAGACCCGCATGGCCATCGCCGAGGAGTTGAGCCTGGATTTCGAGGCTGTCGATGCCGAGCTGAACTACATCGTCGATGATGGGCAGCCCTCGATCCGCTATGTCGATTGGCCGGAGGAGGCCCATAACGAGCATATCCCGCCGTATGAGCTGCGCCGGACCCGGATCCATAACGGCCGGGTGATCGGCGGCCCGTTCTCGCTGCCAAGCCACGGCTTCAAGCTGGTTGATCACCCCACAGCGGTACGAAATTTCTATGATGAGGATGAGATTCGCCGGGTCTATTATCCGGAGACCGCTGCGCTGATCCAAGCTGAGAGCGGAGGCGCGCGCGTCCATGTCTTCGACCACACCGTGCGCACCCCGGTGAAAGGCAAACAAGCCGAGGGTTGGCGGCGTGGTCCGGTGCGCTATGTCCATAACGACTATACCGAACGCTCGGCGCCGCAACGGGTGCGGGACTTCTTTCCCGACGAGGCCGAGGCGCTGCTAAGCCACCGCTTCGCCATCATCCAGACCTGGCGTTCGATCGCGCTGCGGGTTGAGTCCGAGCCGCTGGCGCTGTGCGACGGCAAGACGATCCCGCAAACCGGCTTCATCGCCAACCAGCGCCGCTACCCGCACCGCACCGCGGAGACCTACCATATCAGCCACAACCCGGCGCACCGCTGGACTTATTTCCCGCTGATGATCCGCGACGAGGCGCTGGTCTTTAAGGTATTCGACACCGACGCCTCGGCCGGCGTGCGCTTCACCGCCCATTCCGCATTCGACGACCCGATGACAGCGAAGGACGCGGCGCCGCGCGAGAGCATCGAGATGCGGGCGCTAGTGTTTTTTTAAGGGCGAACTGTCAGGAATGACTTTGACCTCAATCAGATAAAAAACCGTCATCCCGCCCCCTGTTTCAGGCGACGCGGTATCACTCATTGATTGTCGATGACGTGGACCCTGCCGGGCCCCTGGCGATCACCGCGGAGGCTGAGGATGACCGCTATATCATGGACCTGCGGCACCGAACCCTGCCGATCTAACCCGTGTAGTTCCATCCTGAAAGCATCACCACCACATCGGCGGCCAATCTGCTGCGCGACTTCCATGTACGGTGAAACAGAGCAACGACCCGCCGGGCGCCCGCTCAACGCTCGACAGAGCTTTGGCTCGGGGCTCTAATGATCTGATCCCGGACCGGAGTCTTGCCATGCGCATAGCACTTGCTCAGATCATTCAGGAATCCAATACCTTCGTGCCGTTCCAAACCACGCGGGAGCACTTCGCCGCGCAGTATATCCGCACCGGCGCAGCGGTTCTGGATCAGCTTGGGGAGGCGAAGGTGGAGATCACCGGTATGCTTTCGGTGTTACGCGATGCTGGGGTCGAGCCGGTGCCACTGCTTGCGACGCATGGCTCCTGCGGCGGGCCGTTAACCCGGCAATGCTTCGATAGCTTGATCGATGACTTGCTCGGCTCGTTGCAACAGGCCGGTGCTCTCGACGGCGTGCTGCTGGCCTTGCATGGCAGCATGGCGGCCGAGGATGAGAATGACTGTGAGAGCGAGATTCTGGAGCGGGTCCGGGCGCTGCTTCCCAGTGGCACACCGATCGGCGTTTCGCTTGATCTTCACGGCCATGTCACGCCGCGCATGCTGCAGCCGGGTGTATTTTTCGTCGGCTATGGCGCCTACCCGCATATCGACATGTTCGAGACTGGCGAGCGCACGGCGCGGATTATGATCGACCAGCTCGCCGGTAAGTGCCGCCCGGTGATGGGGTTGGCCAAGCGCCCGATGATCATCAGCCCGGTGAATGGCCGCACCACCGAAGGCCCGATGACCGCCGTCGTCGCCGAGGCCCGGCGGATGGAACGTGATGGCGAGGCGCTGGCCGCCTCGTATTTCATGGTGCAGCCCTGGCTCGATTTCAAGGATCTTGGCTTTGCCGCCCTGATCTGCGGCAATGGCAATCAAGCGGCGGCGCAAGAGGCGGCGGAGGCGCTCGCCGACCAGGTCTGGGATCTGCGCGAAGCGTTGCTGCCGTCGCTCACCTTGCTGGAGGAGGCTATCCGGATCGGCCTTGAAGGACCCGGCACGACCATCGTCGGCGATTGCGGTGATGCGGTCAGCGGCGGGGCCGGCGGCGACAATGCCACGGTACTGCGAGCTCTTTTGGAACTGGAGGCCGACAAGGTGCCCAGCCTGACCTATCTCACCCTGGTCGACGCCCCGGCCGCCGCCAAGATTTCCGCTGCTGGGGTCGGCGAGGAGATCACCGTCGCGCTTGGTCACACGCTGTCGATCGACGACGGCGCACCGATCACCGTCACCGCACGGGTCCGTGCGATCACCGACGGGGTGTTCACCATGGGCGCGGGTCTGGCCGGCGCGGAGACCCATTTCGGGCTGACCGCGGTGCTGGCGATCGGCTCGCTCAGGGTCGCGGTGCGCTCGGTCAGTGGGTTGGAGTGGGATACCGGGCAATACAGTTCGGTTGGTCTTGAACTGGCGCAAGCCGGGCTGATTTTCGTCAAATCGCCATCGCATTTTCGAGCCACCTTTGGCCCGTATGCCGACCGTATCCTCACCGCCGATACGCCCGGCGCCACCCGGGTCAATATCCGTCAGGTCGCCTACAAGAACGTTATCCGACCAATCCACCCGCTAGACGTTTTCGACTGAGGCCAATGCCGCTACGCAAGGGACAGGATCCAATGAAACAGATGCCGAAACCTTCCGCTAATTCTGGCGCTAATTACGCTGATCAAGTCACCTCGATCGAGGCGTTGGAGGTCATTTATGGCCCGGCGGTGCCGCGCTCGCTAACCAAGGAGATTGACCATATCTCCGACCACTATCGCCAGTTTATCGAGGTGGCGCCCTTCGTGGTGGTGGCGACTGTCGGCCCCGAAGGCATGGACTGCTCGCCGCGCGGCGACCCCGCTGGCTTCATGTGGGTGACCGACCCTAAAACCGTGATAATGCCCGACCGGCGCGGCAACAACCGTCTCGACAGCCTGAGAAATCTGGTGCGTGATCCCCGGATCTCGCTGTTGTTCCTGATCCCCGGGGTGAACGAGACCATGCGGATCAATGGCACCGCCAAGATCGTCGCCGACACGGCGCTGTGCGACAGTTTCACCATACAGGGTAAGGCTCCGGCGACGGTCATCGTCACGACGGTCGAGCGGATCTACTACCAATGTCCAAAGGCCCTGGTCCGCTCCAAGTTGTGGTCGCCGGAGGCGCTGGTGCCGCGCTCGTCCCTGCCGAGCACCGGCGAGATGCAACAGGCCTTGCTCGGCGAAGACTTCGACGGCGCTGGTTATGACAAGGATTATCCGACCCACATGCAGCGCACGATATATTAAACCCTCCTATTGAGCCTCGCCCCAATGCGCCCCCACCCCAGCAGAAACTGAACCGCCGATGACCAGCGTCGCCGACCGCCTTGCCACCCTGTTTGACCATCTCGGCCTGGAGCGGGCCTTCATGGCAACCCAGATGCCCGGAGATATCGCCGGGTTTTGCACCGCCCATCCAGAGCGGATCGCCGGTCTCGCGCTGATCGTCGCCAGCCGGATTGCGCCGGCCGCCTTCGCGCCGCTGGCCGACCGGGTGATGGTGCTGGCCGGCGAGAGCGGCATCCCCACCGACACCGCCGCCGCCGCCGCCACGGCGATGCCCGAGGCGCGGCAGATCCGCCTTGCCGGCTATGCCGCCACCGCCTGGTCGGATATCGCGGTGGAGCGCCCGGCGGTGCTGTGCGAAGAGATCGCCTGCTTCCTCACCAGCTTGCCGCCGCCGCCGGGTCTGCGCGACGCCATCGTCGCCGAGGCCCGCGTCACGGAGGGTAGCGTCGCCGGGATTACCTACCGGGCGCGGGGTACGGGGCCAGCGCTGGTGCTTACTCCGTTCTTTCTGGCAACCTCGCAATGGGAGCCGGTGCTGGACACGCTGGCCCGGCGGTTTACGGTGATCGTCCTCGGCGGGGCGCATATCGGCGGGGCGGCAATGCTGGAGGATCGGGCCAGTCTGCCAAGCTACGGCAACATGCTGACCACCTTGATTAGCCGGATGAAGATCCCCTCGGCGGCCCAGGTGCTGGAGGTCGGCTGCGGCCCCGGTCCGCTTTGCCGTCAGGTGCTCGGCGCGCGGCCCGATCTGGCGCTGACCGGGCTCGACGCCAACCGCTATCTTCTGACCGAGGGGGCGGCGCTGGCCAAAGCTAACGGCCTTGCGGTCACCGGCCCCGACGATCCGGGCGTGGCGTCTAGTGCCGGGGACCCCTCCGGGGCAGATAGCACGCCTCTTTCGGGCGGCTTGCGGCTGATCATCGGCGACGCCACCAATCTGCCCTTCGCCGATAACAGTTTCGACGCGGTTTATTCGATCACCGTGTTGGAGGAATGCGACGCCACGATGGCCTTGGCCGAGATGGCTCGGGTGCTCCGCCCCGGCGGCCCGGTCGGCGTCGTGGTCCGGGCCATCGACATGCCGCAATGGTGGAATCTCGACCTACCGCCGGCCATCGCCGCAAAGGTCAACGCCCAGCCGCAATCGATGTCCCCCGGCGCGGTGGCCGACCGTTCGCTCTATTCAAGAATGGCCAAGGCGGGCTTTACGGGCGTTCAGGGTTTTCCGTTCCTGCTGACCTTCGACCGACCGGAGGGACCGATCTGGACCTATCGGGCCAGCCACGCGCGGGGATTGTTGAGCGACGCCGAACGGCAGATCTGGGACCGCGAATGCGCGGCGGCGGAAGCGGCGGGGCTACTGTTCCAGGCCAACCCGGTGCATTGCGCCGTCGGGCGGCGGGGGTGCGATGAGGATGGCGACAAATATAAAAACCGTCGTCCTGGCGACCGACAGGACCCACGCCTGAAGATTTTCCACTGACGGACGGATGAGCAATTGATTGAGCCGGCGCGGGGGTCAAGGCATCGAAATCAAGGCGGCCACGCATCAAGTACCGGGTGACGGATGGTCGGGGATTGAACCCGCTCCACAGCTCTTGCTCGCCGGTTATACTCGGCCAAACTATCCCAGGCACGGAGCTTCTCATGCGTCTTAAATCGAAAACCGCGCTCGTCACCGGCGCCGGCGGTGGGCTTGGCGGCGCGATCGCCCGGCTCTATGCGGCCCAGGGCGCATCGGTGCTGTGTACCGACTGGGATCTTGCCAAGGCCGAGGTGACGGTCGCCGATATCACCAAGGCCGGGGGCATCGCCGAGGCGTTTCGCGCCGATGTGGCCGAGGCCGGCGACTGCGAGGCGCAGGTGGCGGAAACCGTCAAGCGCTTCGGGCGGATCGATATCGCGGTCAACAATGCCGGCGTCAGCATGCACAAGCTGGCCCTCGATATGGAATTGGAGGATTGGGAGCGGGTGCTCAGGATCAACCTCACCGGCTCGTTTCTCACTGCCCAGGCGGCGGCGCGGCGGATGGTCGATCAGGGCGCCGGGCGGATCATCCAGATCGGCTCGATCTCCGGCCAGCGGGGCAATATGGGCGGCATCGCCTATGGCGCTTCCAAGGCTGCGGTGATGCATGTCTGCCGGGTATTGGCGGTGGAGCTTTCCGGTAAGGGCGTGATGGTCAACGCCATCGCGCCGGGGCCGATCGAAACCGGGCTCAGCAATCATGGCCTGACCCGCAAGAAGGGCTATATCGACCGGATCCCAACCGGCGACTATGGCACCGTCGAGGCGGTGGCCAATGCGGCGCTGTTCCTCGGCTCCGATGAATGCCTGTGGACCACCGGGGCGGTGCTTAATGTCGACGGCGGCTATGGGGCGGCAGGGCTGGCCTATGACCCGTCGGAAGTTGGTGGCTGAACCAACCAAGAGCAACCCAATGACTAAGATCAACATCCAGTTTACCCTGTTCTCGGCGTTCTATTCGCCGCTGATCTCGACCATGTCCGGCGGTTTTCTCAAAGCCGAGGGGCTTGATGCGGATTGGTCGATCTCTCCGCCCGGCGTGTCGGCGATCAAGGCACTGGAAGACGGCTCGGCCCATGTTATTCAATCGGCGCTCAGCCAGGGCTTCGGCCCAGTGTCGAAGGGGGAGACGCCGGCGGCGTTACATTTCGCCCAGGTCAACGAGATGGACGGCTTTTTCATCACCGCCCGCGAGCCCGACCCGGCCTTTACCTGGGACAAGCTGGAGGGCGCGGACGCGGTGCTGCTCGGCGGCGGCCAACCGCTGGCGATGTTCAAATACGCCTGCCACAAGGCCGGCATCGACTACACCAAGATCAATGCCATTAACCCTGGCGGCCCTGCCGAAATCGACCAGGCGTTCCGCGACGGCCAGGGCCGGTATGTTCAGCAACAGGGCCCGTTTCCACAGCAACTGGAAGCCGACGCGGCATCGGCCATGTCGTGGCCCAGGTCGGCCCGATGATCGGCCCTAACGGTTTCTCCAGCCTGGCGGCGACGCCGGAATGGCTGGAGACCGGCATGGCAAAGACCTTCACCCGCGCCTATGCCAAGACCCGCGTCTATATGAACGAAGCGCCCGCCGCCGAGATCGCCCGGGCCGAGAAACCCTATTTTCCGAATATCGACGAGGCGGTGCTGGCCAAGTGCATCGCCACCTACCAGAAACTTGGCTGCTGGACCCCGCATGTGGAAATCACCGAGGCGGCCTATCAGGCGACCTTGGACATCTTCGAGTATAACGGCCTGATCACCGAGCGTTTCGCCTACGATCAAGTCTGCGCCAAGCCGCTGATGGGTTGAGTACAGCGCCGGCGCTGTACTCAACCCATCAGCGGCTCACTCCACGGGTCATAGCCATAGCACCAGGTCGGGTCGGTCGCCTCGCGCATCCAGGTATTAGCGTGCGAGACCGCCTGGACCTCGGCGGTGCGGGCCTTGCGGGTTGTCTCAAAGCGGCCTAGCGCCGCCGCGATATCCGGCGTCTCATCCAGCGCTCGGACCAGGTTTCCAGCGGCACCCGCTCCAGGATCGCCCAGCGATGCACCTTGGGGCAAGCCCGCAGCACCTCGCGTACCTCGTCATGGAAGCCGGCGAAAGCCTCGCGGACCACGGCCATCTCGCCCGTGACGGACCAGGATTCGCTGACCCAGGCGGCATCCGGCAGGCTGGTAACGAAATACAACTCGTCCCGGTTGGCAGTGGTGTAATAGATTACGATATGCCGGTCCACGCCCCAACACTTTGTGCATTCGCCGACCGGATAGCGCAGCAAGGCGGCGAGAAATGTCGCTCGATAGGCGACCCGGCCCGTCGCCACCGGCGCCTCGGCTCCCAGCAGGATTTCACGGATCCGGGAATGCAGGCCGTCGGCCCCGACCACCAGATTGACCTCCTTGGTGGTGGCATCGGCGAAGCACAGCCTGACCCCACCAGCCGCCGCCGCCTCGACCAGCTGCTTGCCCCGGATGACCGCCGCCGCCGGCACCGCCGACAGCAAGGCTTCATGTAAATCACCGCGATGCATCTGCAGATAGGGCGCGCCGTAGCGGTCCTCGGCATCCCGTCCCAAAGGCAGCTCGAACTTCATCGCGCCGCTGCTCCCATCCCGGTTGCTCCAGGTCCGAGGCTGAAAGGCGCGTCGTCGCACCGCGCTCTCCAGGCCGAGGCCGCGCAACCCTCGCATGGCGTTCGGGCTCATCTGTATCCCGGCGCCGAGACGGGTGAACCGTTCCGCCTGCTCGTACACCCGGACTTCGAAGCCAAAGCCCCGGAGCGCCACCGCCGCCGCGAGACCGCCCATGCCGGCGCCGATGATGGCGATGCGTGCCTTCATGAATTCCCCCTGTCCGGCAAAATGTAACCCGTCGCCCTGGCGAACGGCAGGAGCCACGCCTGAGCACGTTCACTGTAACCGATGGGCGAGGAATAGGAGCGATGTGTCGCGATCCTCCGCCATTCGTACCACCCAGCGGCCTCAGGCATTGGCCCTGCCTTTCGCCAGGGCGACGGTTGTGGTTGATGAAAAGTGGATGATACCCGGCGCGGATCGGTATCGGTCACCTGATCCCGGTGCTCTGGCACCCCCATCGGCAGCGCGGTATATCTTAGATCACCGCATCTTCAAGGAATCTCGCCATGCCTGTAACGGTTGGGATGTACGACAAATCGCTGGCGCATATCGGCGACCGGCTGAACGCCTTGGGTTTGGATATCATCGTCCACCCATTCGACAAATCAGGTCAGTTTCTGATCGACGGTACCGCGACGGCGCCCGGAGACGTCGATATCGACTATCTCTGGCTAAGCTCGCATATCAATGCCGATAACGCCCAGAAGGCGACCTTCGATCTGGCGCTGGCCTGCAAATCGCTTGGCGTGCTGCAGACCTTCAACGCCGGCCTCGACAACCCGGTCTACAAACAGATCTCCGACAAGGGCACGCGGATCTGCAACAGCAGCGCCCAGGGCGTCGCGATCGCCGAATATGTCATGGCCCAGGTGATGAGCATTACCCATCCGGTCGCTCAACAGCGCGCGCAGCAGGCCGCCAAGGAGTGGAAAATCACCCCATTCCGCGAGCTGTCACGCACCCATTGGCTGATCGTCGGCTATGGCCCGATTGGTCAGGAAATCGCCAAGCGCGTCAAGGCCTTCGGGGCCGGGACCACGGTCGTGCGACGCTCTCCCAGTCTCTCTGAATTCGTCGACAAGGCCGGCACCATGGCCGATCTGTCGGCCTTGCTGCCGCAAGCCGATGTGATCGTTCTGGCCTGCCCGCTCACCGACGCGACCCGAGGGTTCGCAGGCACCGCGTTTTTCGCAATGGTCAAACCGGGCGCCATCCTGGTCAACATTGCGCGCGGCGGTCTGATCGATGATGCAGCGTTGATCGCGGCGCTTGACGCGGACCGGCTGGAGACCGCGGTGCTCGATGTCTTCCACAAGGAGCCGCTGCCCGAGGACGACCCCCTCTGGTCGCACCCGAAGATCCGGCTGACCCCGCATACCTCGTTCGCCGGAGACGGTGGCCGCGGCCGCTGGGACCAGTTGTTTCTCGACAACATCAGCCACTACGTCAAGGGCGAACCGCTAACCCAGGAAGTCAAACCCAGCGACATCGTTTAAGGCATTTTCCGAGCGTTTAAGATCAGCGCCGACCGGGTCGGGAGCGGCCGGCATGCCACTTGATCGAAAAATGCACCATCGCGCACGCCATAGCTTGAAAGAAAACCGCCATGCAGCTCGGATTGTTCATGATGCCCCTGCATCCGTCCTATCGGCCGATAGCGGATTGCTATGACCGGGACATCGACCAATTGGTCGCCGGTGATAAGTTGGGCTTTGTCGAGGCTTGGCTCGGCGAACATTTCACCGAGAAATGGGAAAACGCGCCGGCGCCTGATCTGTTGATCGCCAAGGCTCTGGCGTTGACCAAGAGCATCCGTTTCGGCACCGGCGTCACCTTGCTCGGCATGCACGAGCCGGCCTATCTGGCGCACCGTCTAGCGATGCTCGATCATTTGGCGCGCGGCCGGTTTCAATGGGGCATCGGGCTTGGCGGCATCCCCAGCGACATGATGCTGATGGGCCTCGATCCGAGCACCGCGCGGGGCCGGGCCGCCGAAGCGCTGGAGGTCATCCTGGCGCTGTGGGCCCACGAGGGGGGCCGCTTCACCCATAAGGGCGAGTTTTTTAACATCGACGCGCCGCCGCTGAACCCGGTCACCGAGCGGGGGCTGCACATGAAGCCGCTGCAACTGCCGCATCCGCCGATCGCGGTAGCCGCCAGCACGCCACAATCAAATTCACTCAGGATCGCCGGCGCACGCGGCTGGATGCCGATGTCGAGCTCCTTGCTCTCCAGTAGCCAGTTGCCGGGTCATTGGGACACCGTGGTCGAGGGCGCAACACAAGCCGGCAAGGTGCCGGACCGAAGCCAATGGCGGATTGCCCGGGATATTTTCGTTGGTCCGACGCCCAGTATTGCCAGGGAGCGCGCCCGCGCCGTGCTTGGCCGGAACTATGTAGTCCATCAACATCCCAGCCGCGTTGGGACCTGGCAGATGGCCGCCCCCAAGCTTGATCCGGCGATGCCCGACGAGGCGGTGGACGTCGACTATATGATGGAAAATGTATGGATCGTCGGCGATCCCATGGAATGCGAGGACAAGATCCGCGCCCTGTATGAGGTTACCGGCGGGTTTGGCACCCTGCTGAGCGTCACAGCGGATTCCGATGACGCCGCCTGGGATCACCAGAGCTTGCAGCTTCTGGCCGAGAAGGTCGGCCCACGGATCGAGAATTTGCATTAACACGCGACCGCCGCCGCAAAATCTCAATGAACCCGATCGAGCTCTCCGAGCAAGCCCCAGTGGTTTATATTCACGCGCTTCTTCTACCCTCGGCCTGGCGCGGTATCCTCAAGGCCGCTGGATGGGCGCCACTGGACCATCGTGCCGACCATGCCGGGGTTGATCGAACCGCCGAGCCTCGATCTGTTTCGTGGCCGATCAATCCCGATTACCTTGGTGCAGCGGGGGCCACCTATCCCCTGTGCAACCGGGTCAATGAATAGCTGCCGGTTTGCTCCCGAACAGCCGGCTGGCAGAGATCAGAGGGCGCGTCGCATTTCCTGATCCAACCCCATACCGGGGCGTGCGCCGCGATCATCGAGGAAGATCTCTCGGTCGGGATTTAGATCGGTGGACGGCGTGGCGGGAGAGACAAGCCGCGTCTGTCGCCAGTCAACTGATCAACGCGGCCCACCCGCCAACGCTGCAACAGCCCGGCCAGCCCACTTGGCATAAAATAGATCATGATGATCAGCAGCGCGCCATAGGCCGCCGCCGGAAACGCGATCTCGGTGGTGGCGAAGGCCGCGACATCGGGAAGAAACTCGATCAGCAGCCCACCGAACAGCGCGGTCCAGATACCGCTAAGGCCGCTGGTGACCGCTCCGGCCAGCAGGATCATCGCGAAGAACACGCCATAGGTGTCCGGAGCGACAAAATCGGTCAGCAGGCCCGTCATCCCGCCGGCGATCCCGGCGTAAAGCGCGCTGACGCCGAAAATCAGAGTCTTGTAGAGAGGCAGATTGATCCCGGTGGCGGTGGCGGCCTGCGGGTGGTCGCGGATCGAGCGCAGGGCCCGACCAGTCCGGCTATTGATCAGGTTTCGCGCGATTGGAAACAGAATCAGCACGGCGACCAAGGTGACCAGATGCCACCATTGATCACTGCTGATCGGCAAATCGAACGGAACGTCCGGGCGCTCCAGATAGATGCCGCTGACCCCGCCGGTCCATTGCTCCAGATAGCTGGAGCGCAAAAGCTGTGGTGTCGCAATAGCCAACCCCCAGGTAGCCAGCAACAAGTGGATCGAGCCGAGCCGCAAGGCCGGCCAACCAAATAGAAAGCCGCAGACGAAGCAGATCAGCCCGGCCAGCGGCAGCGCCAGATAGACCGACATGCCGCCATCATTGCTAGCCAGCGCCGTGGCATAGGCACCGAGAGCGAAAAAGGCTGAATGGCCGATGGAAAGCTGTCCACTGAGGCCGATCAACAGGTTCATCCCAACAATGGCGATCGCGAAGACCCCGGCCTGGGTGATCCGGTAGAGCGTGTAGTCGACCAGCACGAACGGCAGGGCGAGCCAGACCAACACGATCACGGTGATCCCCAGTCGATTGGATACGGTTGCGGACCGGCATCGGGTGATTCAGATTGGTGGGACTCGCGGGGAAAATCCGTCATGGCTCATTTCCGCTACAGCGCCGGCGCGGTTCACCGCCGCGACAGCGTGGATCTATTACGCCGCGGGCTAATCGCCATGGTGGTGTCGCTGGACGGCCCCGGCATCACGACATCGCGAAAGCGTCCGCTCTGCGGGAACGCGGTCCAGTCTTAACTCTCGGCGTAATGCACTCCACCCCGGCTTCCAAATGGGATGATGCCACGCCCGGCCGAGGCCATGATTTCCATGAATTTAGCCGAGCCGAGATAGACGTAGGCGGAATGGGCCGCGTAAAAATATTCAACGTTGGACATGGTGTTTCCCTCTCTCATCATGGCTCTCTGGAACTTAAATTGCGGCCGATCACCCGCGGCGACTGCGTTCTTTGCAAGCGACCACCCGGTATTTCGATGCTATCAATTCCAACTGAAGAAACAATGTAACGTCCCAGTGAGTGGAAGACGCCGCCCAAAAGCCGGAGAACCCTACCATGCGAATTGGCGTATCCTTGCCCGTTAGGGAATTGCAGGACGATATCGGCGCGATCAAGGCTTTTGCCCAGGCAGCCGAGGCGCTGGGGTTGACCCATCTGCGGGTGCCGGACCAGGTTATCCGCCCCGGCAGCGGTCCCTTGCATGAGCCGATGACGATGATGGCGTTGATTGCCGGTGCCACGGACAAGATCGAGCTGGTGCCCTCGGTGATCATTCTGCCGGCACGCCAGACGGTGTTGCTGGCCAAACAGGCGGCGACCCTGGACCGGCTTTCGGGCGGTAGGCTCCGGCTGGGTATCGGCGTCGGCAAGGAGCCAGCGGAATATCAGGCGCTTGGTGCCGATTTCAGCACCAGGGGCGCCCGGTGCGAGGAACAGATGGCGCTGCTGAAACTGCTCTGGACCCAGAAGACGGTGAACTTCCAGGGTCGCTGGGACAGGATTTGCGATATCGGTCTGAACCCGTTGCCGATACAAAAACCGATTCCGATTTGGATTGGCGCGAGCGGCGTGCCGACCCAGCGCATTCGCCGGCGCATCGGTCAATTGGCCGATGGCTGGTTCGTGCTTTGCTCGCCGGAGGAATTCCCCGGCGTGCGCGACGACATCTATCGTGAGGCCGAGGCGGTTGGTCGTGACCCCAAGACCTTAGGCATCGAGGCCGGCGTCGCCGTCGTCGGCCCGCGCGAACACGAATGGCAGGCCCGCGTCGCCGGCTGGCGCGATATTGGTCTCACCCATCTGTGCCTGCGGACCTTGGGCGGTGACCTGAAGCCGGACCAGCATATCAACCGGATGCGCGATGCCGTCGCGGAATTGCCGAGGGTTTGATTGGTCCAGGATTACCCAACCCAGAATTGACCGACTAAAGAACAGGAGAGACCCGATGAACAACCAAATCCCAATCATCGACCTCGCCCGCTTCGAGACCGGTGATGCCGCGACCACGGCGACGGCGGCGCGCGAACTTGATCAGATCTGCCGGGATATCGGCTTCCTGGTGGTAAGAAACCATGGCGTCTCGCCGTCGGTTCAACAGACGTTATACGGTGCCGGCAGCAATTTTTTCGACCTTCCGGTTACGCAGAAAATGACCGTTCGGCGACCAACCAACGACCAGAACCGGGGCTATATTCCCTATGGCGAGGAAACCCTGGCACGGATGCATGGCGGGGAAACGCCGCCGGACTACAAGGAAGTCTTCGCCATTGGCCCGTTCGATCTGCCGGACGATGACTTCCATTCGCAGGCGCGCTCTTATCCGAATTTTGCGCCCAATCTCTGGCCGAGCGCACCAGGGGAGTTGCAACCGGCCATGCGCGCCTATTTCACCGAGCTCGAAAATTTGTCGCGTCGCCTGGCCCGTTATTTCGCCCTAGCTCTGGATCTGCCGATGGATTGGTTCGCCAACAAGCTCGACCGCCATGGCAGTCAGCTCAGGTTGCTGCATTACCCGGCGCCGGACCGGGAGCTGGAACCCGGACAACTACGCTGCGGCGCACATACCGATCTCGGAATGATGACGATCCTACGCAATGAAGAGGCCGAGGGTGGGTTGCAGGTTCGACCGCGCGGCGGCGACTGGATCGATGCGCCGGCGATCGACGATACTTTCGTGGTCAATATAGGTGATTTGTTGATGCGCTGGACCAATGATCGCTGGGTCTCGACGCCGCACCGGGTCGCCGTGCCCGAGGTCGAGGCGCGGTCCTGCTCCCGGCGGCTGTCGATCGGCTATTTCACACGGCCAAACTACGACGCGCCGATAAGCTGCATCGAGACCTGCGCCGACGCCGACAACCCGGCGAAATACGAGACCACGACCGTGAAGGCCTATAATGACGAACGCTTCGCCCGCGGCGCGGGGCCTAAGGAAGCGGCGTGATCGATCAAGCGAGCTTCTTCATCGTATCACCGAGCGAAAGCTGGCCGTCCTTGACCACGCGGGCATAAATGCCGCGCAGCTTGTATTTGTCGCCGTCATCCATGTTCACGAAGACGCAGGCGTCCCGGCCATAGCGTTGGATGAACTTTGCGCAACCTTTATGCGGGGTATCGGTGATCTCGATCACCGCGGTACCAACCGACAACTGCGTGCCCGGCGGCAGGTTCGACGGGGTCAGATCCATGTCGACAAACAGATTGTCACCCGCCGGCGCCCAGTTGTCCCGGTCCTGGGCGATCAGCGCGATGCAGCGCGAACTCATGATGCATATCTGCACATCCGGATGTGGTTGGCCATCCTCGGTCGACATCCAG
Source organism: uncultured Alphaproteobacteria bacterium (assembly GCA_937776645.1). GTDB lineage: Bacteria > Pseudomonadota > Alphaproteobacteria > Thalassobaculales > Thalassobaculaceae > JADHLJ01. Next base: position 5,788 of record CALMRI010000004.1, on the reverse strand, counting down.
CAGCCCTTGGCCCAGTGATCGCCCTCAAGACCGCGGGCTAGGCTGATGCCGATGCTCTCAACCTCCTGGCGCTGTTCGGAGGCCGGGCGCACCACGATGCCGTCGACCCTGCCGCCATCCTTGGGGGAGGCAAGGATTTCCGGCAGACCGGCAAGCAATTCGGCGCGGGGAAGATGTCTAGCCATGGCAGGCTCCTGAAAAAGTGACGGCATCGATGGAGGGTAACCCGAGGTTGGCGTCAGAACCAATAACCCCTACGCCGGGACGATCCCGCCATCGACGTTATAGGACTGGCCAGTGATATTGCGCGCGCCCGGCGAGGCGAGGAACACCACCATGGCGGCTATATCCTCCGGGTCATTGGCCCGGCCAATCGGGATCATCGCGGCGCGGCGCTTGGTCATCTCCGCGACGGTGACGCCTTCCTGCTCGGCCCGTACCGTGAGATTGGCTTGGGAAAGCGCGGTGCTAGTGACCCCCGGACAGACGGCATTGACGTTGATGTCATGGCGCGCCAATTGCTGGGCCGCCGTCTTGGTCAGGCTGATCACCGCACCCTTGCTGGCGGCATAGGCGGCGTTCGAGGTGCCGGCATAGCCGCGCCCGGCGATGGAAGCGATGTTGATGATCCGTCCACCGCCGCCTTGGGCGATCATCTGCCGGGCGGCGGTCTGCAGGCAGAAGAACACGCCCTTGGCGTTGACCCGATGGATCCGGTCCCAATCGACCTCGGTGATGTCCATAATGTCGGCCCGGCGGGTGACACCGGCATTGTTGAGAATGATGTCAAGCCGGTCGAAAGCCTCCACTGTCTTGTCAATCATCCGCTGGATTGATCCGACATCGCCGACATCCGCCTCGACCGCTAGGGCCGAGCCCCCGTTGTTGGTGATTGACTTAGCTATCGTCTGAGCCGAGGCGATATCGATATCCGCGACCACCACTTTCGCCCCGGCCTTTGCGAGAGCCATGGCCGACGCGGCGCCAATGCCAACCCCAGCGCCGGTGACCACGGCAACTTGATCCTGCAAAATCATCATGCTTCTCCGGTTTTTTAGCGTTATTCCGCCGCCAAAGTTACCGGCGTCGGCATCGGCATATCGCAGATTTCCGCCAGCGGCTTGCCGAAATGCGCCTCGATCATCGGCACCACTTTGGTCGAGAATTGTTCCATCGAGTTCATCACCGCGGCGCTGGGTACGTCGCCGACGGCGAAATAGATGTTCATGTGCCGCGGCCCATATAGCTCGATCTCTCCACACAGCCGTTTCGCTACCTGCTCGGCATTGCCGACAACGATATTCTCGGCCACCTGCTCCAGCGTCGGCTCGTTGGCGAATGGCTGCTCGGCGACCATGTAGTCATCGACCATGGTTTCCTTGCGATGGCGTAGCGACATGGCGATGCGTTTCTGGAACCGCGCGCCATCGACATAGGCGTCGAGGACGGCCTTGTCGTCGCTGACGCAGACGAAACGCAGCACGCCGAGCGGGATCGACCCCGGGTCCTTTCCTTCCTCAGTATAGCATTTCTCGACCTGATCGCGCATCTGGCGGATCCGCTCCGGGCTCTCGATGCCACCGGAGATGAAGGGGATAAAGCCGTCGCGGGCACACCGCCGATGACTGTTCGGGTCCGCGCCGGCGATCCAGATCGGCGGCCGCGGCGTCTGGACCGAGTGCACGTTGATAGCAGTTTGCGGCTGCTGATAGATAGCGCCGTCATAGCTGAAATGCGGTTGCCGCAGGCCCTGGTCGATCATGTCGAGCATTTCGTTGAACATCACCTTGTTCCGACTAATGTCGGCGCCCAATCGCTCAAACTCATAATGCTGATAGCCGCTGCCGACCCCCACATCAAGGCGGCCGCCGGAGAGCGCATCGATCAGCGCTATCTCGGCGATTACCCGGGCCGGCGCATGTAGCGGGAGAATAAGCACTGCGCAGCCGACCCGGATCCGCTTGGTCGTCGCCGCCACCTGATTGCAAAAGATCAGCGGTGACGGGCACAGGCTGTAATTGGAGAAATGATGCTCGGCAAACCAGGCCCGGCTGAAGCCCAGTTCCTCGGCAAGTTGGGTGTGCTCCAATGCCTCGGCGATCACCTCGTGTGGTGGTTTCGAGCGGTCCCGATGCTGCAACAGATTAAATATGCCGAAATCCATGAGACTCTCCACTCCCAGACGGGCGTTCGAGGGATTTTAAACCTAGCGCGCGGGCCCCCGCCGTCCAATCGATTGCGCCTTGCCACCGGGAGCCATCAAGTCGACGATGAACCGGGTAACCGTGCTAGGCTCGATCCGACATGGGATATCGCGGTATAACCGGCCTCGGCTATTCAACTCGAAAGGCGCTCAGGCTACCGTGCGGGCATAGCTATCTGACCCTCACACCCAACAAGGAGCCGCCGGGATGAAGGCCGCGACAGTCACCAATATTGGCGTCAAAATTCTCGATGCGCCGACCCCAAAGCCAAAGTCCAACGAGGTGCTGGTACGGGTCCGCGCCTGCGGTCTCAACAGGGCCGATTTAATCGTTTCTGGCGGGGCCAGCCACGGCAGTACAGGCGGGGCAGGCACCATCGTCGGAATGGAGTTTTCCGGTGAAGTCGCGGAGGTTGGGACCGAGGTTCAAGGCCTGGCGGTAGGTGATCGGGTGATGTGCTCGGGCGGCGCTGGTTGGGCCGAATACGCGGTCGCTGATTGGGGGCGGGCGGTCAAGATCCCCGACACCAATATGAGTTATGAGAAAGCGGCGACCCTGCCGGTCGCGCTGCAGACCATGCATGACGCGATCGTCACCAATGGGGCGCTGAAACCCGGTCAGTCGATGATGATCCAAGGCGCCAGCTCCGGCGTCGGTATCATGGGCATGCAGATAGCCAAGCATAAGGGGGCGGCTTTGGTGGTCGGCAGTTCGACCAATACCGAACGCCGCGCCCGCCTCAAGGATTTCGGCGCCGACCTCGCGGTCGACCCGAGCGATCCAGCTTGGGTCGATCAGGTGCTGGAAGCCACCGGCGGCAAAGGCGTGGATGCGATCATCGACCAGATCTCCGGTTATGTTGCCAACCAGAACCTAGCGGCCACGGCGATAAAAGGCCGGATCATCAATGTCGGACGCCTCGGCGGCTTCTCGGGTGACTTTAATTTCGACCTGCACGCGGCACGGCGCATCAAATATATCGGCGTCACCTTCCGCACCCGCTCGCTTGAAGAAGTGCGCGAGATCGTTCGGCTGACCTGGGCTGATCTGGGCGACGCAGTCACCGACGGCGCGCTATCGCTGCCGATGGACCGGACCTATCCGTTGGAAGAAGTCACCGATGCCCTGGCTCGCATGAAGGCCAATGAGCATTTTGGTAAAATTACCTTGTCTGTCGGTTGAACGCACCAACAGGCGGTGGTTCTTCAACGCCCTTATCTTGATCGCGGTGCGAAATCACAATAAACGCCGAGCCACGTTGTGGCCTGGTGTTTATTGCTTCGAGTTTAAGGTGCGTTGATTAAGCGGCTCTGCCGGACGGACGCCTTGAGCTGCGTTGGCCGCCATTGGATTTCCGCTGGTTATTCGCGGAATTGGCATGGCTCGCATGGCTGGGTTTACTCGGGCGCCGTGGATCATGGAAATTTTCCGGGTTCCGGTAGCGTTGGCCACGCTGCTTTTGGGGCGAGCGTTTGGTCGTACCTGGATCGTTGGCGATCTCCACCGAATGATACGGATGGTCCTCGAAGACCGGCACGCTCTGACGAATGGTCTTTTCGATATCCTTCAGATAGGCGCGCTCTTCTAGATCGCAGAACGAGATGGCGATACCCGCCGCCCCGGCCCGCGCCGTGCGGCCGATCCGATGCACATAGCTTTCCGGATCATTCGGCAGCTCGAAATTGATGACGTGGGTCACGCCGTCCACATCGATGCCCCGGGCCGCGATATCGGTCGCCACCAGGGCTCGGATCTCGCCGTTGCGAAACGCATCCAGTGCCCGTTGCCGGGCATTCTGGGCCTTGTTGCCGTGGATGGCGTCGGTTTCGACCCCATGGCTTTGCAAATGTTTGGCGACGCGGTCGGCGCCATGCTTGGTGCGGGTGAAGATCAGCACCCGCTTGATCGCCTCGTCGTTCATCAACTCGCCGATCAGCGCCCGCTTCTTACCCTTTTCCACGAACAGCACCCGCTGCTCGACCTTCTCGACGGTGGTCGCGGTAGGTGCAACCTCGACCTGAACCGGATCCTGCAACAGGGTTCCCGCCAATCCTTCGATGGTTTTCGGCATAGTGGCCGAGAACATCACGGTCTGACGCCGCGACGAGAGGTTTTTCACGATCCGCTTCACATCGGGAATAAATCCCATGTCGAGCATGCGGTCGGCCTCGTCGAGAATGAACACCTCGACATTTTCCAGCATCACGTGACCCTGGTTCATCAGGTCGAGCAGTCGACCCGGCGTCGCCACCAGGATGTGAACGCCCTGGGACATCATCTTAATCTGCGGACGGATCGACACGCCGCCGAAAACCACGCCGCAGCGCAAGCCCAGATAACGACCATAGGTTCTCAGGCTGTCATGGATTTGGCCGGCCAGTTCACGGGTCGGCGCCAGGATCAGCGCCCGAGGCCGCCGGTGGTCCGGCTTGCCCGGTTCCTTGCCTAGACGGTGTAGCAGCGGCAGCGCGAAGGCCGCCGTCTTGCCGGTGCCGGTCTGCGCGACGCCCAGCAGGTCGCGCCCTTTCGAGGAGCGCCGGGATGGATTTGATTTGGATTGGGGTGGGCGTGGTGTAGCCTTCGTCCGCGACGGCGCGAAGGATCGACGGGGCCAGTTCAAGGCCCGCAAAGTCGGTCATGTGATGTTTTGTCTTTCTCGATCAAACGTCATGCTGACGCGCCGTCCCGTCTACGGGACGGCGCGCGCGCAAGCAGAATGCAAGCATTGTCGGCTCAACGTGCGCAATGCAAGTGCGCCTAGCAGTGGCCGCCTAACGAAACGCCTACATTTGTCGGAAAGAAACGGGGCCGGTTTAAATTTTTGGAGCCGGCGATCGATCGAAATTCGACCTTGAAGGAGTATCGCTGGCGGCACAAAGGCGCTTGATGCGGTGGCAAGTCAAGACAATTCGTCCGACTCCCCATTGGCGGGTTGGAAATTCTTAGCCAGGATTCAATACCTTAGACGTCAACCTAGACAGCGGCGATGGACTTGATCTTGGCCCGGCGCTGGCCGGAACGTTGGGCTATTTCGTTGTCCTGGTCCTCGATCGCAGTCCGCGCGAGATCCTTGATCGCATCTCCAAAGGACAAGTCGAGCAACTCGTTGGCGATCCGCCGGTTGGAGGTCACCATGCCGTCTTCATAGGTGACATTGAACATCATGAACGCGGGGCCACCCTTACCGCTGGATTTTTTACGCGCCATCATTCCGTCCTCTTGTGACCGGAGAAAAGCCAAAGCATTCCCTGCCTCCCCTGTCATATTGATAGCAAGCAGGAGACTCAAGTCCCCATTCGAAATAGCCACTGTCCCAGGGTCACGCCATTGCCGCAACCTTCAGATCAAGCTCGGCGATCATCTTCTCCCGCATGACGAATTTCTGGATTTTGCCGGTCACCGTCATCGGAAAGGCATCGACGAATCGGATATAGCGGGGGATCTTGTAATGCGCAATCTGCCCCTGACAGAAGGCGCGGATTGCGTCCTCATCCGCCGTCTCGCCATCGACCAACAGAATCCAGGCGCAGAGTTCCTCGACGAATTTAGGGTCCGGCACGCCAAACACCTGAACGTCGCTGATC
>CALMRI010000003.1 GCA_937776645.1 uncultured Alphaproteobacteria bacterium | reverse complement strand
CTCATGGTGGATATCGACGGGGATGCCGCGCCCGTTGTCGCGAACCGTCGTCGAACCATCGCCATTCAGGATCACTTCGACCAGATCGCAGTGGCCAGCCAAAGCCTCGTCGATGGCATTGTCGACCACTTCATAGACCATATGGTGCAGGCCCGAGCCATCGTCGGTGTCGCCGATATACATGCCCGGGCGCTTGCGGACCGCGTCAAGTCCACGCAGAACCTTGATGGAGCCGGCATCGTACTCTTCGACGTTGCTCTGGGGAGGGATCGGTGTATCGGACATGGTTTCGCCTATCGCTTGGTGAACACAGCCTAGGTTATTGTCGGACGAGCGCACCGTCTTGAACGGTGAAGCACTGCGCCCGGGGTCGTATCGCATCGAACAGGGCCGTGTCGGTTCCGGTCAGCCAGGCTTGGCTGCCCAGTGTATCGAGAATGTCGTAAAGCGCCGCCCGTCGCTCGCTGTCGAGATGAGCGGCCACTTCGTCGAGCAAAAGCAGCGGGGCGCCGCCTAGGTTTCTGGTGCGCAATCGTGCATGAGCCAGAATGATTGCAATCAACAGGGCTTTTTGTTCGCCGGTCGAGCACTGCTCCGCCGGCATATCCTTGATTGAGTGGCGGACCCGCAGATCGCTGCGGTGGGGCCCCGGCACCGGTGTCGGCTCGCCCGTCGCCAGGCTTCGGGCGCCGGCAAGAGCGGTCCGAAATTTGTCCTCGGCATCAAGGGCCGGACCTTCGTCTAACCACGCCTCGACCTCTCCCTCGATTGACAGAACAGCGCCTGGAAACGGTCCGGATCCGGCGCGTGCCAGAGGCATCAACCCGCGGATCAGCTCACGCCGAGCGGCAGCGACCGCGACGCCGGATGTGGCGATTTGCTCTTCCAGGGCCGCGTGCCAGGAGGCGTCGCTGCGGCCTTGGCGCAGCAGCCGGCCTCGTTCCCGCAAGGCATGGGTATAGCTGTTCATCCGGCCTGCGTGCTGTGAATCAAAGGCATAAACCAAACGATCGAGAAACCGCCTGCGTTGACCGGCACCCTCGGTGAACAATCGGTCCATCTGTGGGGTCAGCCAGGAAATCGCCAGATGATCGCCCAGCACGGTCTGGGATTTCGCCGGACTGCCGTCGATGCGGACCAAGCGCTTATCGCCGCCGGTTTCCGCTGCAAGCGGGTCACGACCGGTCCCGATGATCGTGCGTCCCATGTTCCCCTCGACTTCGGCGGAAATCGCCCAGGTTTTCTGAGTTTCACCGGTTACGCGATCGCTGTCCAAACGGTCGATATCGGCGAGGCGGGCGCGCCTCAACCCGCGGCCCGGCGCGAGAAAAGAGAGTGCTTCCAACAAATTCGTCTTGCCGGCGCCATTGGGGCCGGTCAACACCACCGGTGCGCGATCCAGGTCCAGCCGCAGCGCCTCATAGTTTCGAAATCCGGACAGAGTAAGCCGCCTCACGGACGGGCCGGTTGGTGTCGGAACTTCGGCAGAGGTTGGATCGAACGCGCGGGCGGTAGCCGTCATCGTGTCAACAAGGAAGAATTAAAGGTTCGCGAAATCACAGGCACTCAGACCCGCATCGGCATCAGGACGTAGAGCGAGCTATCATCGTCCTGATCACGCACGATTGTAGGTGAGGCGGCGTCGGCGAGCGAGAAGATAATACCCTCTCCCTCAATTTGGTTAGCAATATCAAGCAAATAGCGAGAGTTGAAACCAATTTCTATCGGTTCGGCACTATAGCTGACTTCCAATTCTTCACGAGCGGTACCGCTCTCCGGGCTGCTGGCGCTCAGCACCAAGATGCCTTCGTTCATTTGTAGCTTCACCGAGCGGGATTTCTCGGTTGAGATCGTCGCCACCCGATCCACCGCGTTGGCGAAAATCTTGCAATTGACCATCAATGTCTTGTCGTTGCCTGACGGGATCACCCGCTCGTAGTCCGGGAAAGTACCGTCGATCAACTTGGTGGTTAGCACCGTATCGCCGAAGGCAAAGCAAAGTTTGCTGTCCGACAAAGCGATCGAGACCTCGCCTTCGGTATTCTCGATCAGCTTGTGAATTTCGTTAATGGCCTTGCGAGGAATGATCACCGCCGGCATTCCGGCGGCGCCATCGGGCAACGGCATCTCGACGCGGGCGAGGCGGTGCCCATCGGTTGCTACCGCCCGCATCACGGCTACATCGTTGGCCTCAGTGGCGTGCAGATAGATGCCGTTCAGATAATAGCGGGTCTCTTCGTTGGAGATCGCGAACCGGGTCCGATCGATCATCGATTTGGTGTCAGCTGCGGCCATGGAGAAACGATGCGGCAGATCCTCGCCGCTCATCGCTGGAAATTCGTCCGCCGGAAGCGCCGGCAAGGTGAATGATGAGCGCCCGGCGGTGACCGATACCCGTCCAGCTTCGCCCGTGGCTTCAAGGCTAACTTCCGAGCCATCCGGCAGCTTGCGTATGATGTCGTAGAGCGTATGAGCCGGCACCGTCAGGGTCCCGTCACCATTGACGTTACAATCGACGGACTCGACGATGTCCATGTCCATGTCGGTCGCGGTCAAGCTAAGCCGGCCATTGCCTGCCTTCAACAACACATTGGCCAGGATGGGGATGGTGTTACGGCGTTCCACGACGCTTTGCACATGCCCAAGCGGCCGGAGGAGAGCCGCGCGATCGATGGTAAATTTCATTGGCCTGTCGTCGTCCAAATCGGGTTCATTAATGCCCCGGAGATAGGCGGCCTGCAGGCCAATCTACAATCATAAAATGATTGCGAATCACCGGATGGACAGTATAACACGCCCACGCAAAAATAAGGCAGTTTTTCCGCTGGCCCGATGACCACTGTACCAACTCGTGACCGGGCAGGCTAAAAATAGGCGGTCGATGGGGATCAAGATCCCAGCATGCGCTGAAGCAAGTCGACCTCGTCATTGAAATACGTGTCTATCGAGCGCAATTCGTCAATTCTTTTAACCGCGTGCAAAACCGTCGTGTGATCCCTGCCGCCGAATTGACGACCGATATCCGGCAACGAATGCTGGGTCAGTTGTTTGGCAAGATACATGGCGACCTGCCGCGGTCGGGCGACGGCCCGTGATCGCCGCGCCGAATGCATATCGGCCAGGCGAATTTGAAAATGTGTGGCGACCTGACGTTGAATATCCTCGACCGTGACCCGGCGATCATAGGCCCTCAACAGGTCGTGTAGCACTTCCTGGGTGGTTTCCAGTGTGATGTCGCGGCCAACCAGCGTCGCATGGGCGACGATCCGGTTCAGCGCGCCCTCCATCTCGCGCACGTTAGAGGTGATCTTATGAGCGAGAAATTCCATCACCCTGGGCGGTATCTCGACGCCAAGCTTCTCGACCTTGGATTGCAAAATGCCGAGCCGTAATTCGTAGGTCGTCGGATGAATGTCGGCGACCAGTCCCCAGCCGAGTCGGGAGCGTAGTCGTTCCTCGACGCCTTCCAGGTCGGTTGGCGATTTATCTGCGGAAATCACCACTTGCCGGTTCTGATCCACCAGCGCGTTGAAGGTGTGGAAAAATTCTTCCTGAGTGGAATCCTTGCCACCGATGAACTGCACATCATCGATCATCAGTACGTCGACGGATCGGAACTGGTCCTTGAACGCCACCGTATCCTTGAAACGCAAGGCTCGGATGAACTGATACATGAACTTTTCGGCCGAGAGATAAATCACCCGTCGCGATGGATCGCGCCGCCGGATGTCCCAGGCAATGGCGTGCATCAAATGCGTCTTGCCGAGGCCAACCCCGCCGTAGAGGAACAATGGATTCAGGGCAACGACGTCACTGCCCGAGACCCGTTGCGCCGCTGCATAGGCAAGTTCATTCGGCTTACCGACGACGAAGTTATCAAACGTAAAGCGCTGATCCAGAGGCCCACCCAAAGCATCTCTACCCGTATCGGAAGCGGCGACGCGAGGCGGCGGATTCAGGTATTCGTTCCGGTCCGGATTGCCGTCTGCATCTGCATCCGCGCCGCTCGCGTCCCGCCCTGCGTTGGCTTCACCCGTTGCGGTTTTTGTCGTTCGGCCGGCAGAAATAATCTCAACATCGACGATCGCCTCACCACTCTCGACGCTCCAGGCGGCACGCACCCGCTCGCCGAATTGTGCCTCGATCCGGTCCCGCATAAACGGCGTCGGAGCGGTAATCATGGCCTTGCCGTTCTCGACCCGGTCCATGGTCAACGGTTTCAGCCAATTGCGGTAAACCGACTCACCAAACTCCTGGCGCAGTCTCGCGCGGACGCGGGCCCATTGCTTGTCGCTGGTTGCCGGGCGCTTATCAGACATCCGCCATTTCCCCTATGCCTGAATTTGGCGTGGAAATGGCCGGCGGGTTCTGACGGAACCTGCTAACAACCGGCATGATGAAGCGCCCCCCAAAATTCCCCAGTGCAGTTTTCGTTCGAAAACGCACCGTGGAATGCGTCAAACAGTCCCCCTGAACGCGACTGAATCATTAGGCCCTAGCCACGGACTCCGTCGCGTTAAAATAGTATTGCCAAAAGTCGAATAACGAATCCGTTGCAACCTCGCAGGTATTAAGTTTGCGAATTATTGATATTTTATTTTGGAGACCGCATAAAAACTTCCCTAAATTCATGCAGTCTCGATATCAATAGAACGCGATGGCTTAATTTTTTTATTTTCTCGCGCTATTTCTTAATGTTTGCTCTGTCCTACGTTCTCTGCACTCCCAGGATAAGGTAACCAGGAGGCCACCTCCATGCAACCACGCAGTCAAAAAAAACGAACAAAAATTTGAACCCACTAGGGCTGCCTGAAGGGTCATGGGAAGAATCAATATGTTGCCGGATGGAGCTAATTCATGCCGTTAAAATGAGCACGTTGGCGATTGGCGGTGGTGGCAATATCCACGGCGACATTCCGAGCCCATGGTAGGCGGCTCCGATCGATGCCCCCAAAATACAAACGGCCGCGAATGATATCGCGGCCGTTTTGACAGGGTCGTTGGATGGAGTGGTTTAAGCGGTCGAGGCCAGCGCTTTAATGGCCTTGGACAAGCGAGACAGTTTCCGTGCGACCGTGTTCTTATGCAGAAGGCCGCGGGTAACCCCACGATGCATTTCCGGCTGCGCTAGTTTGAACGCACCGGCTGCCGCCTCCTGGTTCCCCGAGGAGATAGCTGTTTCCACCCTCTTCACGAAGGTCCGTACGCGCGAAATTCGCGCGTGATTGATAACCCGTCGCTTTTCGTTACGACGGATCCGTTTCTTGGCGGACTGATGTTGGGCCATGCAAGATTTCCCAGGAGCTAGCACTGAATTCGAGAGCGCGGGTTATAGACAGCGTGGATGGACACGTCAACGGCGATTCCGTCTTCGGCATCAACGATTTTTAAAGTTGGGCTGCCGCTTCTCCGCGAAAGCCGCCATGCCTTCCTTCTGATCCTCGGTCGCGAAGGTCGAGTGGAACAGCCGGCGCTCCACCCGAATGCCTTCGGCCAGAACCGTCTCAAAGGCGCGATTAACCGATTCCTTGGCCATCATGACCGAGGGGCGCGACAAACTGGCGATCCTCTGCGCGGCCTTCATTGTCTCGTTCATCAGCTCGGCTACCGGGACGATCCGGCTGACCAGTCCAGCCCGCTCGGCTTCCTCGACATCCATCATCCGACCGGTCAGGCACATGTCCATCGCCTTGGCCTTGCCGATGAACCGGGGCAGCCGCTGGGTGCCGCCGGCACCGGGGATTGTGGCGATGGTAATTTCCGGTTGGCCGAACTTGGCGTTGTCGGCGGCGATGATGAAGTCGCACATCATCGCGATCTCGCAGCCGCCGCCAAGCGCATAGCCGGAAACCGCCGCGATGATCGGCTTACGGGTTTTGGCGATCTGCTCCCAGGTGGCGGTGATGAAGTCCTCCAGATAGACATCCATATAGGTTTTGGACTGCATCTCCTTGATGTCGGCGCCGGCGGCAAAGGCCTTTTCGCTGCCGGTGATCACCATGCAACCGATCTCATCCTCGCCCTCAAGGTCGATCAGCGCGCGCCTCAATTCGTCCATCAGGGCGGCGGAAAGCGCGTTCATCGCCTTTGGACGGTTCAGAGTGATTACTCCGACCCCGTCCTTGCGTTCGACAATGATGTTCTCGTAACCCATCGTGGATCTCCTGTTTGATGCTGCAGACTACGCGCGGTAGCCGCGGTTGTCGCGCGCCTCGGATTTTACTGGGGGAGCAGCGAGAACCGGACGATCGTGTCCGGACCATCGGAAAGGTAGTCGAAACTCAATACCTCTTCCTCGCGCAGAAACGCCGCTTCGCCGTGTTTACGCCAACCGAGCTGCGCCAGGGTGGTTTGATAAAACGCCACGATGTTTTTCCGATCCGCCGGGGTCCGGACGAACGCGATAACGATTCGCCCGGCCGTGGTGTCGAAGGACACGTCGGTATCAGGAACCTCCGTCATGCCCGGCATCAGCGGCAGATCGTCGAAGCCGGTGACAAACCTGCCGGCCGCTAGGCCGCTGGCGGCGAAACCCGAGACCAGCAGTCCGATGAGCGCAGCGTTGATCACCCAACGAGAAAAGGAAGGCTTTTTCATAGCGCGCCGCTTCTACCTCAGCGTTGACAACTGGCACAATAGAAAGTCGATCGGCCGGATTGCACGATCCTTTGAACCTCGCCCTTGCAATCGGGCTTGGGGCATGCGCTGCCTTCACGATCGTAGACCCGGAAGCGGTGTTGGAAATACCCAATTCGCCATTCGGTTGTTTGTGATCGCGCAAGCTGGAGCCGCCAGCCTCGATCGCGTCGCCGAGCACCTCGCGGATCGACGAGACCAAACGTTCAGCGCGCTTGCCCTGGACGTTCGTGGCCAGACGAAGCGGTGAGATGCCGGACATGTGCAGCGCCTCGCAGACATAGATATTGCCAAGACCACAGACCACCCGCTGATCCAAAAGCGCCGTCTTGATGGGCGAGCGCCGGCCCGCAAGCGCCGTCGCCAGGCTGGCGCCGCTGAAGCCGTTGCCCAAAGGCTCCGGGCCAAGGTTTGTCAAAAGTTTGTGCTCAAACACGGTCGCGGCGGTCGCGAGATCGACACTGCCGAAACGGCGTGCGTCGTTGTAGCGGATCACCGTTCCGGCGTCCGTGGTGAAGACGATGTGATCGTGGGTGTCGAGGGTCTCCGGCCGCGCCTCGCTGATTTGCACGCGACCGGACATGCCGAGATGCAGCAGCATGACGGTATCATCGTCCATGAACCAGAGCATGTATTTGGCCCGGCGTTCCAGCCGCTCCACCCGCCGACCGGTCAGGCGTTCAACGAAATCTTTCGGGATCGGCCAGCGCAAATCCGGCCGGCGTTGCTCAACCCGAACCAGGACTCGCCCCTCCAGCACGGTGCAAGACCGCGTCGGACGGTTTCGACCTCCGGAAGCTCGGGCATGATGGTGTGTCTCGACCTGTCGAATGGAGCACCATGATGGCGAGGCAGGGGGGCGAGTGCAATTCCCCATACCAGTAAATCCGGCTTTCCTTGGAACATCAATCGGTTTGCGCTACCTAATGCGCCAGAGCTTAGAGGCTAGTAGAGCATCAAGGCGGGTTGGGTATCGAGGATAGGGCGATGGTGGCACCAGGGACCGGAACAGGCTCCATACACGAGAAAGCAGATTTCGGCTTCCGCGAGGTGCCGGCCGGGGAAAAGGCCGGCATGGTGCGGGGTGTTTTCGATTCCGTCGCCGGGCGCTATGACCTGATGAACGATTTGATGAGCTTGGGGGTGCACCGGCTCTGGAAGGCGGCGTTCCTCGATTGGCTGGCGCCACGCGGCGGACGCGCGGCTGCTTGATGTGGCGGGCGGCACCGGGGATATCGCGGTGCGATATCGGGCCCGGGGCGGCGGGCCGGTCATCGTCTGCGATATCAATCACGCGATGATCGAAAAAGGCGTGGAGCGCGCCGAGCACCGCCAAGAGAGTGAGGGCATATCCTGGGTTTGCGGTGACGCCGAGGCGCTGCCTGTTCCCGACGGCTCTGTCGACGCCTATACCATCGCCTTTGGGTTACGCAACGTTACCCGAATTGATAAGGCGCTGGCCGAGGCGCGCCGGGTCTTGCGGCCGGGTGGGCGTTTCATGTGTCTGGAATTCAGCCGACCGGCCCTGGCCGTGCTGGACCCGGTCTATGACTTTTATTCCTTCAAGCTGTTGCCGGAGATCGGCCATTGGGTCGCTGGCGATCGGGATGCCTATGTCTATCTGGTCGAGAGCATCCGCCAGTTCCCGGACCAGGAAAGCCTTAAGGATCGTATGGCGGCGGTTGGGTTGGAGCGAGCGTCGTACCGCAACCTCTCTGGCGGTATCGCGGCGATTCATTCCGCCTGGCGGCTTTAGGGGCAGATGATGTGGCGGGCGCTTCGTAATCTCCTAAGGCTTGTCTGGGTCGGTTGGACACTTGCCCGGTTCGGCGCGCTATTCCCGCTGGAGAATTTACCTCAGGCGCCGGCGCTGGGGGTCCTGGCCCGGGCATCGCTGCTGGTGCGCAGGCGTCGCCATGCGCGATTACGGCCCGGACAGCGGCTGGCGGCGGCGCTGGCGGCGCTGGGGCCGAGCTTCATCAAATTTGGCCAATCTCTGGCCACCCGGTCAGATCTGATCGGTGACGAAGTCTCCCATGATCTGGCACGACTGCAGGACAGATTGCCGCCCTTTCCCTTCGCGGTGGCCAAGGCGACCATCGAGGTCGAACTCGCGGCCCCGCTGGCCGAGGTCTATTCCAGCTTCGACGAGGTTCCCGTAGCCGCCGCTTCGATCGCCCAGGTGCATTATGCCGAAACACATGACGGCGCCGAGGTGGCGGTGAAAGTATTGCGGCCAGGAATCGAGGCCTCGTTCGCCAGGGACATCGATTTGTTCCGCTGGATCGCTGGTATCCTGGAGCATCTGTTGCCGTCGATCCGGCGGTTGCGCCCGGTGGAGGTCGTCGAGTTATTCGCCGAGGCGGTTGTCATCGAGATGGATATGCGTATGGAGGCTGCCGCCGCCGCGGAGCTCGCTGAAAACTTCGTCGGCGACCCGGACTTCATGGTCCCGAGCGTCGACTGGCAGCGCACGACCCAGCGGGTCCTGACTCTAGAGCGGTTGCACGGTCATCGACCCGATGATTTGGAGGCACTTCACGCTGCCGGCCATGATCCGACCGAGGTACTTCGGAAGTCCGCCTGCATCTTCTTCAACCAGGTGTTCCGGGACGGCTACTTCCATGCTGACATGCACCCCGGCAACGTCTTTATATTGGCGGATGGCCGTGTGGCGCCGGTGGATTTCGGCATCATGGGGCGCCTTGACGTGAAGACCCGGCACTTTCTGGCCGACATGCTGACGGGCTTCTTGTCTGGAGATTATCGCCGGGTCGCGGCTGTGCATTTTCGGGCCGGCTATGTTCCAGCCCATAAATCAGTCGATGCTTTCACCCAGGCCTGCCGCTCTATCGGAGAGCCGATTCTGGGCCGGCCCCTGGCGGAAATTTCACTGGCCACGCTATTGGCCCAGTTGTTCCGTATCACCGGGCAGTTCGAGATGGAGACCCAGCCGCAACTCTTGCTGTTGCAGAAAACTATGTTGGTGGCCGAAGGGGTTGGCCGGCAGGTCAACGATCAGGTCAATATCTGGGAGCTGGCGCGACCGCTGATTGAACAATGGATGATCGAGAACCGTTCACCCCAGGCGCGGGTCAAGCAGGCGGCGATCGACGCGGTGGGCCTATTGGAACGTCTCCCAGGTCTTGCCGAGCGCGCCGAGGCGGCGATCAATGATCTGGCGGATGGCGGTCTGCGCCTGCATCCCGATACGGTCCGCCGTTTCAGGGAGGCGCAGCCGCACCGTCGCTGGAGGACATGGCCTCTTTGGCTGACGGCGCTGGTGGTTCTGTTGGTGGTAGGCGTTGGGCTAACCCTCTTTCGCCCCGATCC
>CALMRI010000002.1 GCA_937776645.1 uncultured Alphaproteobacteria bacterium | reverse complement strand
GGCCCGTACAACTCGGCGCGTGACTACGAGGAAGGAAATCTCGGCCATCGTCCGGTCGCCAAGGGCGGCTATTTTCCGGTGCCGCCGGTGGATTCCGAGCAGGACCTGCGCAGCGAGATGCTGTCGGTCATGGAAGAGATGGGCGTTGAGGTCGAGAAGCACCATCACGAGGTCGCGCCCTCACAGCATGAGCTTGGGCATGAAGTTCGGCACCCTGATCAAGACTCGCCGATGACCTGCAGATCTACAAATACGTGGTGCACCAGGTCGCCGCCTCCTATGGCAAAACCTCGACCTTCATGCCGAAGCCGGTCGCCGGCGACAACG
Organism: uncultured Alphaproteobacteria bacterium; assembly: GCA_937776645.1. Classification (GTDB taxonomy): domain Bacteria; phylum Pseudomonadota; class Alphaproteobacteria; order Thalassobaculales; family Thalassobaculaceae; genus JADHLJ01. The sequence continues at coordinate 129,452 of CALMRI010000002.1, read as the reverse complement.
GCTCCGGCATGCATGTGCCATCAGTCGATCTGGAAAGATGGACAGCCGCTGTTCGCCGGTTCCGGCTATGCCGATCTGTCGAGACCTGTGCCTGTACTACATCGGCGGCATCATGAAGCACGCCCGCGCGCTCAACGCCTTCACCAACTCGATCACCAATTCTTACAAGCGCTTGATGCCGGGTTTCGAGGCACCGGTGCTGCTGGCCTACTCGTCGCGCAACCGTTCGGCCTCCTGCCGCATCCCGCATGTCGACAGCCCCAACGGCAAGCGCGTCGAAGTGCGGTTCCCGGACGCCGGCAGCCAACCCGTATCTTGCCTTCTCGGCGATGCTGATGGCTGGCCTTGACGGTATCGAGAACCAGCATCCACCCGGGCGACCCGATGGACAAGGATCTCTATGATCTGCCGCCGGAAGAGCTGAAGGACATCCCGACGGTCTGCGGCTCGTTGCGCGAAGCGCTGGAGAACCTGGACAAGGACCGGGCGTTCCTGACAGACGGCGAGCGTTTTCGACGACGACCAGATCGACGCCTATATCGAGCTGAAGATGGAAGAGGTCATAGCTTTCGAGCGGGCCCCGCACCCCATCGAGTTCCAGATGTATTACTCGGTCTGATCACTCATCAGACAGGATCAACGAGGCGGGCCGCTCCCATGGGAGCGACCCGTTTTCGTCTTCGGCCACGATGCCCTTGGAACCGCCTTTCAGGGATGCCGTATCGCGGATCACCTCAATTCAGCGGAGCGGCTCCCCTGTCTTTGACCCCGATTCCGTACGGTTATCTGTCCGTCATCCCAGGCCCAATTCAGCCTGATAGAAACCAGTCGTCTTCAACCCGCCGCCGGTCAGAACCACGATGGTCGTCTCATTGGCGCCGATCCGCCCTTCCCGACGTAGCCGATCGAAGGCCGCTGCCGCCGTCGCGCTGGTTGGTTCGGCGAACAGGCCGCCACGTGCCAAATCCCGCGCCGCCGCCCGAATGCCGTCTTCCTCGATCGCCACAGTCCCACCATCGCAGCGCCGCAGCGCCTCCAGCAACCACCTCATCCGCAGCGGCCTCTTGATCGCCGTGCCCTCGGCGATAGTTGGGGCAAAACCGGTTTCCACGTGGTCCACCGCACCGACGCGAAATGCTGCATCGATCGGCGCGCAATTGGCCGGTTGCGCCACGAACAACCTGGGCAACCGGTCGATCTCGCCGGCCGCCAACAACTCACGAAACGCCAGGTCACAGCCCAGCACGTTACTGCCGGCCCCAGTCGGAATGATGATGTTATCCGGCGCCCGAAACCCAAGATCTTCCCACAACTCATAGCCCAAAGTCTTGGTGCCCTGGAGAAAGAACGGGTGCCAGTTATGGCTGGCATAGAAGACCGTCTTGGCCATTTCCAGCGCCGCCGCCTCGGTCGCCTCGCGCGGGCCGGGGATAAGGTGGACCTCGGCGCCATAGGCGCTGATCTGGGCGATTTTCGCCGGTGACGTGCCCTGGGGCGCCAAAATATGCACCTTCATGCCGGCCGCCGCGCCATAGCCGGCGACCGCCGCGCCGCCATTGCCGGAACTGTCCTCCGCCACCTCGTTGATGCCTTGCTGGTGCAGCAACGACATCATCACCGAGGCCCCCCGATCCTTGAACGAGCCGGTCGGCGCGAACCACTCAAGCTTGAACCGGGCGTCATGGCCGCGAAACTCACGCTGGACCAGGGGCGTGCACCCCTCGCCGAGACTGACCGGTTTGGCTATCTCGATTGGAAACGCCGCACGATAGCGCCACAGCGATCGCTCCGACCGATCGATCTGGTCGCGGGTGATGCCGGACAGATCGGTGACCCGGAGCGAGGCGCCCGCGTCGGAACACCAGCGCGCGCCGGCAAGAGGATAGGTTTGGCCGCCGATCTCGTCGATGAGGCACGCCTGATCGCTCATCGTGGCACCTTGACCGTCATTTGCTTGCCGCCGCCGCCATGCTTGATATCGATGGCCCGGATCGTCGCCTCGGCAATACCGTCCGGGATTATCACCTTGCTGAGATAACGGGCGAACGGCTGCTCTTGCTCGTGCGGATTCGACAGGACCCTGGTGCCGAGCACGGTGCCGTCCGGGCCACCACTTCCCAGGAATTGGCATAGTGCCCCCACCCCTGATCGCCAGGGCGCATCGACACCTTGAAGCGATAGCTGCCATCACTATCGCGGACCGCCTGAGCCTCGACCACATCGGCCTTCCCCGCCAAGGCCGGCGCGGCGAAGCACCAGCCAGCGAGAATCGCGATCACCACCGAGCGCCAGGGTACCCGCCCTTTCTTGCTTCGTTCAACATCGCGCTTCTCCCAAGAACCCGCCGGTCAGATCCCGCCGGCCAGAGCCGAACACGAGGTTCGATCGCCGTTTTGCTTTCTCTATCAAGCGACCACGATAAGATGCCGCTCGCAATCGTGCAAAACACAACATATTGTAAGGCCATGTGGACAACCCTACTGCATCGTCCGGCCGCTCGGCCAATTGGGCAAGCAGTTTAGCACCGGAACGCGGACGGCATGGCGGATCTTTTCCAGAACACGGAGGCACGAGCCTCGGACGACTACTCGGCCAAGGACATCGAGGTCCTTGAGGGCCTGGAGCCGGTGCGTCGACGGCCCGGCATGTATATCGGCGGCACCGACGAACGGGCGATGCACCACCTCGTCGCCGAAGTTCTCGACAATGCCATGGACGAAGCCGTCGCCGGCCACGCCAGCCGAATCGAGATCGAACTTGCCGCCAACATGACGGTCACCATCCGTGACAATGGCCGAGGCATTCCAGTCGACCCGCATCCAAAGTTCAAGGACAAGTCGGCGCTGGAGGTGATCCTCACCACATTGCACGCCGGCGGAAAATTCTCCGACAAGGTCTACAGCACTTCCGGCGGCCTGCACGGGGTTGGCGTTTCCGTCGTCAACGCACTATCCGATCTGCTGGAGGTCGAGGTCGCACGCGATAAGCAGCTCTATCACCCAAAGCTTTCAGCGCGGCCTGGCGCTGGGCGGCTTGAAGAATGCCGGCGCGGTAAACAATCGACGTGGCACGACGATTCGGTTTCACCCCGACCCGGAGATTTTTGGCGAGGCGGCGCGATTTAGGCCCGCCATGATGTACCGGCTGGCGCGCTCCAAAGCCTATCTGTTCAAGGGCGTCGAGATCCGCTGGTCCTGTGATCGAGCGCTGCTCAAAAGCGGCGATGAAACGCCGGACGCGGCGGTCCTGCACTATCCCGGCGGCTTGGCGGATTTTCTTTCCAGCGCCGTTGGCAAGCGCGCGACGATTGGCAATCAGACGTTTTCCGGGGATGTCGAAAGGCACCGGCGGCGAGCGGGTGGAGTGGGCGATCGCCTGGCCGGATGATCGCGATGACGGGTTCCTGAACGCCTATTGCAACACCATCCCGACGGCCAATGGCGGCACCCATGAAGCCGGCCTGAGGACAGCGTTGATGAAGGGGCTGCGCGCTTATGGCGAATTGTCGGGCAGCGCCAAGCGGATTGCCCAGGCGACAGCCGATGACGTTATGTCCGGCGCCTGCGTGATGCTCTCGGTCTTCGTGCGTGACCCGCAATTCCAGGGCCAGACCAAGGAAAGGCTGGTCAGCCCGCAAGCCACCAAGCTGGTTGACCAGGCGGTCAAGGATCATTTCGATCATTGGTTGTCCGCCACGCCGGAAGTAGCCAAAGCCTTGATCGACTCTATTGTCGATCGGGCCGAGGACCGTTTGCGACGGCGCCAGCAAAAAGAGGTCAGCCGCAAGTCGGCGACCCGCAGACTACGCTTGCCCGGCAAGCTCACGGATTGCAGCCGCAGCGGCGCCGAGGGTACCGAGATCTTCCTGGTCGAGGGTGATTCCGCCGGCGGTTCCGCCAAGCAGGCCCGCAACCGCGCAAACCAGGCGATCCTGCCCCTGCGCGGTAAGATCCTCAACGTCGCCAGCGCCTCGGTCGAGAAACTACGCGGCAACCAGGAACTGAATGATTTAGTCCAGGCGCTGGGCGCCGGCTCCGGGGACCGCTATGACGAGGCGGCGCTGCGTTATGAGAAAGTCATCATTATGACCGACGCCGATGTCGATGGCGCGCATATCGCCTCGTTGCTGATGACCTATTTCTACCGCGAGCTGCCCAAGTTGGTGGAGAATGGCCATCTCTACTTGGCTCTGCCGCCGCTGTATCGCATCACCCAGGGCGGCAAGACTCTTTATGCCCGCGATGACGCCCATCGCGAGGAGTTAGTCGCCCAGGAATTCACTGGTCGCGGCAAGATCGAGATTAGCCGTTTCAAGGGCCTCGGCGAAATGCCACCGGCCCAACTCAAGACCACGACCATGGACCCGGAAAAGCGCACTCTCCTCAAGGTCCGCGTGCCCCAGAAAAGCGCGGGTGTAATGCCGGATCCGGAGCAGGAAGAAGAGCAACAGAATCTCGACACCATGGTCGAGACCCTGATGGGCAAGAAACCAGAACTACGCTTCGCCTTCATCCAGGAAAACGCCCAATTTGCCGGCGAGTTGGACGTATAAGAAAGGGCGACGGCGCGAAGTTTCTGCCAAGCCTATTCGGCCGAGCTGACCCCCGGCGGCGGTTTCAGGTGCTGTAGCTTCGGCATCACCTCATTGGCCAGCATGCCGAGCGAGCTGTGCCAAGCCTCGGCCTTATCGGCATAGTCGAAGCAGAACACCAACAAGCTGCCGAATCCGCCGACATCCTCGTAGACGGCCTCAATCTTCTCGGCCACGGTCGCCGGTGAGCCGACGAGCCAGTTATGCTTGGCGCAGTATTCCGCCGTCACGTCGCTATCCGGTACCGTTTGGTCGTGCTTGAGGAACTCAAGGAATCCAAAATTTGCCAACAGCGGCAGGAAATACTCGTTCATCATCCGGCCCATCGGGCCATCAACGGCAAGCTTCCAAGCCTCGGCATCGGTTTCGGCGACGAAAACCTCGCGCACCATACGCCAATCCGCCCGATTGGCCACCCGTCCACCACGCCGGGCGCCTTCTTCAACCGCCTCCCAATGGCTACCTACATAGGCCGGATTGAGGTTTAAGCTCATCGGGATATAGCCCTTCTCTCCGGCCAGCTTGAGCGTGTCCGACCCCTTGGAAAGTCCGGCGACGCCGATCGGCGGGTGCGGCTTCTGCAAGGGGTAGAGATGCGGCTTCAGAAACCCGAACATCTCGGCCGGCTTGCTTATATGCCAATATTTTCCCTGATGATCGAATTCCTCCTCATCACCCCATAGGCGCAGGATGATCTCCAAGGACTCGCGGGTCATTTCGCGGTTCTCGCCGGACATACCATCGACATTGAACATCGCCCAGTCCGACGGCAGACCGCTGGCCGCGACCCCAAAATTCAGCCGTCCCTGGCCAAGGTGATCCATCTGTGCCAGTCGGTTCGCGAGTTCGGCGGGGTTATGGTATGGCAGCAGGAAGCCACCCGGACCAAGCCGAATATTCTTGGTCTGGCGAAATCCCTCGACGACCATAAAATCAGGCGCCCCATGCGGCTCCCACGGCGCTGTGTGATGCTCGCCTATCCAGCCCTCCTCGAAGCCTAACTCGTCGGCCCAGCGAATATTTTGCAGATCGAATTCATAGCCCTCACGCAGGTCTCGCTCCGGCGGGTGAGACGGCATCGTGAAAAAGCCCGTGCGCATAACACTCTCCATAATCACGGTGGTTACCATTCAGGCATGCGAGCCTCGCATACCGATCAACACCGCATCAAGCGCCAAGCCATTCCCAGGATCGCTGTCAGCACGATGGTGATCGCACACGCCTTGCCAATCCCACCGCCACACCCGACGATGTCAGCAACCCACCTTTAACAATTCGGACCGGAGGCAGACCCTTGGCCGCACAGAATACGACCGGAACCGCATCCGGGAGCACCGCGCCGTTTTACGCATCAATTGGCCCCGTGCTGACCCGCTATGACGCGGATTTAGCAACCGGGACACTGACAGCGCGCCAGACGCTGAGCTTCGCGCTCGATATCCAATACGCCTGGCGGCACCCGAACTTACCAGTTTTCTATGTGGTGATCAGCAATGGTGGTCCGGGCAAGACCGGCAACCAAAATCAACTGGTCGCCTGTCGGATCGATGCCGGTAGCGGCGATATTGGGCCGTTCGGGCAGGCGCGGGATCTGCGGTGGCGACCGCTGCATCTCTCTCTTGACCGACAGAACGCTCATGTCCTGGTCGCCTACAACAACCCGAGCGCTGTCACCGTCCATAAAATCGGCGATGACGGCGCCCTGGGCGATGAGGTGCGGCAGTCCAGCGATCTTGATGCCGGCATCTTCGGCCATCAAGTCCGGGTCACCCCCGACGGCGACGCGGCGATCCTAGTTTGCCGTGGTTACGACGCCGAGGACGGCAAGGCGGAGCAACCCGGCGCCCTCAAGGTTTATGGCTATGCCGATGGCACGCTCTCACCGCGCGCTTCGATCGAGCCGAATGGCGGCTTTGGCTTCGGCGCCCGCCATCTCGACTTCCACCCGACTAAGCCCTGGCTATTCCTTGGTGTTGAGCGGCAGAGCGAGCTGCATGTCTTCGCACTGGAAAACGGGTCGATCTGTCCCAAGGCTCTGCACCGAATTTCGACACTTAAAGGCCCGAATAACGGGCCGGCGCGCCAGGCGATGTCAGGTATTCATTTTCATCCCAACGGCAAGACCCTCTATATCTCCAACCGGGCATATGGGCGGCTTGAGAGTTCACTGGGACCGGCGGCGCCGGAAGGTGAGGACAGCATCGCGGTTTTCGCCGTCGATCAGAATACCGGCCAGCCGGCCGCCATCCAGCACGCGCCAACCCATGGCCACCTGCCCCGGACCTTCTCCATCGAGGCATCCGGCCGGATGCTGGTGGCGGCGAACTCCGAGGCGGCTCCCAAGGTCAGCGCCGATGGCGCCGAGCGCCAAGCGCCGCTCAGTCTGGTCACCTACCAGATCGCTGGCGATGGCACCCTCAAGGAGACTGGAATGATCGAGTTTCCGGAACAGGATCAACTGTTGTTCTGGGCCGGATTTCTTTAAAGGGACGCCTGTGTTCTGGGCCGGATTTCTTTAAAGGGACGCCTGGCCCGTGCACTCATCAGCACGTCGATGAAGATTCTTAACCTCTGGGCTGGCCCAAGGCCGCCTCGGGATAGTAGAAAACAAACCTCACAGGGGAGCCTATCATTCCATGAGCATCAACGGAAAAGCCTATATCGCCGGGGTGTATGAACATCCTACTCGCAAGGCGGTGGATAAATCACTGGCCCAGCTGCATGCGGAGTCCGCGCTTGGCGCGCTCGCCGATGCTGGGTTGAGCAAAAACGACGTCGACGGCTATTTCTGCGCCGGTGACGTGCCCGGCCTCGGCGCCCTATCGATGATCGACTATATGGGGTTGAATTTGCGCCATATAGACACGACGGAAAGCGGCGGCTCATCTTATCTGATGCATGTCGGCCACGCGGCCGAGGCCATCGCATTGGGCAAGTGTTCGGTGGCGCTAATTACCTTGGCCGGTCGGCCTCGTGCCGAGGGAATGGCGACCGGCACGGCGCCGCGTAACTATGGAAGCAGCTCGCCCGACGTGGCGTTCGAGTTCCCGTTCGGCCCCACGGTGGTCAACATGTACGCCATGTGCGCCATGCGCCACATGCACGAATATGGCACCACGAGCGAGCAACTCGCCTGGATCAAGGTCGCGGCTTCGCACCATGCTCAGCACAACGAGCATGCGATGCTGCGCAACGTGGTGACGGTCGAAGAAGTGGTGAGTTCGCCGATGATCTCCGACCCGCTGCACCGGCTCGATTGTTGTGTGATCAGCGACGGCGGCGGCGCAATCATCGTAACCTCGCCGGAAATCGCCAAGTCGCTCAAGCGCCCGCTGGTCAAGGTGCTGGGTGTTGGCGAGGCGCCGAAGGGGCAGATGGGCGGCAAGGTGGATCTCACTTATTCCGGCGCCCGTTTCTCTGGCGCGACCGCCTTCGAGGAGGGCAAGGTCAAGCCAAGTGACATGAAATACGCCTCAATCTATGACAGTTTCACTATCACCGTTCTGATACAGCTTGAGGATCTCGGGTTCTGCGAAAAGGGTAAGGGCGGCGCTTTCGTCTCCGACGGCAACCTGATCGCCGGCACCGGAAAATTGCCGTTCAACACCGATGGTGGCGGGCTCTGCAACAACCACCCGGCCAATCGCGGCGGCCTCACCAAGGTTGTAGAGGCCGTGCGTCAGCTACGCGGCGAAGCGCATCCGGCAGTGCAGGTCGCCAATTGTGATCTGGCATTGGCCCACGGCACCGGCGGTTCGCTCGGCACGCGCCACGGCGCCTCCACCGTGATCATGGAACGGGAGTAAGACTGATGAGCGTCAAGCAACGAATCTTCCCGACTCCCGAGTCCGATCCCGATACCGAGGCCTTCTGGGCCGCGGCAAAGACTGGCAAGTTGATGATCGGTAGCTGCAAATCCTGCGGCGAGAAGCATTACTACCCAAGGGGCATGTGCCCGCATTGCGGCAGCAGCGACGTCGGGCTGGTGCAGTCCTCCGGCAAGGGCCAGATCTATTCCTACAGCGTTCTGCGTCGGGTCGACCCACCCTACGCCATCGCTTATGTGACCCTGGACGATGGGCCAACAATGATGACCAACATCATCGAGGCGGACCTCGACGCCTTGTCGATCGGTCAAAAGGTGGAGCTGAAATTCTCCCCGACGGCTGATGAAGACGGCGCCCCGGTGCCAACGTTCAAGCCGGCTTGATCATGGGCTAACCGAGTCATTACCAAACGCCCCGGCATTATCCGGGGCGTTTTGGTTTCACCGACCGGAAGTTTTCGCTCGGCCTTTGCCATGCAGAGTCGCGGAAAAGACCAGCGGCGAAGGAAAACGCCGCCCCGGCCTTTCCAGGTGCCGGGATCCGGAGCATCATTCACTTTACTGAGACCGATCGGGCAACCAAGACGTTTAGGGATATGGCCAGATGATTTCGACGTTGATGAAAATGTCCGCCGCCCGAAAAGCGGTTCAGCTTCTGGGCGGGGCAGAAAAGGATATGGAGGTTCTTATCCTGCATGACCCGTTGACCACCGCCAATGTTGAGCCCTTGGCGATCGCCGCCGACGAAGTTGGCGCCAGGGTGACAACGATGCAAATGACCCCCAGCAAGTACCACGGCAAACAACTGTCACCGGTGGTCGGCGAAGCGATGAAGGCCACCGACCTGGTTATCGGCCTAGCCTACCAGAACATCGCCCATACCCAGGCCCGTCTTGACGCCCAACTCTGCGGCACGAAAGTCATGGTGTTGCCTGAATCCGATAGTGATAATTTCTTTCTGGCGGCCGGTTGGGATGCCGACTTCACGGCGCTTCGAGCGGAAATCGACGCCGTTGCGGCTGCGCTCACCAAGGCCGAGCGGGCGCGTGTCTGGTCAAAGGACGGAACCGACATCACGATGAGTATCGCCGGGCGAGAAGGCCGCTCACTGAACGGCTTCGTCAACACTAAGGATATTTCAGCTGGCTACTGTCTGGAGTCGAGCCTGGCCCCGGTCGAAGGAACCGCCGAGGGGCGGATCGTGGTCAATGCCAGCATCCCCGGCGTCGCGCTGATCGAAAAACAATTTGTCGAAATCATCTTTGAAAAAGGCCTGGCTGTTTCCATCGAAGGTGGGCCGGAGGCGGTGAAATTCCGGGACCTGCTCGCCAGTTTCAACGATCCCAACGTCTATAATTTGGGCGAGCTAGGCCTGGGAATGAACCCCAAATGCAGCCTAGACGGCACCATGTTGAGCGACGAAAGCGTCTATGGTGGCTTTCAGCTTGCCTTAGGCACCAGCGCCTATATCGGCGGCACCTGCAAAGCGGCGGCCCATTACGACACGGTCATTACCGACGCCTGCCTTGAACTTGACGGGGAAAAGGTCTTCGAGGGCAATCGTTTGCTGATCCCCTACTAACACCAACCTGCATTGATCATAACTCATGCGCCCAATCCCGCCGCCCGATGGACATGATCTTCAAGGGTTGCTTGATCAACTTGCTCCAGGTTTCGCAACTGAGCGTGACGATGCCGTCGTGTGATTTGAAGACCCTATTTGATAACCAATTGTCCCGCATGAACCGCTAGATATTCTCGACGGAATTGAGTTCCGGCGGTCACGGCGGCACCGACAGGCCAAATTCTTTATACAGTCAGTGCACCAGGTCCACCCAGCACCAACGGACCACCTCATGGATCGCCGGGAGCGGCCCGCTTTCAACCAACGACAACGGCTGACGCTGTTCATCATTGAGCCTGCGTAGCTTAACAGGCGCCTTACGGTCGATCAGATCCGTCCGGTCCGATGGCATTGAAGCAAAAGACCCAGTCCCGGATCACCTGAGGGCCAACACCGTGTAAAGCCCCCGTTCTATGTACCACTTTCTGATAGGGTCTCGGGCATCGGTGGACGCATGTTCAGAGCCTGATGCGGGCGGATGTGATTGTACTGTTTCAGCCAAGTTTCGATGACGATTTGAGCCTGTCTGATTGATGTGAACCACTCTGCATTGAGAACCTCCCTGCGCAGAGTGCCGTTGAAGCGTTCGTTGTATCCGTTCTCCCAGGGGCTCCCCGGATAGATACGGATGGGCTTGATCCCAACCTTGGTAAGCCAGGTCTGAAAGTTCTCTGCGATGAACTCAGGACCATTGTCTGATCTGATGAACTCTGGTCTGCCGTGTTTCAAGAAGAGCGGATAGAGGGCTTCCAGAACCTCGGCATTGCCCATTCGAGTCCTCACGGCCACGCACAGAGCTTCGCGGGTGTATTCATCCAGCACGGTCAACATTTTATAGGGCCGGCCGTTGGCCAGCTTGTCATGGACGAAATCTATGCTCCAGATATGGTTCCGATATTTGGGGCGCAGCCGGATGATAGAGCTGTCCTTGTGATAGAGGCGCTTCCGCTTCCTGTGACGTTGCGGTATCTGGAGACCCTCTTCCCTCCACAGCCGCTCTACCTTCTTGTGATTGACTTGCCAGCCTTCAATGCGGAGTAACGCGGCAATCTTCCTGTAACCATAGCGGCCATACTGCTTTGCCAATCTGATCAAAGCCAGCCGAAGGCTGTCATCATTTTCAGGGGATGCCTCATAGCGCTGTGTGGACCGTGCCACGCCGATCGTTTTGCAAGCCCGCCGCTCGGATGATCCGAGTTTCTGACGCACATGGATTAGGGCCTGACGCAGATCGCCAATCGTCAGACCTTCGGCTTTAGATAATCGAGGCTCTCCCGCAGGATCAGCTTATCCAGCTCAAGGTCCGCAACAATTCTCTTGAGGCGGGAGTTCTCCTTCTCAAGGCCCTTGAGCTCCTGAAGCTGGGACTTGCCCATCCCACCGTACCTCTTGCGCCAATTATAGTATGTTGCATCGCTGATGCCTGCTGATCGGCAAGCCATCTCTACACTGCTACCAGACGCCAGACTGAGCTCTATCTGACGCAGCAGGTTCAATACATCTTCATCGGAATATCGCTTCCTTGCCATCCAAATACCTCCACACCTTCGTAAAATATCACGAATTACGTGGCACAGTTATAGGGGGGCAGGACACCCGGGCTGGCCAATAAGAGGTCGGTGTCGAAATGGCTTGAGCCGGCTACCGAGAGGCACCCGTGTGCGCAAGATGCACACGAAGCGCTACAACAAGCAGGCCCCTGGCCGCCCTATCCAGATGGCCGTCAAATTTCTGATATTCAATGAAAAAGGCGGCAAGAAGGCCCGTCGGCTCCAGTACACTGCCATCGACGATGCGACACACGTCCGTTCTCTCAAGACCTACGGACGACACACCCAGGCAAACGCTATCGACTTTGTCGACCATGTGATTGGCACATTCCCATTTCGGATCCGCGAGATCCGCACCAACAACGGGCATGAGTTCCAGGTCAGGTCCCACTGACACGTCGAGGACAAAGGCATTCGGCATGCCTATATCAAGCTGAGTTCGCTGCAGTTGAGTGGAAAGGCCGAGCGCTCGCGCAGATTCGACGAGCAGTAATTCTATCAGCTACTCAGCTACAACGGCGACGTCGATCTCGGGGACGAACTTGCTGAATGGGAGCGACTTTACAACCTCGCCAGACCACACGGCGCCCACAACGGAAAGACGCCTTACGAGGCGCTCAGGGAAAAGCTATAATTCGTCCTGTCCGTGTTTCACCAGATAGCTAAACCCCCCATATCCTTTAGTGATGGATTCGGATCGAAACGAAGATTGAGGGAATGAACCAAAAAAATGCTATCGACCCGAGTGAAATATTCGAGAGACTGACGGAATAAAATATGTGCCTATCAATTTTTCTTGAAAAAAAGCGTCGCGGTCACGAAAAGCGTGGTTATAGGTATTAAAATATTGCCTCGTGACAACTTTCTCCTGATGTACACTGATTTTTTATTCTGCACCGGCGATCCGTGGCGCCTTCAAGTGATGATCGGTTACCGCTTGATAGGCGCCAGCAAGCTGGAATAGCCGGGCCTCGTCAAACGGCCTTCCGACCAGCTGAAAGCCCAACGGCAATCCGCTGACGCTAAAGCCGGCCGGTACCGTCAGCGCCGGGACGCCGTAATAATTCAGCGGCCGGGTAAAGCCGGTCATCCGCATGAGCATCGCGGGCAAGGTCTCGGAATCGCCAACATCCAGTTCCGCCAAGGTCGGTGACGCCTCCCCAACGCTGGGCAAGATCAGCGCGTCGCAATGACTGAAAACCGCATCGACGAAGCGCTGCAAGTGGTGCGCGCGCAGGCTTAACGCCTCGATATAGCGGGTGGCGGGGACCGCCAGACCGATCTCGATCCGGCGGCGCACCTGCGGCGAGTAATCATCGCGCCGGGTCCGTAGCCAGGCTTTATGCAAGGTCGCGGCTTCGGAGCGGGTAATGATGTTGGACAAGGCGTTGAGCTCATCCTGGTCCGGCATCGACACCTCGACGATCTCCACATCCAGATCATCATAAGTCTCCATCGCCGCATCGATGGCGTCGACCACCTCGGCGCTTGGAGTGATGCCACCGTGGCGAGGGTCAATACCGATCCTCAGACCCTTCACCGGTTTGGCCGTCGCCGCCTCGTAGTCGTCTACCGGCTCCTGGCTGGCTGTAGGATCCATCGGGTCGGCCCCAGCAATGATTTGGTAAAGGCGGGCACAATCGGCCGCGGTGCGGGCCAGTGGGCCGAAGCAATCGAGCGAGAACGAGAGCGGCATCCCACCATATCGGCTGACCCGACCCTGGGTTCCCTTCATCCCGACGAGGCCGCAAAGCGCGGCTGGGATCCGCACCGACCCACCGGTGTCGGAGCCGAGCGCCCCATGGACCAGCCGACCGGCCACCGCCGAGCCCGATCCCGAGGACGAGCCGCCCGGCGCATGCGCGGTATTCCAAGGATTGCGGCAATCGCCGAAATGCAGGTTCTGCCCGACCGGGCCGCTGGCGAATTCGGACATGTTGAGCCCGCCAAGGTTAAGCGCACCAGCGGCGGAAAGCCGCTGCATCACCGTCGCAGTGTAGCTAGGCACAAAGTTTCTTTGAATCGCGTTGCCGCCGGTCGACGGCTTGCCGGTCTGGTAAAACATGTCCTTATGGGCCAATGGCACGCCATGCAGGGGGCCAAGAGCCATGCCACCGGCCCGCGCCCGATCAGCGGCCTTGGCGACCTCCAGGGCCTCATCGCCTTCAAGCCGGATGAAACAATTGAGATGTCGCTGCGCCGCCTCGATCCGTTCAAGGCAGGCGCGGGTAACCTCTTCGGAGGAAAACGACCCGTTAGCGATGCCCTCAGCGGTCTCGACCAGGCTTAGATGGGTAAGCCTCGTCTCGCGGCTCATGAATCACCCCCTTGGCCGCCGCCACCGCGTTCGGCCTGCATCACCCGCAGGAAATCTGCTGGCTCATCGTCGAAACCAAGGCCCTTCGCTGCGGCTTCAGCCAAAGCGTCCACCGAACCAAGCATCCCCGCCAGCCCCCGTGCATCAATGTCTGAAACGCTGTAGCGGTGAAGTCGTTCAATCACCGTCCCAATGAAAGCGGCGTCATAGGCCGGTTCGGGTTTTTTCTGGCTCACGTCCCTGCTCCTCCCGATCCAGCGCTAGCCAAAATACGATCCACCATTCACGTGGAATATCTGGCCGGTAACCATCGCCGCGCGGTCCGTGCACAGAAACACCGCCATGTCAGCGATTTCCGACGGTTGGAGAATACGACCCAGTGGAATCTTTCCACCCATATCCATCACCTCTGCATCGGTGTTGCCATAGCGCGGTTGCGCGGTATCGGTCAGCCCCGGCGCCACGGCGTTCACCCGAATTCCGTGCTCTGCCAGCTCATTAGCGCTAGCCCGGGTAACGCCGAGAATCCCCAATTTGCTGGCGGTGTAATGCGAGGATTCAGGCGATTGGCCGCGCACGGACTGAGAGGCCAGGTTGATGATATTACCTTTGGTTCCCACCGCCACCATTGCCCGCGCCGCCGCCTGACTACAAAAGAACGTGCCTTTCAGATTGATATCGAGGACGAAATCGTAGTCCTTCTCCTCCATCTTCAAAAATGGCACGCGCGGGAACATGCCGGCGTTGTTGATCAAAACATCAATGCCCCCCAAACCGGCAACCGTCTCGGCCACGATGCGCCGGCAATCGGCGACATCCGATACATCGCCCTTGACCAGAACTGCCCGACGTCCAAGCGCCCTCACTTCTGAAGCGACAGACTCGGCCTTGGCCTGGTCATCATGCCAATTAACCGCGATATCGGCGCCAACCTCGGCAAACCCCACCGCCATCGCCCGACCGATGCCCTGCTGCGCACCGGTCACTAGAACCCTCTTGCCGTCACATTCCATGCAGCCCCCTGTTCGGCACATCGTCGTGCCACATTCCCCGATCACAATCATGCAACGTACGCGTATCGAAACACCAGCACTCCGCAACCAACGCATTGATCGCTGTCACTTCGCCCCGATAGGTTTGGCAACAGGGGGATCATTGAAAATGAAAATTTGCTGTTTCCAATTGTCCACGAAGCGGCGTACGAGCTACCCTTCAGTTTAGCGGGACAAACTGGTCAACAACTTGATAGCTGTCCACCACCCGCCCTCGCCACAACCTACATTAAAGCGATGATATTTTAGCCTTTTCGCCCAAAAAATAAAATTTGGCTGGTTCAGGCGACCTATATCGCGCGGCCAAACCGGATCGGAAACTATATGGCCGAGCATGCTCCGAGGCGTCTTGTTGTTTCGAAGAGCAGCCAACCACGACTGACCGGGAGAGACCAATGCTGTTGCACGAGAACTTTGCCAGCGGACGAGACATGAAGAGACAAACATTGGATTGGAAAAACAATCCAAAAATATATTATGACATTATCGATCCATTAACGTCCCTTTTGATGAGAATATACCGATAGATAAGGAATAATATTTTGGACAAACTTATAGAAGCGTCAGAACAATCCCGTCATCGTTGGGCTTACCATGATTTGATTGGACGAGATCCAAGTCTACCGTTTCGTATTTGCGCGATAAATTTACACAGAACTTTTGGCGACTTTATCGAATCATGCGTGTTCGCAGCCTCAGTCAAGCTGCTGTTTGACCATGCTGTTCTCTCCATAGTGTTTCGAAACGATCGACCGTACAAACAAACTGTGCTGCGATTGATGCCGCAACTCGATCTGCCGTGGCAAATGAATGACGAATATCTTATTCCGCTTGAAGCATTTGATTTTGCCGGAGCTCAGAAGATCGCTTTTGATTCCGAGGCCTGGAAGGTTGGGCACGGAGACAAACCAAACCCTTGTACTAACACCGTGGATGATGAATCGAGTAATGCTTCCAAGTTTTGATACATTGGCGCGGTTTCAATTTCCGGATAATCTCTCGGCACAAGAAGATGTAAGATTACGGGCGACCGGCTTGGATCCGAACGGTTGGTTCTGTGTATTGCACTATCGCGAGGCTGGATACGAGTACTGGGGAGCGCGTCCCAACCGTGACCTAAACGTCGAAAATATTGTGCCGGTTATACAGCACGTGACTAAGACCCTGGGCGGCCAGGTTGTCCGGGTCGGCCATCGTGGTATGAGTCCGATCCCTAAAATTGACGGGTTTTTCGATTTAGCATCGGCGGAAGATCCGGCATTCCTGCACGCATACGCGATCAGTCGCTCGAGATTTTTTTTGGAACTATCTCCGTCTGGGCCTTATGCGTTCGCGATAGGATTCGGGGTGCCCTTGGCGCGATGCGGAGCGGTTGCGCCCTCGGGATCTGTAGACAAGAGAAGCATCGTTCTTCCTCAGCATGTGGTCGGACCGGATAATAAGCGCGTGCCTTTGGAAGACCTTTTGCGTCTCGGCCTATTGGAGGAAGGGATCATTGATCGCCAACTAGTCAAGCATGGTTATCGTTGGGAAAAAAATTCAGTTGAAGAATTTAAGCGTGCTGCCAAAGAAATGGTGCAGCTCACCGAGGATTGCCCAGGTTGGCGAGACCAAAAGATACAAGCCCTACCAACAAATAAACCCAACAAATTTGAGTGGCCCATGCCCGCTACGATCAGCCACCGGATTATTGAATACCCCGACCTCGCGCCGAATTTCGGGACGGCCGCACCGAATTGTTGAATTTCATGTAACTCAAAACGACATGCGTCCTAGCCGCGCCCGTCACAATCGCCTCTCCTGAGCCCCATCTATGACCAAGCGGCCTTAAAACCTTTGAAGGGCGTACTGATGCGTTGAATGTCCTGAAGGACCTCCGGCGGGATCTTTGGCTGAATATCCGAAGAGGTACTGGCATACACCATGTCGGTGCAGCCGCCGAACCGACCTGCCACCAAATCCGCCAACTCATCATACCGACCAATCGCGGCGAACAGCCGCAGCACATCATCCGTGATTACGCCGGCGATCTGCTCCCATTGGCCTTGCTTGGTCATCGCGTTCAGTTTTCGCCCGAGGTCGCCAAGCCCATGATGTTCGAAGACAGGCCAATAACTCGGCGTCGAGCCATAGAACGCCACTCGATAGCGCACCCATTCCGCTACCGTTTCGACTTCTGCATCGGTGGCGCCGGTGGCGATGAACCCGCCGCCGGTTATCTGAAATTCCTGGCGCGGCTTGCCGGACATAGCCAACCCCGTCTCGATGCGTGGCATCGCCACATCCTCTATATAGGCGCGGGTGCAAAACGGGTGCAGGCGAACGCCGTCACAGACCTCACCAGCAAGCTTCAAGGTGTGCGGACCAACCGCTGCGATCGTGATCGGCACCGGCGGTTGATGGGTCGAGGCAGGGACAAAATTCGGGGTCATTAGCGTGAAGGTGTAGAAATCACCGGCAAACTTCAGTGCCCCCCCCAACTCCCACGACCGCCAAATCGCTCGCAACGCCTTGACGTATTCACGCAGCCTCGGCGCCGGGGCCGACCAGGGTGTCGAGAACCGCTTTTCATTATGCGGCTTGATTTGCGGCCCGAGCCCAAGCACGAACCGTCCCTTCGACGCATTTTGCAGATCCCAAGCGGTATTGGCGACGACCATCGGCGAACGCGGAAAAGCGATCGCAACGGCGGTACCAAGCTGAATCCGGTCGGTGGAGATCGCTGAAACCGCCAGCGGCATGAACGGCTCGTATCGATTTTCCATGGTCGCGATCATGTCGAAACCATCACGCTCGGCCGCCCGCGCCGCCGCTGGGACCGCATTCAGGTCCTCCTGCGGCAAGGTCGTCATTACCTGCATCCTCGCCCCTCGGTCCCGGCCACGGATTACGCCAAAGCGTAGGCTCGCAAGCCTACCGGACGCTCAGCCACACGCGACAGAATAAACGTCCTTCACCTCGCCCGGCAGCGACATTTCCCGCCAGGTTTCGCCGCCGTCGGTGGTTCCGAAGATCTCCCCCTCGTACCGGGCGCCGATATAGACCTGCTTCGGGTCGGAAGTATGCAGGCCGATAGACATGATAGTGCCATGCACCTGGACCTTGTCGAAGCGCTGCCATGTCTCGCCCGAATCGGTGCTGCGATAGATGCCCCCGTCGTGACTCGCGGCCGAGACCGAGAGCGCCGCATATAGCGTCTTGGGATCATGCGGCGAGGCCTTGACGTCCCGACCATAGGTCGTTGGAGAGAAGCGCTTCATCTCCATGTCTTCCCAGGTCTTGCCTCCGTTGCGAGTGCGAAAAAGCCCCATCCGCAGGGCGATGATCGCCGCATCGGGATCCGATGGGCTGATGGTGATCGCATGACCATCCAGCATCCCCTCGGCATGGGTTTCCTTTTGCACGATCGAACTGCGCAGATGAGGCAAATCCGACAAGCGAACCAGATCGTCGGTCAGGTCCTCCCAGGTCTCGCCACCATCCGTCGTGCGCATCGATCCGGCGATTTCTAGAGCCGCAAAAATTTCATTCGGTCGTCCGGGCCGTTGGACCATCCGCATCACGCGAGGCGAGAACGGGCCGGAGCAGCGCTCCTTGATCCCCGGGTTAGGTAACCGGCGCCAACTCGCCCCGCGATCGTCCGAACGGTAAACATCGATTGGCGAGGCGCCGGCATACATGCAGTCGGGATTGTCATCGATGACGAGGAAGCTCCACACCTGCTTGTCGGCATCAGGGAAATTGGTGCGCTTAAAGCTGCTCCCACGGTCGTCACTTCGCCACACCCCATCGGATGTCCCGGCGAACACCAGGGCCGGGTCGGTTGGATGCACGAAGACGGTGAACGTCTCCAGATCCCCAAATACATGCTCCCATTCCCCGCCATCAGTAGCGCGGCGGAAGACCCCTACGGAACCGGCGGCATCGGGACGGCCAACATAGCCGGCTACACCTACATATATGTTGGATTCAGACATGTGACCTCCTGATCAAGCTGACGGTCACGTTACGGCTGGTTTCCCAGCGGGTCAATCGAGCCCCCGTCTCCAATCCAATGGGTGCTGACATTTGACCGCAAAAGGCTCCAGCCGCGCCGTAGCGCCCTTCGACAAACTCAGGATGAGGGGCGGTTCCCCCGGCCTCTTGGTAAAACCCAACGACCACTAACATCGGGCGATGGCGATGCCGCCGCCGCTGCGTGGATCGGCGCCGCCGCGCCAACCTTTGTCATCTCTAGCGATGACATGAGCCCGCGCCATCACCGGATCGTAGCTGTGCGAGGATTGAAACACTTTGTGGCCCAGCGCCTGCAGCCCGGCAACTTGGGAGCTCTCGACCCGGGCTTCGACGTGCACACCGGCGCCCTCGCAATGAATCCGCGGCACAGCGGTGGCCTCAACCGGTGACATACCGAAATCAACGATGTTGAGGATGGTCTGCAGCACCGCCGAGATGATGACGCTGCCACCCAAGGCCCCGACGATAATCACCGGCTCGCCATCCTTTAGCAGCATGGTTGGCACCATGCCTGTGGTCCTAGCCTTACCTGGCATCATCGAGTTCGGCTTGCCAGGGATCGGATCGGCCAGCTTCATTGAATTGTTGTAGACGAAGCCGAGACCCGGCGTGACGACGCCGCTGCCGGTTCCCAAGGTATGGGTGACCGACACCGCGTTACCGGTCTCGTCACGCACCGAAAGGTGGGTGGTGCAGGATGGCGGGGCCGGCGGTGTCGAGGGCAAGGGAGCTGCGGAGCGGATCACCGCCGCGTGCTCGGCCGCGCGTTTCTTGGAAACTAGGAAATCCACATCAACCGTCGTGAAGTCTGGGTCCGCCAGATTCTGCTCGCGGTCATGGTGCGCCAGGGCCATCGCCGAGGCGATCAAATGCAAGCTCGCGGCGCTGCCGTGACCGAGCCCGGCAAGATCGAAATTGTCGAGAATCTGCAACATCTGGATCAGGATCGCGCCACTGCCTGGCGGTGGGTTTGAGGCCACGGTAAGCCCCCGGTATTCCCCGAAAACTGGCTTGCCCGGACGAGTCCGGTAGCCCGCCAGGTCTTCGACGGTGACGAACCCTCCATTGGCCCCAATATCCTCGGCGATCCGGGCTCCCAGAGCCCCGGTATAAAAGCTTCCGGCACCATCGCGTGCCAGCGTCTCGATAGTGTCGGCCATGTCCGGGTTGCAGATGATCTCGCCGACCTCGGGAAGACGATCGCCGGGGCGCAGATAAATCTCAGCGCAGGCCGGGCTAACCTTGATCCGGGTGATGCCATCCGGCACCCCCGCCGCCCAGGGTCGGGCCCAGAAATCCAACACATGCGCCGCCAAGGGGTAGCCCTGGCGCGCCAACCGTGCTGCCGGCGCCAACAGATCGGCCCATTCCCAACTGGCCAGCCGTCGATGGGTCTCGGCAAATCCGGCAACGGTTCCTGGCGTCATTATCGCGGTATAGCCAAGCTCGCTGCGATAATCATCGAACAGGGTATAGCCGCTGATTTCGGAGCGTCCGGCAAGGTCAGCTTCCCACATACCGGGCGAGACCTTGGCGCCGGCGCGGTTGTGAAAATCGATCATCCCGTGGCCAGCGCCCCGCGTGTCAAAATACTGCAAGGTCCCCATGCCGCCAAGACCGCACATAAACGGGTCGACCACCATCTGCGCAAAAGCGGTAGCGATGGCCGCATCGAAGGCGTTACCGCCACGTTCCATGACCTCGGCGCCGACGTCGGCAGCCCGAGGCTGTGGACAAACCACCATTCCGCGCATGACTACTCCTTATCCGCCGCGAGTATCGCTATCACCGGCACCAGCAACGCCGCCAGAATGGCGCCGATTTCCAAGTGCTCTCGGCGATAGTGGCCCACCCGGTCCAGCAAGGCTAGGGTGCCCAAGGTTCGCCCCGCCAGGCGCAACGGTAGATTGATCGCCGAGCCGAGCCCCATCGAGATAATCAACTGATGATCTGGAAAGGCCCAACGGATCGCCGCCTCATCGACACCGAGAAAGGGTTTTCCCTGCTTGAGCACCAGATCCCCCCAGGGTGTCGGCCCCATCGTTTTAGCGCCTTGGACCGGGTATTCATCCGGCCGGCTGGAATAGCAACGCCGAACCTCGCCGACCGGCTCATTGTGGATCAGCACCGTGAACAACCGGTGACCGAGGGCCTCGGCGAACACCACGTCGGCGCGCTGCCACACCAGCCTCGCCTCAATTTGTTCGCCAACCGCGCTAGCCAGGTTGGCCGCGAGCTCGGTGAATTTTTGGTAACTTAGAGATTGGCTCATCCGAAACGCTCCGACATCCGCTTGTTCCGCTGGTGCGCCGTCTCGAGATAGGTTTTTGCCTCGCTAAGCCCCACCACGGCGGCATATTTTGCCGACATGTCGAACAGATTGGCCTCGTGGACTGCGCTTGTACGATCGCCGACGGCCTCGCGAACCACCAACGGAATAAAGCCGTGGCACATCGCATCAACGACGCTGGCGCGAACACAGCCAGACGTGGTCAAGCCGCAGATCACCAAGGTATCGATTCCGCCGGCGGTCAGGGTCGCCGCCAGGGAGGTGCCGAAAAACGCCGAGGGATATTGCTTGTCGATCACCAATTCACCGGGCCGGGGATCGATCCCATCGGCGAACGCGCCGAGCGGAGAGCCCGGTTCGAACACCCGCAAGGCCGGTAATTTTCTGAAAAACACCCCACCATTAGCGCCCCCCGCCGCATAGCTAACCGAGGTATAGATCACCGGGACTTGCGCCGTCCGCGCGGCGGTGACCAAGGTAGCTGAAGCGTCGCGAGCGTCCTCGACTCTCGCATAAAGCGGCGAGGTCGGCTCGAAATATGCCTGCACCATGTCGACCACCAACAGCACCGGCCAGCGTCCCGACGCCAAGGCGTTGTGGAACCCCGCCGCTGCATCCTTCTCGCCAAGGCTCTCCAACATCACCGCCTCCTCACCGTGATCGTCCGGGACCTCGATGATTTATCAATTCGCCGATCTCGGGTACAAAGGTGTTTCATGTCGTTCAACACATTGGAACCCTCATGTCCCCCACCCAGGCCCCGATCCAGGCCCCCACCCAGATTTTGCGGACAACTTTCCTTGGTGAACTTAGGATCGAGGTCGCCGGCTCGCATCTGTTCGGTGAAACGCCGATGGGGCAGATGCGGCGGATCGACTATTTCGAGAGCGGTCACTTCAAAGGCCCCAAGGTCGATGCCAAAATCATCAAGGGGAGCGCCGACGCCTTGCTCCACCGTTTTGACGGGGTCGTTCAGCCGGATGTGCGGCTGACACTGGAGACCGCCGACGGCCATTTCATGTTCATCCAGTATCGCGGTTATCGCCATGCCACGCCGGAAGTGATGGAGCGGATCGCCCGCGAAGAGGCAGTGTCGCCCGAAGAGGTCTATCTGCGCACCGCACTGTTCTTTGAAACCGATAGTGAGAGCCACGCCTGGCTCAACAAGGCGGTAGCGATCGGCGTTGGACGACGCAAGCCCAAGGCAGCAGTATACGACGTCTACGAAGTTCTCTAGGCAAGACCGGCACGAGCCCGTCGGATGCTCGCCGCTCTTGAGGGTCTTATCAGCGCCCAGTCCTACCCAGTTCTCGCGTTGGTGGGCGGAACGATGCTGCTGGCTGGCTTCGTCCGCGGTTTCGTCGGATTCGGCGCCTCGCTGATCATCGTCATGGTGCTGAGCATCGTTTACGGCCCGGTCGTCGCCGTGCCTATCGCCACTCTCAGCGGGCTGCCACCGATGGTTCAACTGTTGCCGAACGCCATCCGCGTCTCAGAGCGTTCCTTTGTTCTGCCTTTCGGCCTGGCAACCTTCGTTGCCGCGCCGTTCGGGACCTGGTTCCTGATTTCCACCGCGCCGGAGATCATGAAGATCGCGATTTCAGTCTTTGTGTTGTTGATGGTGGTGATGCTGTATCGCGGCTGGAAGCTGCCGAGCGGTTCTGGCACCGGCTTGCTGGTCGGCGTTGGGATAGCGTCGGGCCTTGTCCAGGGTTCCGCCGGGGTTGGCGGCCCGCCAGCGGTGGCGATCGCACTTTCACGGTCCGGTAGCACCGCATTACAGCGCGCCAATGTCATCGGCGCGGTCGCCGCACTGTCGCTCTGTTCGCTGTTGCCGCTATGGTTTCACGGCCTATTCACCCGCGACGTCGTGCTGATCAGTCTGCTATTGTTCCCCCTGTATGTCGCCGGCACTTGGTTTGGCGCCCGGTTCTTCTCCGGTAGCGGTCATCGTCACTTCCGCAACGCCGCCTTGGTTCTGCTTGCGGTCATCGGTGTGGCGACCCTCGCCCTCGCGGTTCGGGACTACCTCGCCGGTTAAGCAACCCTCTGGGTCGCCCGCTCAACCGAATTGATTTTGTCCGAGACCGTGATTCGATACAACACCCGACGCTGGGTCATGTCGTCATAAGGCAGTGCCCGGTGCATGGTGCAGCGGTTGTCCCAGGCAATCAGATCCCCCTCGCGCCAGACATGCTTATGCACGAATGCCGGCTGAGTAGCGAAATCCATCAATTCCGCCAGCAGCCGTCGCCCCTCATCAATCGGCCAACCAATGACATGCGAGGCATGCGAGGCCAGATACAGCGCGTTCCACCCAGTCGCCGCGTGCTGACGCACGAGTCACCTGGGGCACCGGCGGCAATGCAGCCCGCGTTGCTTCGGAGAAATCGGAAAAACCCATCTTCTCTCGCGAACAGAAAATACTATGCTCGACAATCAATCCGTCGGTCATGCGGCGGCGCACCTCGGGCAAGACGGCATAAGCGGCACGCATATCGGCGAATTGGGTGTTGCCACCGCTGTCCGGAAGCTCCCGCGCCGACAACAGCGAACAACGCGCCGGGATCTGTTTGAAGGTGTTATCAGTGTGCCAAAGCTGATTGGTACGAACATGCAACCGACGTTGATCATCCGCCGCTAACCGCTCGCCCGAGTGGTCGATATTAGAGATATCGGCCATCTCCGCCCGCAGCCGCTGTTTTTCATTCCGCCAAGCGTATTTCGTTGCCACGAAAACCGAGCCAAATAATGCGCTGAATGCCACCTGCTGAACATCGGTGACGTTTTGATCACGAAACAGCAATACCGCGTGTTCGTTGAACGCGACATCGATCTCACCAAACCAACTCGACGTCATCGGGAGGATCAGATCGACCCCGCCGGTCTCGGCAAAAAATGTTGGGTGGCACCGGGACACCGCGATCATCATGGTTCAGCCTCTCGGGCTTGCCCAGCTCTGATACGTC
Source organism: uncultured Alphaproteobacteria bacterium (assembly GCA_937776645.1). Taxonomy (GTDB): domain Bacteria; phylum Pseudomonadota; class Alphaproteobacteria; order Thalassobaculales; family Thalassobaculaceae; genus JADHLJ01. The sequence goes on along the minus strand of CALMRI010000002.1, from coordinate 105,216 downwards.
AGACGGTCGGCGTACCGCGCAGACAAGTCCGGTGCAGCACCCGGGGGTACAACGCCACGTCAAAATTCGGGTCGGCGCGATGCAGCAGACACCGGTTGTCCCACATCAGCAGGTCACCGACCCGCCAGTTGTGACGATAGGTGAAGCGCTCCTGGGTCGCATGCACCTCCAGCGCCTCGATCCGCGCCCTGCCCTCGGCCATGTCCATGCCTTCCAGGTGCGACGCATGCATGCCCATGAACAGCCCCTTGCGGCCGGTTTCGGGGTGCACCCGCGCCAGGGGATGGGTCTGCGGCGGTGCGTCAGCTATCTCTTCAGCCGAGAGTTTCCGGTCGATATTCTCGCGCGACAACTCCCAGCTATGCACGACCTTCAGTGCATCAAGCTCACCCCTCTCGGCCTCATCCAACGCCTCATAGGCGGCGTACATATTGGCAAAACAGGTATCACCGCCATTCGGAGGCAAGATTTTAGCGTGCAGGACCGTCGCCATCGACGGAGCCGGACGAAACGACTTGTCGGAATGCCAACGGGTCGAGCCGAGCTTGCCGGTCGGGCGCCCCGCCACGTCGAGATTGGTGACGAGATGCACGAAAGGCGAGTCCGAGGTGCCCCGGTTGCTCAGGGCGTGACGCTCCAAGGTGCCAAACTGCTCGGTAAAGGCGATCTGTTCGTCCTTGGTCAGATCCTGATCACGGAACACCAGGATTTGATTACCATGAAACGCCTCGAGCACCGCGTTGCGGGTCGGCGTATCGAGCAGTTGGCGCAGATCAAGGCCGGTCACTTCGGCCGCCATGTGATCGCTCAACGGTCTGAATTGGAATCCGGCGTTCTGAGGAATTCGATTCTGCATTCTGACAAAGCCCTTTCGCGTCGCGATGACCAATTAAAACGTGGAATGACTTCTCTCGCCGCGACAACCTTCGAACATCCATTTAACCCGGAAAAGTTTAACAATACGAGAGGCGAGCGATACCGGTGCTGCCCCCGCTGCCGGTTAAACCGGCCGGTCGCCCCGGACCAGAATACGGAAAAGCTTGCGGTGCTGGCTGTAATCAAAATCGAAGCCGGCCTTGTGCATCGCCGAACGATTATCGATCAGCAGCATGTCACCCAAACACCACTCATGCAGATAGGAGAATTCCGGGCGGATCGCGGTTTCCAGCAATTCGGTCAGGAAGGTTTGGGTTTCAACCGGATCCATTCCAGTGACGGTCTCGGTCTTGTTCTGATGGAACCAGATCGCCTTCGAACCGCTGTCCGGATGGGTCCGCACCAGTGGATGCACCACCAGCTTGCCATTGAGGGCCGCACGCGCCTTGACCACGTCGGGATTACCCGTCGCGGCGCGGGCGCTGCTAATCAGGGTATTTTCGGTTTTCATGCCCGTGATCCGCTCACGCATATCAGCCGGCAGCGCATCATAGGCAGCACGCATGTTACAGACCGCCGTGCCGCCGCCCTGGTCCGGTAGCTCGACGGCGTACAGGCTGGTGATCTTCGGCGGCAGATCCTGGTTGGTGTGATCGGTATGCCAGCTGGCGTTCTTGGCCAATTTTGCCGGCTTGCCCTTGCTATCTGTATGGCGGTTCGAAAGTACGCTGACCATCGGCACGCCCGGCGCCAGATACATCCGGTTCTGATCCTCCATCACCTCGCCAAACAGCTCGGCGGCAGTTTGGAAATCGGCGGCCTCGAATTTTTGATCCCGGATCACCAGCGCGACATTGTCGACCAGCGCGTCATAGAGCGCTTGGCGGTCTGCCTCACTGATGGGCTGCCGCAGGTCGATACCCGTCACCTCGGCGCCGATATGGTCCTTAAGCTTGGATATTTGCATGATCAGCTCTTTTCCTGCTGCGGCGAAATATTGGTTCCGGCAGTATTTTCCCACCTTTCCTCTCGGCAGGTTTGTCTGGGCGGGACCCTCAGGCGACCTGTTGGAGCACCGTTGGCCCATCGCCGACGATCGTCGTGCGGCGCAGGTCCCGGCGCTCGTCCGCCGGGAACGACCGCGCCCGGTGCATGGTCTGGCGATTGTCCCAGATCACCAGATCGCCGACCTGCCAGCGATGCACATGGACAAAGCGCTCATGGGTCGCGTGTTCGATCAGGTCCCGCAACAGCAGACGGGCCTCGGGTATCGGCATACCAAGGATCGAGCCGGCATGGGAGGCCAGAAACAATGACTTGCGTCCGGTCGAGGGATGGATCCGCACCAGCCTCTGGCGCACCGGCGCGAAGCGTTGCTTTTCCTCATCGGTAAAATCAAAAAACCCAACCTGCTGGCGCGAAAACATCTGGGAATGCTCACACACCAAGTCTCCGATCTCGACCTTAACCGCCGCGTCGAGCGCGTCATAGGCATCGGGCATATAGGCAAATTCGGTATTGCCGCCCTTCGACGGGATCGAGAGCGCGTGCAACAGCGAATACTTGGCCGGCACCACCTTGAACGAACTGTCGGAATGCCAGAGCCGGTTGCCGATGGCAAACAGCCGGCGTCGGTCCTCGCGATCATACGGCTTGTCATCCTTGCCCAGATTGGACACGTCGGCGAAGGTCGTCGGCACCCGCGTCTCGTTGGCCGCGCGCAAACTGGCGCCGATGGAATGCTCGATCTCGCCGAGAGCCGCGGTGAAGGCGAGATGCTGTTCCTGGCTCAATACCTGGCCGCGAAACACCAGGACGGCGTATTTGTCCATCCCGGCATGGATCGCCTCGGCATCGGCGCTGGACAGCGGTTGACGCAGATCAATGCCGTCCACCGCACCGGCGAAACACGGGCCTACCTGGCGAATATCGAGGGGCATCAGCGCTCTCCCGGAGACATCTTTATTTCGTTCAGGGCGATACGTCGAATAGTTTACCCTGGATTACCCGCCAGGAAAGGTCCGTCGTCGCCAGCAGGCCAATCCCGCAATCGATAGCATCTCCTTGCTTGAACGGCCTTGGCGAACTCGCCGTCCATGGGCATGCAATCAATACGACTTCGGCAACCCCAGCACCCTCTCGGCTATATAGCAGAGGATCAGGTGCGGGGTAATCGGCGCGATGCGGTGGATCAACGCTTCGCGCATATAGCGCTCGACATGATATTCCTTGGCATAACCCATGCCGCCAAGGGTCATAATCGCGGTGTTACAGGCCTTGAAGGCCGCCTCGCCGGCAAGATATTTAGCGGCATTGGCCATGGCCCCGCAGTCTTCGCCCCGGTCGTAGAGGTCGGCGGCGCGAAAGGCCATCAGGTTGGCGGCCTCCAACTCGGCCCAATTTTGCGCCAGCGGGTGCTGGATACCCTGGTTCATCCCAATCGGCCGCCCGAACACCACCCGTTCCTTGGCGTACTCGGTGGCCTTGTGCAAGGCCGCGCGGCCGAGCCCGACCAATCCGGCGGCTATCAGGATACGTTCCGGGTTGATGCCGTGCAGCAGATATCGGAACCCCTTGCCCTCCTCGCCGATCCGATCCTCGAACGGGATCTCCATGCCGTCGAAGAACACCAGGTTCGAATCGACGCATTCCCGGCCCATCTTCGGGATCTTGCGGATTTCGACCTTCGAGCGGTCAAGGTCGGTGTAAAACAGCGAGAGCCCGTCGATCGGCTTGCCGGTCGGGCTTTCCTCGGCGGTTCGGGCGATCAGCAGGATCTTGTTGGCCACCTGGGCCGTGGTGGTCCAAGCTTTTTGGCCATGCACGACATAGCGATCATTCTTCCGCACCGCCTTGGTCTTCAATCGCGTGGTATCAAGGCCGGTTTCCGCTTCGGTCACCGCGAAACAAGCAATGTCATCGCGGCAGATGATCGGCGGCAGCATGCGGGATTTTTGCGCCTCGGTGCCATAGTGGACCACCGGGTTAAGCCCGAAGATGCCAAGGCTGACCGAGGAAACCCCACCATTGCCGGCGCCGGATTGTGATATCGCCTGCATCAGGATCGCGGCCTCGGTAATCCCCAACCCCGACCCGCCGTATTCTTCTGGCATGGCGATGCCCATATAGCCGTTATCGGCGATCGCCTGACAGAAATCCTCGGGAAATTTCTCGTCCCGGTCGCGTTCCAACCAATATTCATCGCCAAACTCGGCGCACAGGCGGGTGACGCTTTGCTGGATCTGCATTTGTTCGGGGGTAAAATCGATGCTCATGGTTTTGGACTCTCGATCGCTGCAATTGAGATCCGCAGACAGGTTGGTACAGGCGCCGCGGCGGTTATCATATCATTGATCCTGCCACGGCGCTTTTCTCGCCTACAATGGGTGCTCGCGAACTGAAACCGGGGCCGCATCATGTCAATCGAAATCCTACCCTTGGCCGGCACGCTTGGCGTCGACATTCATGGTGTCGATGTCGCGACCATTGATGACCCAACTTTCGTGGTCGTGCACCAAGCCTTGCTCGACCACGGCGTTATCGTCCTGCGGGACCAGGACATCACCCCGGCCCAGCAGATCGCCTTCGCCAAGCGCTGGAATGATTTGCACACCCACCCCTATCTCGCCGGCCTGCCTGAGCATCCGGAAATTATTGAGGTCGTCAAGGAACCCAATGAGGAAGGCGGTTTCGGCGCCCATTGGCACACTGATCAGATTTTCACCCCGGCGCCCGCTATGGCGACCATGCTCTACGCCAAGGTGGTCCCGGTCGTCGGTGGAGACACAATGTTCGCCAGCATGCCGACGGCGTATGAGGCGCTCTCGGACGGCATGAAGGCGATGCTACGTCATGTCCGCACCTTCAGCCAGTATAACAAAACCGCCAAACGGTCCGGCAAGATGAGCGGCAAAGTCACCGACCTGGACAAACCCTCGGAGCCGGCCGTCCACCCGCTTATCCGCGTGCATCCCGAGACCCGGCGCCCCGGCCTCTACATCAACGAGATGGAAAATATGCGCCACCTAGACTGCATGACGGTCGAGGAGAGCACGCCGATCATTAACTATCTCATCCGTCACGCGACCAAGCCCGAATTCACCTGCCGGGTGCGTTGGGAAGTCGGCAGCCTGGCTGTCTGGGATAACCGGCAAGTCATGCATATGGCCTTGAACGACTATCCCGGATGCCGCCGGGTCATGCACCGGATCACCATTAACGGCGACGTGCCCTTCGGTCTCGACGAGGCTGGGGACCTGCCGTAAGACCTTATCCACGATCGCAAGCAGGTCGCAAATGGTCCTGGGATAGGAATAAAAAGATGCGGATGATTTATCAAATTCCCAATGACGATCTGCGCCTGGCCGATGCCACGGCGAGGGCCGCCGAGGCCGCCGGGTTCGATGGCGTCGTCGCACTGGAGAACGCCCATGGTCCGATCCCAGCGCTAAGCGTCGCCGCCATGGCGACGGAGCGGGTGCAGATTGGCACCGCCGTGATGATCGCCTTTCCGCGTAGCCCCACCGTCACCGCTCATGCCGCCTGGGATTTGAACAAGGCGTCCAAGGGTCGCTTCTACCTCGGTCTGGGTTCGCAGGTGAAAGGGCATAACGAACGGCGCTACGGCATCGCCTGGACCCCGCCGGCCCCCCGCATGCGGGACTATATCGGGGCGGTGCGGGCAGTCTGGCGCGCCTGGGAATTTGAAGAACCCCTCGACTATCACAGCGACCACTATACGCTGACCCTGACGACGCCGAACTTCGCGCCGCGCCCGCTTGGCTTGCCGCCGATCCCGATCGCCATGTCCGCGGTCGGACCAGCCATGTTGAGAGTAGCCGGTGAGGTCGCCAACGGGGTCCGTCTGCACCCCTTCAACACTCAACGCCATATCGCCGAGGTCTGTGTCCCGGAGATCGAGGCCGGGCTGCGACGTGCCAAGCGGGGCGGTGGACTGGGCAGCGCGCGGGATCGCAGCCAGATCGAGGTGGTCGCCGGCGGCTTTCTCGCAACCGGAGTAGACGAAGCTGCCGTCGCCAGGATGAGCGACTATATACGCTTCCGCATCGCCTTCTATTGCTCGACCCGGGCCTATTGGAGTGTTCTGAGACTGCACGGCCTGGAGGAGCTTGGGCTGAAATTACGACCGTTTCCAGCCCAGGGTCGCTGGGATGAGATGGCGGCGCAGATCCCAGACGAGGTGCTGGAATTATTCGCCATCGTCGGCTCCCATGATGTCGTCGCCGACAAAATCGCCGAGCGTTATGACGGTCTCGCCGATGCGCTTTCGCTGTTTATTCCGACGGATACCGAACCGGGGCCGCTCGCCGAGGTAATTCAGGACGTCAAGCGGATCGCAACGCCGTTTCAAAATCATGCCTCGGCTTGGCCGGCCGTGGCTTGAGCGCCCGCAACGCACTGGAAAACTATGGCCCGACCCGCTATCCTGCCCGCCAAGCGTTCCGAAGGGCAGGTCTGCGGAACAAATAGCAATCATATCATGAGACGCGCCATGGCCGGGTCGCCCCTAGATGATTTCGCGACGGTCTCGCGAGCGTTGCAACGACTATCCGACGGCTATCGTCAGGCAGACGCCGACGCCCATGGCGCCGCGCTCGGCGAGCTGCGCGCGCGCTACCCTAGCGACTTCCAGGATCTTCCCGAGTTTTCGGTTGAGACCATGCAGAACGGTCTCAATGCTCTACTGTCGGCCGGCTCTCGGTTTGCCAGACGATCCACCGGTCCTTTGGTCGAGCACGCCCAGGCGCCCTCGACCGGGGCCGCACCATCAACAATCTTTCCAGACACGCAATGCTTGCCAGCGAACACAAAATCAGCGACGCCGACTTCACCCCAGCATCCGTTGCCGCGATGGCCGCGCGCTTCGCCGGCAATTTGGGATACCCATCCCGGCCATCGGTTGCCGGCATCGGCGGTGGCATGATCCAAGTCAGCGGTCTAGAGCCCTAATGACACGCGCCTCTTCAAATCCGGGGAGCCGCATGCGATACGAGACCGCCATCCGCGACGAGAAGGACAACCATCATGACTGATCAAGCAGGAACTGAACTGCCTGGCCCGCTCACTGGGATCAGGGCCGTCGCGTGCTCGACCGCACAGGCCGGGACGGTTCCGTATATGCTGATGGCCGACCTTGGTGCCGAGGTGATCAAAATCGAACTTCCTGGCAGCGGCGATTTCAACCGAACCGCCGGTGAGTTGAAGGGCAAGATCAGTTCGTTCTTCGAGACCAATAATCGCGGAGTAAAAAGCGTGACCTTGAATCTCAAATCCGAGGAAGGTCGGGCGATCCTCCATCAGCTGGTCAGAACCGCCGATGTCTTCGGTCAAAATTTCCGGCCCGGCGCCGCCGAGAAAAATGGCTTTGGCTACGAAGAGTTGAAGAATGTCAATCCAGCCCTGGTTTATGCCTCGATCTCCGGCTACGGGACGCATGGGCCCGATGCGGATCTTCCGGGCACCGATGCCATAGGCCAAGCGCTGGGAGGGATTGCCGAGGCTTATTCAGCTCCCGGCCAGCAGTTGCGCACCGGTGTGGTTTCGGTCGCCGATGAATCCTGCGCGATGTTGACCTTTGGCGGCCTGCTCGCGGCGCTGCTCTACGCCAAGAACACCGGCATTGGCCAAAAGGTCGAAACCTCGTTGGTTGGCAGCATTTTTCGGCTGATGGGCTGGACTATGACCACGACCATGTGGCGTGACACCAACCCGATCACCGGCGTGCGGATCAATGGCAGCCGCGAATATCCGAGCATCGCCGCAAGCTTCAACGACGGCGACGGTAAGCCGCTGGTTTTTCAACTCGATCACCGGGGTTGGAAGGATGCGATGGAAGCATTGGGTTTTTGGAAAGCCTTGGAAGAACGCGGTGCAAGCGATCTCGGGCTGGCGGTGGTTTCAGCCGAGAAAAAGGACCTGATTCTCGCCACCCTGGCAGAGCTCTTCGCCACCGGGGACAGGGATCGCTGGGTTGCAGCGATCCGCAGTGTCGGGCTGGTCGCCGCCCCAGTGAACACCCTGCTGGAGGCCTCGAACGACCCCAACATTATCGCCAATGGCTATGTCGCCGAGAAGCGATACCCGGAGCTCGGCGAGACCTTGAAGGTCCATGGTTCACCCTGGCAGTTTTCGGAAACCCCGGCTAAAATTGGTGTCGCGCCGAAGCTTGGAGAGCACAGTGCCGAGGTCCTGGGCGAGCTTGGCTATAGCGCAGCCGATATCGCCGACCTCAGCGAACGCGGCATTATTTAGGCAAAGGTTGACACGTTGGGCATGAAGACAAGGTCAGCTGGAACAGGAATTTTCGGCGATTCGGGGCCAGCCTGAAATCCCGCTCGTTTCCCGCTGCGCTCGCCGCGTTGAAGCGGGTGATGAGCATCGCCCCGTTGTCACCGACCGCTCAGTTTCTTCTTGGCGATTTTTTCTGGCGGCGGGGTCAGCTGGGCCGAAGCGCCAACCGCGATGATATGGGCGGTCACGGTTGCACGGCAAACGGCCCGGGCGGGTGGGAGAATCTCGCGGTGCTCGCGTCGACGGTGGAGGCTTCCACCTTGGCGGGGGTGAATTACCGACGGGCGGTGATAGCCGGCGCCAGCGCTCCCGGGCTTTTGGCGAAGTTTTCCGCTTCGCGGGACCAGCGGGGCATAAAGGCCGCTCTCTGCCTCGACCCCGGGGATGCCGAAGCGACCTGCTTCCTGGCATTCTCCGAAGTGCTATCGCCCAAAGTTGAGCCAGTTCACCGGCGCATGGCGCGTGCGGAGATGACAGCGATAGCCGCGCGATCGCCGGTGCTCGTGGGCCGGCTGGCCGTGGCGCGAGGCCGTTCGCTACAAGCAATGGGCCGATATTTACAAGCGAGAGGCCCCTTTCGCCAAGCAATTCTACTGGATCCCTCCGAGCCCGAACGATTTTTTGACTTCGGTCGCTCGGAGTTCGAATCCGGACGGCCCGACGTGGCGGGGCGCCAGGTCCTGCGAACTCTACTGATGCGGCCAAATACCGCCGGGTTCGCACGCCGGGAAGCGCGCCTTCCAGCCGCGATCGCCGAGCATCCTGGATATCATTGCCAGGAATTGGCGGAGTCCTTTTCCGTTAAAATAAACCCGGTGGGGCAGCCTGGGCCGAGAATTAATTACAGGGTTCCAGCGACTTTCCTTGCCCGCGCTGACAATGCCCGCCTGCTTTTTGGCCACCATTCCGTCATCCTCTCGAACGATACGGTGTTGCTTGAGGGGCTTACCTACTCTCAAAAACGGCGACGTTGGGACGGGCCTTGCTACGCCTACATCTCAAACAAAGACACAATTCTCGCGACCCTGCCCCCGCCGGAACCTGGGATCGATGGCGAGGCGAAATTGCTGGGCGGCAGTGTAAATTACTACCATAACGTGGTCGACTGGCTGTCAGGGTTGCCAACGATCCTTGAGCATCCCGAGCTCGTCGATTTGCCGGTTCTCGTCGCCCGCGACACCCCCGTCTCGGTCATTGAGATACTGGAAATGTTTGGATTGGCGCGAGAACGTTTGCGCCTCCTGACGCCGGCTCTTTACCCGGTGGAACGGCTATGGATTCCCTCGTTGGCGCATGGTCGTCTTGGCTGCGTATCTCCCAAATATCTCGAGTTCCTCGAAGAAAGATTGTTCAGCCGGTTCCGAGACCCCCGGACCCGTGGCCGGCGGCGGTTTTATTTTGCGCGGCGCGGCGATGGTCATCGACTGATCGTCAACGCCGACGAGGTGAACGCGACATTGAATAAATACGGGTTCGAGACTGTCGAATTAGATCGGCTTTCAGCGGCCAGCCGATTCAAGCTCGGGGCTGAGGCGGAAGTGGTCGTGGCGCCGTTTGGCGCCGGCCTTACCAATGTCCTGGCAAGCCCGATAGCCTGCACAGTCATTGAACTCACTCATCACCAGGCAGTGAGGCCGCTTTTTCCAATCCTGACAGGACTGCGCGGTCAGGCTTTCCACAAGATCACCGGATGACCGATTGGCTTAACCGCTGCTGCCCTTCCTATGCATGCTGACTTTAAAAGTCCAACCGAGGCGTTGGAAATAGTTCTGCGACAAGTGCTGTCTTAATCTTCGTTATAAATTTTTAGGCGACGTTGAACTACAACGGATTGCCTGTCCTAAAGGTTTCGAAAACGGAACGCGGACCGCCCTCATGCCGGATCGTAATCAGCATGGGAAAAGTGATTTTAGAGCATTACCGGCGCGCTGTTTTGATTTCTCGATCTTTTCCGTACGGTGCGCGCCGGCCAGGATCGGAGCATGCTTCGCCGGTCTTGACGGGGAACAGCAGTTCGCCAAACACTCGATCAGCACATCATCATTCGGGTTACAGAAATACGCCATCGAGTATCGGCGCGAGGCCGAGCCGATATCCTTGGGCGGATTGACGACCCAGTGAGGGCTCGAGAGCCAAGTATCGTTCGACCAACGCATCATCAGATCACCAATATTGATCACAAAACCGCCGGGAGGAGCTGCCACGTTCTCCCAAGCGCCGTCAGGACGCCGCACCTGCAAACCGCCGGGGCGGTCCTGGGGCAGTAGGATCGTCAGCGCGCCATAGTCGGTATGAACGCCGGCCCGCAGTTGGTCCGGTGCCGGCGGCTGGTTAAGCGGCGGATAATGGATCAGCCGAAGCGTGCTGTTATGGGTGGTGAACCGATCGGTGAAAAAGTCCTGGTCCAGGTCCATGGCGGCGGCGAACAACGCCATCAGATCCGCCGTCAGGCCTTCCATCGCTGCATAGAAGATTTCGATGGCGGCGCGAAAGGCCGGCTCCGGCGGCCAGACATTGCATGAATAGCTTTGACCGGTTCCCGCCATCCGCACCGAATCGTCTAGCCAGAAGGGGCCCATGCCGAAGCCTTCCTTGAGGTCCGGCGGCGCGGATTTTCCTTCGGTCTGGGACAAGGTTTCCAGGCCGAACGGCAAATAACCGCGCGGCGATCCTTTGGCGGTGCTTCGGATCGCCATCTTGGCGTCCATCGGGGCCGCAAAGAAACCCTCCATCGCCCGGACCGCCGCGCTGGTTACGGACTGCGGCACACCATGTCCGGTGACAATGAAAAAGCCGCTGCGCGCCAGCGCCGCATCGATTTCCAACGACGTGCGCCGAAGCGCCGCTGCATCGCCGGACCGGGCGGCCGCAAGGTCGATCATCGGGACGGTTTCAGAAGCCATGAGCGTTATTCAGGCATCATAATATCGGTGATCAGTCGCACAAGTTCAGCATAACTCAGCGCTATCACCACACTGACCAATCCAGCCAAACCGGCGATCGATATCGCGATGACGCCCAGGGACGACCAGCACAGCCAAAGCACCAATCCCGCAACCGCCACGGACAGCAGGATCGCCGCCAGGGTTCCAAAGCCAACAATCGCCCGCAGCATCGGATATTTCGCCAGTCGGTGCCGCCGCGGCGGTACGCTAACCGCGATGCTGGAAGACGCCAAATGCGGCGGCAGGCTTAGCGCTCCCACCTTATCCCCCAACCCATTTCTCACCGGCTTGCCGCACAAAACAGCGGCCCGCTCGGCAGCGAGCAAGCCGAACACGCCAGCCTTCATCAACCCCCCAATATAGCCGGCTTGGCTGCCACCTTCTATCCCCCCGGTGGCAGCACCAGCAGCTAACAATCCTTTGATCGGCTCGCCACTTTCGGCCAGGACCTGGGCATGTGCGTCGATGGCGATCCCGCCCATCGTGTAGGTAATGCCTGGGCATACCGGGATTGCCATAAACGGCGCCTCGATGATCGGCCAAGGCTGCATCGCGGTGGAGCGCGGGACCGCCAGCCGGTCCAACTCTCCCGCCACAAGCGCCGCGTTATACTGCGTCACGGTCTCGACCAACCCCGGACCGGCCACCCCGGCCAGCGCCGCCAGGTCTTCCAGACTGTTCGCGCGCAGTACCGTCCCGCCGGCCTCTTCCAGCAGCGGGTTGGCTGGAATTCGCGCCGACCGGCCCGGCTTGTCCCAGATCGCCGCATCGAAGATGGCATAAAGCGGCTCGTCGTCAAGCGCAGCGGCCAACGCGTTGGTCAGGTAGACCCCGCTAATCCCCTCGTCGGCGATCCGTTGGCCGGTCCCATTGACCACCATTCCAGCGGTCGCGATACCGTCGATTTCCGGGTAAGGCCAAACATTGTCGTTATGCAGCGCGTCACGACACAATACATGGCCGTAGAAGCGTTCCACCCCCTTAACCGCCGCCCCAGCAGCAACCGCCATCTTCAAGCCATCGCCCATGCCGGTGCGGGCGCCGCGCTGAAACATCCGCTCGAAGCCGGCGCCGATATGCTCCCGATACAGGTCCGGATTGGCCTGGAAACCACCATCGGAGATCAGCACCTGAGCAGCCTTGACGGTCTCACGAACGCCCTTCTTTTCAGCTACCACGCCGATGCACTGCCCCTCGTGCATGACTAGGGATTCCGCCCGGGTAGCGTCGCAAAAGCATCCACCAAGCGCACCGAAGCGTTCGACCAAACGGCGTAAAACCACGTCCGGGCCACGCCCCTGCCAATCGATCCCCGCGCGCAGCGAGCGCGGTGGTGCCATGCACCAGCGATAGCCCTCCTGCTCATTAAACTTGACGAACCGGGCGCCCCTTTCCTGCAACCAGTCAAGAAAACGGCCGCCGCTTTTACTCAACGCCGAGGACAACGCCTTGTCAGCCTCGCCGCCGGAGCGTTGATCAATCACCGCATCGAGATCTTCGGCCGGGCGATAGGGGTCGAGAAACCCGATATGCATGACCCCGCCCGACTGGCGGGTATTGCAGGGATAGATCTCGCCCCTCGCCCTTCTCCAGCACCGCGGCCCGCAGCCCCAACTCCAAAGCCCGCACCCCCGCCGTCATCCCGGCCAACCCACCACCGACGACAACCAGATCATATTTATTGATAGGCTCGGCCACCGGACACCTCGTTGACGTTTATTCAAGAGCAGTCATCGGCCTGTAGTTTAGTCATAGCGGGCGGCTTGGCGAGGCGGGAGCCCGAGCCACCACGAGAAGAACAGAGATCGGATTGCCCGTAGCCTCGAGGGAAATTGCCAACCACCCTCCCGCGAAGGGGCGTCCTGACCTCGATCTATCCCCCAACCACCACATCCAGCCATAGTGATCCTGTCGCCGTTGCTACATCGCCGTCGCGCAGCACTACCGTGGTAGTCGCAGACTCGACGATTGCCGGCCCGGTGACCACCTGACCTGGCGCCAGTTCCTCAAGGTTGAAGACCGGCGCCTCCAGCCAACCGCCAAGATAGATCCGCCGATTGCCCCGGGAGGCAACCTCGGCCCGCGCGTCGACTAAGGGCTCTTGCGGCAAGCTCGGCAAACTCGCCAATGGTGGCCAAGCGGGCGTTGACCAGGACCGCGTCCTGATCCGGCAGACTGTAGGTGAACAGCTCCTCATGACGGGCGTGAAAGCGGGTAGCCACCTCGGCCATCAGATCGGTGCGGGCAAAGTCAATGCCATCAAGCGGCACGTCTATCTCATAAATCTGCTCGCCATAGCGCATATCGGCGGAGTGGCGCACAGTAACCGGGCCATCAAAGGCATCGGCCAAGCGGCGACGCCCCTCCTGCTCCATCTCGGCATAGATGGTGCGAACTTCTTCCGCCTCCAGGCTACCGGTGTCGCCGACATGGGTGCGGCTGACCTCATAGCGCAAATCCGTCGCCAGCATGCCCCAGGCCGACAGCACCGCCGCCGTTCGCGGCACCACCACGCGACGCACCTCGAGCTGGCGGGCGATGTCGGTGATATGAATACCCGCCGCACCGCCAAACGAGAGCAAGGCAAAGCGCCGGGGATCCACGCCGCGCCGCACCGAGACTAGACGGATGCCCTCGGCCATATGGGTATTGATCACCCGATGCACCCCCTCCGCCGCCTCGGCCCGCTCGACCGAGAGCCGGCCCGCCAGCCGGTCCAACGCCGCTTCGGCGGCGGCCTGGTCCAACGTCGCCCGTCCACCAAGGAAATTCGCCGGGTTAAGAAAACCGAGCACAACGCTGGCATCGGTGACCGCCACCTCGGTGCCGCCATTGCCATAGCAGGCCGGCCCCGGCATCGCCCCGGCGCTCTCGGGTCCGACACGCAGAATGCCGCCGCTATCGACGCTGGCGATCGAGCCGCCGCCCGAAGCAATACTGGCGATGTCCAACGACTGCAGCGCGATCCGTTGTCCAGCAATGCCTCTGGTGGTCGACAAGGCCGGCTCGCCATCGACAATCATCGAGATATCGGTGCTGGTGCCGCCCATGTCGAAGGGCACCAGGTTTTCAGCGCCGATCAGCGCCGCGCCGTGTCGGGCGCCAGCAACCCCGCCAGCCGGCCCCGACAACACCGTCGCCGCGGCAAGCCGTACTGCCTCGTCGATCGGCGCAACGCCGCCATGCGACAGGATGATCAACACCGGTCCGTCATAGCCGGTGTCCTTCAGACGTTCGCCCAGCTTATGCAGATAGCGCCCGACGATCGGCCGGACATAGGCATTGACCACAGTGGTGGAAACTCGCTCGTATTCTTTGATTTCTGGAAAAACTTCGGACGACAACGAGATCGAGACACCGGGCATGCGCTCCTCGAGACGGGTCCGGGTGGCTTTTTCATGGGTCGAATTCTTGTAACTGTGCAGATAACAAACCGCAACCGAAGTCACCTCGGCAGCCTTGAGGGTGTCGATCGCCGCGTCCAGAGAAGTCAGGTCGAGCGGAGCGTGAACCACCCCCTCGGCGCGCATACGTTCGGCCACGCCAAGACGCAGATGCCGGGGCACCAAGGCGTCAGGGGCGGCCAAACGCATGTTATAGCGCTCGTCCTTCAGGCCCTCGCGCATCTCCAGTACGTCGCGGTGCCCTTCGGTGGTCAGCAGGCCAACCTTGGCGCCCTTGCGCTCGAGCAGCGCGTTGGTCGCCACCGTAGTGCCATGGACGACTCGTTCGGTCTGGGCAAGCAGTGCTGGCACATCCACCGCCATTTCCTCAGCCAGGCGGTTGACCGCGTCCATCACCCCAATCGACGGGTCTTGGGGCGTGCTTGTCGCCTTGGCGAAGGTGACGGTGCCATCCTCAGCAACGGCCACGATGTCGGTGAAGGTGCCGCCTACGTCAATTCCGATCCGAATCATGGGTTCAGGCTCCGTCAACGCTAGTCGTGATTTGGTTTAGTGCGTCAAGCGCTCGCGCCTCGGCGGTTCGCTTGGTCGGATTACCCCAACCGCCGCCGCCGGCGGAGTGAATGACAAAGGTGTCGCCGGGCGCGACCGGGATCAGGATCTCCTTGGTCTGCAACTCGCGAACGCTGCCATCAGCCCGGTGCAATTCATAGTGATGCGGCTTGCTATCTTCGCCGCCGACCATGCCGCGCGAGCCATGCCGGTTGCCATCACCGGCGGTGTTCACCACCGATGGCGTCTCCGTCTCCATCACCAGTTCAAGCTCAACCCCATTGCCGCCCCGATATTCCCCATCACCAGCGGAATTAGGGCGAAACTCATGTTTTCGGAAGTGCAACGGGAACCGCGCCTCCGCCAGCTCGACACTGCCGAATTTGAGGCCGCCGGCGGAGTGCCACTCGCCGGCATTATGCCAGCCATCGCCGCCGGAAGATCCGCCGGCGCCGGGCCGGGCGTGAAACATATGCCAAATAAAGCTGCGGCCGCTCTCCGGGTTTTCTCCCTGGATCGCGACCCGAAAGCGCCGCCCCCAGCCGCCCATCGCCCGCTCCGGACAGGCCTCGGAAAGAGCCACGATGATCGCCTCGCAGATCTCGTTGGAGCAATGGCTGGTGCACATGGTAACCGGCGCGCCGTCCTCGGAATAAACGATGGTCCCGCGCTTGGCCTTAACGGTGATAGGGCGCAGCGAGCCGTGATTCTTCGGCGTCTCGGGATCGATGAGATAAGCGATCGCCATGGCCACGGCTGAGCGCATATTGGCGTAGGAGGAATTCAGGAAACCCTTGGATTGCGGGTCCGATTCCGTCAGGTCGATCGTTAGGTCGCTGCCGGATTTGGTCACCGTGGCGCGGATCGTCACGTCGATTTCGCCATGGCCGTCATCGTCGAGCACCGCCTCGCCCTTGTAGACCCCGTTCGGCCAGGCGGTAATCACCGCGCGGGCCTGCTGCTCGGCGGAGTCCAAGATCGTCTCGATCGAGGCCATCACGGTCTCGGCGCCGAACTCCTCGATCAGCGCCAGCACCCGGCGCTCACCGCCTCGGACCGAACCGATCTGGGCCGCCAGATCGCCCTTGAAATCGCGCGGGTGGCGGGTGTTGGTGGCGATCATGTCCAGCAGATCCTGGCGCACCTCCCCCTGATCATAAAGCTTAAGCGGCGGGATCCGCAGGCCTTCCTGGAAAATCGTCGTCGCCGTCGGGTTATAGGCGCCATGCGTGGCGCCGCCGATATCACTGTGATGCGCCCTGTTGATGGTCCAGAACACCACCTTTTCGCCGGCGAAGACCGGCACGAAGGCGGTTACATCCGGCAGATGACTACCGCCGAAATACGGGTCGTTCAATAGGTAGACGTCCCCGGGCTTCACCGTGTCGCCAAAATAACCGCTGACCGACTCGGCCGCATAGGACAGCGCACCGACATGGATCGGGATGTGTTCGGCCTGGGCCACCAGACGGCACTGGACGTCGCATATGCCGGTGGAGAAGTCCCGGCTGGAATTGAGGATCTGCGAGTACGAGGTGCGCAGCATCGCTTCGCCCATTTCGGCGACGATAGCGGTAAGCCGGTGCTGCACCACCGAAACGGTGATTGGATCAACGGATAAAGTCACGGCGAGCCTCCAGGGCGACGGTAGATACGAAGGGAAGGACAGTGTGACGCCAAGGCGCTGTCTTGCCAAGACGTTGCCATCCCGAAGCGGGCGCTTATCAAAGATGAGGCGCTGATAAATGTCGTGGTGCTCTAGACACGCGAGCAAGGTACAGCAGAGTAAAATCATGTAAGGTCGACCAAGAACCCTTGCAAGGGTAGCCAAGAGCGACCTCCCCGCCCAACCGATGAAAGAAGCCCCGGCCACATGAGCATTTTCAGCATCGGTGCAATCCTGGTGGGGCTGTCGGCTCTGTTCGGCTATATCAACCACCGCCTGCTCCACCTGCCGCACACCATTGGGTTGGTGATGATTGCGCTGGTGGCCTCGTTGTCGATCATCACCATCGATCTGCTCGACCCAACGCTGGGGATTGGCGGCAAAGTCACCGGCATGCTGCGGCAAATCGATTTCAACGCGACCTTGATGCACGGCATGCTGAGTTTCATGCTGTTCGCAGGCGCCCTGCACGCTGATTTTTCCGCCCTTAAGACCAAACGACTGGTGATCGCAGTGATGGCGGTGGTCGGGACCTTCGTGTCCACCTTCACCGTGGCGGCGCTGATGTGGTTGGCGGCGGGATGGGTCGGCCTGGATCTACCGTTCATGTGGGCCCTGGTGTTCGGCGCCCTGATCAGCCCGACCGACCCGGTCGCGGTACTTGGCCTGTTCAAGACCGTGAAGGTTCCCGACACCCTGCAAGCCACAATGACTGGCGAATCGCTGTTTAATGACGGTGTCGGCGTGGTGGTGTTCACCGTCGTCGTGGCGATCGCCATGTCCGGTGCTGGCGACGCGGGTGGCGCGCATGGGGGTGTAATGGGCGCGACCGAAATCGCCAAGCTATTCTTCACCGAGGTCGCCGGCGGTGTAGTCCTGGGCTTTGCCGCCGGCTATATCGGCTACCGCGCCATGTACGGGATCAACGAACCGAGCCTGGAAGTGTTGATCACCCTGGCACTGGTCATGGTCACCTACGCCTTGGCGCTGGCACTGCATATGAGCGGCCCGATCGCCATGGTGGTCGCCGGACTGTTCATCGGTAACCGCGGCGTCAAATACGCGATGAGTGAGGCGACCCGAGCCGACGTGATGACCTTCTGGACCTTGATCGACGAGATCCTGAATTCGGTGCTGTTCCTACTGATCGGCCTGGAAGTGCTGGTGATCTCAGAGAATGCAAACCTGTTTGGCTTTGCCTTGCTGGCGATCCCGGTGACCTTGATCGCCCGGGCGCTCAGCGTCGGCGTCCCGATCGTCCTGCTGTCGCGCTGGGAGGTGTTTACCAAGGGCGCGGTGCCTGTACTGATCTGGGGCGGTCTGCGCGGCGGCATCGCGGTGGCCTTGGCCCTGTCACTGCCGGAAACCGAGTACAAGGTCACCATCCTCACCATCACCTATGGCGTCGTGTTGTTTTCAATCATCATCCAGGGATTAACGGTAAAGCCGCTGGTTAAGCGGATGGTTGGGTAGGGATCTTGAATTTCCAGACCCGGCGTTGTCTCATAGCCACGGATTAGCCAGCGACCATCGCGGCCCGCATTCGGGAGACTGACCAATGAGCCCCCACCCCTCAAGCTTCGACTACGAGGCCGCGTGCCGGGATTTCGATCTGAAGATCCCCGACAATTTTAATTTCGCCTTCGACGTTGTCGCCAAGCGCGCACTCGAGGCCGACAAGACAGCGCTGATCGCCATCGATAAGACCGGTCAGTGCGTGGTCGAACACAGCTATTCCGATTTGGAACGGGCCTCGAACCGCTTTGCCCATGTGCTGACCGACGTCGGCGCCGTCAAGGGGGATTTCGCCTTCGTGATGATCCCCCGGTTGGCCGCCTGGTACCATGTGCTGCTCGGCTGTATGAAGACCGGGGTTGTGGCGATGCCGGGTACTAATCTGTTGACCGCCAAGGATATCGAATATCGGATCAACCGGTCCGGCGCCAAGCTGGTGATCGTTACCTCGGCCCATGTCGAGAAGGTCGAGGCGGTGAAGGACAAGTGCCCGACCCTGGAGTGCCTGATCGTTGTCGACGGCGATCCGCTGGACGGTTGGACGTCGATGGAGCAGGCCTGCATCGCCGCGCCCGACACGCTGGACCAAGCCTCGGTACCGTCGAACACCGCCACCGATCCGATGCTGATCTATTTTACCTCCGGCACCACATCGATGCCGAAGATGGTCGAGCGCGATTACGGCTATGCCCTGGCCCACACCATCACCCAGAAATATTGGATGACCCTGGACCAGCATGACGTGCATTGGACCCTCACAGATACCGGCTGGGCCAAGGCGGCCTGGGGTTTAGTGTTTCCGCCACTGCTGGCCGGCTCAGCGATCCTGCTCTTCGATGGCGAGGGGTTCGACGCCAATCAGCACCTCAAAATCATCGAGGACCACAAGGTCACCACCTTCTGCGCGCCGCCAACGATCTATCGATTGTTCGCCCAGATGGATGTGGCCGGCTATGACCTCTCCTCGCTGCGCCATTGCATCGGTGCTGGAGAGCCGCTCAACCCCGAGGCGATGCGTTCCTGGAAGGCGGCGACCGGCTGCGATGTCTATGACGGCTATGGCCAGACCGAAACTATCAACATCGTCGCCAACTTTCCCGGCATGAGGGTGCGCCCCGGTTCGATGGGCCGTCCGGTGCCGGGAATCGAGATCGGCATCATCGAGGATGACGGCACCGTCTGCGCCGACGACACGGTCGGCCATATCGCGGTGAAGATCACCGACCCGTATCCGCCGGGGCTGTTTACCGGCTATTTCCGCGACCCGGAGGGCACGGCCCGCTCGTTCCGTAACGGCTGGTATTATACCGGCGACACTGCAACCCGCGATGCCGACGGCTATATCTGGTTCGTTGGCCGATCGGACGACATCATTTCGTCGGCTGGCTACCGGATCAGCCCGTTCGAGGTGGAAAGCGCCCTGATCGAGCATCCCGCCGTGCAGGAATCTGCAGTGATCGGCAAATCCGATGCGATTCGTGGTGAGGTCGTCAAAGCCTATGTAATTCTGGCCCCCGGCCACCAGGGATCGGACGCCTTGACCAAGGAGATTCAGGATTTCGTCAAGAAGGTTACGGCGCCGTACAAATACCCGCGCGAAATCGAATATCGCGACGCGCTGCCGAAAACCATCTCCGGCAAGATCCGCCGGGTGGAACTGAGAGCAGAGGCAGAGGCCGGGTCATAGGGCTCGGTGTCCCTCTAGCCCCCCACCCCACTTCAAGCTATAGTCGAGGCGCTCCGGGGACAGCGCATATCGCGCCCTTGGCGACGACCACTTTTGCCCTCATAAGAGGTACTGCCGACTTGGCCGTAGCACACCCCGGTCGGGCGCATTCATCGCTGAAATGGAGACCGGGCATGACTGCCGGCCAAGACACACTGAAAACCCGCCGCACCTTGAGCGCCGGGGGCAAAAGCTACGATTACTACAGCCTCGAGGCGATGGCTGACGCCGGCTTTCCGGAGATCCGCACCTTGCCGTATTCGCTAAAGGTGCTGCTGGAAAACCTCCTGCGTTTTGAGGACGGTCGCAGCGTCACCATCGATGACGTCAAGGCGGTCGCCGCCTGGCTAAAGGAACGCAAATCGACCCGCGAGATCGCCTACCGACCGGCCCGAGTGCTGATGCAGGACTTTACCGGCGTTCCCGCCGTCGTCGACCTGGCAGCGATGCGCGACGCCATGATCACGATGGGCGGGGACCCGGAGCGGATCAACCCGCTCTCGCCCGTCGATCTCGTCATCGATCACTCGGTCATGGTCGACAATTTTGGCGGCCCGGACTCGTTCAAAAAAAATGTCGAGCTGGAGTTCGAGCGCAATGGTGAGCGCTATGAGTTCCTGCGTTGGGGCTCCGAGGCGTTCCGCAACTTTCGGGTCGTACCGCCGGGAACCGGGATCTGCCATCAGGTTAACCTGGAATATCTGGCGCAAACCGTATGGACCAAGGAAGAGGATGGCAAGACCATCGCCTATCCGGACACCCTGGTTGGCACCGACAGCCATACCACAATGGTCAACGGGATGGCAGTTCTAGGCTGGGGCGTGGGCGGTATCGAGGCCGAGGCAGCGATGCTGGGTCAACCGGTTTCAATGCTAATCCCCGAAGTCATAGGCTTCAGGATGTCCGGCAAACTGCCTGAGGGCGCCACCGCAACCGATCTGGTGTTGACGGTGACGCAAGCGTTGCGGTCGTATGGCGTGGTCGGTAAGTTCGTGGAATTTTTCGGTCCCGGCCTGGATGAGTTGACCCTGGCCGACCGGGCGACGATTGCCAATATGGCCCCGGAATACGGCGCCACCTGCGGCTTCTTCCCGATCGATGCCGAGACTATCTCCTATCTCAAATTCACCGGTCGCGAGGATGACCGGATAGCCCTGGTGGAGGCCTATGCCAAGGCCCAGGGCATGTGGCGCAACGCCTCAAGCCCGGATCCGGTGTTCACCGACACGCTGTCCCTGGATCTGTCGACGGTGGTGCCGTCGATGGCCGGCCCCAAGCGCCCGCAGGATCGAGTCCTGTTGTCCGAGTCGGCGGTTCAGTTCGACAAGGCCTTGACGGAACTTGGTAACGGCAAGGTCCGCTCGGTCCCGGTCGAGGGGGCGGATTACCAGCTTTCCGACGGCGACGTGGTCATCGCCGCGATCACCAGTTGCACCAATACCTCCAACCCCTCGGTGCTGATCGCCGCTGGGCTTGTAGCACGCAACGCCAATGCCAAGGGCCTGAAAGCCAAGCCCTGGGTCAAGACTTCGCTAGCGCCCGGCTCACAAGTAGTCACCGACTATCTGATCAAGGCCGGCCTGCAGAGCGAGCTGGATGAGCTGGGCTTTAACCTGGTGGGCTATGGCTGCACCACCTGCATCGGCAATTCCGGTCCGCTGGCGCAACCCTTGGCGGACGCCGTGGAGTCCGGAGATCTTGTCGTCACTTCGGTTCTGTCCGGCAACCGCAACTTCGAGGGCCGGGTCAGCGCCCATGCCAAGGCTAACTATCTCGCCTCGCCGCCCCTAGTCGTGGCCTATGCAATCGCCGGCTCGATGACCAAGGATCTCTACACCGATCCGCTGGGCGAGGATGCCGACGGCAACCCGGTCTTCCTGAAGGATATCTGGCCAACCAACCAGGAGATCGATGAAGTCATGCGCAAGAGCCTGTCCCGGGAGATGTACCGGGCGCGCTATGCCAATGTCTTCGAGGGACCGGCGGAATGGCGCGCGGTGCAGGCAACGCCCACCGTCACCTATGATTGGAATGCTGGCTCGACCTATGTGCAGAACCCTCCGTATTTTGAAGGAATGCAGGCCGAGCCTGATGAAATTGTGGACATCCACGGCGCCCGGGCGCTCGCCATGCTCGCCGACTCGATCACCACCGACCACATCTCGCCGGCTGGCTCAATCAAGCAGGACGGCCCGGCCGGTGACTATCTGATGGAGCGTCAGGTACGCCCCTTGGACTTCAACTCCTTTGGCGCCCGGCGCGGCAACCACGAGATCATGATGCGTGGAACCTTCGCAAATATCCGGCTTCGTAACGAGTTGGTCCCCAGTGTCTCCGGCGGTGTAACCACCCATCACCCTTCCGGCAAGCAGATGTCGATCTATGCGGCGGCGATGCAGTATCAGGCCGAAGGGGTGCCGCTGGTGATCGTCGGCGGCAAGGAATACGGCACCGGATCGTCGCGTGACTGGGCCGCCAAGGGCACCCGGTTGCTGGGCGTGAAAGCGGTGATCGTCGAGAGTTTCGAGCGTATCCATCGCTCGAACCTGGTCGGCATGGGCGTGCTTCCGTTGCAGTTCAAGGATGGAGAGAACCGCCAGTCGCTTGGCTTGAAGGGCACTGAGACCTTTGACTTCACGGGGATCGCCGGGAGTATCACACCGCGCATGGACGTCTCCTGCCGGATAAGCTTCGCCGATGGGTCGAGCAAGGACGTCACCCTGCTGTGCCGAATCGATACGGCGGACGAGGTCGACTACTACCGCCATGGCGGCATCCTGCAATATGTTCTGCGGAACATGTTAAAAGCCGCCTGACCCGGTTCAACGCTCGGCGGTTTAACACTCAATCGTAAACGGGGCGCTCATCCGGGGCGCCCCGTTTACCTTCGATATAACGGGCCCATGATTGGCGGGGTGTCAACAAAGCCTCCATCATCCGGCCATGGAATGAAGTACTCGATTTATATTTCTAGCGACGGTTCTATTTGTCTCGGCGACAGTTTTACTAGTCAACTGGCAGGGTGTGGGGACCGCCAACGCTGCCCTCCAGCGCGGCTATGGCAAGACGCTGGACCTATGGTCAATCTATACGCCGCAAATGGTCATCGATGGTCGACTTGAGGGGGCGGATCACGGACCAGCGAAATCTTCGAGAAAATTGACCAAGTGACCACTATGGGCTTAGAGAAACTGGTTTCCATTCCAGTTTTCATAACGGTTTCAATGATCGGCACCGGGCGACAGCTATCGGTCGGAATCGAGGGTCGAGCGGCTACCAAGAGCGGCGCGATCTGGTTCGTCGCCTATGACGATGGCCACACAACGCCCATTACCCGTGGAGAGAACGCCGGTAAGACCTTGACCGAACGCAACATCGTTCGCGATATCCTGCGCCTCGGAACCTGGAACAGCGCGCCGGTAGCCGCCAATTTCGACATCAAAAATTGGCCGGTCAAGGCAGATAACGGGGTGGCCCTGTTACAAGGAGAAAACCAAGGTGCGATCTACGGCTCGGCGATGATCAAGCTACATTGAGGTTGGTACGCTGGCGCGTCGCGGCTCTCCACCTTGACCTGAGGGTCTCCCTGTCGCAAATATGGCCCGGTCGGCCCCCTGAAGCTTTTGGATGCTCGACAAACCCCGTTCACCAGCAAGAGATCCAACCGTGCCCGACACCGAATCAAGGCAAATCCGCATCCACTCGAATGACGACTATGACGGCATGCGCAAAGCCGGCAAACTGGCGGCCGAGACCCTCGACTTCATCACCCCATACGTAAAACCTGAGGTGACCACCGAGGAACTCGATACCCTTTGCCACGACTTCATCCTCGATCATGGCGCCATTCCAGCGCCGCTCGGCTACAAGGGCTATCCCAAGTCGATCTGCACGTCGATCAACCATGTCGTCTGTCATGGTATCCCCGGCCCTCGCAAACTGCTCAAGGGGGATATCATGAATATCGACATCACCGTCATCCTCGATGGTTGGTTCGGCGATACCAGCCGGATGTTCGGCGTCGGCAAGATACCGGTGAAGGCTGCCCGGCTGATCGACATCACCTATGATTGTCTGATGCGCGGCATCTCCGTCGTCAAATCCGGTGCAACACTCGGCGATATCGGACACGCGATTCAGGTTTTCGCCGAAGCCGAACGATGCTCCGTCGTGCGCGACTTCTGCGGTCACGGACTGGGCCAGGCCTTTCACACCGCGCCGAGCGTGTTGCATTATGGCACGCCGGGTGCCGGAACGGTGCTCCGCAAAGGGATGTTCTTCACCATTGAGCCGATGATCAACACCGGCAAATTCGACGTGAAAATTCTGTCCGATGGCTGGACCGCAGTAACCCGTGACCGTTCGCTTTCGGCGCAATTCGAGCATTCGATTGCGGTGACCGATACCGGCTACGAAATTTTCACCAATTCCCCATTAGGTTTGACCAAACCGCCCTACGAGACCTGAAAAAGCTCTCCCCACCGTCCATAAACCCTTGAGAATTAGCCCGGGGAGAGACGATCCGGGGAGGAGCGGGTGTGAGGAAACACTAAGTCAACCGGACATGCGGGGCGCGGTCGCCGGCTATGAGTTACTGGAACTGGTATTGTTCCTGTCGCATGCACGCGGCGACGTAAAGCCTCTGGCCAAGTAGCTCTTTCGCCAATTCGACGGTCTCGCCGAAACAATCAGCGTGTCGGAGAGGCGGCGCTCCGGCTCATGGCTGAACCGTTGATGAAGAGACCGGTGCTGCCGTACCTGGTGATCAAGTGATCGCCTACTACCCGGCTAGCATGGGCTTCGAGAAAGTCGGACAGTTTCGGTTACTTTACCTCGATCGCAAGAACCTTCTAGTGGCGGACGAAATTCACCAACGCGACACCATCGATCATACCCCGGTCTACCCACGCGAGGTTGTCCACCGCGCACTGGAACCCGGCGCCTCGGCGCTGATCATAGTGCACAACCATCCGAGCGGTGACACCACACCCTCGAAGGCGGATATCGAGAATTTTTGGAACTAGGCGAAGCGCCAAATGCGTAAGTCCAACGGTGTTCCCAAGGTCCATTTCAGCCTGTTCTTGAAGGAATGCAAGTGGCGTTTCAACAACAGCAGGCCATCAAACCAGTTATCGAAATTGAGGCAATGGGTTAAATGACATATGGGCTAGTTATCTCGGATAGCCCCCTTAAATTAATTTCGTTGGGTCAACCAAATAGCGTCCCAATCACGGTAATCGCTGCACTTTAGGCTCTTTAATGAAAAGGGTCGTCACCAGACTAATTGCGCAACAGAACGGGAGAACTGCCAATCCAATACGATAATCCGCGAGCGCATAGACCGGCGCTCCGTCCAACATTGCGCCATCCCAGAGAGAATCAAGCACGATTCCGACTAAGGGCTGCAGCACGGCGCCGCCGCCAACCGCGAAGGTATTGATCAAACCCAGAGAAGCGCCGTTCAGTTCCGGCGCGTTGCTTTCCTTGGCTAAAGCGAAACACAGGATCATCGAAGCCGAGAAACCGCCTTGCGCAAACAGCGTTGGCACGAGGATCGCCTCTGGCATGGCGGGCCATAACACCAGCGCCCCTGTGCTTAACGTCGCCGCCCCTGTACCTAAAAGTATCAAAGGACGTCGCCGGCCGATTCGGTCAGATATCCAACCCATCAAGGGCGCCGCAATGGCCCATCCGACAAAGCCAATCGAGATCAATCCGGCGGCATCAGTTTTATCCAAACCACGCGCCGCCATCAAAAACGGTACACCCCAAAGGCCACCAAAGGCCAACAGGGTACCGGTCAATCCACCGGCGCTTATGGACGCCAGCCAAGTTTGTTTGTTGGAGCCAACGACCCGAAGCGCGCGCCACGTGGAGAACCCCTCGGATTTTCGACCACCGGCCGGGTCGCGGACGCTCACCAACAACAACACGGCAAGCAGCAAACCGCCGATGCCAAGCGCGATATTGGTCGAACGCCAACCAAAAGTGGCGATCGCCAATCCCAAGGGCGCTTGCCCGGTAAAGCCCCCCGCCGAGCCTAGCATCTGCGCCCAGCCGCCAAGCAATGCGAACCGCGCCGGAAACCAACGTGCCGCCATGTTCAATGCGCTGACGAAACTAAAGGCAGCACCGGCGCCGATCAGGAAGCGACCGAGATATGCGGTTGAAAGCGTCTCGCCAAGCGCGAAAACGATGGCGCCGATGCCGGTCACCGCACAGGCCCCGGCGATAAAGTAACGCTGGCCAAAACGATCGATGAACAAGCCAACGGGAATTTGAAGTCCGGCATAAATGTAAAGATAGACCGCCGACAAATTCCCAAGGATCGCCGCGCCAACGGCAAATTCCCGCATCAGATCATCGACCATTACCGCAGGTGAGACCCGGAGAATAAAGGCATAAAAGAAAAACACCGCACAAAACAGCCACCCGGCGGCAGCAAGCCGGGCGTCAGAAATCGAATGGCGCGGAGAGAGCGGCGTGGATGTCACGGGAAAACCAAATCAACCGGGCAAGGCCGGCACCCTAGCCCAGAGCGTAGCCCCACAAAATCGGTAAGTTCATTCTATCGCTTGCACGCTCTTCAAATCTATTCTTGGCGACCAAAAGCCCGCCTTCTCGGCAAGAACCGGTATTGAACCGGTTTTGAGGATGAGTTCGCGTGCCCGACCAGGCTCAGATGTGGACTACCAGCAACGCCTGAAGCTGATGGTGGTTCACTCAATCCACGGCGGCATTGGAGCCATCCGGTTGGATCGCGCCGATAAAACCATTGATGCAATCGCTGCGCACCAGGGTGGTATTCGTATTGGCCTGCAACCGCGTCAGTTTCGCCATCAGATCTTCATCGCCACTGCCAGCCACGCAATAGCGCAAATAAGTCGGAATCCACCAGCCGGTGGTCGAACACACGCCAGGGCAGTCAATCATTCAAACGCCTGGAAGAATCGGAAAGATACTGGTATATTTTCCACCACTCGCAGCAACCACCAGCATGGTCGAAATTGACAACAATGGACACGACCTCACGCACGCGCCGCAGCCTTGCGCCGGACCAGGCACCCTGGTTCAAACGAGCGAAAGACCAGCGCAAGGTTTGCCTAGTCATTCCGCCTTCGGAATTTCTGTTGGATGACCGGGTGTTCCCTAGCCTCGGTGTTCTAAAGATCGCCGCCGTGCTTGAGGCGGGAGGCCATGCGGTCGAAGTCCTCGATTTGTCCGGCGTCGCGAACTACCTCGAGGTGGTCGCGCATGCGGTTTCCGCGACTGAGTATGACGCGGTCGGGATCACCGTAACCACGCCGCAATTGCCCAGTGTTTTCAAGATCCGCAACCGTATCAAGGAACTTCGCCCCAATTTACGCCTGATCCTTGGTGGAGCCCATGTAGCGCTCGCCTATTCTGGTCGGGAGCAGGAGCACAAGGCCAAGAGAATCGGCGGTCGGGCAAGCCGGGCCGTGCAGAAGCTGGAAGAAAATTTCGACGTCCTGTGCGCTGGTGACGGCGAGGTCGCAATCTTTGCCGCGATCGAGGACGACCCGCCGAAACACATCAATGGCGACGACCACAAGAGCGAGCTCTTCCTGACCGACGCCCTCTATGAGGTGACACCGGCGCCGGCACGCCACCTGATAGATCTGTCGACCTACAAATATAATATCGAGGGATTTCCAGCGACCAGCCTGATCGCCCAACTCGGTTGTCCGTTCGCCTGCGGCTTCTGCGGCGGTCGGTTCAGCCGTAGCCTTCGGATCATCCGCACCCGCTCACAGGAGTCGATTGTCGCCGAGGTCGCCGACCTGCATGACCGCTACGGCTATACCGGCTTTATGTTCTGCGACGACGAATTGAACGTAAATCCAAAGATCGTGACGCTGATGAACGGTCTGGCCAAGTTGCAGCAACAGCGCGGTGTCGAATTCCGGCTACGCGGCTTCATCAAGGCTGAACTTTTTACCGAAGAGCAAGCCGAGGCGATGTATCGGGCGGGGTTTCGCTGGCTGCTCTGCGGTTTTGAGGCCGCTGATCCCAGGATCCTGGTCAATATTCAAAAACGCGCAACCCGCGAGGACAACTCCCGCGCCGTCGAGATCGCCCGCAAACACGGGATGAAAATAAAGGCCTTGATGTCCGTCGGTCACCCGGGTGAAACCCGGGCGTCCATCCAAGCAGTGCGGGACAGGCTTATCGAGATGCGGGTCGACGATTTCGACTGCACCGTGATCACCCCCTATCCCGGCACGCCCTATCACGACCTGGCGGTTCCGAGCGAGGAGGTGGAGGGAGTTTGGACCTATACACAGTCCCAGACCGGCGACCGCCTGCACGCCCGCGAGGTTGATTACTCAACGACCGCGGACTACTACAAAGGCATCCCCGAAGAGGGCTACCGGTCCTTTGTGTATACCGACCATCTGGACGGCGACGAAATAGTAGAACTGCGCGATGAGTTGGAGCGCGATGTCCGCGCGGCCCTAGATATCCCGTTCAACGCCGGCCGACCGGCCTTGATGTATGAACACTCCATGGGTCAGAGCCTGCCTGAGTTCATTCTGCGCAAGCGCGCGGCCGAAGCGGCGGCGGGATAGCCGGTTCATTCAGCGTTGCTTCACCCGATCGAGACGGGTTGCAAATCCTCGTCCAGCGGATAGATCGGCCGGCGCACGTTCTTGAAATCAAGCATCGCGTAGTCCGAGGTGCACACCCCCGACACCCGCGCAATCGACGACCTGCTTGGCGATTGTCTTGAAGCCGGCGCGCCAATGGATGCGGCTTTTCAGCATCAAGTAGCGTTTTGCCCGAGGGTCGATGCCGAGGCTTTGGAAGCAGGCAAAGTCATTCGGCTCCTGTTGGGTCGAGATGACGATAATCTCGACCTTGCCGGTGTCGAGGACTACGGTCGGCCCCATATTGTTCATCACCCCCTTGCCCATCGGCCCGATATTGCGGAACCGGCCGTCGGAGATCAGCCGCACGGTGCCGGCGACCCTGAGCGGCTCTCCGACCCGCCCAATCGACGGCATGTCAGCCCGACCGCCAAGGGTGACCGTCGCCTCGTTGCCAATACCCGCGGCGATCATCGTCTGCACCGCCTCGGGATCACAGATAGCAAAGGCGGCGACATCTTCCAGGCCGGCGTCAAGGATACCTTTGAGCACCGTCATCGTATCCATCGAACCACCCGATGCCGCGTTGTCGTAATGATCGAGCAGTACGATCGGGCCGTCCTCAACCATTACGCTCGCCCGGGCGAAAGACTCTGCCAACGGCTCAATCTGGTAGACGAATTTTGTCCGCTCGCGCCAAGCTAGATCGAGAAGCTGATCGCGCAACTCTTCGGCCAGGCGTTGATCGCCATCGGTCACCACCACGGCGCTAGAGCCGGCGAGCCTAATATCGGCATGGGGGAACCCGGTGAAGAAACTGGCGCATAAAGCCCCGTCGCTCTCCATTTTCTTGGCCAGTTGCTGAATTTCCCGGTTCGGAGAATCATCGGAGCCCTGGCGCATCACATGCGGCAGCATCGGCCGGTTACCCCAGGCCATGGTCGGGCGAACCTCGCCCCTGATCATCTGGAAAAATGCCCGCCCGACCCGCAACCCAGTTTCGTACACGTCGACATGCGGATAGGTCTGATAGCCAGCGACGATATCGGCGTTATCAATGATCGCCGGGTACATATTTGTATGCATATCAAGCGAAATCGCTAGCGGAATGTCTGGCGCCATCCGCCGGATCCTGGCCAGCAACGTCCCCTCCCCGTCCTCATGGCTTTCGGTCACCATGGCGCCGTGCAGCTGAAGCAAAATGCCGTCGCAGCCGGCTTCGATCGCGCCACAAATTCGGTCGGTCATATACTGATAGGCCGCATCCTCGACCGGACCGCTGGGCCAGGCGGCAGCGGCCAGCGGCAGAACCATCTCGGCCCCCTCGGCCTCGGCCAACTCTATGAACGCGCCGACCGCCGATCCGGTTTCTTTATAGGCGGCGATTATCTCACCCCCCTCCAGCGGCACCGGGTGCGTGTTGCCGCGCGAAAACCGCGACAGCGGGGTCGGCACCGTCGAGAAGGTGTTCGTCTCGTGGCTCATCATCGCGATGACAAGGCGCATCGGGTGTTCTCCCCGGTCTATCAGTGCAAACTTGAGCCTATCAGCGCGCGTTTGGGTAGCGCGTTTGGCGGGGGTGGTCGCTCAACCAACTGCGGTCAAGCTCCGAAAGCCGCGGACAGCCGATCTGTATTAAGGAGCGCTCAAGCTCATCGGATAACATGTTAATCACGTGCGGCACCCCAGCAGGCCCCATGGCTGCCAGCCCCCACATGAACGCGCGACCGCAAAACACGAACTTAGCGCCAATCGCCAGCGCCCGTAGGATATCAAGGCCACTGCTGAAACCGCTATCGGCCATCACCATCGCTTTGTCCCCAACGACATCGACGATTTCGCTCAAAACCTCGATCGAAGCCGGGGCGGCGTCAAGCTGGCGACCACCGTGGTTGGAGACCAAAATGCCGTTGTACCCCATATCAATCGCCGCCTCGGCATCAGCGGGATGCATGACCCCTTTGATGATTAGGTCGCCTTTCCAAAGGTCGCGGATCCGCTTTAACCGGTCGGCGCTGGTCGGGTTGCCCAATTGAGTACTGACGAAATCCGCCATTCCGCGCATCGATTTGTCCGGCGAATAGCGCCCCAGGGTTTTGAAATGCGGGATCCCGGCAGCCAAGGTACTCAAGCTCCAACACGGTCGCATCGCCGCATTCCAGATCGTCGCCGGGGTGATCCGAGGCGGCACAGCAAGGCCGTTATAGGCGTCGTGCGGACGCCATCCGCTGGCCGGCACATCGACGGTCACGAACATCGCGCCAAAACCGGCATCGCTGGCGCGTTTAATCAGATCGTCGTTCACCGCTTCATCCTTCGGCGGGTAAAGCTGGAACCAGCCGTTACTGCCGGCGATCGCGCCGAACTCCTCGATATCAACCGTACAGGCGGTGCTAAGTCCAACCGGCATATCCGCCGCCTTGGCGGCACGGGCAAATTTCAACTCGGCATCGGGAACCTGGAGACTGGCCAACCCCATCGGCGCGATGCCGAAAGGCCTGGCGAATTTTCGTCCGAAAACCTCAACCTCCGTCTCCACCGGCCCGGTCTGGGTGACGTAGCGCGGCGTCATCGTGACCGCATCCAGCGCGGTTCGGTTACGCTCCTGACCAACACCCGGCCCGGTGCCACCATTGACATAGTCATAGGAAAATTTTGGCAACCGCTTCTTGGCGGCGGCATGAAGGAACGGGACGCTAGGATAACGATTCTCTGGCGGCATAGTGAGGTATTCCTGGGCGAGTTCGACTGAATAACGCGCAGTATAGTCATGCGCAGGGTCACCCGCCATAAAGCCGGCCCTCGCTGTCGTTATCCGCGCTAATAGTTTGCCGCGAGACGGCCCCTGGCCCCAGAATCGCCTTGGTAACCTACGCATGATCGCATCGATAAGCGGAGCGGAGCTGGCGAGACTTGATTTAGGCTTGCCGGGTATCACCCTCTTTTCAAAAATCACATCCGTCGTCCTGGCGAACGGCAGGGCCAAAGCCTGACGCCGTTCGGTGGTGCAAATGGCGGATCATGGCGAATAATAGCGGCATATTGCTCGCCCATCGGTGACGGTGAATCTCCTTAGGCGTGGATCCTGCCGTTCGCCAGGACGACGGATGTGATTTTAACGGACACCGGCGAGTTGGCGTCGGGATGACGGCCGGAACTCGGCGACGGATGGAATACGTTGAAAAACAGATGATACCCGGCAAGCCTGGGTCAAGTCTCGGTAGCGCCGTGCTATCTCGAGTGCCACGCCCTGTTCAGTGCCGGCCGCCGACACCAAGCTTGCGTTCCAGATAAAGACTGTAGCGCGACATGGCGAAGCAACCGATGAAGTACATTGACGCACCAACAAATAGGGGCTCGTAGAACAACATGATCCAGCGCGGCGACTGACTGACCGCGGACAGCATGTTGGTTAAATCGTAAAAGCCGAAGATCGAGATCACCGCCGTCCCCTTGAACAGGCTAATGAAGCTGCCAACAATATTCGGAATCATTGCCCGCAAGGCTTGCGGCAGAATGATCAGGCCCATCGCGTGCCAATAGCGCAGCCCCATGGCTTGCGCCGCCTCGGTCTGGCCAAACGGAATTGCCTGAATACCACCGCGCACGGTCTCGGCCATATAGGCGGCGGCGAACATACAAACTGATATGATCGCCAACGCCAACTTATCCAGGGTCACCCCCTGCGGCATCATCACCGGAAACATCGTCGTCGCCATGAACATCAGCGTGACCAGCGGCACCGAGCGCACCACCTCAATATAACCGATGCAAAGCGCCCTGATCAGCGGCATTCGCGAACGACGGCCCAGCGCCAGGATAATACCCGCCGGCAGTGCCGTGGCGATGGCGATGCCGGAGACCACCAAGGTCAGGAACAACCCACCCCACTTGTAAGTATTGACCTCGGGCACCGTCCAACCGACCGACAACCAGAAAATCGCTAGCCAAAGCACCGCCATGCCGGCGATTACCAAGAATATACGGGCCTTTTCCGGCACCGTGAGTTGGCCGGCCATGGCGATGATGACGGTCCAATATCCCCGGCCCAGGACCATACAGGTGACCGTGTGCACAAGCGTCAGGACAAAGCCGGTTATCGCCGCCGACATCATGACCTGCAGAAACAAGCTGCGTTCACCGCCATGAAACAGCGCCACCGCCCAAAACGGATATAGCAGCACAACCCCCATCGCCACGCCAACCTTGGCCCGAACCTTGGGCAACCAAAGCGGCGCCATCCAGAGGACGAAAATCGCCAGGGCCAAGTCAACCCGCCAGATCTCTATATCCGGATAGCGTCCATAAAGGTAGCGGTCGAACCAAGAGATCACGCCGGCCCAGCACGCCCCGGTCGGGCTGCGGTCCAGGCATTCGCGGCGCGACGCGGCGTCCCAAACCGCCGTGTCGATCCCCCAGACGTAAAACAACCAGACTAGGTAGCCGACGCCGCCAGCGATGGTGATGGTCAGCAAAGTGTCCAGCGGGCCGCGGAACAAATGGCGACGCGACCAGCGGATCGCACCGGTGGTCACGCGCGGCGGCGGTCCAGTCGATGCAACGCCCGGCCTTGTTTCACCTAGCCTTGCATCACCCGGTCTTTCATCGCCATGATCGTCAACGGATCTCATAGATGAACGGTACCTCATGAAGCTCTCGGGAAAAAACATCATCATCACCGGTGGCGCCAGCGGCATCGGTCGCGCGCTCGCGGTTCGATTTTGGGCCGAGGGCGCGGCCTCTATAACCGTCGGCGATTTACAGGTCGACAAACTTGCTGAGGTCGCCCGCGAGGTCGACGGCCTGGCGGTGCCCTGTGATGTATCAAAAGAATCCGACATTCAGAACCTGGTGGCGCAGGCTGAGGCCGCGCACGGACCAACCGATGTGTTCTGCTCAAATGCCGGCTTGGTCCGCTATGGCTGGGAAGAGGCGCCGGATGAAATCTGGGATACCAACTGGCGGGTCCATGTGATGGCCCATGTCTATGCCGCCCGCGCCGTGGTCCCCGGCATGCTGGAACGGGCCAACGGCTATCTGGTCAACACCGCATCTGCAGCCGGCCTATTGAGCCAGATCGACTCCGCCAGCTATGCGGTCACCAAGCACGCCGCCGTCGCCTTCGCCGAGACCCTGGCAATCCGCTATGGCGACAAGGGCATCCATGTCTCGGTCCTGTGTCCGCAATCCGTGCGCACGCCGATGACCGCCGGCCGGGGCGAGGCAGTCTCCAGCGTCGATGGCATGCTGGAACCCGCAGCGCTAGCCGATTGCGTGGTGCAGACCATGGACAAGGAGGAGTTCCTGATCCTGCCGCATCCCCAGGTCCGGGATTATCTACAGCGCAAGAGCAACGACTATGACCGCTGGCTCGGCGGCATGCGACGCCTGCGGGACCGGTTTTTAGGGTGACGGCGTCTGCTGACTTAATAGTTCTTCACTTCGTCGCATTCCTGGCGGAAGCCAGGGTCTACTTTTGGGGGTGACGACGTCGGAATTTTGACCGACGGAATGCTCTTACCTGCAGCCTTGGCTTTCGCCAGGGATGTGGAGAGGGGAGAAGTCTGACCTAAGCCTCGCCGCCGAAATGCGGCATCACTTCTTCGGCGACGCGCTGATACTGCTCCAGCATCACTGATTGCGGGGTCCCCAAAGAGCAACTCAAACTGATGTGCTCCATCCCCGGATAGCGCTCTTCAAGCTGTTTTAGACGCTCGACCAATTGCTCGGCGGTACCGGCGAACCAGGAACCGAGATCGATGAAATGCTGCAGGCTGGGGACCCCGACTTCATACCAACCACCGCGTCCTTCGCTAGCCTTAATTTTTTCCGGTGTCAGGCCTGGCATGAAACCGAGCGGACCGAACATCTTTACATGTTCCTCATAGAACGGCGTCATCTCGGCAATCGCCTTCTCCTTGGTTTCCGCCAGATGAAAGAAGATACCGATGGTGAGATTTTCGCCAAGCTTCAGCTCCTGACCGGCTCGGGCCGCGGCGTCCTTGTAGGCCTGGATCGGTCCGTCGGACATGGTCGCCGCGCCGCCGCCGACCGCTGCCTTGATGCCGTGGCGGATCATGAAATCGAGGCCGCGTGGATTGGCGCTCACCACCGGCTGCCAGCACTCCACCGGCAGATTTAACGGCCGCGGCACCAGGGTCAGTTCCTTAAGGTCATAGCCGCGATACGGCACGTTCGGCGGCAGGGTGTAGTGCTTGCCCTGGTGCGAGAAGGATTCGTTGTTGAAGGCCTTAAAGATGATCTCGACCTGCTCCTCGAACAGATCGCGGTTGGCGGCCTGGTCCTGCAACGGCGCACCAAATGTCTCGACCTCGCGGGTGTGATAGCCGCGCCCGACGCCAAACACCGTGCGCCCCTTGGTCATGATGTCAGCCGTGGCAAAATCCTCAGCGAGGCGCAGCGGATGCCACATCGGCGTGATGTTGAAGCCGCAACCGATGCGCAGCCGCTTGGTCAAATGCGAAAGATGCACCGCCGCCATCATCAGATTTGGGATCGCCTCGTAGCCTTCATGCTGAAAATGATGCTCTGCCAACCACATCATGTCGTAGCCGAATTTATCCATGATTTTGGCGATCGCTTCGGTCTTCTCGAAGACACTGGCTAAATGCTCGTTCGAGAACCGCCGTTCATTCGCCGGCGTGGCGTCTTGCCCCATATCCGGAAAATCGACATGGCCGGCATACACGGTAGTGAATTTGTTGATCACGGCAACCTCCCTCGAGGGCTTGGCTTGACACACGGGCGATGTTCCCAGGTGCCGGCCAACTGCCAGAATTTTCCCTCGAACCCCCGGCGTCGCGGGCATTGTACACAATTGAGATCGAAAGCAACTCAGAGGACCACAATTTATTCCCACGGTCTTTAAGTCCTTTGAATTCCCCGGATCTCTGCATGATCTATCTGTTGCAATCGCGTAATAAAAATGCGCACCGCCCTTAATAACCGGGGGGGGGGGTCAGCCATGGCACGTGATCCCTACGCGGTACTCGGCGTAGCCAAGGACGCATCAACGGCAGAAATCAAAAAGTCGTATCGCAAGCTCGCCAAGTTCCATCATCCAGACCTGCAGCCAGGCGACGCCAAGACGGAACAGACATTACAAAGAGATATCACAGGCGAATACCTTGCTCGGCGATGAAAACAAACGCGCGCGCTATGACGCGGGGGGAATCGACGCCTCCGGTCAGAAGCGGCCACAGGCCCATTTTCAAGATCAAGCCGCCGGCGGCGGCGGGTTTCGCTACACGTCGCGGGGAGACGCGCCCGACCTCGACGATCTCTTCGCCAATATGTTCAGCGCGCGAGGCGGATTTGGCACTAGTGGACATCGACCGATCCGCGGCCAGGACATCCGCACCCGCAGTTCCGCCGCCAGGGGACGACATTCACCTGACCCTACCGGTAGTGTCTTGGCGAAGCCGCGCTCGGTGGCAAGGCCCAGGCGCAGACAGTGACCAGGCCGGTGTCGCTGACAACTCGAACAGCGGGCGTGTGATGCCCCTGAAAGAACAAGGAGGTCGCCACGACGGCAAACCGGCAGCCGATTAGCACGTCACCCTGCAGATCTCCCTGCCCGCGACGCCGGATCCGGCGTTGAAGAACTTTCTAAGACAGCAGCACGAGAAAGAAACTCCCGCCGAGAAGGGGCTTACTGCGCGGTCACGCCGCCATCAATTACCAACTCGGTACCGGTTACCCAGGCGGCCTCATCCGACGCTAGATACAAGCAACCCATGGCAATATCCGCCGGCACCCCAAAGCGGCCGAGCGGGGTAGCATCCATGCGAACTTTGGCAACCGCGTTGTTGGAATGGCCCGGCTTGGTCATCGGCGTATCGACAAAGCCCGGATGGATGGAGTTTGCCCTGATCCGGTCAACGGCGTGCTGTACCGCCGTCGCCTTGGAAAAGATCCGCACCGCACCTTTGGAGGCGTGATAGGCGGCATTGCCGAAGCTGCCGACCAGACCGCAAATTGACGAGATGTTGATGATCGAACCACCACCGGCTTCGCGCATGGCTGGGATCGCCGCTTTGGTCCCCAGATAGACCCCGGTCACATTGACCGACATGATCCGCTCCCACATTTCCACGGTGGTGTCCTCGATCAGCGGACCGGGCGTGATCGTGGTCTGTACCTTCATGTTCGGATCGCGGCCGGACACACCGGCGATGTTGCCGAGAATGTCGAGCTTGCCATAGGCCACGACCGTCTCGGCCACCAGCGCCATCCATGCCGCCTCATCGACCACGTCGAGACTGCAATACATCGCCTTCCCCCCGGCCTCGACGATCTGTTGCACGACGCTCTCGCCGAGCGCGTCCTGTACGTCGGCGACCATCACCGAGGCGCCATGCGCAGCGAAGGACCGCGCCGTCTCCGCGCCGATCCCCGATGCGCCGCCGGTGACGATGGCGACCTTCCCTTCCAGCCGTTTTCCAATGTTCATCGTGTTGCTCCCCAGAGGCATTGTTGAATGTTAAGCCCAGCAAACGTCATGTTGGCGGCGCTGCAAAGTCGAGCCGCGCGAATAGTGCATTCGTGATCGC
This sequence comes from uncultured Alphaproteobacteria bacterium, assembly GCA_937776645.1. Taxonomy (GTDB): domain Bacteria; phylum Pseudomonadota; class Alphaproteobacteria; order Thalassobaculales; family Thalassobaculaceae; genus JADHLJ01. The sequence goes on along the minus strand of CALMRI010000002.1, from coordinate 68,039 downwards.
AAATTCACCCGTTTGCGAGCATCTTCGAAAAAAGCATCGATCCTTCGGGGAGGAAGCATCCATGTCCTACGACTACATTATTATTGGTGCCGGTTCGGCCGGCTGCGTGATGGCCAACCGGTTGAGTGAGGATCCTAAAACCACCGTCCTGCTGCTAGAAGCCGGTGGCAAGGACACCAATATGTGGATCCATGTTCCCGTAGGCTTCACCAAGACCTTGAACAACCCGGATGTGAACTGGAATTTCGCCACCGAGCCCGAGGATAATGTGTCGGGCCGGTCGATCCCGATCCCGCGGGGCCGGGTGCTAGGCGGGTCCAGTTCGATCAACGGCATGCTGTATGTGCGCGGCCAAGCTTTCGACTATGACGTCTGGGGGCAGCTGGGCAATCGCGGCTGGTCCTATTCCGATATCCTGCCGTATTTCCAGAAGGCCGAGACTTTCGAGCGCGGCGGCGATGACTACCGGGGTGGCGGCGGACCGCTCAACGTCGCGGACATGTACGAAAAGCACGAGCTGATTGACGCTTTCATCGATGCCGGCGTCGAGATCGGTTCAAAACGGAATCCCGACTATAACGGCGCCGATCAGGAGGGCTTTGGCTATTACCAGATCACCCAGCGCAATGGTCGGCGCGAGAGCACCGCGCGGGCGTTTTTAAACCCGGCCAAAGCGCGGCCCAACCTGACGGTGGAATCGCGGGCGCATGCGACCAAGATCCTGACCGAGGGTAAGCAGGCCATCGGCGTCGCCTATGAAATCGATGGTGTCGCCAAGGAAGAGCGTGCCGACGGCGAGGTTATTGTCTGCGCCGGCGCCGTGCAGTCGCCGCAGATGCTGGAGCTGTCCGGTATCGGTCAGCCGGAGTTGCTGCGCTCCCACGGTATCGAGGTGGTGCACGAGCTGCAGGGTGTCGGCGAAAACTATCGCGATCACTACGCCGCACGGATGAACTGGCGGGTCAACCAGCCGATCACCCTGAACGAGGAAACCCGGGGCTTTAACATGGTCAAGGAAGTTCTAAAGTGGGCGGTAACCCGGCGCGGCATCCTGACCTGGACCGCTGGTGTCGGGCACGGCTTCATGAAAACCCGCGCGGAACTGGAGACCCCGGACGTACAGTTCTTCTTCGTCCACGGCAGCTTCAAGTCCTCGGCCGACCGCAAGCTCGACAAGGAGCCAGGCATGACCCTGGCCTGCTATCAATGCCGACCGGAAAGCCAGGGCACCATTCATATCGGCGGGTCCAATGCCTATGACGCGCCGAAAATTCGGCCCAATTTTCTCGGTAATAAGCTGGATCAGGACACTTTGGTCGACGCTCTGAAGCTGTGCCGAAAGATCGGCGAAACCGAGGCTTTAGGCCAGTATATCGATCACGAAATGAACCCCGGATCCGAGGTTCAGGACGACGCGGGACTGCTGCAATTCGCCCGCGACACCGGCGCCACCACCTATCACCCGATGGGCACCTGCAAGATGGGCGCTGATCCAATGGCGGTGGTCGATGACCGGCTCAGGGTGCATGGCATGCGAGGATTGCGCGTCGTCGATGCCTCGATCTTCCCGACGATGCCGTCCGGTAATATCAACGCCCCGGTGATCATGGTCGCCGAGAAAGCCGCCGATATGGTCAAGGAAGACGCCCGCGCCGGTGCTTCTAAGGCTGCCGCCTGATCGCTGAAATATATTCCGACCAAGCGGCATCGCCGGCCCGCTCTCCCGACCGACTGGGGATGATCTCGTACGAGCGAAAATGAGCTAGCAAGCTGGGAGTTTGAAATGCCCGAGACCGTCGTTCCAATCCGCGATATGTCCCAGGTTGAATGGCAGACCCGGGTCGACCTCGCCGCCGGCTTCCGGTTGGTCGACCTCTATGGCTGGTCCGACATGCTGGCGACGCATCTGTCGGCTCGTATCCCCGGCACAGACGATCATTTTCTAATCAACCCGGTCGGCTGGATGTTCGAGGAAATGACCGCCTCGTGTCTGGTCAAGGTAGATATCGACGGCAATATTCTTTCGGATTCCGAGTACGGCATCAACCCGGCCGGTTATACCATCCACAGCGCCGTGCATATCGGTCGTCCCGACGCCGGCTGCGTGATGCACACCCACACCGCCGCCGGGCTTGGCGTGGCCACCCAAAAGGATGGTCTGCTACCACTCACCCAGATGGCCTTGGCGGTGATCGCCCAGGCTAGCTATCACGACTATGAAGGCCCGGCATTCGATTTGGGAGAGCGTGACCGATTGATCGCCGATATCGGTGACAAAAACGTGCTAATCCTGCGTAATCACGGCTTGCTCAGCGTCGGGCGAACTGTGTCCGAAGCCTTCGTCTGGATGTACCGGGCCGAGCGGGCTTGCCGCTTCCAACTCTCCTTCCAGCAGGCCGGCGCTCCGGCGATAGAGATTCCGCAATCGGTTCAGAACATCTCGATCGCCCGCTCGAAAAAAGCCATCGGCGCCTCGGGTCACCGCCCGATCGGCCAATTCGAATGGCCGGCGCTGATCCGTAAGCTGGAGCGGGAGAATCCAGGTTACGACGCGTAGCAGACGGTCGGCTTTGCACCCTATCTACCATCTTCCTGGCCCCGCTATGACGTCATCCCGGGGGGAACCATTCCTCCGGCGTTGGCTTTAGCGTAGGTGGTCGAATAAACTGCACCGTCTCTTGGATCAGCGATGCGGGAGACCGTCATGATCGTCGGAGAAAGCCGGCTCAATCATCCCTCGCATTCACCGTCGGGTCCTGCTTGATCACCGGAATGCCCCCACCACGGTCGGTGAACGGCGTTGCCTCGACAACCACACCGGACTCCTTCAACCGCAAGCCCGCTGATTTGATCACCGGCAGATCAGCGTCAGCCTGCATCTCCATGCGTGGCTTGCGTGCCAAGGCCGCCTCGATATAGGGCGCCAGCTCCTCAGCCTTCCGGGCTTCGCGTTGGGCTTCCTTGGCCTTGAAGGCGGGCTGAACCTCGCTGGCGAAAATCTCCAGGCTCTCGCAAATGTCCTCGTGTTTGTTCTTGCCGTGTTGCTGGACAAAAATCATCTGGTCCATGCCGACCTCGGCGTATCCTTCCAGGTGCTTGCGCACCTGATCCGGCGTTCCGATGCCACCGCGCCCGGCATTATCCGGCAGGGAATCGCGGATAGTTTCGAACTTGGCCCAGATATCGGTTCTACCGGGAACATGAGCGCCGAAATTAGTGTAATGCGCCAACGAATACCCGAAGAACCTAAACCCATCCAGGCCACGCGCAATCGCCTCGTTCTCATCCGGGTGCACTGAAAGCGCGCTCACCGCCGCGATATTGGCGTTTACGGAATGCCCAAGCGGTACGCATTCCTGTGATTTGATGATGTCGTAATATTCTTTGATCCAGATCGCCGCCTGCTCAGGCTCGACGAAGCCGAACACCAACGCGCCAATCCCGGCCCGGGCGGCCCGCAGGATGCTTTCGCGGCGCGAACAGCCCATCCACATCGGTGGATGCGGCTTTTGCATCGGCTTTGGCACCACATTCCGAGCCGGCATCGAGAAATACTGACCCTGGAAGCCCGGATAGGGGGTCATAGTGAGCATATTAGCTATCTGCTCCGCCCCTTCCCGCCACATCGCGGTCTTTTTCTCCTTGTCGACGTGAAAGCCTTCCATCTCGATCAGAGTGGCGGATTCGCCGGTCCCCCACTCGACCCGCCCCCGACTGACCAGATCAAGAGTGGCGAGCCGCTCGGCCAACCGCACGGGGTGGTTATACAGCGGCGCGGTGAGTGTGATGCCATGGCCGAGGCGAATGTTCTTGGTTCGCTGCGAGGCGGCGGCGAGAAACACTTCCGGGGCACTAGAATGCGAATATTCCTCAAGAAAGTGATGTTCCACCTCCCAGGCGAAATCGATCCCCAGCTTGTCCGCCAGTTCTATCTGATCAAGCGCTTCGTGGAATAGACGCAACTCGGTGTCTTCGTCCCAGGGCTTGGGGACCGGCAACTCGTAAAACAGGCCAAATTTCATGATCGGACTCCCCATCGTCATCGCTGCGCTAATCGCCTTCGACGACAAGATGCCCAAGCGCGGTTATCTATGCACGCGTGCAGACCCGGTAAAGGTAAGTAGACCGGCTATGTGATCAGGATGGCCCAGCCAGATAGCGGCCAACAGCGATCAGAGCGCCGGACCGGTCCGGATGTCCGCCGCAATCTCACGCTTCAAATATTTACCGTCCTTGAGGTCGCCCTTGAATTTACCGTTTTCGACCATGACCTTGCCGCGCAGCACGGTCATCACCGGCCAAGCGGAGATGTCATGGCCTTCCCAAGGGCTGTAATCGGTTTCGTGCAGGTCCTCGACCCGCACCTTCTTATTTATCGTGGTGTCGAGCACCGCGATATCCGCGTCACTGCCAACGGCGATCGCGCCCTTACGGGGATACATCCCCATGATCTTGGCGGCATTAGTCGAGACCAGATCGACAAATCGCCCCAGCGAGTAGCCGCGCACCTTGACCATTTCCTGATACATCACACCGATGCGCGGCTCGACACCCGCGTTACCGCCGGTTGTGTCGTCGATCCGGTCACCGATAATCTTGGTCTGCAGGGTGCAGCAGATCTCGTCGGTTGCCACCGCATTGATCGCTCCGTCCAGGGTCCCGGCCCACAGTTCAGCCTGATCCTCGGGTGATTTCAGCGACGGGTAGGTGTGATACATCTGGCCATTCGGGCGCTTATAATCCTCGGAATTATAAAGCATGTACTGGTGCAGGGTTTCGCCATAGATCGGCTGGCCCTTGGCCCGCGCCTCGCGGATCGCCTGAACCCCGGTACCAGCGCTGACATGCATCATATACAGCGGCGTCTTCTCAGCCTCGGCAAGCCGGATCACCCGGCGGAAGGACAGGTCCTCCGACAGCGTGTTGTGTACCTCGGCCAGGTTGTGAAAGCTGACCCGACCCTCGCGGATCAGCTTCTCGTACATGTGCATAACGATGTCGTTGTCCTCGGCATGGATCACGCCCAGTCCACCGCTCCGGGTGATGATCTTGAACACCTCCCAGATATCGCCGAAATGCACCATTCGTCCGGATCGACTGGGGGTGATGTTGGTGGTGAAAATCTTGACCGTCGGATAGCCGTCGGTCAGCACGCTCTCCAACTCCTTCAACACCGGCGGCTCGACATCACCGAGCAGCATGACGTGATAGGCATAGTCGCAATAACAATTATCGACCCAGTCCTCGTCACGCTTGGCGATCACCTCACGCAGAGGAATCTCGTCGAGACGGGCGGCGAAATCGATCATCGTCGTGGTGCCGCCGAACAGCGCGGCACGGCTTACGACTTCCGGACCGCCGGTATAGCCGATGCTGCCATCCGGCATCGGCATGATCCATTTGCAATGGACATGCGGGTCGATACCACCGGGCATGACAATCTTGCCGGACACATCAACCGAGCGCTTGGCCTGATCGTCGCCGATCGCTCCGGGATTGGTGATCGCAGCGATGGTCTCGCCGGACACAGCAATGTCATGAACCCCGACGCCATGGGGCGTAACCACGGTTCCGCCGCGCAAGATCAGATCGAACATGTCCCGCCTCCCCTTCAAAAAAAGTTACCGAAGTTTCATGAACCAAGGGGCCTATTGTCCAGAGACTTGCGCGACCTCGTCCTCGATTGTTTCGAGTAATGCCTCGACCCAACCGGTGGAAAGCCGCTTGCCGATCAGCACCAGACGGGATTGCCGCGTCCCGTCGGGCCAGGCATCGAGCCAGCGCATCGGGTGAAACACATGCTGCACGCCATGGACGACGGCGGGGGTATCCGGCGCTTCCGCGACCGCCACGATGCCTTTCAAACGCAGCAGGTTCGGGCCCATGGTCTCGGCCAAGGCCTGCAGAAACAAGGTTAGAGCGACGGCCCGGACTGGCCTGTCGAGGCGCAACGACACAGATGTGATTTCATCGTGAGCATGGTGATGCGCGTGGTCCTGAGCGTGCTCACGATGGTGGTGATGGGTTGCCGCGCACGCCTGCTCACTCGGGGTGGAGGCCACCACCCCAGCAGCTCCGATGACAATCGCCGGGTCGATCTCTCCCCGATCGGCATGAAAAACCGCCGCGTCGGGATTAATCCCGGCGAGCCGCCGGCCCAGCGCCAAAACATCACCGGCGTCGATATCGGTCTTGGTCAGCAGCAGCACATCGGCAAGGGCGACCTGACGTCGACTTTCCTCATGCGCGTCAAGCGACGCTATCCCGGTCAGCGCATCCACCGTCACCACCACCCGATCGAGCCGCACCAAGGCCCTCAAGAATGGATCAGCGATGGCGGCATGGACAATCGGCGCCGGATCGGCCAGTCCGGTTGTTTCGAGAACGATACGGTCGAAACTGTTATTCTGGTTTCGCCGCTCCATCAACCGGCCGACGGCATTCGTTAGGTCACCGCGCATCACACAGCACAAGCACCCGGTGCTCAGTTCCACTAGGTCTTCCTCGCTACTTTCGATCAGCTCATGATCCAGGCCGATCTCGCCGAACTCATTGATAATCACCGCGGTGCGCGCCAGTTCTGGGCGCCGCAGGAGCTTGGCGATCAGCGTCGTCTTGCCACTACCGAGGAAACCGGTGACCACGGTCATCGGCACAGGGGTCGACACGGGGGCAGTTTGACTCATGCGCCCTCTCCCGCCACGAACAGCACCCGGCCGGTCGCGCGATCCGGGCAGAGAATCTCGCGCAACCCGCGTAGCGCCGGGACAATCGAGGGATGCACCCGGTCGCGCCGACCCGGTTCCACGATCCGCCAAATCATGCCGAACGGCTGATCCTCGATCGAGACGACCAGCACCTCTTCGCCGTCGCGCAGGATACGGCAAACAAACTCGGTCGCTGCGAAGACCGGCTCAACATCGACCTGCCAGGCGCCCAGTGCCCCCTCGATCAGCGTTTGGAAGCGGTTCTGATTCATCTGGTCTGGATCATCCGGCGCGGTTCGCCAACCACCAGGCGAGCAACCGGGTCGCGGCCATGAAATCGGCGATCTCCATCGCCTCGTTGGGATTGTGACTGCCATTGGCGTTACGGATGAACAGCATTTGCGTCGGCACGCCGGCGGCGGCGAAGGCGGCGGCGTCATGGCTGGCACCACTGGCGATTTCCATCGCGGGAATGCCAAGCGCCGCAACACCGGCGAGCATGCCCGCCTTGATGCCCGGATCCATCGGTCCGGGCGCCGCGCGGGTGAACTCTCCAAGCTCGAAGGTAACCCCGCGCCGCTTGGCGATATCCGCCGCAAGCTCCCGCACCCGCCCAGTCATCGCGTCGATGAAATCACCGTCAAGGCTGCGCATGTCCAAACTGAACTCGACCGCACCGGCAATCTTGGTCATCGCGTGCCATTCAGCATCAGTGAAGAACTTGCCGATGGTGAAGGCGAAATCCTTGCCCTTGGCCTCACACTCGGTCCAGATCGCGTCCAACGCGCCGACAAACTCGGCGGTGGCGATCACCGCGTCCCGGCGATGGCTGCGCGGCACCCCACCGCAATGGGAGTATTCGCCGATACAGCGCGCCTGAGGTAGCCGCCGATTACCGCGAATCCCGGTGACCACACCGACCGGCACACCCGCTTCCTCCAGAACCGGTCCCTGCTCGATATGCACCTCGAGATAAGCGTGCAGCGAGCTGGGTTGCATATACACCGCGCCGTCGCGCAGCGCCTGGGGGTCGCAGCCGGCCTCGGCCATATGCTCAGCCAGGGTGCGTCTAGTATCGGCCCGCCGGGCACTATCCAGTGCGCCACCGGGCAGCACGCCAAGGGCCGAGCGACTACCAATATAGGAGACCCCGAACCAGGCGCTTTCTTCGGCCCGGATGCCCATCACCCGGATATCGCGCGGCGGGACGATTCCGGCATCGCGCAATCCGGCGCAGGCGACAAGTCCGGAGACCACACCTGCCGCGCCATCGAAATTGCCGCCCTGGGCCACACTGTCGAGATGCGAACCAATCACCACTGGGGTCGCCGATCGATCGGCGCCGGGCAACGTCATATAGACATTGCCGGCCGCGTCATCCTCCACCGCCATGGTAAGGCGGTCCGCCGCGCCGGCCATGATATCCCGCGCTGCCTGCTCGCCTGGCCCATAGGAAGCGCGGGTGATACCGATCCCGTCATGGGTCTGGCTGTGCAGGGCATCGAATAAGGCGCGCGCCAGCGGTTCGTGGTCGGCGACGGCGACGCTCGGGTCCGATTGGGTCATCGGCAAAACTCCAACATGGCGAACTTCAACATGACAGGGCCCCAACCGAGGATTAATAAGGCTTGAACGCTTTCAGCCCCAGTCAAGCGCGAGCACGGCTGGCGCACAAGCCCCGGCGTGCTTAAACTCCAGCAACCTTACTCGGAGACCAAGCGATGATCGTCGACGTGCGCACCTACAACATCGTTCCCCGCAAGATGAAAACCTATCTGGCTCTATTCGAAGAGTTCGCCTTGCCGATCCTGCGCCGGCATATCGGCGATCCGCTTGGTTATTTTTTGGTCGAGCATGGGCCGCTGCATCAGGTGGTGCATTTCTGGGGCTATGAAAATCTCGCTGATCTAGACAAACGCCGCGCCGCCCGCGACGCCGACCCGACCTGGGCGGAGTATCAAAGCAAGACCGAGGGTTTGGTGGTCAGCCAGGAAAACAAACTCTGCCGGCCCATGGAATGGTCCGGGATCAAATGACGGCGGTAGCCGAAGGCGATCAACCCGGCGATTTAGCGGCGATGCTCAGCCCGGATGAGATCGACGCCTATCACCGCGATGGCTACATCATTCCGCGTTGGCAGTTCTCGCCCGAGGATCTCGGGCGGATGCTGGACGCGGTCAAGCGGGTGATCGCCTCGAACCCGGATCATCGCCCCGAGCAACTGGTCTGCCCCCACATTCCCGGCGGCGCCACCAGGCCGATCACCGGTGAGCATCATGCCGATTTTCTGAGTTTCGGGACCACGACCGGGCTTACTAGCATTCTGCGCCAATTGGTCGGTCCCGACGTGCTGATGTGGGGCAGTCAGCTGTTTTGCAAGCCCGCGTCGATCGGCATGGCGATCCCCTGGCACCAGGACGGGGATTATTGGCCGATCCGGCCGCTGGCCAATGTCTCGGCCTGGATAGCCATCGACCCGGCGACTCGTGAAAACGGCTGTCTGAGGGTAATTCCAGGCTCGCACCGGGGTGGTTTGGCGCCGCATGTGCACGACGATCGCGAGAATATCGCTTTGGATCAGACCGTGGCACCAGAGCATCTGGACGAGGCTCGGGCCATCGACCTGGAGATGGAACCCGGACAATTAGCGCTGTTCGACGTCTATCTAATGCACGGCTCGAACGCCAACACCTCCGGCATGCGCCGCGCCGGCCAAGTTTATCGTTATATGCCCAGCACCTCGTTGTTCGACCGCTCGATGCCGGACAAAGTCAACGCCTCCGGGCATCAGGTGAAATATCAAAAACGCCCCGTCTTTCAAGTTCTCGGCACCGACCCAGGCGCCAACAAATTAGTTCGGCAAATATAGCGGGTCGTAAGTTTAGAAAGCCAGCTGATTTAGCGGCCCGGCAAATACAAGGATGCGGCGAAATCTCGACTCCTCCCTTGTCCCGCGCCCCGACTCTCCCCTATACAACATCTAGCGGAGGGCTCCCCCATGGCCACAATATCGGCTGAAATACACGAGACGAAATTTGCCGACGCGCTGAGCGAACGGTATTTGGCCTATGCCCTATCGACGATCACCGCGCGTTCGCTGCCGGACGTGCGTGATGGGCTGAAGCCGGTGCACCGCCGGTTGCTGTTCGCCATGCGGCAACTCCGTCTGGCGCCGAACGAGGCGTTCAAGAAATCGGCCCGGGTGGTCGGCGACGTAATGGGTAAGTTCCACCCCCATGGAGACACCGCGATCTATGATGCCATGGTTCGGCTGGCCCAGGAATTCGCCCAACGCTATCCCCTGGTCGACGGCCAGGGTAATTTCGGTAATATCGATGGCGATAACGCCGCCGCCATGCGCTACACCGAGGCGCGCCTGACCGAGGTCGCCGAGCGGTTGCTGCGCGGCATTGACGAAGATGCGGTCGACTTTCGCGACACCTATGACGGCGAGGACAGCGAACCGATCGTCCTGCCCGCTGCCTTTCCAAATCTACTGGCCAATGGCGCCCAGGGTATCGCGGTCGGCATGGCCACCTCGATCCCGCCGCACAATGTCGAAGATTTGTGCGGCGCATTGCTACATCTGATCAAGCATCCGAGCTGCTCTATGGAGACCCTGGTCGACTTTATCCCCGGCCCGGATTTCCCAACGGGCGGCATCCTAGTCGACACCCGCGAAGCGGTGACCGAGGCCTATCGCACCGGACGCGGCAGTTTCCGACTACGGGCGCGCTGGGAAGTCGAGAAGCTGAAGAACGGCACCTATCAGATCGTGGTGACCGAAATCCCCTATCAGGTGCAAAAATCCCGGCTGGTCGAAAAAATGGCAGAGCTGTTAGAGGCCCGCAAACTCGCCATGCTCGGCGATATCCAGGACGAGTCAGCCGAGGACGTGCGCCTGGTGCTCGAGCCGAAAAGCCGGAATGTCGATCCGACCGTGCTGATGGAGAGCCTGTTCCGACAATGCGATCTGGAGGTCCGGGTCAGCCTCAACCTGAATGTGCTGGATGCCGAGCAGATCCCGCGGGTGATGTCCCTACGCGAAGCCCTGCTGGCGTTCCTTGGGCATCGCCACGTCGTGCTGGTCCGCCGCTCCAGCTTCCGGTTGGGTAAGATCGAACATCGATTGGAGATCCTGGCCGGCTATTTAATCGCCTATCTCAACATCGACGAAGTGATCCGAATCATCCGCGAGGAAGACGAGCCCAAGGCCGAGATGATGCGGCGCTGGGACTTATCCGACGTCCAGGCCGAGGCGATTCTCAACATGCGGCTGCGGGCGTTGCGCCGGCTTGAAGAGATCGAGATCCGCAAGGAGCACGAAGAGCTGGTCGCGGAGAAGCTCGACATTGAAGACTTACTGTCGGATGAGAGCCGGCGCTGGCGCGTGGTTGCCGGCGAAATTTCCACCCTGCGCAAAGATTTCGGCAAAACCACCAAGCTGGGCAAACGCCGCACTGACATCGGGGGACCGCCATCAGAGGTCGTGGTACCGATGGAGGCCATGGTGGAGCGGGAGCCGATCACCGTGGTTTGCTCGGAAAAAGGCTGGATCAGGGCGATGAAGGGCCATCTCGGCGACGATACGGAGCTGAAATTTAAAGATGGTGACGGCCTACGATTTTTGCTGCGAGCCGAGACCACCGACCGAATCTTGGTCTTCGCCACCGATGGCCGCTTTTATACCTTGCAGGCCGACAAGCTGCCGCGCGGGCGCAGCCATGGTGAACCGCTACGACTGATGATCGAATTGGCCAATGATCAGGACCTGGTAACTCTTGAGATCCACCGCCCGGACCGGCAATTCCTGGTCGCCTCGGATGATGGTCGCGGCTTCCGAGTCAATTCGGCCGATGTAGTCGCCCAGACCCGATCCGGCCGCCAAGTGATGAACCCGGCGCGCGGTGCCAAGGCGACAATCTGCGTTGCCACCGACGGCGATAGCATTGCCATCGTCGGCACCAACCGCAAATTGCTGATCTTCGCGCTTGAGGAAATACCCGAATTGACCCGCGGCAAGGGCGTCATCCTACAACGCTATAAAGATGGCAAGATGGCCGATGCCAAGGTGTTCCGCGCCGAGGACGGTATCAGCTGGCACATGAATGGCGGCCGCCAACGCACCGAAACAGATTTAACCACCTGGATCGGCAAGCGCGCCAGCGCCGGCAAGCTGCCGCCAACCGGCTTCCCCCGCCCGCCGCGCTTTAACTGACCCGCCACGCTTGAAAGGGCCGACGATCATCTACTGATTTACCACTTTGCTTTGGCCGCCCCTTCTAGGGGCGTGGCGCCGATTATTGCGTTGGAATTTCACATTATCCGCAACAGCGCTATGCCCCAAATTAACAGCGGCCTCTTCAGCCTAGCCTCAAGTTCCTGGTAGGGATCACCCTTGCGGCCAATTCGGATCGTACCCTCGATCCTGAACCGCCAAAGTTCATCGAGGTCCGCGATCAACAAAAGGTTGAAATCCGGTTCCCCATTAATTCATTCTTTTTGTCATAATTTCCCATGTAGTCACCTCCACACCGCAGCAACGCCAACAAAGAACAAGAAGAAGGCATTTAACAATCGCGAATTTCCAAAATCGTAACGGAATTCATTCAAAACGACGACGATATGTTTTTTTCTTAAAAAAAGTAATTTTTCATCATTTTTTCTTTTTTCCACCGAAACGTAGCCTCCCCGATCTCCGGATGATCATTTAAATTTACGGACATGGAGATCAGTCAATTATGACCGCCCGCACCTGTCCGCAATTACGCGACCATGACGTTTATCACCGCCTGACGCTTCTCCTTCATCACCACCTCAATCCCGCGCTCCAACGCTCCGCGTAATTCCTTCGGATCGGTCACTGTCTGGCCATAACCCCGGCTTGCCTCGACAATTCGGGCGAAATCCGGGCTTGGTGACAGCGAGGTCAGCGGCATCTGGTTCGCCTTGGCGGCAAATCCCTGGGGATACATGCCCAGCGCCGCGCGACGCACCGCGAACCATTCCTGGTTGTTCAGGATCACCGACAGGGTAGCGATCTCGTGCCCCTCGGCGATTTGATGACAGGCGACAGGATTGGCGAACATGTAAGCCCCGTCGCCCATCGTTGAGACGATCAGACGATGCGGGTGCGCCAGCTTCATTCCCATTCCCGTCGGCAAACTCCAACCAAGGCCGCCGGAATGCGGCAGATCGCGCCATGAGCCGTGCTCGGTTGGCCGCACCTGATCGAGCGGGCAACCCAGTTCGCACAGCACCGTGAAATCATGGTCTTTCACCGCCTCTCCGACGCAATGCGCCACCCAGGCCTTGGTCATCGGCATCGAAGCGCCATCCTCAGCCGCCTGACGCGTCGCTGCCCGGATCGACGTGACACGCTTGTTGAGCCATCCGCGTCGGGTCGCCAGCGCTTCCTCACGTCCTGCCAGCGCCGGCCGCATCGCCGCCTCTAGCCTGACCAGTGCATCCGCGGTCTCGCCGGTGATTGAAAGGTCGGACCGGAAGTTGCGCACTGGAAAGCGTTGATGCAGCGGATCGGGACCGAGATTGACCACCGTGGCCGAGGCTTTCGGGCCGTGAATCTCTGGCGACCAGGGGGCAAGACCGTCAACGATCAAGACGACGTCGGCCTCGGACAGCCAAGGCTCTACATCGCTGCCAACACAGCTCGGGTGGTCGTATGAAATCGCCAGCGCGCCGGCCCAATACTGGCAAACCGGCACTGCCCAATCCTTGGCAAGGCGCGCCAGGGCGGCAAAACCGTCCTGGGTGCCGGCTCCTCTCTGGGCGATGATCAGCGGTCGCTCGGCCCGGCTAAGCAGCTTGGCGAGCTGTTCCAGGTCCCTCTCGGGTGCCGCCACGCAGCTCGCTGCCATTAAGATCGGCGCCTCCACCGCCTCTATTGGGCATAACCCGCACAGGACTTCACGCGGCAGGCTCATATAGACCGGCCCGGATGGGGTCGAGCTGGCGATGGCATGGGCCCGGTCGAGCATTTCCGGCACCTGCTCGGGAAACCGCAACTCGTAGTCCCATTTTGAGGTCTCGCGCACCAAGGCGGTCTGATCCCGCATCTCCTGGCCCCAACCAATCGGCACCGTGCGGGCGCCAAAACGTCCTTGCTCCACCGTCGGCGTGCGCCCGGACATCAGCAGTACCGGCACATGATCGGTCGCCGCATTGATCATCCCCATGGCGCCATTGGCCAGGCCGACATTGGTGTGCAGGATCACCGCCTGGGCCTTGCCGGTGGCGATGTAATACCCGTGTGCCATGCCAAGCGCGGCGGTCTCATGCGGGATCACCAGGGCCTGCGGCAGATCAATTCCATTGGCCATCGCCTCCGACAGTCCCTCGATGATCGGCGGAAAATCAGTCCCGGAATTACAGAACACATAGTCGACGCCGAGCGCCTTCAAGCGCGCGAAGATGGCGCCGCCGGCGGTCATCTGGGATTCAGAACTATCCTTGGGCATGGCCAGGCTCCAGTGCAGCGGTTACCCCGATGGTGCCCGCGCCGGCGGAAGAGGTCCAGTCTATCCAAGCAACCTTTCACCAAACGGCTATTTGATGACGTTCCGGCAACCATCCTCGGTGATCAATACCTGGCCCACCAGCTTGCCCGCTTCGCGGCCACTGACGGCGCGCCGGTCCCGGGAACAGAAGGTCGCCGGGGTTGGCTCCTTGCAGCTCACGCCCAGCGCGAACAGCGCGACTTGTCCAAGGAGCCTCCCGCGCGCTAGTTTTCCGACGCCATCACGGCGCGCGTAGAGCATTGGGTATAGCCATGGGTATTCTTGACGATAATCCACTTTGCCGGCTACTCGGCATCGATTATCCGATCTGCCAAGCCGGCATGTACTCGGTGGCTTACGGCAAGCTGGCGGCGGCGGTCTCCGAGGCCGGGGGTCTCGGCGTCATCGGTTCGGCCTTCATGAACGCCGAGGAACTGAGGCGCGAGATTCGCCTCGTCAAGGCGACGACCGACAAACCCTTCGGTGTCGACATCCTGTTCGCCCAGGTGCCCAGCGACGATACGGCCTCGGCTGCCTATACCCAGGAGGTCGAGGAACATATCGAGGTCACATTCGAGGAAAAGGTGCCGGTTATCGTCTCCGGTCTCGGCGATCCCGGCCGCATCGTGGCGCGGGCCCACGGCGCCGGAATGGTGGTGGTATCACTGGTCGGCACCTCGCGCCAGGCGCTCAAGGTCGAGACCTCAGGCGTCGACGTGGTGATCGCCTCAGGCCATGAAGGCGGTGGTCATGTCGGCCGTGTCGGCACCCTGCCTCTGGTCAGCCGCGTGGTTGACCTGGTGAAGATCCCGGTATTGGCGGCAGGCGGAATATCTGATGGGCGGGCGCTGGTCGCCGCGCTGGCTTTGGGCGCCCAGGGGGTGTGGATGGGCACCCGGTTCATAGCTACCAACGAGGCACGCGGTCATATCAACTACAAGAACAAGATCGTCGAGATCGACGAGGACGGCACCGTGGTCAGCCGGGCCAATTCCGGCAAGACTGCCCGGATGATCCGCAACGCCTTTACCGACGACTGGAAGCACCGCGAGGCGGAGATAAAGCCGTTCCCAGCGCAGCTTCAAGAGGTCGGTCTGGCGGCATCGGTGGCTGGCCGGATGGAAGGCGACACCGAAAATGGCGTGCTAGCCGCCGGCCAAGGCTCCGGGCTTATTCATCAGGTGAAGCCGGCCGGCGAGGTGGTCCGGGACATCATGGACGAGGCACGCGCGGTGTTGGCGCGATTAGGTTGATTATCACCCGTCGATCTTGAAATAATCCGGCCGACCGATCGCCCAAGGATCGCCCCATAGCTGCTGGCCGCCATCGACAGTCACCACCTCGCCGGTGATGAATTTCCCTGATGAAGCCGCGAGATAGACACAGCTCTCGGCGATATCCATGGCGTCGCCGGGACGCAGCATCGGGTTGGCTTCCCAATAGGTCTTGGCGCCCTCGGGCGGGTAGATTGCAAAGGCGTGGGTCTCGCAGCAACCGGGGGCGACACAGTTGATACGAATTTTCAGCGGCGCCCACTCTATGGCGATGGTCTTCGAGAGATAGATCACCCCGGCCCGAGCCGCCGCCGTGTGGGCGATACCGGGCATGCCGCGCCAGATATCGGCGACGATATTGATGATATTGCCCTCGGTCCCGGTATCGCGCCAGCGCTTAGCGGCGCTCTGCATCATGTACCAGGAGCCGTTGAGATTGGTGTCGATGACAGCGTTCCAGCCCTTCGCCGAGAAATCGATCGCCGCCTGCGGGAACTGTCCACCGGCATTGTTGACTAGAACATCAAGCTTGCCGAACCGCTCGTATGCCGCGTCGAACAACCCCTCGACCGCATTAGGATCGCGGATCGTCATCGCATGGCACATAACCTCGGCGTCGTATCTCTCAAAGAACGGTAACGCCGCATCAAGCTTGCCTTGGTCGCGTCCGCACAAAACCAGTTTGGCGCCAAGTCGGGCGAACAGCGCCGCCACCGCCTTACCAAGCCCGGTGCCGCCGCCGGACACCAGCACCACCTGACCATCGAACAAACCATCGCGGTACACCGTCGGCTGAGCCGCCAGTTCTTCGTCACTGAAACCGTATCTCTGGGGGTCCTGGGTCATCGGGTGGGCTCCGAGGTTTTCAACGCCTGATCAAACCCGCATTGTAACCGCAGCGTGCCGTCTGCGTCCCACCACAAGACGGATCATGCCCCGTATAAGGTCAAGCGACACAGGAGCTTATGCCAATGAGTTTACAAATCGCCCTTGATGTTGGCGGCACTTTTACCGACGGCATCGTTCTGGATACCCAAAACAACCGGATTCTGGTGGCCAAGGTGCTGACCACGCCGAGCGATCCGGGCGACGGCATCGCGGCGGTGGCGGAGTCTCTAATGCTCCAGGCCCGGGCGCCAGCCAGCGGCTTCGAGGGCAAGGTCGGCCGCGTCGTGCACGGGACCACCTTGGTGACCAATATGTTGCTGGAACGCTGCGGCGTAGCGACCGCCTTGGTGGTCAGCGAGGGAACCCTCGACGCACTCGATATCCGCCGCGAGCTTCGCTATGACATCTACGATCTGCACATCGAGTACCCGCAACCCCTAGTCCCGCTGCAAGCGCGGTTTGCGATCCGTGGCCGGCTCGGCCCAAACGGCGAAGAATGGTCGGCGCTGAGGCAGGACGACCTCGAATGCGCCGCCGCCCAGATCGCCAGCGGTGGCTATCAATCCATAGCGGTCTGCCTGCTGCACGCCGCCGTCGACGGCCGACACGAACACCAAGTCGCCGACGCATTGGCGAAGACCGTACCGGCGCTGCCAATCTCGCTTTCCAGCGAAATCGCCGCTGAGATCGGCGAGTATGAGCGAATGTCGACCACCGTCGCCAACGCCTATGTGCAGCCGCTGGTCGAGACTTATCTGGCCAGCCTGCGCGATCGCCTGAAGACGATCGGTATCGACGGAACGATCGACATCATGCTGTCAAACGGCGCCTTCACCACCGCCGAGATCGCCGCCAAGGCGCCGATCCGTATTCTTGAGTCCGGCCCGGCTGGTGGTGTGCTGTCCGGGGTCAATTGCGGGTTGGTCGAGAACGTCAACCATGTCCTCGCCTTCGACATGGGCGGCACCACAGCCAAGGCCGGCATCGCCATCGACGGTAAGCCCAAAGTTACCCATGTCTTTGAGTTTGGCCGGGTGCAGCGGTTCAAGCGCGGTAGCGGATTGCCGGCGGTAGCACCCAGCATTGATTTGATCGAGATCGGCGCCGGCGGTGGATCGATCGCCCGGCTCAACCAGCTCGGCCTGATGCAGGTCGGACCACAAAGCGCCGGGGCAGAGCCAGGCCCGGCCTGCTATGGCCGCGGCGGAACCGAAGCAACGGTGACCGACGCTGATCTAGTGCTCGGTTATCTTGACGCCGATAATTTTCTTGGCGGCACGATGCGGCTCAGCATTGAGGCGGCCCGCGCGGCGCTGGCCAGGATGGGCGACCGGCTTGGCCTTGGGATCGAGGAAACCGCCTGGGGTATCCACAATATCGTCAATGAAAACATGGCCAGCGCGGCGCGCACCCATATCGCCGAACAAGGCTTGGACGCGCGCCATTTCACCATGGTCGCGACCGGCGGCGCCGGACCGGTGCATGGGGTCGATGTCGCGCGCCGCCTACGCATCCGCGAGGTGATGAGCCCGATCGCCTCGGGCGTTGGCTCCTGCCTCGGCTTCCTGGCGGCGCCAGCGCGCTCGGACCGATCCTGGAGCCGGGTCGAGCGGTTGGCCGAACTGAATGCGGCGGAGTTGGAGCAGCGGATCGCGGCGGCTCAGCAAACGATCATCGCCGAACTGGCCGAAATCGGTCTGCCACCGATGGAGATCTGCTGGCGGCTCGCCGCCGAAATCCGCTATCACGGCCAGGGAGACAGCGTTGAGGTGGTGCTGGCGCAGCACTCGGTGATCAAGATCGACCCGGCCGGCGCAGTCACCGCTTTCGAAACCGAGTACCGCCGGCTCTACGGTCGCACAGTACCCGGCGGCGTGGCCGAAGTGGTCACCTGGCGGTTGGCCGGAGAGTCCGAGAACATGGTTCGCCAATACGCCCTGGCCGAGATTTATGCCAAGGATCAGAGCACCGAGGCGGCGGGCAAGCGGCGGCTGTATCTTCCAACCTCCAAGACCTACGAAGCCGTTCCTGTCCATGAACGCGCCCGCATCCCACCCGGCACCATACTGGCCGGCCCCCTGGTTTTGACTGAACCTGAATCCACCTTGATCGTCGCCTATCCGGCCACCGTCTCGATCCTTGTCTCCGGTAGTGTCCATGTCATGCTGGAGGACAACCAATGAGCGCGCGGATTGACCCGATCACCCTAGAGATTCTGTGGACCCGGCTGACCAGTCTGGTCGACGAGGCGGCCGCCACCTTCGTGCGCACCTCGTTTTCCACCCTGGTGCGGGAGGCCAATGACTTCGCCGTAGTGCTGATGGACAAGGACGGGCGTAACATCGCCCAATCCAGCCAGTCGATCCCGTCCTTCATCTGCACCATGCCAGTAACCACGCGGCATTATATTGCGGCTTTCGGGCGCGAAGGCATGGTCGAGGGCGATGCGTTCCTGACCAACGACCCGTGGCTCGGTACCGGACATCTGAACGACGCGAGCATGGCGATGCCGATCTTTCGTAACGGCGCGGTGATCGGTTTCGCCGGCGTGGTCAGCCATTTGCCGGATATCGGTGGCCGGCTGCGCTCCCCCGGCAACAAGAATATCTTCGAGGAAGGCCTCCAGATCCCGCCGATCCGGTTTTTGCGCGCTGGTGAGGTCGACGAAACCCTGGTGGCGATGATCCGCCGCAATGTGAGAGTGCCGGACCAGACCATGGGCGATCTCTGGGCCCAGGCTGCCAGCTGCCGGCACCTGGGCGAACGCCTTACGACGCTGCTGGAGGAGACCGGCGTTGATTTCGATGGCTTCGCCGATGACGTGGTGAACCGTACCGAGGCAGCAATGCGCAGCGCCATCGCCGAGGTTCCAGACGGCACCTATCGCTATACCATCGAGAATGACGGACCGGCGGCGATGCCCGGCGGGATCATCCGCATCGCCTGCGCGGTCACCGTCGCCGGCGACGAGATCACCGTCGATTATACCGGGTCATCCGACCAGGTGGCGCTGTCGATCAACACGGTGATGAACTACACCTTCGCCTATTCGGCCTATGCGCTAAAATCCATCTTCGCGCCGTGGATCCCCAATGCCGAGGGCAGTTTCCTACCCCTCACCATCACCGCGCCCGAGGGATCGATCCTCAATCCGCGCCACCCGGCTTCGACCGGCGCGCGCGGTATGATGGGGCACCTGCTGCCGCCGGCGATCTTCGGCGCTCTGGCCCAGGTGATCCCAGAAAAGGTCCAGGCGGCGCCGGGCTCTCCCTCAAATTCGTTCCAGATATCCAACGCCGGAACCGGCGATCCCTGGGTGCTGATCGGGTTTGTCGGCGCCGGCCAGGGTGCCTCGGCGGAACGTGATGGCACGGCGGCGATCAGCTTTCCCTCCAACCTCTCGAACTCACCAATCGAGGCCATCGAGTCACTTTCGCCGTTCCAGGTGATCCGCCGCGATATCCGCCGGGGCTCCGGCGGGGTCGGCGGGCGACGCGGTGGCGACGGCATTGCCCTGGAGATGCGGTTGCGCGGCGACGAGCCGGCCACCGCCTCGGTGATAATGAACCGCACCCGAAGCGAGGCACCGGGCCTGAATGGCGGCGACGCCGGGGCACTGGCGTTATTACAGGTGAACGGCGAGACGGTGGACAGCGCCGATCATCAGACGCTCCTGCCCGGGGATACGTTGCTTATCGCCAGCGGCGGCGGTGGGGGCTTCGGGGTGGCGTGAGCAAAATCTTTCTACGCGTCAACCCAGCACGCGCCCAATTGCGTTCATAAATCTTACCCGTTGCCCTGGCGAAAGGCAGGGCGAGGGATCTTATTTTTGAAATAGCCAGTGAGGATCAAGTCTCACCGCCGCATCCTTACTGCGCCCCAGGCACTACCTTACCACCATCCCTATCCTGAGCCTATTGAAGGTCGATTATCGGGGCGCCAATGACGTGAAATCAAACGTGGCGGCCGTCTGGATCAGGCGTTCAACCGCCGTCGGGCCGAGTTCCGCGCCGAGTCGATCCTTGTAGGCCTTGATCGATGCGAGCATGTCCACGCCGTCTTCGTCTTGGTCCATACCCTGGTCGCGGGCAATGCCCTGAACTGCAGTCAGTAGGATATACGCCGTCTCGGGATCCCTTCGGCCTTCTTGAACAGAAACCGTATCCAAGCGCATGGCAAGATTGAACAGCGATCGTGGATCTTTCCCCGAGGCCGCATAGCGCGTCATCGTCATGAACAAGGCGTCGTCCTGCCTGATCGCATCGGCGACAATACTGCCGGGCTTAGCGTTGTGCAACGCCGCCAGGTTATGTTGGGATGAAGCATAGTCGGCGACCGCCCCTTGCTGCAGCGCGCTGGCGGTAACCTGGACGAGAATAACCCCAGCGTCCTGCGGCAATTCGCTGGCAAATTTCAACAGGGACACAGCGAGATCGTCATTGCGCTTGGCCATGCCTTCGACCCCTTTAACGCAAATCAAGACGCCTTTAAAAGCCTCCTGCCTTACTTCGTGAGGTTCGCTCAACAGACCTATATAGGCCTCGCTCGATATAAGTTTTTCACATACTTTAACCGGGTCGGTTTTTTGGGCCAAAGCGCTGGTCGAGGTCATCGAGAGAACGAATAAAATTGATAGAATAACGCTTTTCATTCCGACCTCCCCCTTTCCGAATGCTGTCGAAAACCTTCCCTTGTCGGGGGTTTTTAACCCGCCTAGCCCAAATTCAACAACGGTCTCGGCGCTATTTACGCTGATCCAGCAAGCGGATCGGCTTTTGCCGTTGATTGAGTTGGCTCGCCTCGGCGGTACCGCCCGGTCCAGTCAGCTCAACCTCGACGCCAACCCCCAACCGTTGCCGTAACAACGCCACCACCCGGTCGTGTAATCCGGCGTTTGCATCTTCGGTCTCACACACCACGGTCATCACGTCTCGGCCCTCTAGCTTGTCCACCCGACAGATATATTCCCCGCCAAGCTCGGGCATCTCGCGCAGGATCACGGCGACACCGGTGGGATAGACATTGATCCCGCGCAGCTTGACCATGTTGTCGCTGCGGCCTTGGAAACCGGCGAGGCGCCTCAGCCCAAACCCCAGCCCGCCCTGCCCCGGCAGCACCGTCGAGACGTCCTTGGTGTCAAAGCGGATCACCGGATAGACGCTATCCTTGAACAGCACCGTGTCACAGATATTGCCGCGCTCGCCATCGGCCAGTGGCGCACCGGTATCCGGGTCGAGGATCTCCAGCAGATGCGCGTCCTCCCAGATATACAGGCCCGAGCGGTCCGGTCCCTCGGCGGCGATGATCCCGGTGTCCCCGACGCCGTACCAATCATAGGTCTCTGCCCCGCCCCAGGCCGCCGATATCGCCGCCCCACCATCCTCACCCAGATGGCCGGAGATCATCCGGATTTTCACATCCCTGCCCGGCTCCAGCCCGGCGGCGCGGGCAACCTCGGCAAGCTTCAGAATATAATCGGCGAACCCGACGATTACCGTGGCGCCAAAGCGGCGCATCAGTTCCACCTGTTGCTCGGAGCGGGTCTCCAGACCGGTGCCGGCCGGCAGCAACAGCGCGTCGGTATAGTGCAGGATGGTCTCACGGATGTAATGGCCGCCATTAACCATGCCAAAGCCATAGACCGAGTGAACCACGTCGTCCGGCCGCATGCCCTGCAGCAGATAAGCCCGGGCGAGCAAAGCGTTCTGGATTTCGCGATCGCGCGGCCCATAGAAAATCGGCTGCGGCGCCCCGGTGGTGCCGCTGGTAGTGTGCATGATCACGCGCTCGCCGCCGGTCCAGCCGCCAGGGCCGATGAAATCGCCAAACGGCGGATAGGCCTCGACGCTTTCCATCAGGTCGAATTTCGAAAAGCTCGGCACCTTCGGCAAATCATCCAGGTGGCGGATATCGCCAGCCTCCATCCCGGCAGCTTGCCAACGCCGTCGATAGAAGGGATTGCCCCAGGCCCGCCCCATCAACGCCAGAAACCGGCGCTCCTGAAGGGCGCAAATCTCATCACGGCTGGCCTGGGCAATACCGCTGGAGAACGTCTCACCGATCGGATAATCCCGCAGGATCGCCTTGGGGGCCGCCTCGTCGAAATACCGGCTCATCACCCCCTACCCGGTCGCCAGATCAATCAACTCACGGATGTCCGGCACGGTCTCCAGGGTATCAACCCGGGCGATCATCACCTCAGCATCGACCTCCTTTAAACCGCAGGCGGCGGCGGCCCAATTATGCCGGAACTTGGTCAGATGGGCATCCCGGGTCATCGGCTTGGCCGGATTGCCATAGACCGTTTCAACCCGTTTGGCATGCACCGCGCCGCCGACCATATGGATGTCGACCTCTACCGGCGACAAGGCGTTCGGATCGGGATTGTCATTGACCGATATATTGACTTTGCGAGCCAGCGCGATTGTCTCAGGCGTTCGGATCGCTTTGATGGTGAAATCACCAAGGCTGATAAAGCGATGCCTCAGCATGACAGAGGCGGCATATTGGCCGTTCAGACGAGCGTAGTTGATCTCCATCTGGTCATGCACGGGTCGGCCAACCAGGTGATTGATCAGTGACGGCACCCGTGCCTCGACGCGCTCGATCGCGGCGGCCTCGATGTCATGTTCGCGTTGCAGTTCCTGGATCGCGTCGACGATGCCATGGGTCGCGCGGCCGCTGGGGAAGGGTTTATGCGCCACCTCGGTAATCCGCCAAACTTTGCCCAGGGTCGGCAACACAGCGCGGATATCACCGGCTTTCTCATACAGACCGTAAAAGCCGAACGGCCCTTCCAGCACCCCCTGCAGCCCCGGCAATCCATGCTCCGCCAGATCACAGGCGGTCAAGGCATTGCGGGCGGCAAACCCAATCTGCAACGCCAAAAGCGGCGAGCCCTCGGTATGGGCTTGCATGGTCCCGCAGAGTTGCGAGTAACCAAGCGCAAAAGCCCGAAGTAGCATGTCTCGGTCATAATTCCGAACCGCCCCGACGGCGGCGATGGCGGCGAAGGTTCCCGCCGTCGCCGGGCGAAAGAACTGTAAGCCGGTGGTGCAGGCGACCCCTAGATTGCAGGCGACATCGACCCCGAGAACCGCCCCCCGGATCAGCGCCGTACCGTCAATCCCGCCACGCCGGTCGGCATCGGCCAGCAATACCGACAGCAGGACGGTCATGGTGTGGATAACCGCCTCCTCGTGGACGCAATCGAACTCGGAATTGTGGATCTGGTAGCCGTTCAACAGCGCCGCGTCCGCCGGGGCCATAGCGACCCGTTGGCCAAGCACCCGCGCCGGTCCCGCCGTTTGATAGGCCTTCAGCATCTCCGGCACATACGGTCCGGTCGAGCCGGCAAGGCCAACGCCGAATGTATCCAGGATATAGGTTTTGGCAGCCTGTATCGCGACTTCGGGGATGTGATCAAATTCGGTGCCGATAACGTGGTCGGCAAAGGCCTCGATTGCGTCCTGCATCAGGTTTCCTCTGCGTTATATGGATAGCGTTCGGTCCAGTGCTCAGCGATCGAACGGCGCGTGGTGATCCAAACGTCGCCCTTGGTCAGAACATGATCGATAAACCGCTCAAACCAGACAAAGCGCCCGGGTCGGCCGATGATCCGTAAATGCACGCCAAGCGACATCATCCGCGCCTCGTCCGCCCCCTCGCGATACAACTGATCAAAACTG
The DNA here is from genome assembly GCA_937776645.1 of uncultured Alphaproteobacteria bacterium. Classification (GTDB taxonomy): domain Bacteria; phylum Pseudomonadota; class Alphaproteobacteria; order Thalassobaculales; family Thalassobaculaceae; genus JADHLJ01. The sequence continues at coordinate 43,965 of CALMRI010000002.1, read as the reverse complement.
TCGACGGCATAACGATACCATTGTTCCGGCGTATAAGCCGGGTCGGTCCACATCTTCATGTCGTTGCTGTCCAGCGCGTAGGGCATGATCAGGATCGGCTTGCCGCCGGCATGATCCCAAAACGGCTGATCGTCGGAATAGTCATCCATGTGATAGTCAAAGCCGGCCTCGGCCAGCAACCGCCGGGTATTCTCGGTCAGCAGATAGCGCGACAGCCAACCGACCGGCCGGATGCCGGTAGTCCGCTCGATCGAGTCCGCCGCCTTGTTGATGAAGTCGCGTTCCTTGGCCTCGTCCATCTGGAACTGGTGCACCCAGCGCCAGCCGTGACTACAGACCTCGTGACCACCGGCGACGATCCGCTCGGTCAATGCCGGTGCCCGCTCCAGGCTCAAGGCGGCGGCGGTGAAGGTGGCGGTTAGCTGGCGGCGTTCCAGCAGATCCATCACCCGTGGGGCGCCGCGCTTGATGCCGTATTGATAATTGCTCTCGTTACCGAAGTTGCGGATCGGTTTTTTGAGCGTGATGCCAAGCTCGTCAACCGGCTCGGGACCCCGATCACCCTCGGCGACCGACAGTTCCGAGCCTTCCTCGACATTGACGACGATGGACAGGGCGAGCCGCGCGCCACCTGGCCAGATCATTCCACTCATCCCTCCACTATCGCCTCTGATATTGGGTGACGCTAAACATCACCCCGCGTTCCGCATCGCCGATTGGCTGGGCCCGCCGGCGGTCCGCCAGGACTTCCAGGCCTTCTTGCACCGGCGACCTTACCGCAATGACATCCGTCCACATCAGCGGATAGGGCTGCCATCCAGGCCATCGGGATCGACGATTGCCGAGGTCGGGTGATTCGGAGAGATCCAACAGGAATGCGTCCTGAAACTGCTCGCCGTTGCCTATATTGATCGGAATGGGGTTGTTAAAAAGGCCCGTTTCCTCCATGGCAATGGAGATTTTGTGACCATTCGGTATCGGCCAGCAGTAGCGATCGATCATCCCGTCCTCCGGTTCCAATCATTGGCCGGAACGTTAGCAGGCAATGGTTAACAAAGGGAGTCCGCGACAAGCGCGGCACCGATGCCAGACAAAACGACTAAAGATATCAAAAGGGATTACCGAGCATGGCTTTCAACAATGAAACCGTTCTGATTACCGGCACCGCCACCGGGATCGGTCACGCCGCCGTCCGGCGGTTCGCCACCGACGGTTGCCGCGTCATCGCCACGGTCGAGCGCGAGGACCAGGTCGCCGCGATGGCCGTCCTCGACGGGGTGGCGCTGGCCGCCAAGCTCGATGTCCGGCTGGTTGAGGATTGGGCCCGGGTCCTCGGCCAGGCAGATGATCAGCTCGGCGGGGTAGATATTCTGTTCAACAACGCCGGTTCGACCGTCTGGGGCGGGTTGGAGGAAACAGATATCACGCTTTGGGAGCGGATGATCGCCATCAACCTGACTGGCCAGTTTCTCGGATGCAAGACGGTGGTGCCGGGGATGCTGGCCAAGGGCAAGGGCGCGATCGTCAACATGGCCTCGATCAACGGCATCCGCGGCAACACCAAGCTGATCGGCTATTCGGCGGCAAAGGGCGGGATCGTGGCGATGACCCGCTCGCTGGCGTTGGACTATGCCACCAAAGGTATCCGGGTGAACTGCATCTGTCCCGGCACCATCGACACGCCGATGGCCCAAACCTCGGTCGACATCGCCGAGGACAAGCAGGCGGCGATCGATGCGCTCAATGCCAAACACCCGATGGGCCGACTTGGCACCGCCGAGGAAGTCGCCTCGGTAGCAGTGTTCCTGGCCGGCAGCGACGCCGGCTATGTAACCGGCCAGGCGATCCCGGTGGATGGCGGGCGCAGCGTACGGTAGGGCGGGTGGCCCCCAGTTCAGCGCGCGCGCAACGCCTCGGTTTTCTCGACATCAACGCGGTGACCGTCGTCGGTGAACGCCACGCCATAGTCGCGCGCCGCGCCTTGCCGGCTGACCACGCCGTCGCGCACATCGCGCAGAACCTGGTCCGGTGCGCGCAGGAACGGATCGCCCCATCCGCCGCCGCCGGGGGTATGGGCGATGATACGGGCCGGGCCCAGACGTCGGACACCGTATTTGGGCGGCACAAACGTGGCGTCGCCGCCTTCCGGGTCCAGCGGCATGATCCATTGTTCACCAACCGCGCCAAAACCGCCGCCCCCGGCGCCGTAACCCGATGGGGTATCCAGACCTTCGGCGCGGAACGACCAGGTGGCCGGGATCAAAATATCAGCTTCATAGCAAACCCCGCTTCCACCTCGGCGCATCCCCGGGCCGGCGGCATCCTCCCGAAATTCCCAGCGCCGGTAGCGGACGTCGTAAAGTTGCTCATGAAATTCCAGATTGGGTATGTCCAGGCCGCCGAGCGAGACCAGGTGGCCCATCTGCGGGAAGCCATCGCGCTCCGCCGTGGCCCCCGGCGTACCCATCGCGTGCCACTGATACATCACCCAGGAACTGCCATCGTCATTCTTGCCGGTAACGTGGTTGTGCGTGGTCTTCGACCACCCCGCGCAAGCACGCTGGGGCGCCGCCTGGGCCAGCGCGCGCCAAACAGCATGGGTAATTTCATGGGCGACGAATACCGTGTTCATGGTCATTGGCGCTGGCGGGCGGGCATTCACGATACTGCCCTGCGGTGCGATAATCTCAACGCAGCGATAGGTGCCCTCGTTACGCGGGATATCGATGTCGAAGAACGAAGAAAGTGCGAGATAAGCGGCAGAATAAGTATTGGCCAGGGATGAATTCTTGAAACCAGTCATCTGGGGGTCGCTGTCCGAAAAATCCAGGATGAGAGCGTCGCCAGCGACCGTGAGTTTAACCCGAATAGCGACATCAACCTTTTGAAAACAGTCATTGTCGGTGTGATCTTCACCCAGATAGATTCCGTCCGGCAGCTCCGTAACCGCCTCGCGCATCCTTTTATCCGCATGGTCCAGTATGCCCGCGAGGTGCTCGAAATACGATTCCAGCCCCAACTCGTTGGCCAATGCCGATACCCGCTCCTCGCCGACCCGCGTCGAGCCAAGCATCGCCCGCAGATCCCCGTCCAGCATCTCCGAGGTGCGCGAGTTGATCAGCAACAGCTTCCACAAATCGTCGCGCAGTTCGCCCTGGTCGATCAACTTCATCACTGGCAGACGGATACCCTCCTGCCAGATTTCCGTTGCCTCTGGATTATAGGTGCCGGCAAGGCCTCCGCCGATATCCGACTGGTGCGCTCGGTTACAGCAAAACCCGGCAAGCAGCGGCGTCTCGCCAACGAATATTGGCCGTGCGACCACCCAATCCGGTAGGTGATTACCACCCGCGACATAAGGGTCGGACAGAATGAAAACATCCTCTGGATGGATCCGTCCGGCGAAGTCACGCAACAGGGCGCGCACCGCGAAACCACCACCGCCGGTATGGATAGGGATGCCGTCGGCATTCGCCACCAGGGTTCCGTCGGGAGTGGTGATATAACAGGAGAAATCGTGGCTCTGACTGAAGATCGGGCTGCGCGCCGTGCGGGTCATCACCCAGCCCATGTGCTTGCTGATCTGGTCGAGGCGGTTCTGCATCAACGCCAGGATCACCGGGTCGCGCGGCAACTCGGAAGTTGGGACGACGGCGCTCTTGGATTTGCCATGCACTGCCGCGACCTCGATCATGAAATTGCCGGTCGCATCGACCGTGAGCCGGTCCCCCGGCCCCAGCAGCACCGTGGTGGTATGCTCCTCGATAAGCGTCGGGCCGGTGATTTCGTGCCCGGCTTGCAGGGCCGTCCCCACATAAACCGCGGTATCGAGCCAGCCGTTCGCGTCATGCCAGACCCGTCGGCTCGCTATCGCTACCGGCGTGCCATCGGTTGCCGCCAACACGGGCGACGCGGGCGTACCGGTCGCGGCTTGCCCGATAACCCGGAGCGAGGCGATCATGATCGTGCCACCAGGCTGAACATGGCCATAGATCCGTTCATATTCGGCCTCGAAATCCCGGCGGATCGCCGCGGCATCGAACGCCCCGTCACCAATTGGCACGCGGATCGACCAAAGCTGGCCGGGATAGTGAAGGTCGATTTCCCGGTGCAAGTCGACAGCTTCGGCCGTGAACCCCTCGACCCCCATCGCGTCCAGCGCTTGGCGATCGAGGGCACTCAGATCCGTGCTCACGCGCACCGGGTCGATCTCATCCAGATCGCCCAGCAGGAACCGCATGAAATCCTGGCGAACATCGGCGTGCAGCATACCAATTGCACAAAGCGCACCAGCATCCCTTGGTACATAAACCCGTCCACAACCCAAGCCCTTGGCCACGTTGGTCCCATGCATCGGTCCGGCGCCACCAGCCGCCACCAGCGTGAAGCGCCTGGGCGCATGGCCCCGTTCGATCGAGATATACTCAACGGCGTGCAGTAGGTTTTGTTCCAACAGAGCAATAATGCCGGCCGCAGCCTCCTCGATCCCAAGCCCCAACGGCTCAGCGACCTTTAACGCGATGGCTTGACGGGCGGCTTGCAGATCCAGGTTCATGCCCCCATCGACATAAGCGCCAGGGCGCAAGCGACCCAGCACCAGCTGCGCATCCGTCACCGTCGGTTCGACGCCACCAAGGCCATAACAGGCGGGTCCCGGGTCGGCCCCGGCGCCTTGCGGGCCGACAAACAGCATGCCCGCCGCATCAACACCGGCGATTGTGCCGCCACCCGCACCGATGGTGTGGATATCGATCGAGGGCGTCGAAACATGATAGCCAGCGATCATCAGATCGTCCTTGGTGGCGATCGTGCCAGCGGACATCAAAAGAACATCACAGGAAGTGCCGCCAATCTCCATCGAGATCAGATTGCCGCTGTCACCGGGGACGGTGCCGGAGCCATCAATGGCCCGGCGATAATGATTAAGCGCTCCAACCGCCGCCGCAGGGCCACTCAGCAATAGATTAACCGGGCGCGGCGCCACCTGAGCGACCGAGATCGCCCCGCCATTGGACTGCACCAATAGAATCGGCCTGGCCAAACCCATGCCGCGCAATTCGTCATCGAGCCGGCGTAGATAAGCGACGATCCGCGACGACAGATAAGCGTTGATCACCGCCGTGGAGGTCCGCTCATATTCCCCCATCATTGGCGAGAGCGCCGCTGACCGGGAGACCCACTCACCGTCCCAGCCGGCCCGGATTGCAGTTTCGACGGCGACCTCGTGCGCATCATTGACGAAGCTGTTGAACAGCCCAACGGCGATGGCTTCAACCCCTTCGGCCTTGAATGTCGCCAGAGCCAGGTCAACATCGTTCGCCATTAGCGGCTCGAACTCGGCGCCGTCGGAATCGATGCGCCCGCCGACGCCCAACCGCAGATGCCTAGGCACCAGCACGGGGGCGTAGGGCGCGCGATGATTCCACTGATCCTCGCGCAGGCCTCGGCGCAATTCCAGCGCGTCGCGAAACCCACTGGTCGTCAGCAAACCAACCTTGGCGCCCTTACCTTCAAGCATCGTGTTGGTCGCAACCGTCGAGCCGTGAACGAAAAGCGCGCAATCCTGTAAAACCCGGGTCGCCGTGCAGCCAAGGTCACCGGCCAAATGCTCCAACGCCGCCAGCACACCTCTGCTTGGGTCCGACGGCACCGACGGAACCTTGGCGACCCGGGTCACGCCGGCGCTGTCGGCTAGCATTCAGGTCGGTAAAGGTCCCACCGACATCAATGCCGATGCGCCACGGCGCCTTCAGGGTAGAGATTGTCTGCTCACTCACTGTCATCACCTTGTCCAAACTCTCGCAAAATTCAACCCGACTGGCGTGCAATGTACCGGACCACAGCCGATCTTGGAACGGGGGCGTCGAGCGCACGGCCACACTGCGTGACGGATGATGGCATACGGGAAACGTTGTCGTTCAAACGAGATCGGTTTCATATACTCAACCTATCGGTCTCTGCCCTGCCCCACCTTCGGAGCTAACGTGCCAATAAACAATACCCCACGATCCGCTCCAGAGCGTGAGGTCGACGGTGCCCGAGACATTGATTAACCTACCGGCCCTGCAGGAAGCTTCAGGCGTCTGCAAACGCAACCCATACCAAGGAGACGGCCCATGAGCGAATTCCCCAAATGTATGCTCATAGTAACGGCTGAGATCGACGCCGATGTCGAGGAGGAATGGAACGCGTGGTATGACGCTGTTCATTTCCCGGACGTGCTTGCACAGCCAGGCGTTCATAGCGGTCAGAGATACGTGACCGAAGGGATCGGTCAGATCACCGACAACGGGGAAATTCGCCCCCGTCCAGCCGAAAACCCACACCACGGTTTACGAGATCGACGGACCTGAGGTCATGGAAACTCCGGCGTTCAAGGCGATGCGCGGCTGGCACCACTTCGCCGCCCGGATCCGGGCGACGACCCGAGTGATCCGGGCGCTTTAGGCCGTTATCTATTGAAGTTCAACCCGAGACCGACAATGCAAAACGTGGAGAAACGGAACAATGGGCGACACTCAAAGGCTGGCACGTATCGCTGACCGACTGGACATTCAGGATAATATGGCTCGGTACGCTCGCGGCGTTGATCGGCGCGATTGGGACCGGGTGCGCGCGGTCTTTCACCCCGACGCCCAGGACGATCATGGCGAATACAAGGGCGGTGTCGACGGCTTCATCGAATGGGTAAGCAAGCGCCACGCAAACGTTGCGCAATCCATGCACTTCCTGGGTAACTGCTTGATCGAGTTCGCCGGTGACGACATGGCGTTGGTGGAGACCTATTACATCGCCATGCAGCGGCTTGATGAGGGCGCCGGATCGGCGCTTTCGCTCCTGGTCGAGGGCGGCGGCAGCCCGCCGTCAGGAGCGGTCGACGTCGACATTCTGGGTCGCTACATCGACCATTTTGAGCGTCGCGAAGGCGCCTGGAAAGTCGCGCGACGCGTCGTCGCTTTCGACTCAATCCGAACCCATCCGGTCAGCTCCGGCCCGCTTAATCCGGATTGGGCGCTGGCCCGGCGAGACGATAAAGACCCGGTTTTCCAGATGCGCGCAGCCCTCGGATTAGATTGAACGTCCTGATCAAGGCGTGGTCCGGCGATGGGCCGCGACGTCCCTAAAAGGTCGATGCCACTGACATGCCGTGCAACCGCTGGACGGGCGGTTTAGGCGAAGGGGTTGGTGTCTACCAACCCTTCCTCGGCGGCCTTTATCTGCAGAGCCAGGTATTTGGAGTAGATGCGCACCTGGGTAAGACTGCCAGCGATAAACCAGACGCCTTCCTGCGGCGTGCGCTTGAACATGTTGGCCAGGTCGCCGTCCTTGTCCTCGCCCCAGATCGGGCCAATCCGCCCCGCCATTTCCTCGCCAAGCGCCCGGTGCACTAGCTCGCCTTGCGGGAAATAGCCGGTTGCAAGCACGATAACGTCCGCAGGCACGACGGTACCATCCTTCAGCAGTGCGCCCTCCGGGCAATAACGCTCAATAGTCTCGTTCTGCAAAAGCCCAATCTTACCTTGGATCATCAGCTCGGAGCTACCAGCATCCAAGTTGTAGCCACCGCCCCGGCGGCGGTACTTCATCTGATGACCTGTGCCATCCTCGCCGACGTCAAACTTAAAGCCGATGCCTTTAAGACCCTCGATCATGTCCTTATCCAGCTCCATCATGCGCTTAACGGCGAGCTGATAGGCCTTGATGACCATCGGCGGCGTGGTGGCCGTGGCAATCAGATCGCAATCCTCGATCGACGAGCCTTCGTCGTAGAGCGCGTAGTTGAGCTTGGCCGATGGGTCGATAGAGACGACCGTGGTCGAGCCGCGCTGAACGATGGTCGTGTGGCAGCCGAAGCTGTGCAGGTCGAGCGCGAGGTCGTTGCCGCTGGAGCCGGTGCCGATGACGATCGCCCTCTTGCCGGCATAAGGGGCGCCGCTGTCAATGCCCTCGGAATGCACCACCTCACCCTTGAAGGTGTCGATGCCCGGGATCTCCGGGATCAATGGGTAGCTGCTGACGCCGTTAGCGAAGACGATGTGGCGCGGGCGCATGACCCGTTCGGTGCCGTCCGCATGCTTCAGCGTGGCTATCCAGCACTTCGCCTTCTCGTCCCAGGTTCCTTTAGTGAACTCGGTATTGGTCCAGTGGTTGATCTCCATCACCTGGGCATAAACCTCGAACCAGGTTCCAAGCATGTCCTTCGGAATGTAGTTCGGCCAGGTCGGCGGGAAGGGCATATATGGCAGGTTGTTGACGCGGATCGAATTGTGCAGCGCCAGCGAGTGGTAGCGCTTCCTCCAGCTGTCGCCGATGCGCGGCCATTTCTCGACAACAAGCGTGTCGACGCCAATCTGATTGAGGCGCGCCGCGACCGACAGGCCCGCCTGGGCCCCACCGATGACCAGAACCGTCGGATCGCGATGCTCGTAGTCCTGGGCCTTGCGCCGTACACCCTCCCAGTTGTCGCCGCCGAAATTGCGGGAATACGCAGCGCCGCTCGGACGCCTGACGCCGATCTTCTCCTCGAAGCCTTTAAGCTCCTCGAGCGAGGTGGAGATGACCCAGGCCTTGTGGTCGGCGGCCCCGCCGCCTTCCAAAGCCGGCACCAGACGCAGCGCGCCCTCACCGCGCCCAACTTTCGTTTCGAACCGATAGATCGCTTCGATACAGTCACGGCCCAAGCGTTTGACGCGCCGCGGCTGCGTGCGGTTAGGGCTGATCTCGAAGCCTTGCGCCTGGATGACCGGTTGGCGAGCAACGAGGCCCTTGGCAATATCCTTCGCGCCGACATTTGGCGTCAGGTGCCAGGTGAAGGCCAGCACATCGCGCCAATTGCCGTCATCCTCGAACAAGGACGCCACCACCGTCTCGTCACCGCTTGCAAGGGCCTGCCCGAAGGCTCTCAGCCACGCTGTAACGGTCTCTTGTGGCTCGACGTCATCGCGTGCTTCGAGGTTGGCTTTTTCAATGTAATTCAATGACATTTCCCAGATGGTTCTCGCACTCGGCCCCGACAATAGTCGAACCAGCGCCATCCGTGAACCATCAGCAGGTCAGCTGACGCTTACGCCGAGGCCCAAAGTTAAGCTCGGGAGGGCTCAGCCTCGCACCACCTCCTTGAACCGGCGTAATGTTTCAACCTGCCCCTCGAAAGTGGGGATCCTGTACATTGGATAGAGCATGACGATCTGCGCCCCCAGGCGCCGCCAACCATCCGCATCAGCCGCCCAGCGCTGCGGGTCGTCATTGCTCATCCGCAACCATCCCTCCAGACCGAAGGTGTTCGGATTACGACCGAAGGAGCGCAAGTGTCCGCGTAAATCCTCAAGCTTTGCCTCCGCTTTCTCATCCGGAGAGATAATCGGCATCCAGCCGTCGCCGAGCCGAGCCGCGCGTTTCACTACCGCGTCGGAGGAGCCGCCAAACCAAATGGGGATCGGTCGCTGAACCGGCTGAGGCACTATATTCACCTCGGTCATGTCGTGGAACTTGCCCTTGAAGGTGACCAGATCCTCGGTCCACAAGCGTCTTAAAACCTCGACCTGTTCAGCCTGACGGGCGCCACGCGTATGCCAGTCCATGTCTAGAGCCTGATATTCGACATGGTTCCAGCCGACCCCAATACCGAGCCGAAGGCGGCCTTCGCTCAGAAGATCGATTTGTGCCGCCTGCTTGGCCGCCACGCCGGTCTGCCGCTGCGGGAGGATCAACACACCGGTGGAGAGCTTGATCTTCCGGGTCGCCGCCGCCAGGAAAGCAAGCGTCGTAAAGGTTTCGTGGAAAGCATCCTTCTCATCGTAGAGCGGCGCCCAGCCATCCCGCGCCGTCACACCGAAAACGTGGTCCGGCACCTCGATATAATCATACCCGAGATCTTCGGCCGCCTGAGCCCAGTCGCGAATTTTCGATGGATCATCACCAATGTCGCGGGTCGGGAACCATGCACTCAGTTGCATCTAAGCCTCCTTAGGTCGATTTCAGGAGAACTTACAGAAGCTCATGGCCGCCGTCACGGGATTGAGGTTTGTCCGCCAATGCCGCCGAAATTCATCTGACAACGCGCGCCAACCGTCTGACCTCAGCAACGTTAATCTGCCGATGTTGTTTCGCTTGGAGTTTCCATGCCAGCCATGCGAACAATGGGGGAAATCCGATAGTCGTGGAGACTGTGTCATGCGTAACTCTAAAACCGTTCTGTTCGATAGCAACCCCGGCCGAAATGCCCAAACCGTTGGCATCGCGAGAGAGCTTGGCACGGATATCGACCTGATCCACGAGCCGTCCGTCGGCGTGGTCGGCAACAAGGGCGACTCCCAGTGCTATTTGGGCGTGCAGCGCAAGGTCGAGGTGATCCATGAACGCCTGCGCGAAAAGATCGGCCACGGCGACGACCAGATGCGCATGCGATTGGTGCAGCCCGAATACACGGTCGCCACCTCGGACGGCATGCGCAACGGCACCCGGGAGATGCGCTATTCCCTGATCGGCCGCGAAGTCACCCACGACACCATGTGCGAGCATTTAAGCGCCAGCGGCCTGGAAGGAACCATCGCCGTCGTTGCCTGTGACAAACCGCCCGTTGGCACCTTGGCCGCTATTCTGGAACATGACCGGCCCGCCATCATCATGTCGGATGGCCCCATTCGCCCCGGCATGGATTCCGTGACCAATGAGCCCATCGATATCATTACCGGCTTTCAGGTCGCCGGCAGCGATGACGAGGACTTGAAAAAGCGCATCGCGTGCGAAGCTTGCCCCGGCTACGGCAGTTGTGGCGGCATGTTCACCTACAACACCATGCAGACCTTCATCGCGGTGGTCGGCCTGGAACCGCTGCACATGGTGTCGCCGCCGTCGGACGACGCTCGCCGGATGGAACAATTTCCCGGCGAACTCGTGACCTATCTGAACGCGATGATCGACGCCGATCTGACCCCGCGCAAAATTGTCAGCCGCGACTCCATTCGCAACGCGATGATCGTCGCCATGGCGGTCGGCGGCTCGACGAATGTTCTGCTGCATGGCCCGGAGATCGCCAGAGCCGCGGGTTATGGCGATTTCTCCAGAGACATCATGTCGCCGGAAGAGTTCAACCACCTGTCGAAGAATGTGGTGCCGGTTCTGGTCGACGCCCGGCCTTTCGGGAATTACTCGATGGTCGATATCGACGAAAAAGGCGGCATCCAGGTTATCGTCAAGGAGCTGCTGGACGCCGGTCTGCTGAACGGCGAAACGCTTACCTGCACCGGCGAGACGCTTGCCGAGCAGGTGGCGCGGCTCAATCCCCCTGCCCCGGATGGCGACGGTCATCTATACCGTGGAAAACCCCTACAAGCCGACCGGCGGCTTGCGGGTGCTGGGCGGCAATCTCTCGCCGGAATTCAGCGCCGTGCTGAAACTGGCCGGCGTCGAAGGTGGCCTGGAAGACAATGTTTTCGTCGGCAAGGCGCGGGTGTTCGACAGCGAGGCCGACCTCTTGCATTCGCTGGAAAACCAACCCGAGGTATTCGAGAACCACGACATGATCATTGTGCGCTACGAAGGGCCCAGCGGCGCGCCGGGCATGCCGGAAATGCTCGATTCCACCTCCAGGATCACCACGCTGTGCCGGGAAAAGGGCATGATCGTCGGCCTGATGACGGATGCCCGGTTCTCCGGCGGATCGGTGGGCCTGGTGATCGGCCATGTCGGCCCGGAAGCCGCCTTGGGCGGCCCGATTGCCTTCGTGGAGAATGGCGATGAGATCGTCGTGGATCTGAATGTCAACGAGCTGAACTGCACGGCGCTTTCAGACCCCGCGACGTTACGCACCGAAAGGCGGCCTGGGAAAAGGTCGTCGCCGATAATGGCGGCTCGCACCCCTCGATCGGCACGCGGACACCCGGTTGCTGAACCGCATGCGGCGGTCCGCTGTCTCGGCAATTTTCGGCGCCGGCATGCATCCGGACCGGGTGCTTTGGGTCAGTGAACCGCGTGAGCCGGTCAAGACGTCTTTCATACCGTCAAACAATTATCGCGCTGAATCCGGCAAGGCGTTCTAGTGATGTTGTTTGACGAACGGCGTGATCGTTAAAAGGACGTCGTACCGGAAATCTTCGGCGATACCGAAGCGGCGAAAGTGGAGGGCATCGTGAGCCAGGGACTGGAGAGACCGCAACTTGAACGGCGGCTGCAGGCGCTGTTTGGGACCAACGCTGAGAGTGAAAGCCCTTTGGCTGAAAGCGGCGCAGGGGTGCGCTTCACCGGTATCGAGCTGTGCCGGCCACTGAGTCAGGAGCAGGTTGAATTTCTGCTCGATGCATTAAGCCAGTGTCGGATCCTCTGCATCGCAGGCCAAGCGCTGGACCGGTTCTCCCTCGCCCATTTTGAGAGGTTTGCCAACCACTGGGGGGCGCCCATTCCACACCCCAGCAATTTCATGCGCGGCGGCAAGCCGGCACAGCAAGATGGTGCCAGCAACGGTCCTATAGAGCCGATCCCGTATGACAAGCGCAAGGCAGCCCTGGCCGATGCGGCCTTCCCTGGCCGATTGCAATGCCTGCCCCATAAATCGCCGGCGGTGCTCGTCGCAACCAACCTCAGAGGTAAGGCAGACCCGGGGGGCGCTCAGCTGTTGGGCGGCGAGTCGTGGCATACGGATGTTGAGTACGAGCAATTGCCGATCTACGTATCGATGTTCCTGGTTCACCATATGCCAGTCTCGCGCGACGCCGCGGGCGGAACCTGGGTACCCGAGCCAGACGGCGATACCCCCAACCTGTATTTCGGGGGCTCTGACGACACACTCATGCAGCTGCGCCGGCGGCTACCGTTTAAACGGTGAGACAGCCTATGCCGATACTGCGGCGGCCTTCGCGGCGTTGCCCGGCGAGGAGCAAGCAGACCTTGAGCGTGTCCAACTGCGGCGGCGGTTGAACGAGGGAGACGCCGGGTGGCTCGCGCCTCTGGTCCGCACCGATCCACGTTCGGGGACCAAATCCTTACACAGTCCAGTCTGGGCGTCACGGCCTGGAATACGGCCGGCGGTCGAGGTTGATGGGATGACGATGGAGCGATCACGCGCCTTCCTGGATCGCTTGGAAGCACATGTGCTGCAACCGGCGTTTCGCTATGACCATCTGCACGTGCCGGGCGACGTGACAATCTGGAACAATTTTATGACCCTGCATAACTCACCGCCGATTAAAGCGAACATCAGCTCAATCGACGACGCCCGACTGCTCTATCGTTTGAGTTCCAAGGGTGAGCCGGCGCTGTCGCTGCCACGCAAGGACGACCCAAAGTGGCTTGAGACCCACATCGCTGGCGGATACGCGACACCACAGGAGATAATCGACCTTCCGGGCGTAGAATAAATAGCCTGCCCATTAGGTCAACGCGCCGCGACCGCAACCTTCCCGAAGCTTCCCGCTATCGGCCACACTTGCTACCAATCATTCGATTAGGCTCTAGAATGGACCCGTCCGTCTGGAAAACGCCGATTGAAACATAACCAGCGTGAGGGGTGTTGATATGTCTCAACAAAGTAATGAGGCCAACAATTCTAAAATCACCGCAGAATTGGCTGATTTCGCTCTGGCCCCAGTCGACTTTCCACGTGATGTTCATGCGGCCGGCATACGCTCCTTCGTTAATATCGTTGGTTGCGCATTGGGCGGCCTGCATCACCCGGTAAGTGACCTTGCCTATGAGGTAAACAGTGAATTTGTTGGTGCCCCGGTGGCGACTCTCATCGGCCGCGGGCGTTTGGCCGACGTGCTCAGCGCCGCCTATCTGAACTGTCTGGCGGCGAGCGCCCATGCTTTCGACGACACCCATCTGCCGACGGTGTTGCATCCAGCCGCTCCGGTGGCCAGCGCACTGTTTGCTCTGGTGGACCGCCAACTCGCCGCGGCCCAAACTATCGCCGCACCCAGGGCGCCCATTTCAGGCCAAGCATTTCTGGAGGCCTTTACCCTAGGCATCGAAATTCAGTGCCGGCTTGGGGTTGCGCTATTGCTTCCTCCGGCGCAAGGACAGATCGGCTGGTACGCCAGTGGCGTGGCCGGTGGCGTGGCCGCGGCGGCCGCAAGCGCGCGGTTACTTGGGCTTTCGGCGGAACAAACCCGCTGGGCCCTTGGCATTGCCGCGAACCAGGCGTCCGGTTTCCGACAAACCCATGGCAGCATGTGTACCAGCTTTACACCGGCACACGCGGCGCGGTGCGGTCTCCATTCGACACTGTTGGCGGAGCGCGGCTTTACTGCGTCGGACGCCGCGCTGGAAGGCGCTAACGGCTATTTCGACGTCTTCGCCAAGCGCGCCAATCCCGGTGCGGCGGTTGCCGGTTTGAGCCGGACATGGCACGTCCTCGATAACGCCTTTAAACCCTACCCATGCGGCATTGTCATTCACCCCGTGCTGGACGCGTGCCTTGCCCTGGTGCAGTCCACGCGGGACCGGTCTTTCGAGGCGACTAAGGTAGCGGCGGTAAAAGTGGCGGTGAACCCACTGTGCCTGACCTTATGCGACCGTCCGGCGCCGAGCAGCAGCCAATTGGCCCAGGTTAGCGTGCAGCACTGGACCGCCGCCGCCCTGATCCGCGGGCGCGCCGGCCTAGCCGAGGGCAGCGAGGAATGCGTGCACGACACCGCTGTCATGGCCTTGCGGGCGAAAGTATCAGCGAAATCAGACCCGGCGATCGCCCGTGACGCTGGCGTGGTGGTGATTGAAATGCAAAATGGTGAGCGGTTTGAAGAGCGGGTCGAGCACTGCATCGGCAGCACCCAGAATCCGATGACCGACGCACAACTAACAGAGAAATTTATTCATCAGGCGACGCCCGTGCTTGGCGCCGGTCCTGGCAAAGCTTTGCTGGAACAGTGTTGGTCGCTTCACGACAGTCCTTCGGTCGCCGAACTCCTCGAGGGTAGCGTTCCGGACTGAGCACGGGGTCGAGGCGGATCAGGCTCAAAAGCAACCACGGCAACGCGCTATAGGTCTGCATCACCCAGGAAGGCGGCCATCTGATCTGGTCGAGCTGAATTTACGTCATACGGTAATGTTTTGGCTTCATCGCTCAACTGATTAGGCCGATACAATTTAGGTCAGCTGAGCAGGAAGGCGAGGTCGGTTGATCGGGATTGCGCTAGGGGCGACGCGATCACAAATACAATTCCCGCCATTATTCCTCCACTGCGACCTTCCGGCGCTCAGCCAGTCCGGCTACCGTTCGTCTCAATCGATCCACCGTCAGGCGTCCATCGGCGCGGAGGACGCTCTGCGCTGGCAAGACATCCGCCCCGGCATTGCATAAGGAATGCTTCCCATGGCACTTGCTATAAATCCCATCGGCCAAGTCTTCGCCGGCGAAGTCACCGGCACCGATTGTCGGCAAACTCTAACGGCCGAAACCGTGGCGGCGATCGAGGCCGGCATGGACCAGTATGCGGTGCTTGTCTATCCCGGCCAGACGCTCAGCGATGAGGAGCAACTCGCCTTCACCCTCCATTTCGGCAAGATCGAGCAGAAGGGTCGGGGCAGCGGCAAGGGGCGCATCCATTTCCGCACCGAGGAGCAGACCCGCCCGCTAGCCCAGGGGATTGGGGATTTCTCCAATGTCGACGGCGCCGGCAAGCCGTTACCCCCGGACACCCGCGCCTATCAGTTCAAGCTGGCCGACCGGTTATGGCATTCGGACAGCTCTTTCCGCCCCATACCGGCCAAATATTCGCTGCTGTCAGGCCGGGCGGTTCCATCTTGGGGCGGCAATACCGAATTCGCCGACATGCGCGCGGCCTACGACGCGCTGGACGAGCGCACCCGGCGCGAGGTCGAGAACCTGGTTTGCCACCACTCGCAAATCTACTCGCGAGAGGCTGTCGGGTTCGGTGCAATGGACGAGGCGGAACGCCAAGCCTTCAAGCCGGTTCGCCAACGCTTGGTGCGGCGTCACCCGGCCACCGGACGAAAATCGCTATTTCTGTCGGCGCATGCCGGCGTCATCGAAGGCTGGACGATTCCGGAATCCCGGATGTTCCTGCGTGACCTTATTGAATTCGCCACCCAGCCGCGCTTCGTCTACTCGCATCGCTGGCGGCTGCACGATCTGGTGGTCTGGGACAACCGCGCCACCATGCATCGGGGCCGGCGCTTCGACCACAGCGAGCCCCGGGACGTGCGGCAAACCCGTCTGGCCGGCGATGATGTCACGATCAAGCAGGTCGCCTGAAGCAGATGCCGAGCCATGACGAAGTTCGGTGTGGATTGTGAATGCGTCTGTTGTTCAGTACGTTAGTGGGTAATCGATTAGTCCTGCATCGCTATGCGGCACCGACTAATTAAATCGGGCTCCAGAAGCCTTAGACGTGTTGACGGTACTCAACTTGCAAATCAACCCGCTGTCCAAGTCAGAAACCCATAGGCGCGGCGTCCCAGAACCACTGTCAAAACCGGAAACATCAAATGGAAAATAGCTCGAAAATTGCGGTGCTTGGTGCGGGAATGGTTGGCACCTGTTGTGCCCTGTACCTGCAGCGGGAAGGTTACGCGGTCACGCTCGTCGATCGCGGCGGCGCCGGCGAAGAAGCCTCGTTCGGCAATCTCGGTGGTTTTGGCATTGCCTCCTGCCCTCCTGCCGCCATGCCTGGGGTGATCAAAAAAGTGCCGGGCATGCTGTTCGACGCTGACGCACCGTTGAAGATTCGTTGGGGTCATGCGGCGCGGGCGCTTCCATGGTTCATCCGTTTCATCGCGAATTCGCGGATCGAACGGGTCGAGGCCAACGCGGCGGCGAGGCAGAGTCTTTTAGACAAGGTCCATGAGGGCATAGACCCGTTGATCGCCGACGCCAATGCCGGCCATTTCATGAGCCAAACCGGGTTGATGTTCACCTTCGAAAGCGAGGCGGCGTTCCAAGGGTCAGCCTATGCGTTTGATTTGCGCCGCCGTAATGGCGTCCAATTAGACCTGCTCGACGGCAACGAAGCACGCCAGGTGCAGCCGGCGCTGTCGAAAAACGTGGTTCGGGCCTATCGGGTGGCCAATTTCTCACACACGGTCGATCCGATGCGCCTGGTCAAGGCCCTGGCGACACTGTTTGAGCAACGCGGCGGTACAATGTTGCGCCGGACGGTTACCGGATTTGATATTGGCAGCGACGGCGTCCGGGCACTCAGAACCACGGACGGTGACGTCGCCATCGAAAAGCTGGTTGTTGCGGCGGGGGTGTGGTCACGACAATTCGCCAAGATGCTTGGATCCGACGTGCCGTTGGAGGCCGAACGCGGTTATCACACGATGTTCAACGGCGCCGATGTGAAGATGAATGGCGCCATTATCTCGGTTGATCGGCACGTGGCGATCACCCCAATGAACGAGGGAATTCGCGTCGGCGGTGTCGCCGAGTTCGCCGCCCCAGAGGCGGCGCCCAACTTCGCGGTCGCCAAGCTGGTCCGCCGGCATGGCGAAGCACTGTTGCCGGACCTGAAGAGCGAGCGAATCACCGAGTGGATGGGGCCGCGCCCATCGCACCCAGATTCAAAGCCGGTCATCGGCCGATCACCGCGACACGGCAACGCGTATTTCGCTTTCGGGCACGATCATCTCGGACTCACAATGGGCGGGATTACCGGCAAATTAGTCTCGGAACTGGTGACCGACCGTCCAACCAGCGTTGACCTCAGCCCTTTTCGGCCAGACCGTTTCTGAGCCATTGTGCCCAAGAGAACCGCAACGATGCAACGAGCCCCAATCACCACCAAAGTCGCGACCTTCATCTGCGATCAGGCAAAGACCGGATTACCGTCCCACGTCGCCGAGTACACTAAATTGCTCACCTTGGACGGGATTGGAACGCTTGTCGCCGCGACCCATCCCCTGGTCACCTCCAGCGCCGGCATCGGCGCTTTTGCGGCGACCCATGGTGGGGCCGGGAGCGCGACGCTCATCGGTCAGGCTATGAAGGTCGATGTGGTTAACGCGGCGCTGGCCAACGGGACACGCGGATACGCCATCGATATGGAACCGCATCACCCCGAGGCGATCCTACATCCTATTTCCATCATGATCCCGACCGCGCTTGCCCTAAGCGAGGCATTCGCACGGAACGGCCAGGACTTCATTACCGCGATCGCCGTGGGTTGCGAGATCACCTACCGTGTTTCGATGTCGATGAACCCAAAGGAGCTTTACGCGCTCGGCTTTCATCCCTCCGCTGTTTGCGGGACCTTTGGCGCCGCAGCCGCAGCCGCCGTTCTGCTTCGCCTTGACCCTGAACAAACCACTCGGGCGCTCGGCCTGGCGGGATTGCAAACTTCCGGGTTGATGGCTTGGCAGGACGATCCCCGCGAGGATGCCCGCCCCTTCCAAATGGGCATGGCAGCGCGCAATGGCGTCACCGCAGCGTTGTTGGCAAAAGACGGCTTTGGCGGACCAGATCGTATTTTTGACGGCGGCCACAATGTGCTGCATGCGTTTAGCCGAATTGCCAACAATGCGCCGCTGATCGATGGCCTGGGCGAAAAATGGGACGGTGTGATGGAACTGGCGATCAAGCCGTATTCCTGTGTTTCGTTCCTACACCCAGCCCTGGATGCGCTGGGCAGTTTGATCTCTAAGCATCACATCTTATCCGGTGATGTCGAAGGTATTGAGCTGCGCTTTGCCAAATCCGGCTGCCACTGTGTCGACGACAACCCATTGAAAAGCCACTGCGCACAATATGTGCTTCCGGTCCGACTGACCCGAGGCGAGCTGCGGTTTACCGATCTATTCGAGGATTTGCGACAAACCAATGATGAGGTCGCCCGGCTGGCCCAGCGCACCAGCGTCTTGCATGACACCGGCGAGTTCGAGGATCTTTTCCCGGATTTTTATGCTGGTGAGATTACCCTGACCTTGAAGGATGGAAATAAAATCCGTGAACGCTCGGACATCGCCCGAGGTTATCCCGAGGCGGCGCTATCGGCCGGAGAAATCGAGGCGAAATTCGACCAGCTGGTTGGGGCCGTCGCGCCGCCTGAGCGCCGGGCCGCCTTGCGCCAAGCGGCGGCCTCGGTATTCGAGGCGGATAACCTGGACGGTTTGGCCGGTTTGCTGGCCGAACCGGCGGTAACGCAATAACCGAATAATCGGCCGTGTCGGCGTCTGGGGAGGCCCAAAAGTCAAAACCCGCAGCGATGATGATCGCTGCGGGCTCTGAAAATACTCGGGACGGGATCCGCTGACCCCATCAACGAGAGATTTTAGATCATTTATCGAGCCACCACGTGTCGAAACGTCCGACATTGTAAAGGCCGAAATAATCATCCGGTACATGGCCCTTCACATAGTCGTACCAACCGTCGTTGATCTTCTCCCAGGCTACCGGGAGCAGAGGCGGGTCCTGCTCCATGATCATTTCAGCCCTGGTGATCGCGGCCTGACGTTTGACCGGATCGACCTCGCTGTCGATGATCTCCACCTGAGCGGTGAACTCTGCGTTTTCCCAGTTCGAGTAGTTCTGGGGACCGTCCTTGCCGTACCACGTGTTGAAGTAATCGGAGGGATCGATCAATGTCGACACGATGGCACCAATCGCCATGTCGTAGCTGCCGTTGTTAACGTCTTCGAACCAAACCGCCTCGACAGCTGTCCGCAGGTTGCACGTCACGTTCAAGGTCTGTTGCAACATCGCCTGGATCGCTTGTGACCAAAGCTTGAAACTAGCGACCTCACGGACCAAGAAATCAAGCCCGTCAATGCCATCAGCATAACCGGCCGCGGCCATCAGTTTCTTGGCCTCGGCGATGGACGCACTTTGATCGTCCTGATATCCAAGACGCTTCTTCATCTCGTCCTTGGGAGTGGCGTTGGCGGAGAACGGATAGATGAATCCGCCAACCATCATCGGCGCCACGTCCTTAACCACTTCCACTAGCACCTCACGGTCGAGCACGAGATGGAGGGCACGACGCACCCTGGGGTCGGCAAGCGGTCCTTTCTTGGCGTTCATCCAAGTCGCCTGGATGACGCTCTGGTAATAGTCGACGCCGGTCAGACCGGGTGTTTTGTCCACCTCCTTGCGGGTGACCGGATCGATCAGACGGGCATAGTCGATACGGCCCGCCAACAGCGACGATCCAAGCTCCGGAGAAAATGGCAGGGCGTGATAGAACTCGATGCCGTCCAAATAAGGTAAGCCCTCGTTCCAATAGTTATCGTTCCGCTTCATCTCCCAGATTTCCTGCTCAACCCGGCGGACGCTTTGGAACGGGCCGGTCCCTGGAACTTCCAGGGTCTTGCGCAGGTTGTAGTTGTTGTCCTCGAGAGTTTTCTTTCGGACGATGCCGTTCCAGCCGCTGGCGATGGCACCCATAATGAAATCAGCGGGACGCGGAACTGCCAGTTTGAACTGAATGGTATGGTCGTCCGGCGCCTCGACACTATCAACGGATTTGAACAGCGAACTGCGCGGAATGCTAATCCCAACCGGTGGCTTGGTGATGCGATCGAAGGTCGCCTTCACGTCGGCCGAGGTCAGCTTGGCGCCATCGGAGAACTCCACGCCCTTGCGCAAATGGAAGGTGTAGGTCTTGCCGTCCTTGGCGATCTCCCAGCTATGGGCCAGATCGGGAATGATGGTCTGACCGCTGTCATTCGGATTGTAGCGGATCAAATTGTCATACATGCACGCCTGGCTGCCGAGATTATTGATCGTCCCGGACTGGTGGAAATCCAGATGCGGGGGTCGCATGGTGATGCCATAACGCAGTACACCACCGCGTTTGGCGTTGGCCTCCGGAGCGGCGAGTTTGAACTTCGAGCCGTCCATCTCCATGGGCACAGACGCCTGGGCCTTGCTCGCGCCTAGACCGGCTGCGCCCGCCGCGACTGCCACACTGCCGGCCATGAAGTTCCGGCGGGTCAACGAAGGTTGTTTGAAACCTTTTCTAGTCATCGAAAGCCTCCCTCTTCTTTTTTAAATTTTGACACCAAGCCTATTTGTCGTCTGATAGGCTCCGTTGGGATGTAAATCGCCAACGAACATTTCGGGTGGGAGACCGAGCTTGACCCAGATCCAGCAAACCACGCAACAACCTAGAGAATCGGTGGCTGCAGGAGCCGATCGAATTCTTGATGTCGAGGACTTGCATGTCGAGTTCAACACCCCGGCTGGCTTGGTGCGAGCGGTGGATGGGCTGTCCTATTTCGTCCGTGAAGGCGAAACGCTTGGGGTTGTTGGGGAATCCGGCTGCGGTAAAAGCGTTACCGCGCTATCCGTACTTCGACTGATCCCCAATCCACCAGGCAAAATCAGCGCCGGAACCGTACGTTTTCAAGGCACAAATTTACTCAATTTGCCGGAAGGTGAGCTCGAAGCCATACGTGGAAATCACATATCTATGATCTTTCAGGAGCCGATGACGTCGCTGAATCCGCTCTACACCGTCGGCAAACAGATCAGCGAGGCTCTAATTCTCCATCAAGGCCTATCCAAGCGCGCGGCAATGGACCAAGCAACCGAAATGCTACGTCGGGTATCGATCCCCGAGCCCGAAGCCCGGATCCATTCCTATCCTCATCAGCTCTCCGGCGGGATGCGCCAAAGGGTGATGATCGCCATGGCAATTTGCTGCAATCCGAAGGTCCTGATCGCCGACGAACCAACCACCGCGCTCGATGTAACGATCCAAGCACAAATCCTCGAATTGATCCGCGACCTGCAAAAGGTGACGGGAACGGCGATCGTGCTGATTACCCACGACATGGGCGTTGTCGCCGAGAACGCTGACCGCGTCCTGGTTATGTATGCTGGACGCAAGGTGGAGGAAGCGAATGTCGATGAATTGTTCGACCATCCCGGCCACCCCTACACCAGAGGATTGCTCGGCTCGATCCCCAACCTCGAGGAGGTCGCGCATGCCTCAGGTGAACGCCTCAGGCTGAACGAGATACCCGGCATGGTTCCCTCCCTGACGGATCTGCCCAGCGGTTGCTCCTTCGCGCCGCGTTGCCCCTTCGCGGTCGATAAATGCCACGCGGCTTATCCACCGCTAGAGGAGGTGCGGCCAGGGCACTGGGTCTCCTGCTGGCGCACTGCGGAATTGGATTGAGCTGGAACTGAATTGAGGAACGAATTATGGCAACCGATGTGGCGGCGGAAATCGAAACCGCAAACGATGATAGCGCGGCGCTAATCAGAGTAGAAAACCTCAAAAAGTACTTCCCCATCCACAAGGGGGTTTTCTCCAAATTAGTCGGACAGGTTTATGCGGTCGATGGAATTTCGTTCCATATAAAGGCCGGTGAGACCCTCGGCCTAGTTGGCGAATCTGGATGCGGCAAGTCAACCGTCGGTCGGACCGTGCTCAAACTGCTGGAGCCCACCGCCGGGTCAATCCACATCAAGGGAGAAGACATCACCGCCCTTCCGCCAGCCGGCATGCTGGCCTACCGCCAACAGATGCAAATGATCTTTCAAGACCCCTTTGCGTCGCTCAATCCACGTATGACGGCCGGAAATATTGTTGGCGAGCCACTGATTATTCACGGCATCGGAAACGCAACCGAGCGCCAAGACCGGGTCGCCTGGCTTTTTGAGCGCGTTGGTCTGAGGCCAGAGCGCATGTTCGCCTATGCACACGAATTTTCCGGAGGCCAACGCCAGCGCCTTGGCATAGCCAGAGCTCTTGCCATCAATCCGGAACTGATCATTTGCGACGAGCCGGTCTCAGCCCTGGATGTATCGATCCAGGCCCAGATCATTAATCTGCTGATGGACCTGCAGGAAGAGTTCAAGCTGTCATACCTATTCATTAGCCATGATCTAGCCGTGGTCGAGCATATCAGCCACCGGGTCGCGGTGATGTATCTCGGGCGCATCGTGGAGATGACCGATAAGACCAGCCTCTTCGAAGAGCCGCTGCACCCCTATACCGAGGCCCTGCTCTATGCCGTACCGATTGCAAAATCCGGTGCCCGTAACCGGACCCGCCAAATCGTCGAAGGCGATGTGCCAAGCCCGATTAACCCGCCCTCCGGGTGCCATTTCCATACCCGTTGTCCATACGCGGTCGCGCGTTGCAGGACCGAAGAGCCGAAACTTCGGGAGGTTAAACCAGGGCATTTGACGGCCTGTCACATTCATGACCGCAAGGTTACGTTACCCTTGGCGCCGCCGGAAGCCTAACGCGCCCCCGCCGCCCGGCCCGGGAGAGTAAAGAACCGAGTTAGGGATCTCAGAGGCTTGGGCGGGCATCGGCTGGGCGCTTAAAACGAACCGCGCAGCCTCGGGTCAAGAGCATCGCGGATGCCATCGCCGAACAGATTAAAGGCCAGCACCGTAATGGTGATCGCCATGCCCGGAAATAATACCAGCCACCACGGTGGCACCAACCCTGCATTCAGAGCGTCCGATAGCATATTGCCCCAGGTCGGCGTGGGCGGTGGAATACCAACGCCAAGGAAGCCAAGCGACGCCTCGATGATTATCGCCACACCTAGATGCGTGGTCGCCAGGATCAGATAGGGAGCGATGCACTGGGGAAGGATATGCTGCGCCATGATCCGAAGATTTGAGGCCCCAAGGCTCCGCGCTGCCTCGACGAAAGCCATTTCCTTCAAGGACAACACCACCGAGCGAATGACGCGCCCGCCGAACGGTATTCGTGTAACAGCGATTGCGATGATCACCGTCGTGGTTCCCGAGCCAAGCGCCATGGCGATCGCCATGGCGAGAATGAGGTCGGGAAAAGCCTGGAGAAACTCAATTATGCGCTGGCTGATGATGTCAAACCGGCCGCCGAGAAATCCGCTCGCTAGTCCCCAAATCGAACCAAAGGTAGTTCCAAGCACCACCGCCGCGATCGCCACCACAAGCGACGTTCGGCTACCATGTATCGTGCGGCTCAGCGTATCCCTACCGATCTGATCGGTGCCGAAAAGATTTTGCGCGTTCGGTGGATCGGACATGGTGCGGAAATTAGCCTGCAACGGTTCATAGGGAGCTATCCACGGCGCTGCGAGCGCCATGATGAGAATGGAACTCGCGACAACGCCCCAGAACGCAGAGATCGGGGAGCGGCGCGCGAAGTTACTCATGAGCTTCCAAAGTCGAGCAAGAAACGACGGCGGGACTAACGCAGGCGCCTCAAGCACCGGTACGGCAAACGGCTCGGTCATTGGTATCTGATCCTCGGATCCAGCCATGCAATGGTGATATCGACAACGATGTTCAGAACGACGAACACCAACGAATACAAAAACACCAGGTTCTGCATTACGAAGATGTCGCGTTCATTAACCGCGGTGAACATCGCGTAGCCAAGCCCTGGCGTTCCAAAGGCTCGCTCCACCGGGATCGACCCCGCAAGCACGAAGCCAAGCAGGATACCAGACAAAGTAATAACCGGTAAAAGCGCGTTTGGCAGGGCGTGCAGACGCACCACCATCCGGCTACTCAGCCCCTTGGCGCGGGCAGTGCGAACATAGTCCTCGCGGATCACCTCAAGCAGGCTCGAGCGGGCCATGCGCGCAATATAGGCCGCTTGGCCCAATCCGAGAACAATCGCCGGACCAATAACCATCTGGAAGGTGATCAAAGGGTTTTCAAATAAAGCCGCACCGGTCAGAGGCGCCCGATAACCAAACCAGAAAAGAAGGGCCAAGACGATCAGCATGCCGAGCCAAAAACCAGGCACCGCCAGGCAAACGATCGAAACGAACCGAACCACGTTGTCGGCGAGGCTGTTCGGCCTCAAGGCGCTCACGATCGCCACAGGGATGCCAATGACCCAGGACAGGATCACCGAAAGAATGGCAATTTGTGCGGTCAGGGGCCCCCGTCGCATGACCATTTCACCGACGCTTTCAGCCCGAAAAAACGACCGACCGAATTCTCCCTTGAGGATATCCACAATCCAATTGAAGTACTGCACAACCAACGGATCCGTCAGGCCTAATTCCACCATTAAACTCAGGCGCTCTGCGTCCGAGAGCTTGTGCATCCCATCCGGCCCGTAGATCGCGGTCAACGGGTCGCCGGGCATGATACGCATTATCGTAAAGACAAGGATCGAGACGCCAACAACCGTTAACGCACCGAAGCCAATTCGCCGAATAATATAGGCATACATCAATTTATGGCCGAGGTAGTTGCTAGAGCGGGGTCTTTGCTAGGAAGGGTGTATTGTATCGATATTCACGCGGCCTGCCGGATCAGACTGCGATCTCTGACTCTTGGAAGTCAAGCGGGAAGCAGGATAGCGGTTTGTTCCATTCCATTTACGATCCGCCGGGTAAAACCAGGCGGGATTGGCCTGCCTGCCGCAGTGCGCCCGATAAACCGCCGCCGCTCAGCCTAGCGCGCCGTCTCTTGCTGAACGCTTAGCCCATCGCCCGCGACCGTGGTGCGGTGCATAACCCGGCGGTATTCCTCGTCCGGCCACGGATTGCCTCGGTGCAGCACCGAGTGGTTATCCCGCAGCACCAGCACCGCGTAATGGTGAAACGCGTCCCGGATCGTCTCGAAATCAGCATCACTCACTGATTGGCGCAGATCGATGCCGATCACTTCCCCGGCGAAACCAGTGCGGGGCTTCAATGCACGGATGGTCAGGGCCACGACCGCCTTCTCCTGTCGCGAAACCTCAGTAGTCAAACCTCAGTAGATCGTGACGCCGCTATCGACGGACAGGATTTGACCGGTGGTGATCTCCGACTCATCGGATGCCAGATAGACCGCCATGTTGGCGATATGGATCGGCAAACCAAAGCCCAGCAAATGTTGCTCGGAAATATTTTTAATCTCCGGCGACTGCTCCAGCAGCAACTTCACCCGATCCGAAAGCGTCACCGAAGGGGCGATGGCGTTCACCCGGATTTTGTCAGGTGCATACTCGACCGCCATCGACCGGGTCATCGAGGCGACCCCTCCCTTGGCGGCGGTGTAGCAATCGCGACCGGGCAGCGCCATCAGCGCGACGTTGGAGGACATATTGATTACCGCGCCACCACCCGAGGCTTGAATGGCCGGGATGCCATGCTTGGAGCAGACAAAGGTGCCATAAAGATCCAACTTGATGACCCGCCAAAATTCCTCGTCCGGCGCCTCGGTCACCGGGCCGTCCTGCATCGTCGAGCCACCGGCATTGTTGTGCAGGATGTTCAATTTGCCGAATTTGGCCACTGCCTCCGCGACACCGGCCTTGACGCTTTCATGGTTGGTCACATCCATTTCGATGAAGATCGCGTCGCCGCCGCCATTGCCGGCCGCTTCCTTGGCCAAGCGGGCCGACTCAGGGCCGCGTTCGGTATCGATGTCGGTGACCACGACCTTGGCCCCCTCTTCGGCGAAACGGATAGCCGTCGCCCGACCGATACCGCCGCCGGCACCCGTGATTAGCGCTACTTTTCCCTCTAATCTCGCCATCGCCTTACTCCCACCACGCGGTTGTTAGAACCGGCAATCTACCATCGGCGGACGGCGTCGGGAAACGCGAGCGTCAGAGCATCGCCGATGTGATCCGAAAGACGCGTCAGTGTGCGAAGACCACCGGAATTTGGGCGCGGTCGAGTATCGCTCTGGTGGCGCCGCCAAAGATCATTTGGGTCAATCTGCTCTGGGTATAGGCGCCCTTGACCAGCAGATCAACGCCGGCGGAGGCCGCCACCTCCAGCGATCGGTCTCCGGCATTGACGCCGGACGCGCCGGTCCGCCCCTCGGTTTCGATCCCGTGACCTTCGAGATAGCGCTGCAGGGCAGCGGCGTCGGGGCCTGCGTGGACCCAACCATCGACGCTAATCACCACGACCTTTTTCGCCTTGACCAGAATCGGCATGCTAAGCGCCACCACCCGCGCACTTTCCGTGGCGTGGTTCCAAGCAATCCCGACGGTATCGCCGAAAGGACTGCTCCAGGTCTCGGGCACCAACATCACCGGGCGCCCGCCCTCGAACAGCGCCATTTCAAACAAGGTTTGCCAATGTGGGTTCTCAACCGAGCGCGCGACCAAGGCAATGTCGTGGACGCGGCAAATTTCCCGACCTGACGCCAATTTGACAATCCCTCCATGTCAACGCTCAAGCGACCCACCGCCAAAGGCGGTTCGCAGCGGCCGGCGCGTTCCTCGATCCGTTTAGCCGCGCTGGCCTTCTGCGCCTCGATTTCCTCATCCAGCCCGTCATAGGACACCACACCGCCGCTCATCGGATCGACAATCACCGGGTCCGGCAGCCTGGGATAGAACATCGCCGTCACATGCCCATCGTGACGATCCGCCAACCAAGCGGCGGCGGCGATCGGCGCGTCGTCCGCCGAATCCGATCCGAAGGGAAGAAGGATTTTCTTCATGTCGGCCTCCCGTTAGCGGTTTTGCCCGCCCCGCCGCATGCCCGTACGGCGGGTCACGGGAATGTTAACACGGGCGGCCACAGGTCACGCAACGACGGATAAGTCTTGCCCGATCAGTTTCGTATCCCGGTTCCATCATTGAGCGACCAATCGAATTCATAGCGCCGCCCCAATTCAGGCCGAAGATCCGCCAGAGGTCCCGGCCCGGCTAAACTTCGGAGATGCGACAGCACACCGGCGGGCGCGCCGCCGAAATCATCTGCGTACCAGTCATAAAGACCGGACAACACAAGCTTTAGCCCCTGGCGCCGGACGGCTCGTGGATGGTGGATGAAATCGAGCGCCGCGCCATCAAGCATCCGGTCGACCCGCTCACCGGTAAACACCCGCCGCTGCAAATTGGGCGAGCCGACTGCCGCGTCACACAATCCGTAATGCAGCCGCGGATCATCAAAGATCGGCCGTAGAATGCTGTTCCGGATATCCGAAAGACTGAGCGCCTCACTGCGCACCGCGATCAACTTCCGCTCGAACGGGCCGGCGCCGAGCGGGCCGACGCCAAAGTCGATATCCCGGATCGACAGCACCAGATAGCGGCCCAGAACCAGGCGCAGAACCAATGCGTTGTACAGATTGAGCCAATACGCATATTGCTCGCGCCGATCTAGAACCTCGACCGGAAACTCAGCAAGATCTCGGATATAGCGGTCTAGTGTGGCGCGCTCTCGCTCCGACAAATCACCATAGCCGAAAAGATGCACCCCGTCGGACCGCTTGAGGACATGGCGCTCCAACAGCACCGCCAGAGGGCTGTGATCGACAAACCGCGTCGACCCGGCGGTGTAAAGATGCCCCGTTTTCAAGGGTCGTGGCGCCGGGACCACTGGCGGTGGATACCCCTGGGCGCAACCGACCACCGCGGCGACGCCAGCGCTGGCGACAACCGAGCCGGTCACGGCGACAAGAAAGGCGCGACGGTCAAAAATCATGCAGGACGCCGGTGTCCCATTGATGAAGAAGCACCGCTTTCATGTAGGAGGCGCCTGACCGATTTTGCACCCCCAATCACCAAGTAATCTGTTCAGCGGACGCTAATCTCGACTTCCCCCAGGCCATCAACGGCATAAACCGCCCGGTCACCCGGCTTGGCGAAACGCGTTGCCAAGGTCGACCCGCTCATCACCACATCGCCGGCCTTAAGAGAGCGCCCTTGGCCGGTCAACAGGTTCGCGAGGCAGGCAAGCGAGATTAGCGGACTGCCCATCGCCGCTCCGGTCACCGCCGTCTCGACCTCGCCGTTATAGGTCAAGGTTACCGGAACCGACGCCAGATCCAGCTGTTTCCAAACCGTCGACGGCGAGCCCAGAACCATCCCTCCGGACCAGGCGTTGTCCGCCACAAGGGTATTGGCATCCAAGTTGCTGTAATCGGCGGCGCGGTCCTCGATCAGCTCGAACGCCGGCATCGCGGTGTCGACATATTGGACAATGGTCTCGCCGTCATAATTCCCACCCTCCGGCACATCCTTGCCCATCCGGAAGGCGAGTTCGAACTCCAGGCCAACCCTGACGAAATCCGAGACCACGATCTGAGCTGGAGATTGGCGGACGGTGGACGCGAAAATCGCGCCCGCGCAGGGTTCATCAACCCCGACCAGATCCTGGATAGCCTTTGAGGTCAGCGCAATTTTGTAACCGGCGATCGGGCCGCGCGTACCGGCGACCCAAAGACCGTTCAGCGCCTGCTGCACCGCATAGGCATTCTCAAGGGAACCCGGAGCAAGATCTCCAGTTAAATTCGCAAACTGGCGACGTTCCTCATGGGCTTGGTGCAGATGATTAGCGATGCGGTCGATATGGGTCATCAGGCTCTCCAAATTGGGGCCGCCAAATCTTTACGGAAACCGTCCCGCGACGCAATGCTCATCGGCGATGCCTCTTGTCAGGCGCCGATCCGGGGCACAAAATCACTTCGGGAGGATTCTCCGATGCCCGGCACCACACTCAATACCAAATCCACGGTCCACGATTGGCCGTTTGAAACCCGACCGCTTTCGCCTTCCCTTGGTGTCGAGATCCATGGCATATCAATGGCCGAGGCGGTTTCGCCCAAGATCTTCTCGAAGATCCACGAGGCCTTCCTGGAGCATCAACTTATCTTATTCCGAGATGTTGACCTACCGCCGGAAACCCAGGTCGCCTTCGCCAAGTGCTTCGGCGAGGTCCAACAACATGTCATGGACCAGTATCACGGCTACGGCCATCCGGAGATCTATCTCCTCACCAATCTCGATAAGGCCGGCAACCCGAGCGGCGCGCATCCGGATAAGGGGACTTTGCACTGGCATACCGACGGCTCGTGGCGCCCGCGCACCGGCTTGGCGACGATGATGTACGCCGAAATCACCCCCAAAGAGGGCGGTGAGACGCATTTCTGCGATATGTATGGCGCCGTGGAATGGCTAAGCCAGGAATGGGGCCCCCGCCTCGCCAATCTAAAAGCGATTCACAATCTCGACTTCTCGCGGACCCGCCGGCATGGTGAAGACCCGATGACCGAGGAGCAAAAGGCCAAGGTACCGCCGGTGGCGCATCCGATTATCCGCACGCATCCCGAAACCGGGCGCAAGGCGATCTTCCTCGGTGATCATGCCGAGTCCATCCACGGCATGGCCTATGATGAAGGCCGGACGATGATCGAGGAACTCAGCATCGCCGCCACCCCAGACCACTTGGTCTACCGGCACCATTGGGAGCCGGGCCAATGCATTGTCTGGGACAACCGCAATCTGCTGCACCGGGCCACCGGCTATGACACGGCGCGTCAGAAACGGGTCATGCGGCGCTGCACGGTCCTGGGGGACGCACCGTACTGAGCCAGCGGCGATCAGGAAACAGTATTTCGGGTTTCTAGCTCCATCCACCCTGGCACGAGGATGCCACCACCTTATATTAGGCGCAATCAAACACTCCATTCCTGAGGGATTAAACAATGATAAAGGGCCTGCACCACAACGCCTATCGCTGTCGTGACTCCGAGGAAACCCGGGCTTTCTACGAGGATTTTCTCGGCCTTAAGCTGGCCGAAGCCTTTGAGATCAAACAGACCCAGACAGGGCGGCAGACCGGTGTTCTCCACTCCTTCTACCAGATGGGTGACGGATCCTTCCTAGCGTTCTTCGAGGCGCCGGATCGGCCCTTCGAGTTCAAGGATCAGCATGATTTTGATCTGCATATCGCGCTGGAAGTCGACTATCCGGAAATGGAGGCCATGCTCACCAAAGGTAAGGAAGCGGGGATCGAAACCCGCGGCATCTCTGACCACGGGTTCATCCACTCGATTTATTTTCGCGATCCCAACGGCTATGTCATTGAGCTAACGGCAAAGACTAGTGAAGCCGGCGAAATGACCGCCAAGGCCGAACATGCTCAAGCTGCGTTGGCCAGCTGGCAACAAGGGAAAAGCGCCGCCTAACAGGCCTTTTTATCATCTCGGCGTTCGGCTTCCCACAGGTCCATGGCCTCGTCATAGGCGTGCCGGGCCTTGATGTGTGCCTGCATGGCCGCGCCATATTCCACCCGAGCCTTGTCGATACGCCCGATCACCAGAACGTCGATGGCCCGTCGCAGCAGGTAAATAACCCCAAGCGCGACACAAGCCAAGGCGATGCCCCACAACCAAAACCGCCAAATCGCCAGCACGGTCACCAACACTATGGAGACCGTCGTCAGCCCCTCGGACATCAGTATATCGCGCAGCGTCAAGCGTTTGAGATCAGCCTCATTGAGCCCAAAATCCACCGGCCGCGGCTCAATCGGGGCGGCGGGAGGGTCTCGTGGGCTATCCAACAGATCACTCATTAATTAATTTCCCAGCCCAAGCATTCGCTTAACAAGGCGAACGCTCCGTCATTCGGGATCTCCTCTAGCGGCAAAGGCGGAAAAGGTCGACCCATAAAAGCTGGTGGGTTGTTCGCTCCGGCATCTGGTATTGCGTGTTAGTATCGGCTCGATTTACCGCTCTTCCCGAACTGTGAGCCTCTGCCATGTCGCCGGAAATATCGTGGGATAGTTTGATTGAACCAGTCGGTGTCAAGCGGTTCGAGGTTGAGTATTTCGGCCAAAAGCCGCTCCATCTAAAACAACGTTTTTCTCCCGCGATGGGGTTGGAAAGCCTGGAGCAATGGTCTGAGGTCCTGCGCGGCCAAAGTGTCACCGGCCGAGAACATCGGGGCTTCGTTACGATCGATCCCGATGCCAATACGGCCCAGCGGGTCGCTCCGGACTTGGAGGCGTTGCTGCGGAACGGCGGTCCGCTGATCATCGACGGGATCAACAAAATCAACCCGGGGGTGCAGGCTTTGGCGTTGGCCCTGGCCCGGGGGTTGGGATCCTTTGTCGGAGTTAACGCCTATATATCACCTCATCGCAAAGACGCCCTTGACCTGCACCACGACGACCATGACGTCATCGTGCTTCAGCTGCATGGCAGTAAACTCTGGACCTTGGGTAGCCGGTTGGTTCGCGGCGTTGCGAGTTCAAAATTCTTCCGGGTCGATCAGGCCGCCGCCAAGACCCAGGCGATCGAGAAGGATCAATTTAAAACCCTGGAAACTAAGGCCGGAGATCTGCTGTATTTGCCGCGTGGCCTGCACCACCGCGCGACCTCCAACGGTCCGATTTCAATCCATCTATCCTTCGGCATCCGCCGGCCAACCGGGCTCGATTTCGTCGATTTGATGATGCAACGGTTGATGGCCGACACCAAGACCCGCGAATACTTGCCGCGCCTGTCCCCAGAGGATGGCGACGAGGCGGTTCGGGCCTATCTGGATTATGTTTTACAGCGCATTGGAACGCTCGCCGAGGATCCGGCGTTGCGCAGCGAGTTCCTGCAACAATACCGAGCCAAGTTCGACGGCATGATCGACGGCATGATCGACGGTGGGTAACAGCTCTTCAGCCCAGTCCCTAGGCCGAAACCGTGTTACGCGACACCACGTACGCCGCCAGCGCGTCCCAGTCAGCCTCAAACCCAAGCCCCGCCGCCTCGGTCAATTGCAGGGTCGAGGCGGTCGAGTCGAACAGCGCGTGCGGGCGCACCGCAAAGGTAATAAAGGCGGTTTCGACCAAGGTCGGTTCGGGCCTTGAGGCGGCCAGATGCGCCGTCGCGTGATAGCCCGGGCCCCAATAGAAACAATGTGGGACCACCCGCACTGCATAGGCCTGGGCCAATGCAAAAACCCGCCGCATGCCGGAGATGCCGCCGCATTTGGTGACGCTGGGTTGCACATTATCCACCGCACCGGCCTCAAAGGCGGCCTTGAAGTCAAGCAGAGTGGTCATGTTTTCCCCGGCGGAGATCGGGACACCCTCGGCGCGGACTTTGGCCATGGCGGCATAATCTTCCGGCGGCCAGACCGGCTCTTCCAGCCAATGGAAATCGTCGCACAAGGATTTCTTGGGCGATCGCCCGCGCCTCGGCCACGGTCCAGGGGCAGTTAACGTCAAGGCAGATGTTATCCTCGGGGTTCACCGCCTGACGGGCAGCGCGGAATGCCGGCACCGTGTTCTCATGCAGTTTGATGGTGGTAAAGCCATGGCCACGTGCCCGCGCCACATTCTCGGCGACCGCATCACAGTCACCACCATAGCGCATCAGACTGGCATAGCGGGTCAACCCACCGCCATCACCGCCAAGCATCCGAAACACCGGCATCCCGGCACGCTTTCCCGCAAGATCCCAAAGCGCGATATCGACGGCGGACAAGGCATACATCATCGGTCCGGCGCGCCCGAGCCCATGCATGGGTCGCTCGATCTCATCGATCCGCTTGGAGATTTCCCGAGCATCCTTGCCAAGCAGCAGCGGCGCCACGACAGTATTCAGCACCGCGTCGGCCCCCGGCGCCATCACATGGCCGAACGCCTCTCCCCATCCCTCAAGACCGTCGGAGGTTTCAATCCGGAGCATCACGCTTTCCATCTTCAGCCAAGCGCCCAACGCCGGTCGCATGCCATGCCTCGGCCCACCGGTCTCGAACGGCAGGGCAACACGAATGGTTTCGATTTTAGTGATAGTAGGCATGGTGGCGGCTCCGGGTAACGGGAAATAAGACGGGCACCGGCAGTGTGCTGCCGCCTTCAGGCGCCAGGCAAGCTAAACCAGTCCGATCAACCCAACATCTTCACATGAAAACTGGTCTCAGGTATCAGTTGGCCCAAGCGGGCCGCTTAGCTCCGTACGATAGAACGACAGATTCCTAATATCATTCCCCAATCCTGATATAACTTTAACTTGTTTTTTGTATGGACATTTTGAAGGTTTATTTATCAAATTTAGTTGTAGAACCACCTTTACGAATACATAGATATACTCCCCGCTCATGACGCTCTAGATTTAAGCATCCTAATATCTTTGGATGAAGTGGTGATCCCAGAGGGGTTCGAGCCCTCGACCCACTGATTCGGTGTATAATCGGGGATGAAAGTGGTGATCCCCAGGAAGACTCGAACTTCCGACCCCCGGTTTAGGAAACCGATGCTCTATCCGACTGAGCTATGGGACCACACAGGATTTATACAGAATCCTCGCTGGGGCGGGAACCTACAAGGTTTCCAGGACAGATCGTGCCCCACCCAACATCGTCGCCCGATCGCTGCTGAAGAATGGTCCGGGGCTCTTGGTGCCGGAAGTTTGAACTTTGAGGGAGAATAAGCTGATGTCAAATTCGGTGCGTATTGTTCGCAATGACGACCTGGAGCCGACCTGGACCGTCAAGCAAGCCAAGGAGCCGGGCTTCATGCGGTCGCTGATCACTTGGGTTGGTGGGCCGGAGGGCTATGTGAACACCAATCCCGAGGTGGCCGTCATCAGCCAAGATTCTGCGATTGGCCTGATGCGGATGCCGATCGGAAATCGGGCAGGCCGGCGTGCATGTGCATTCGGTGACCGAGATCTATGTGATCTTGAAGGGCGAGGCCGAGAGCTTTGACGGGGTCGGCAATAAGCACCGGGCGGGACCGATGGATTGCCTCTATATCCCCGCCGGCGTGCCGCACGGCGTGCGCACGGTGGGCGGCGAGGATCTAGATCTGATCTGGTTGCATGACGCGATCGAGCGTTTGGAGGTGTCGGTCTATTTGGACGGGCCCGGGCCGTTCCCGGCGGATGACGAGGTCAGGCTGGTCAAGTTTCGCGACATGATCGCGAATTGGGAGGGTGAGAACGCCAAGACCGGCGGCAACCTGCGCTGGACGGCGGACTGGGTCTCGGCCGACCCCGGCCGCCACGGATACCGGGGCGGCTCACGCGGGTGAGGGGCAGGCGGTGCGCAATGATCGGCTGGCGATTGGCGTTACCGTCATCCTGCCCGGCAACAGCAATCTCGAACACCGCCATCCGCACACCGAGACCTATATCATCCTGTCGGGCACTGGTGCGGTCTCGCATCTGGGTGAGGCTCATCATTTGGGCCGGCTGGACGCGGTTTATTATCCAGCCGAGGTGCCGCACGCAATCCGCAACACCGGGGATCAGCCCCTTTATGTTCTATACGCCCATGAATTTCCCTTCGGCGGCACCAAAAACAGGATTGCCATCACCAAGGCCGGCGGCGACTTTTCGCAGGCGCTTAAACAGATCTAGGGGCGCCACCACACTAATGGAGATTTAGCACCCTGGCCCCGACGCATTGGCCGAGAGAGGTGGTTCGGTTTGCCTGAACAGTTTCCGGGAATATCTTAAGTGGGTTTCCGCTCTGGTTACGCTGCGACCGGGACTGGTGACAGCGTATTGAAGTACAGCTGAACGGGAGTTTTCCCGTCAAGCGATGAATGTGGGCTTACTCGATCTTCACTATTTCAAACGCCCTGAAGTCCTTCAATCGCCAACGTTCAATTGCATGCTTAAGCACGGGGGGATACCAATTGACTCGATTGGGGCATCAATGAACGACCAGGGAGGACTAAATGAGGCTTGTGGGAAAGGTAGCGCTGATCAGTGGCGCGGCGCGAGGAATGGGGGCCGAGGAAGCCAGACTTTTCGCTAGGGAAGGGGCTCAAGTCGTACTCGGCGATGTGCTCGACGAGGCGGGCGAGCAGGTTGCGGCGGAAATTCGCCAGCAGGGTAGCGGTGCCACCTATGTTCCCCTGGATGTGACCCAGGAGGAGGCATGGAGCGAGGCCGTAAAAACCGCAGAATTGACTTATGGCAAGCTGGATATTCTCGTTAACAACGCCGGAATTGCCGGGTACAGCAAGGGCGACGACGACACTCTTGAAGACTTCGACAGGTTCCTCGCGGTTAACACGAGAGGCACCTATCTCGGCATACGCGCCGCCATTCCAGCCATACGCCGCGCCGGCGGCGGTTCGATCGTCAACATCTCGTCCATTTCAGGGTTAATTGGTCAGAAATACGTTCATGCAGGCTACAACGCCTCGAAGGGTGCGGTGCGCATCATGACCAAGTCGATCGCGCTGCAATATGCCGCCGATTCCATTCGGGTCAATTCGGTGCATCCCGGCCCGATTAGAACCGACATGACCAAGGCAGTCTGGTCTAATCCAGAAGGCCGCCAACGGACCGAACAGGCGACGCCGCTCGGCCGGTACGGAGAGGCTCTCGATGTCGCCTATGCCGTATTGTTCCTTGCCTCGGACGAGGCCGCCTTCGTGACCGGCGCCGAGTTGGTGGTCGATGGTGGATTTACCGCGCAATAGCGGGTGAAAGCGAGCCGATGGATTTTTTCCCACTTCATCCGTCCCTGGGCGCTCTCGTGAAAAGCGTCGACTGCAACGATGACATGGCCACGCAAGCCAGCACGCTGAAGGCCAGGTTGGCGCGTTCGCAGGTTCTGTTGTTTCGTGATCAAAAGTTGAGCGACGGCGCCTTCGCGGGGTTCTGCCGAAATTTTGGGGTGCTTGAACTCCTGCCAGAGCCCGAGAAGCGCCATCCCGACTACCCGGAGGTCTTTAACCTCACGAACACCAAACCCGATGGATCGCTGACACACCGTGAGGAGCCACAGGCGGTGTTTCTCAGGGGGGGCTTCGCGTTGGCACACCGACAGTAGTTTTCGGGAATTTCCCTGTTTCGCGACAGTCCTTTACGCGATCACCGTGCCGCCCGAGGAAGGTGACACGGAATTCGCTAATATGATCGCCGCCTATGACAGTTTGTCAGCGGATGAGAAGACCGAATTGGAAAGCCTCGAAACGGTCCACTCCTACGCCTATAGCCGGTCAACCAACCCAGGCAGGTTAGAACCAGTCAAGGCCGAGGAATTGGCTAAGGTTCCCGATGTCACGCACCCTTTGGTCAGGTCATTGCCCGATGGTCGGCGGTCTATTTATCTAGGTGCTCACGCGTCCCATATTTTGGACGAGCCCGTTGACAAAGGCCGGGCCCGATTGCGCGCGCTGGAGGATCGCTTGACAAGTGTTGGCAATGTCTATCGTCATCAATGGCGCGAGGGCGACCTTCTGATTTGGGACAACCGTTCGACCCTGCATCGGCTGACCGGCTATGCGGTCGATAAACACGCGCGAGTCATGCGCCGATGTACGGTGGCCGGCACTGAGAAAGTTCTACCATCAAGAGCTTGGCCAGCTACGATCAGCGCTGGTGACGGTTTCGGAAATCGTGGGCGACGCTGGCGCCAAACATTTACATTATCGACCGCCGGTAGGTGGCAAGCTGAACATCATTCGCCCTCGTTCAATTGCTCGCGGATTTCAAGTTATGAAATTCGCCCGATAATGTGCCCCGCAAACTCGGCGGAGAATTTTTTATTGCGAAGATCCGCATTGATCCTATCTACGTCGCGCGATCCGGCGGGGCCGTATCCGCCGCCAGCCGCTAGGTGGCGAATTACGTCGCCCGATCTGATTTCACGAGTCGTCTTTCCTGGAAGCAATCTCTCGTTGAGTGTCCCTGGATTAAACAGCGTGATTGAGGCTGTTCCCTCCTTGCCATCGGCGAGACCAAAGGGAAAATAGTCCTGTCGGTCCAAGCGGTACGACAAGATCCCCACACCGTCAAGAAAGCGATACTGTCGAACGACGGAAAGGCAGCCCCGGTACTCGCCTTGGCCACCGGTGTCGGGGACGAAAACGAATGGAGATGTTCTGGGCGTATTTCACCATCGACCGTTTCAAAAACTACAGTGGGTCCTCTTGGCGACTTTGAGCGTACGCTGTGCGGTAGCCCATTGGGGAAAGGTCTCTCCGCTTGATAAAATAGGCGCGCTTCCTCTTCCGCTTCTTATCGTTCTGACGATGGCAACCCGGTTTAAAGGTGCCGCGTCAATCCATCACCACCCCTCCGCCAACATTGAGAGCAGCTCCGGTGATCTCCCGAGCCTCAGCGGATGCCAGGAATACCGCGGCATTGGCGATATCGGCAGCGCTCTGCAGGCGCTGCAGCGGAATGTTTTCCTGTGCGAAATGCTCCGCGATTGAGGCTGCACTACCACCCTCGTTGTCGGATCGCGCCTGCCAGCCACGCCAGGCCATGCCAACGTCGCTAATATAACCGGGGCAAATAGCGTTGACCCGTACCGCCGGAGCAAGCTCCACAGCGAGTGCCCGGCTCATCCCGAGCACACCAGCCTTGGTCGCCCCGTAGACCGACAGCTCCGCCCAACCGCGCTTGCCCGCTTGGGACGACATGTTGATCATGACCGCGTCGCCGGCGTCCAACATCGCCTGGGCAAAAGCCTGAGCGCATAGGATGACGCCTTTCAAGTTGACCGCCAACAGGGCGTCTATCCGCTCCTCCGGGATCTCGGTGATCAAGCCCCGGCCGCTAAGACCCGCGTTGTTGACCAACACATCGACCCCGCCGAGACGTCGCGCGGATTCGGTGGCCAAGGCCTGGGTCTCGGCGGACTTGGTCACGTCGCAGCCGATCCAGGAAATGGTGCCGACGCTTGAAAGCTCGGCCGCCGCGCGGTCCGCGGCCGCGGCATCAATATCGGCGATCACCACGGCGGCGCCCTCTCGCAAATACGCCGCCGCGATCGCCCGGCCAATTCCCGAAGCCCCACCGGTTACCACCGCCCGCCGTCCCGTCATGCGCCCCGTCATGTTCCATCCCCCCCTTCGTGCGACTTGGTCTCCTTGCAACGATCATGCACACTTATCTCGCGTCGATATCCTCCTTTCATGGACCGCCGCCGGAAATCATGTTTGAGCTCCGCCCAATATTGGAAACCCAAATGGTCGGAGCAACCGATACGGCACCCCGCTCCGGTCTCGATTGACGCCAGCCAAACCAGGGTGCTCTCTCCTACCAAAGCGGGGTAATCGACACATGACACCCAAGAAACTGGTTGTGACCTACGCGCTTGATGACGAGGGTCGCGAGATTGTCACGGGCGCTCTGGACGGCGCTGGCGAGGTTGTCGGGTTGGAAGATCACCCGTCCGAAGCCCGCGCCGAAATTCTGGCCAACGCCGATGTACTATTGGCGCGAAACATATCGAAGGAACTGGGTACCGATGAACTTGGACTATTGGCCAACGCCTCACTATTGCAGTTCGTCAGCGCCGGTATCGACTTTATACCGCTTGGCGGCTTGCCTGCGGGCCTACAGGTCGCCTTCAACGGCGGCGGATATGCGGAGCCGATGGCCGAGCATGGCCTAGCGATGGCGCTAGCGGCAACCAAACGGTTGATAGTCGAGCATGACAATTTAAAACGTGGCGATTTCAATCAGTTTACCGCGAACCGCATGCTGGCTGGCAGCGTCGCCGGCATTCTCGGCTTCGGTGGAATCGGCGTCGCCAGCGCCAGATTGCTCCGTGGGCTGGGCATGTCGGTGCACGCCATCAATCGTCGGGGGGCCAGTGACGAGCCGACAGATTGGATCGGCCGGCCAGCCGAATTTGACACGCTGCTCGCCATGGCCGATGTGCTCCTGGTCAGCCTACCCTTGACCCGAGCCACGGAGGGAATGATTGGCACCAGGGAGCTGACGCTTATGAAACCCGACGCGATCTTGGTCAATTTGGCGCGCGGCGAAATTATCGACGAGGCGGCCCTATACGATCATCTGCGCGCGCATCCTGATTTCACCGCTTGTATCGACGCCTGGTGGGTGGAACCGATGCGTCATGGCGCCTTCCACATGGGTCGGCCCTTTCTCGATCTGGCGAACGTCATCGCCTCACCGCACAACTCCGCCTCGGTACGGGGCTGGCGACGGACCGCGCTAACCCGAGCCACCGCGAATTGCCGACGAGCGTTGCTCGGCGATGAGCCGCTGCATTTGGTCGGTCCGGACGATCGCTTTATGGATTAGCTTCACGTGTCAGTCACCCACAACATCAAAATTGTCTGCGCACCGTTTAGATAAATACTTTTATAGGCACATTTCATATCGATATCCTGTAGATTCATGTCCTCGATAAGTCGGATAGGGCAGCGAGGTTATCGTTCGTCGACAGAATCTCGGTCTCGAACTGGCCCGTTTGGCTGGTCGTTGCGCCGCCGCGCTCGATGGCCTTGCCGCCGACGATCCAACGCATCGCGAGACCCCGTTCCTGGCGGGCAGCGTCATTCACGTCCTCGTAGCCGGCGAAGCTACCATAAGTTGTACACAGCAGACTAACCAGACCATGCCAGCTGTCCCTGCCCGTCCGGTTACCCAGAAGCACTGATCCCGCGAGTACGGCCAGGCCAAAGGCACCATCGAGTTTACGATAGGCAAACAATCCAGCGTCGGAGGTGATCCAGGAGCCGCAAAACTCAAACTTCAGGCGGCGGTCGAAATGAAGGCACAAAGCAAGGTATTGGCTTCACCCTCTGGGCCTCGCTCCCGTTGCTGGAAGGCCTCTGCTTCATCGCCGCTCTTATGCTGACTGCCAACATCAGTTGTGCAACGCAGGCCATGTGGGCTGTCGCTCCAGGCCCCTTCGTAGGGCCTCCCGTGCTTCGTCATGGCGGTCGAGAAAAAT
The DNA here is from genome assembly GCA_937776645.1 of uncultured Alphaproteobacteria bacterium. GTDB lineage: Bacteria > Pseudomonadota > Alphaproteobacteria > Thalassobaculales > Thalassobaculaceae > JADHLJ01. The sequence continues at coordinate 3,694 of CALMRI010000002.1, read as the reverse complement.
AAGTAAGACGCCTTACGAAGCGCTCAGGGGAAAACTATAACTCGTCCAGTCCATGTCTCGCTCGATCGTTCAGATTACATCTCACGAATGTCTCACCACTCGGATCAGCCAGCCAGCGTCATCCCTAAATCCACAGCCTGACGCCCTTCGAACGCTCGGCATTCGTTATCATGACAATGACCACGAATACCGCCACGCACGGTGCCCGGCGCGGTCGCGCGGTAGAAATCCCACCAACTTTCCGGCAGCTGCACCGAATCCGGCGGCGCCAACCATAGTCGGAACAGCAGTCGCTTTTCCTCCGAATTCTCGAAATCCTCGTATTCGGTACGGGAATGCAGGGTCGTGTAATTGTTGAGGATCTGCAGGTCGCCGGGCGCCAAATACATGGTGAACATATTCTCCGGCCGTTGCAGGATCTCATCCATCATCGCCATGGCCTCAAGCTGCTTGTCAGTCAGTCGTGGCACCTCGTCGAAGCGCTGGGCGCTTTGCACGCGGTTGCGGTTCCACTTGCCGAAGATCCTGCCGTCCGCATAGTCGAACAGTGGTTGGACATAAAATGGCCCCTCGTCCTCGGTTTCCTCGTTCTGGCGGCTGAAATAGAAATCCCGGTGGGCAATTTCCGCCAGGTCGGGCCGCTCGGCCATCAGCACATCCCGCGCCGTAATGCTACTGGAGATCATGCTTTGGCCGCCCGCCTTCGCCGTATTGTAGCAGGCGAGCGTCGTCAGGTCGGCGCCATCCACATGGAAGTCAAGCTTGGCGTTGGAGGAATATCCCCGCCCGCTGGCCGCTCGATAATTAACCCCTACATCGCGAACCGGCGAGATATACTGGCTGGCTTTTCCCTGGGGGCGAGCAACGCCGACATAGAGACCAATCGCCCAATTCAGTAGCTTGAATTCTTCCTCGCTGAGATCGTCCCGCGGCAAACCGCGGACTAGTGCGAGACCTCGGCCATGATGCGCTTGCCAGACGGCCGGGGCGATGATGTCCCAGGCTGGACCCAAATCAAAATCCTCGCGGCGATAGTCGAACAACGGTCGTTCCGGGTCAAAGGCGGCCCGCACCGTTCGCGCGAGCTGCGCGCGGCCCTTATCCTCAATCGTGAATATCCAATTCGGATCCTGTTCGAGATCCACGATCCGCCACGAAGAAAGTGACTGCGAAATGGCGATACCCATGCTGACAATCCTTCGTCTAAACTATGCGTCGTCGTAACATTCGGGACAGGTGAAGCTGTGATTCAACAGAGGATTTGGCCCCTCTGATTGGTTGATATTAGGCGGCGACTTTGTGGTGTAGCAAGCGGCCAGACATTGTCAGATCAATTTTTAAGGCCTGAGAAACGCTTGAGCTATTGAATCTTAACCGGTGAGATGTCGCCATTGGGCCAAACCAGCGGCGCGGTCTTGTTTGAAAGTTTAGTGGCGATTCAGGTGGCGCTCGTTATTGAGATGGTTGTGGAGTGAGGCATGGATCGAGATAAATTTCTGAAGGGTGCCGGTGTCCCTGAACTTAGCTATCGTTTTCTCCCGTCGCCGCAATGGCTGATATCGATGCCACGTTCGAATGGAAGATCTTCGCCCTGATGGAGCGACAGCAGATAGCGGACGTACACCATCACAGCGAAGCGGATGATGTCGGGCGAACGGTTGAAATATCGAAACAGATTTTGCATCCAACGAAGCTACAAACAATTACCTCTAACCTGAAAGTCAGTTTGGTCTGACAACGCCTTGTCACGACAGACCCCATCCGGCTACCATTGGACCTGTGATTCATCGCTTATGGGACTAATCGTAATGGCGACACCAGACATTCTGCAGAGAGCCCCCTATCGCACCGAAGTGCAGGCTGGACGGACCTACTCCTGGTGTTCCTGCGGCAAGAGCGCCAAGCAGCCGTTCTGTGACGGCTCGCATAAGGGAACGGAACTTACGCCGGTGCGCTATACCGCAGAGAAAGACGGGACGGTGTTCTTCTGCGGCTGCAAGCACAGCAAAAAGGGCCCGCTCTGCGACGGCTCGCACAACCGGATCTGATCCTGTGGAGCGGTTGGGAATCCTGGCTCAAGGGAAATTCAACAACTTTGATGCCTCTTTTTCTAAGCCCGGACCCAAAACGTTGTGAATTAGGTAAGGAAACCGGAACCTTGCGGCTCTGTGCCCTATCAATCGATACTGCACGTTCACTCATTTCGGCCCGCCCCGGGTTTCGACCTGATTAGAAACCGGGATTTCCCATTTGGGCTCCGTTATGACGCGTGATTATGACGCCGAACGGCTAGATCTACATGCTAATCAACATCGGCCCGGAAAAGCACGCCAAACAAATCAAACGAAAACCAATAGAGGGCAGACAATTACTAGACACTTGGATCGAATCACTTGTAGAAGCGGCCATTTTAGGTGTTGTTTCTCGAACCACTTTGCCCGCTTGTCCCTCGTTAATAATGATATCGCCGGCACTGTCAGACCAAACTGACTTCATTGAACTGACAATACCTCTCGTTGCCCCATCCGACTGAACGGGGACGTGGAACGACAAGGCCCGTGGAAGGAAGTTCCTTCCCGTTGTCCGTGTTGATCAACGTTCAGGTGGTAGTATTTCCTGCGGGCAAACCTCATCAACGAGATGATCACGGCGAATATCGGCAAGATGAGCGCGCTTTTGATCGTTGCTTAGATTCTCTCCAATTCCTTGGACCAATGCCATCACTACGGATCTATCGCTCATATCCAGCCAATAGGAACGGCGAATAAGTTGATCAATCTCGTCCCGCGCGAACGGACTGGCAATATCACTTCCAAGATCGGGATTAAAATATTGAGACATGGGCGTCCGCTCCTTCTTGTCACTCATTCGGTCAGGCTGCTCGCGGTTGGATAGTTTCGCCAGAAACACGATATAGAACCGTGTTGAGCAATGGAACATAACGGCCTCGAATATGATATCGCAGACGCCGCCACCTCGTCGCACGAGGTGACGAGATGATCGCCACGAATTGCTTCAAGTGGTAGCGGCCGAACAATGTCGCACCGGAGAGGCCGCGTTGTCCGACACGGGGCGAAACGGCTTCCGCATGAGGCGATTGGACAAAACTTTTCCGTTGATTTTCTCAGCGCCCGGAATCACTAATTGGCTGCCGTCAGTCGCGTACTCTATCCGTGGAACGGGGGTTGGTTTCTCGGTGCCCGGGATGGCAAACTGATGCCCAGGCCCGGTGCGCTCGACTGTGCGTCGCCGTAATATTTGGGACATATGAGGCTGTGTTTCAGCGGAGGATATGGCCCCTCTGGTTGGTTCATACCGTGCGTCAATTTTGCGACGTAGCAAGCGCCGGTGTTCAAAGGTCTGTCGTTTGGTGCGCCTGGGCTCTTCGAGAATCTCCTGTCTCCTGCCGGAGTAGACATCCACCGGGGCCAGGTTCTTCAGGAGGGGGTGCCCTTCTTTTTTCTGCCGCTCGATCTTACCCTGGATCTGGGGATGATAGGGCGCTCCTCGAGCATGGATGATGTCCTTGGCATCGAGCTATTCGGCAAAATTGCCGGAGATGTAGCTGGGCCCGTTATCCGACAGCAGTCGTGGTCGGTGCCGGACATGGGCTTGGTCACAGCCAGACGCCGCCAACGCCATTTCCAAGGATCAGTGAACTCTTTGGCCTTCATCGTCGTGCAGCGCTCCAGGT
>CALMRI010000001.1 GCA_937776645.1 uncultured Alphaproteobacteria bacterium | reverse complement strand
CCCGGTCTCACCGAAGCGACCATCTCCTGCTCCATGATTTCCTTCCCATCGCCGTTGAACCAACCGGCGCTCGTAGCCATCAAGGCCTCCTCATCACCATCAGCGTAGGCCAGCCACATCTTTTGACGGATGCGCGCCTTGGAGGTGTCGGCCCAGAAATTTTCGCCATCCACCTTCGCGTGCGCCCACCAAACGGAGCGGTGATGATCATGATTCTGCGCACCCGGATGCCCCATGCGCGTGAGCGTTTCGCCTGAGGGCCCGTTGAACGGATAGAAAAACGGGCGCGGGTATTTCGGGTCAAAATGCCAGCGCGCCCGCTCCTCACCATCAATCTGCAGGGACACTTGGCCGTCCGGCAACGGGACGACTTGGCACTGGGGAAATTGAAAGGGCATGCCGCAGTCTCGCGGCATGCCTTCAGAGCGTCAATGCCAAGGTAAAGAGGGCTGCCCTAGCTGCTACTTGCTCTTGGGTTTCTCGAGATCGTAGAGGACAAGGATTTCACTTTCAGACAAGGCACGATTGTACAAACGCAGGTCATCTATCGCGCCATTGCGTGAGGAACCTTCTTTGGGAGATCCTGGCTTGTTTGCTTTATCACTGATACCATTTATTTTTGCTTTCACCGCCCGCACCGATGACCAGTTGTTTCTGGTCCCAGTTCACGTCCGCCCAACGCAACCGGAGCGTCTCGGCCATGCGGCCGCCGCTGTACTGCAAGAGCCGGAGGTAGTCGCAGAACTGCTGGCCGTTCTTGCTGACCTTGAGGGCGGCTTCGCAAAGGCGATCAAATTCGACTGCGGTGACCAGCTTGCGTTCCTTGTTGTCCACCTTGCGCCACTTGACCTTGAGGCAGGGGCTGTTCTCCACCAACCCATCGGCTATCGCCTCGGCATAGATGTTGCGCAGAGTGGTGAGGGCGATGTTCAACGTGCGCGGTGCCCTCCATCAGCGGCGCGTTTGTCCAGTGCTCTCTGTATCTGCCCCGCGGTGATGCTGTGGAGCCGTGGCTGGCCAAGCTCCCGGTCCAGAAGTGCAAATGTCCATTCTCGCTGGTTATGGTCGCGGGCCGCTTGCGGTTCCCGTGAAGAGCCGGTCGATGTACTTCTGCCCGTATTCCTCGAGGTTGGAGTGCGTCCGGGTCATGGTCTGCCCCTTGTCGCGCTTGACTTGCAGCTCGCGAAGTTCCTTGGTGGCCTCCGGAACCGTCTTGGCCTTGAGCGGCACACGGCGCATCTTGGGCACCTCCTCCCCAGGGTAAGTGATCTTGAGCCGCGCATAAAATATGTCACCGCGCTGCCAGAGGTTGCTGACTTTGCGCTTGCGACTGTCAAGGACAGGGGTAAAACTCTGTGCTGTGTTCATCGGCTGTTTCGTGCCGTTGATTGATGTGAAAGTGGCACAAATGGTGGCACAAGCAAGCAGTTATTAGTTGTGTCATAAAACCTTGTTTTTTCGGTAGCGCGGAGTGGCGGAATTGGTAGACGCGCCGGATTTAGGATCCGGTCCCGCAAGGGGTGGAGGTTCGAGTCCTCTCTCGCGTACCACTTTATTTCTCAACTTCTTCACCAAGCCGTCCAGCCGCCGTCGATGGTGAGGTTTTGGCCGGTGGTGTAGCTGCCAGCTTCGCTGGCGAGGAAAATGAGGGCGCCCTTCAACTCGTGCGGCTGGCCCATGCGGCCCATCGGGGATTTTGTTTTCAAACGCTCAACCATTTCGGCGGGGGCCTTGGGGCCGGGGAACGGGCCGGGGCTGAGGCAGTTAACGCGGACATTATCCTTCGCCCAATAGACCGCGAGATGGCGCGTCATGTGAATGAGACCGCCTTTTAAGGTGTGGTACGATACCGGGCTGGCGGCACAAACGCCCTCGTAGGCGTCGGGATAAGAGGCGACTTGGCCGTACATGCTGCCGATCATCACCACGCTGCCGCTCGCCTTCCGCTCGACGACATGGTCACGCAACCGTCGCGCGAGCAGGAAATAGCCGGTAGCATTTTCCAAAACGGCGGTGAAGTCATCAGCAGTGGCGGTGGTGTGATCTTCGGCGTTGCCGCCGTGGCCGTTGTTGATGAGAATGTCAATATGTCCAGCAGCGGCGAGGGCGGCATCGAAGCCGACGTTGATAGAGGTCTCGTCCAATTGATCCAGCGCAATTCCGTGATGGGTGGCCCCGTTTGGGGCAGGCAACTTGGCGGCAATGTCCTTGGCGGTTTGTTCATCACGACTGGTTGCGACGACCGTCGCGCCAGCCTCGGCGAGGGCCTCGGCGAAAGCGCGACCCAGCCAGCCGGAAGCTCCGGTGAGGAGAGCTGTCTTGCCGCTTAAATCAAACAGTTCACTTACAGTCGGTTCGTTCATTTTTATTTGATGTCGATCCATTGCCGCGTTTCCACAGAACGCAGTGCGGCGAGGTTTACTTTTAAAGTCTGCATGCCTTCTGCCAAAGAACAAAGCGGCTCGGAGTCTTCGGCAATTTGATCAAGAAATTTTTCAGCTTGTCGAACATAAGCGCTGTCGCGATCCAATTCGTGCTCCGCCTCCATTTGCCATTCGCCCCCCAACTCCGTGCCGGAAAACCAGCGATGGCCGTCGGCCTCAAACCGCACCGCTCCTTTTTCGCAAACAACCGTAATCCGACACTCACTTGGCGGCTGATGTTGGTTGAGGGAAAACGAGCCGAGCACCGTACCGTGCCGTGTGATGACATGCACGGTGTCCTCCACCTCCACGCCTTCCAGCACGCAATGATCCGCATCGGCCACCAACCGCGTGACGGGGCCGACGAGCCATTCGGACACATTAAGTTCGTGCGTTAGCCCGTCCTGAATCGCGCCGCCGCCCATCGCGCGGTCCGTGTAATAAATTTCGCGGTACGCCGGCCGGTAAAAAGGAAAGTGCTGGCCGCCGGTGAAGATGAACTGCACGGGCCGTCCGAAGCGCCCGGAGTCAATCGCCGCCTTCATTTCGGCCATTGCGGGATACGAACGGAAAGTGTACCCGATCGAAACTTGCGTTTGCTTTTCCTCGACGAGCCTCTGCAGGTCGGCCACCCCGTCGAGCGAGATGCTCAATGGCTTTTCGATGAGCAAATGCAAACCGTGCTCGGTCAGCTGAGTGGCGAGGGGAATGTGAAACGGCGCGGGCGCGGCGATGACGGCAGCTTCGAACAGCCCCGCGTCCAGCGCCTCGTCCACCGACGCAAACGCGGCCACGCCGAATTCCTCGGCCATCGCCTCTCGCCGTTCGACCACTGTTTCGCACAGCGCCAAGTCACAGCGGTTCGTGGCTTGAAAACAGCGCAGATGGCGCTCGCCAATCGACCCGACCCCGACAATCAGAATATTGGGCCGTTCACTCACTCGGTTGAATTGGCGGAATCGGTTCTTTCACAAATCATTGGGCTGGCTTAATTGTACTGCCAGCAACAACCACGCTGCGATATAATTTATGCCCGACGAACTGCCACTGCTGAATCTTGATTTTTCTTAACCGCGCACGATCCGTGATGCACCTTGAGTCACCCGAACGAAAAACATGAAAACATTGAAACTCATCCTGTTATTCCTGCTCGTCTGCGGCTTCGCAGAGGCGCGCGAATCGCCGAAGAAGTACCGCGTTATTTTCAACTGCGACGGCCATGCGGTTTGCAAGGACGCGGGCGGCGACTTGAAGCAGTGGATTGAGAACCTGTTTGGGCCGCTGGAGAAGACTAATGTGGACGCGCTGTTCTGGTGCGACGGGGGGGGGGGGAACACGGCGAACTACAAAAGCGACGTGCTCGAACTCACCGGCAAGCGGATCGGCAAGCCGCGTCCGTGGGTTAAAAAACTCTTGGACGCAGGCCACGACCCGCCAAAAATTGTCGTGCGGGAAGCGAAGAAGCGCGGACTCGATGTCTTTTATTCGTTTCGCATTAATGACATTCACGATTCGTTCACGCCTGACGAAAAGGCCACGTTCAAGGTCGAACATCCCGAGTGGATGATCGGGCCGCGCAAGTATGGCGACGTGACCAGTTTCCCGACGTCACTCAATTTTGCCGTGCCGGAAGTGCGCGAGTTGAAATTCCGCGTGATCGAGGAACTGTTTAAAAAATACGATTTCGACGGGTTGGAGATCGACTTCCTGCGCAGCGCGCCGTACTTCCTGCCGGGCGAAGAGACTAAAAACGCACATCTGCTCACGAAACTTTTGCGGCGTGTTCGCAAACATCTGGACCAACGGGGCCGACAGCGGGGCCGCCCCATCCGGCTGGCGGTGCGCGTCGAGGGAAGCCTCGCCTCGTGCCGGAAGGATGGATTCGAGGTTTCCCGATGGATCAAGGAAGGGCTGATCGACTACTTGAGCCTCGGCACCGGCGTGATTGATATCGAAGTCGAGCAGTTCAAAAAGTTCGCCGCTCCAAAGGGAGTTTTTGTCTACCCGGTTCTCTACGGTTGGCCAAGCAAATACTATCCGATTTCCGCCGAACTGGCCGCTGGTCTGGCCCTGAACTACTGGCAGCAAGGGGCCGATGGAATCTACCTGTTCAACTGGTTCGCCCACACCAAGAACAACAGCGAAAAGAAGGGGTTCAACATGGCCCCGTTGCTAAAACAGCTCGGCAATCCGGCCACACTGCGAGCCCAACAAAAGCGCCTAATGTTTGCCGCCGACCGAGGCCGGCCACCGCGTGACAACCCCTACAGCCGACTCCACTGCATCCTGCCAGCGCCGCTGACCGACGATGCGCTGAAGGTGTCGATCCGAGTCGGCGAAAAGTTGCGCGGCGAGGTGACAGTGGAATTGCAGGTGGACAACCTGAACGCTGGCGACGTCGTGGAACTGTCGCTGAACGGCCGGCCGGTGAAAGATTTAAAACAGGTGAAACCCAACCGGCTGGCGGCGGTGGTGGACGCAGCCAATCTGCGAGTGGGCACCAACGAGGCCGTCATGCGGCTGGTGAAACGCCCAGCAAAGTCGCCCAAGCCACGCACCGTCACGGCGCTGGAACTGCAAGTGGCAGGGCCGCCGCCCATTCGCGTGAAGCTCGGCCTGTTCGACCAGTCCCAGCGACCCTCGCTCGGGCTGCGGACACTGAAGGGCGAGCACTCGATCCTTTTTCAAGCCACGAAAGACGGCTACAAATTCTGCCATCACTCCAACCTCGTCGTGTTTAAAAACCGGCTGCACGCGATGTGGTCCAACGGCAAAGTGCACGAAGACAGCAACGGACAGCGCATCCTCGGCTGCTCCACCGCCGACGGCGTGAACTGGACGAAACCGAAGATCATCGCCGCCGACCCCGATGGCCCGGGCCCGCGCGCGGCGGTGGCAGCAGGCTTTCATGTTCACGGCGGGACGATGGCCGCGTTTTACACGTCCATCATCGAGGTGAAACAGATCGACCCGCGCAGCACGCTCCACGCCATCACCAGCCCCGATGGCCGGACTTGGAGCAAGCCGAAAAAGATCGCCACCGGATTTTTCATCGACGGGCCACGCCGAATGCCGGGCGGGCGACTGCTGTTAAACGGGCAGTCAGCGGACCGGCAACCGCAGTTGCTTTACACGGACACCGCCCATGGCCTCGCCGGATGGAAGACCGGCATGGTTCCGCCGAACAACATTTTCACATTTCCAGAGCCCACGTCGTTTCACCGACCGGACGGTTCGCTCGTGATGCTGTTTCGCACTCGGAGCGGTCACTTCAATTTATTTTCAAGCGAGAGCCACGATCGCGGCGCAACCTGGAGCCCGCCGCGCGAGACGAATTTTCCTGACTCCACTGCGCGTAGTTTCGCCGGCAACCTGCCCGACGGCACCGCGTACATCCTCAGCAATCCGTGCACCACGCCCGGCACTTATCCCTCAGTCGGCCAGCGCAACCCGCTGACCATCGCGTTGAGCGCCGGTGGCCACACCTTCGACCGCGCCTTTGTCGTGCGCGGCAAGCCGACGGACATGAGGTTTAAGGGAAAAAGCAAACTTGCCGGCTGGCAGTACCCCTCCGCCGTGGCTTGGCGCGGCTGGCTGTACATCGCCTACTCCATCAACAAGGAGGACGTCGGCGTCACCCGCATCCGGCTCGATGCGCTAAAGCCGAACCATCAATGACAAACCGCATCCACAGGCAAATGCTTGAATCCATATCATCTTGGCGCAAGCCGCTGGGCGACGGACAGCTGGGGCCGGTCTTTAAAAAACTCACGGCCGCGTGGCGGTAACACGTCGGCGCGGATTTCATCGCCCAAGCCCACTACTACGCGGCGCGCCCGCCCGAGTGGGAAAAAGAACAGGATTTTTTATGAAACAAAACACGATCCCCTTAATTGCCGCCGCCGTTCTGGTGCTCGCCGGTTCGCTGTCGGCAGCCAAGCCGGGGAAGGTCGGCGGACTGCCCTTGGGCAAGGCGCGAATCTGCGTCACCGGCTTTGACCACAACCGGCCGGAGCCATTCCCGGGCCTCGGCGATTTCATCGGCTGGGTAGGCCCTGTGGTTCGGCTGGCGAATGGCGAGTTGATGTTCGTACACTCGGCCGGCTATTGGCACGTCTCGTTCGCCACGCCAGTGGTGCTTAAAAAAACCCTTATCGAGCCATACAAAAAAATGGGGTTTGACCTGAAACACAAAGCGCCAACGGGCGGCCGCATCATGGCCTGCCGATCCCGTGACAATGGCAGGACGTGGTCCAAGCCGGCCACCCTTTACAACGGCCCGCTGGACAACCGGCCCAGCGCGGCGTTTGTGACCCGAAAAGGCACGGTGATCGTAATCGCCAATGTGCAGGCATCGTGGTACGGATTTAAAGAGGCACCCAAGGGCCGACAAAAACTCAACACCCGCCAACTGATCCTGCGTTCGTCCGACAACGGGCGCACGTGGAGCAAACCAATCCCGCTCAACAGTTCCGGCACCTTTTACACGAGGGGACTTTCCCATGGAGTGCAGCTTCCAGATGGCGGTTTGTTGTGGATGTCGTATGACATGAACAAGGGCAGCAGCCTGCTCGACGGCACCATCCACCGATCCGACGATGACGGCAAGTCGTGGCGGGTGATCTCGGTGATCCGCCGCCGCAAGCCGAAGGACGACCGCGTGATCCCAGCGGATCGCGTGGTCTCCGGCGATGCCGATGCAATCCTCAAACTAGGCAAACCCGAGGACGGCAAATGGCTCGACACGGATGAAGGCGACATGGGCCGGTTGTCGAGCGGTCAGCTGGTGCTCGTGGTTCGTCCGGACGGAGGCACGCTGGTTTCCGATGACAACGGCGTGAAGTGGCGGCAGATCAGCCGGGTTGGCCCGAAGTATGTCTACGCCCCTCACCTCGTCGTGCTGCCCGACGACACCCTTGTGCTGACCGCCGGCGGCAGTGGGGGGCAGTCGGTTTTCCTCAGCACTGATGGCGGGGAAAAATGGTCCGCGCCCATCACGATCGATCGCGGCGCTTACGGCTACGGCAAGCTCACGCGGTTCAAGGCCGGCTCAATCCTTATGAGCTACGTCCAGCGCCACGCCGCACCCCAACGCTGCATGATGGTTCGCTTCAAGGTCAACGCCACGCGCGACGGAGTCGAGTTGCTCCCGATCGATGGATCAAAAAAATAAGCCAGCCAAACTGCCGCCCTTGAAGTCTCCGTGGCTGAAACAACCCTCGGCGAGGCGCGCGCGGATTAAAGCTTGGCGACCGTGCTTTCACCGGACACTAATTGCTCCGCCACACATAAAATTATGCCCGACGAATTGCCCCAACTTGATCTCGACCTCTGCCGAGAACGCCAACAGCGACTGCTTGGCGTTTTGGAATCCGCCAAGGCCGAGCGCGCGATTTTGACGCGGCCGGAACAAGTTCATTATTTCACCGGCTATCGACCGCATCACCTGATGACCGCCACGGCCTGCATCGATGCCGATGGCTGTTTGCTCGTCGCGCCCAATGAAGAACCGACGCGTCACGCCGCCACTCGAATGGTCACTTTTGAGGCGCAATGGCTTTGCACGCTGCGGCAGGATCAGGAACTCGCCGCAGCCAAGGCGCTGAAGGATGCCCTGCCCAAACCGGCCGCGCGGATGGCCACCGATGGCGCAGCGGGTTGGGAGGGGGTGGACATCGAGCCGGAGATTTTGCAACTGCGCCGGCGCAAGGATGCCGATGAGGTCGCCATGATTCGCCACGCCATCGGCGGCACGGAAGCGATGTACGCGCGCGCGCGGGAGATTATCGAGCCGGGCATCACGGAGTTGCGCGTTTTCAATGAACTTCAATCCGCGGCGGTCGATGCCATCGGCGAAATGCTCACCGGCACCGGCAACGATTACCAATGCAACTCGCCCGGCGGCACTCCGCGCGACCGCGCCGCCGGCGATGGTGAACTTTATGTTTTGGACCTCGGCCCGGCGTATCGCGGCTACTACGCCGACAACTGTCGCACGTTTGCCGTGAACCGCCAGCCGACCGATGAGCAACTGCGCGCGCACAAAGCCATCGTTTCCGTGCTCGATCACGTGGCGGCGACAGTCAAGCCGGGCGTGTCGTGCGCCGCGCTGTTCGCCGAGGCCAAGGCGATGCTCGATGATTGCGAGCCGGATTCATTCCACCACCACCTCGGCCACGGCATCGGGCTCTTCCCGCACGAAGCGCCGCACTTGAATCCGAATTGGGACGACACATTTCAGGAAGGCGAAGTCTTCACCGCCGAGCCAGGGCTTTACAACAAAACCCTCCGCGCGGGCATTCGCATCGAGGAAAATTATCTCGTCACCGCCGATGGGGTGGAACAGTTGACGCGCTTCCCGACAGCGCTCTAGTTCACGCGATTTCATCCACGCCGATCAACGGACAATCCGCGTCGACGTTCAATTTGTCCACCGAGGACGAATCTTTAAAACCGCTGCCGGTCACGAGGCAAATGATTTTTGAATCGGGGTTGATTTCTCCATCGGCTGCGGCGTTCAACGCTCCGGCCAAAGCGACCGCTCCGGCGGGTTCGCTGAAAATACCTTCCTCGCGGGCAAGCCGCTTTTGCGCGGCCCACGTTTCCTCGTCGGTCACGAGATGCCCCGTGCCGCCGGTGGGCCGGCATTGACGGATGACCTCGTTGCCATCTATCACGCTCGCCACTTGCAGCCCACTGATGGCCGTAGTGCAAACCACGTCGCAACCGGCGGCGTCCCCGGCACGCAGTGCGCCGGCGATGGTGTCGTTGCCCTCGGGCTGCACGCAATGCACGGCGAAGCGGCACTTGGTTTTTGCAAATCCGCGCGCGACCGCGAGCGTCAATCCGCCACCGGCCGGCCGGGCAAAACACATGGTCGATTTTGCCGTCGCTTTGTTCCCCCAACTCATGGGCGATCGTCTCCACTCCTTCCATTCCGTGCGGGCTGTATTTGTAGGCGCTGATTTGCAGGGCGTGGCCGGGCTGTTGCCCGAGTGTCTCCAGCGCGGTGATGGCCCGGGCGGTGATGGCGGCGTCCGTGCCGAAGCCGCGCACGCGAAAAATCTCCGCGCCGTACGCCATCATCTGCTGTAGCTTGGCGGCGGGGGCGGTTTCGACAATGGCGATGCGGCACCGGATTTGCGCCGCTGCGCAATACGCCGCAAGCGCCGCGCCGGTGTTGCCGCTGGAGGTGGCAATGCAGTTTGTGTGTCCACTCGCGACCATGTGCGAAATGGCCGCCGCCGCAAAGCGATCCTTGTACGAGCCGGTGGGGTTGACGGCTTCCAGTTTGAAAAAAAGATTCCGCAAACCCGCCGCCGGGCCGATGGCGCGGGAGCGGATCAACGGCGTGTTTGCCTTCGCCGAGGGAGACGCTCACGGCGTGGCCTCCCGCTCGGCGATCACGCCAATGGATTCGCCGGCGTTGACGCGCGGGTACTCACGCAGAACAATCACGCGTCCGGTTTGTTCTGAAAGCATCTGGTACGTTTCATCGCCGAAAATACTGCTGACGCCGCCGAGCGCATCTCCGACGCCAACCATTTGCCCCAGCTCCACGCGCGCCTCGAAAAATCCCGTGATGGGCGCGGGGTTGCAAATTTGCATGTGTCCGGACTGCGGGCGGGCGTCCTCAATGGTTTCCTCCACGGCGCACGGAGGCCGTTCGCGTTCAATCAGGCCGAGGTGGGCCATCACGTTGAGGCAGCCTTCGGCGCACGCGGCGCGGCCTTCCGGGCTGGGGGAAATGCCCACCGAGATATTCCACGTAAATCGCCGGAACGCACGCGGCGCGCGCAACCGAAAGCGAGCGGCCGTCCAACTCCGCCGAGGTGCCCCACACGAAGGGCAGGTTGAACGCCTGTGCCATGGCGCGCTGGGTTTCGAGAATTTTTTTGTCCGCGTGCAGGACATAACCGGCCAGCGGAAAGACGGAAAGCTCAGTGCCGCCTGTGTGCAAATCGATAGTACTCTGCGTTGATACCACTGCTTAAGCAGTGGTATCAACGCAGAGTACTTCTACGGCGCTCAGCGCATGTGCGTCGGCATCGTCGGCCACGCCGACCTCACCTTGGGCACAGCGGTGCGCCCGGTGCTTGAGGCGCATAGCATCGCCGGTGGCGGGAGGTTTCGCGGCATCCGCCATATCAGTTCCTGGGACGCTGACCCCGGGTTGATGAACCCCGGCTATTCGGTGCCGGAGGATCTGTTTCTCAAGCCGGCTTCCGCGCTGGTTTCGCCGAACTTGGCAAGCTCGACCTATCCTTCGACGCTTGGCTTTATCACCCTCAGATCCCGCAATTGACCGATCTCGCCCGCGCCTTTCCGGACACATCGATCATCCTCGATCATTGTGGTGGGCCGCTCGGTATCGCCGGGTACGCAGGCAAGACCGACGCGGTTTTCGCCACCTGGAAAGCCTCGATCCAAGAACTCGCGAGCGTGCGACAACGTCACGGTGAAGACCGGTGGCCTCGGCATGCGGATCAACGGCTATGACTTCCACGAGCATGAGGACCCTCCGAGTTCCGACCGTCTGGCCGAGGCGTGGCGACCGTATATCGACGCCTGCATCGAGGCCTTTGGCGCCGACCGCTGCATGTTCGAGAGTAACTTTCCGGTCGACAAGGGCTCGTACAGCTATCCGGTCTACTGGAACGCCTGCAAAAAACTGGCGAGCGGCGCCAGCGCGACCGAAAAGACCGATCTGTTCAGCGGCACGGCAGCGCGGGTCTATCGGATCGAGGTGCCGTCCTGACCACCTGCTAGCGACCCAGACCACGGCGCCGGCCTGGCGGCGCTCGAAGCCCGGGTCCGTGCCGATCTCGCGCTGATCAGCCATCCCAGAATGCCATGGCTGACGCCGCGACCAGCGCCGGATGGGGGCGAGGCGTTTGATGTGCTGATCGTCGGCGCCGGGCAGTCCGGTATCGCGACTGCTTTCGGGCTCAAGCGCTCCCGGGTGGACAATATCCTCATCGTCGATCGGGCCGAGCGCGGCGCCGAGGGGCCGTGGCTCACCTTATGCCCGCATGCCGACCCTGCGCAGCCCGAAAGATTATACCGGCCCGGACCTGGACATCCCGAGCCTGGCCTACCCGTCCTGGCATGTCGCCCGGTACGGCCAGGAGAGCTGGGACGACCTTCCAGCTGATTCGGCGCGAGGACTGGGGCCATCTATCTGCTCTGGGTGCGCGACGTGGTCGGCGTTGGACGTCGAGAACGGCGCCGAAGCTTGATGTCGATCCAGCCGGCAGGTGACCTTCTCGCGGCGGAATTGGAAACCTGCGTGACGACCGGCGAGCGGCGCCGGACCGCTGGTCCATGCCCGCAAGATCGTGCTCGCCACCGGCCAGGACGGGGCTGGACGCTTGGTGGATGCCGCCCGCGGTCGAGGCACTTGCCGCCCGAGCGCGCCGGGCGCACGCTGCCGGTGACATCGATTTCGCGGCGCTGAAGGGCCGCCGGGTGGCGGTGCTCGGCGCCGGTGCCTCAGCCTTCGACAATGCCGGCGCGGCACTTGGAGGCCGGCGCGGCAGTGAGGTGCATGCTGTTCAGCCGCCGGCATAGCTCCGCAGGTGATCCAGCCGTACCGCTGGCTGACCTTCAAGGGTTTCTTGGAGCATCTCGGCGACCTGGAGGATGCAAGTGGCGCTGGCGGTTCATGCGCCGGATCCTCGGGCTGCGCGAGGGTTTCCCCCAGGAGACCTATGACCGCTGCGCCCGGCACGAGAACTTTCCGCCTGATCGCCGGCGCGCCCTGGGACAGTGCTCGCGCTTCGGCCCGGTGTGGATAAGATCGCCACGCCGAAAGGGCGATTTCACCGCTCGATTTCGTGATCTGTGGCACCGGCGTCGACATGGACTTTTCGCTCCGCCCGGAGCTCGCCGCCTTCGCCGACAACATCGCGACCTGGACCGACAAATACACCCCGCCCGAGGCCGAGCGCGAGGACCGGCTCGGCCGCTTCCCCTATCTCGCCGCGGATTTCAGCTTCGTCGAGAAGCGGCCGGGCGAGACCCCGTGGATCCGCGACATCCACCTGTTTTCCATCGCCTCGACCATGAGCTTTGGGCCGTCAGGCTCCTCGATCAACGCCATGACCACGGCGTTCCCAAACTGGTTTCCGGAATCACCAGGGGGTTGTTCCAAGGCGATATCGAGGCACATTGGGCGTCGCTGCAGGCCTATGACACCCCGCAAGCGATCATCCCGGAGGCGGCGATGGAGTAGGGAGGGACCGCCATGGTTGACAGTCCCACCTAACCCGAAAATCTTACTGCCCATGATACTGGTCTCGAAAACCGTCCCCCATCCGGGGACCGGAGACACGTCGGCCCACTAAAAATTAACACACCGGTCGTATCGAAACAGACCCCGCCGGATTGGACGGGGTCTTTTGTTATGTCAGCCATCTTCTCCGGTTCAATCCCAAAGGAGAAGACATCATGACCATCAACAATCCTATCTAGGGTATCTGGCTGCCGTTGATTACCCCGTTTCTCGATAACGCTCTCGATGAGGCGTCGCTGGTCCGATTGATCCGCCATTACGCAAACCAACCAATGGATGGCTTAGTCCTGGCCGGCACCACCGGTGGGAGCCTGACCCTGGACGACAGCAAACCGAGCGATTGTCTATCCTCAGCGCCGGGGCGCTGGCTGACGCGATGCTCGCTCTATCTCGGCTTACCCGGCAGCGACACGGCCGAGCTGGCCAAGCAACTGGAGCGCATCGCCGGATGGCCGATCAACGGTTATCTGGTTACCTGCCCCTATTATACCCGACGGCCCCAGGACGGCCTTTTCCAGCATGTCTCGGCGCCGGCCGAGCGAACCGAACGACCGATCATTATCTACAACTTCCCCTACGGACCGGCGTCAATCTCGCCAACGACACCCTTTTGAAGCTCGCCGAGCGCTACAACATCGTCGCGGCCAAGGATTGCTGCGCCTATCCCGCACAAAGCTTCGAGCTGACCAGCACCAAGCCCGACGAGTTTTCGGTTTTGACCGGCGAGGAGGCGTTTTTTCATACCACCCTTAGGTCAAGGCGCCGATAACGGTATCCTCGCCTCGACTCACATCCAGACCGCGACGTTCGCGCGGGTCAGAGTAGCGGTACTGGACGATGACCGGCAGACGGCGCTAGCCGAATGACGCGGACCTGATCGGGCTGACAAAGCTTTTATTCCGGGAGCCCAATCCCGCCGCACTGAAGTATTGGCTGTGGCGAGAGGGCCTGATCGACAGCCCGGACGTCCGTCTGCCGTGATGGACGCCAGTCCTGAATTGCGCGACTACCTCGATACGGTCATCGACCGCAACCGGGCACGCGCCGCAGAATAGGATCTGCCGCAAAAATTGCTGGGGCGCCAAACTGCTGGCGTCCCCGGCTCCGGCTTGTCTACAGTGCCGCCTTCACTCAATCACCCCCCAGCCTTGGAGTTCCAACATGTCCGTAACCCGCATCGAGAAAACCACCGGCCCCGGCCCGATCATGAGCCGCTGTGTCGTCAAGGGTGACATGGTCTTTGTCGCCGGCCTCACCGCCTCCGACCGGTCCGCCGATGTCACCGGCCAAACCCAGCAGATCGTCGACAAGATCGACGGCTTCCTGGCCCAGGCCGGTACTGACAAGTCGAAACTGCTGCAGGCTAATCTGTGGATCACCGACATGGCCAATTTCGGCGCCATGAACGCTGTCTGGAACGCCTGGGTCGACCCTGAGAACCCGCCGGTCCGGGCCTGTGTGCGGGCTGATCTGGCAGTGCCGGAGCTGTTGGTCGAGATTATGGTGACCGCGTATAAGTAAGCAAGAACAGCAACGGCGAATAGACCCTCAAGCGAATACGGCAGGCCGACCATGTCTCTCATGACAAGGGCCGCGCCCGCCCTGTTCGTGCTGCTATGGAGCTCTGCCTTCGTCGGCGCCAAATACGGCATGCCGTTCATCGAACCGCTGACCTTCATGTGTCTACGGTTCACTCTGGTGACGGCGATTTTCCTCGGTTTAAGCCTGATATTCCAGGCCAGCTGGCCCCGCAGTTGGGCCGAGGTCGGGCATATCGCGTTTGTTGGTTTGCTCGTGCAGGCGCTTTATCTGAGCGGCACCTTTATCGCCCTGTCCCGCGGCGCTCCCGCTGGTCTGGTTGCGCTGATTCTCGGACTACAGCCGGTGTTGACGGTGCTCATCGTCAGCGCCCTGCCCGGGGGCCGGGTCTCGATATTGCAGTGCCTCGGCGTGGCCCTGGGGTTTGCCGGCCTGATCTTGGTGCTCTGGAATAAACTCGACCTGGGGGAAGTCGACAACATCGCCATCATCCTGGTCGTAATCGGCGTCTGCCTGATCACCATCGGCACGCTCTATCAGGGCCGGTTCTGCGCCGGCATGGACATGCTTAGCGGCAATGTAATCCAAGCGGCGGTGGCGATGGTGGTGACCGGCCTTGGCGCCTGGAGCCTTGAGGAAATGCGGATCGATTGGGACGACCGCTTGATCCTGTCTCTAGGCTGGATGGTCATCGTCGTCTCGCTCGGCGCCCACACCCTGCTGCTGTTCCTGCTCCGAAGCAACCAGGCGACCAAAGTTGCGAGCCTGTTCTACCTGACCCCACCGACCGTCGCCGTCATGGCTTACTTCATGTTTGACGAACGGTTGACGGCCATGGCGCTGGCCGGCATGGCGGTTACGGTCGTCGGCGTGGCGATGGTGGTTCGGGGGAAGTGAGGGTTTGTTCCCCATGGAATTTCAGGCACCGTTACAATCGGACCGTTCGACCGCGTAGGAGCGCCGCACCGCCCAACCGGAACCACCACGACACCACCGCAAGCGATATCCGCACGTCACGCAAGGAAGGAACCCTTATGTCGGAACCATGGAACAAGTATGATCTGACCGCCGCCAGGACGCACGGACGCCCCGGTCGTGAGGTGCGGCCGACCAGCGTGACCATCGACTGCCACGCGCACATCTTCACCGATGCCGCCGCCGATTACGTCGCGACCCACATGAACGTCGCCCGCACGCCAACAATCAAGGGCGCGGTGGCCGAAACCGTCGCGTTGCAGAAAAAGCAAGGGGCCGATCGCACACCGCTGATGTTGCCCGGCGGAATGGACCGGCGGCTCGCTGACATGGAGAAGATGGGCTTGGACATGCAGTTGGTCATGCCGGCGCCCTATCAATGCTATTACGCAGTAGAGCCGGAAGTCGGCGTCAAGGCGGCGCGCATGGTGAACGAGGGGGTGGCCGAATATATCGTCAATCGAACGGACCGCTTCGCCGCGCTGGGCACGGTCGCGATGCAGGACGGCAAGGCCGCCGCCGACGAGCTTGAATATTGCATGACCGAGCTCGGCTTCCGGGGCGTGCAGATCCTGACCAACATCAATGGGCGCGAGATCTCCGATCCCGATACCGCGCCGTTTTGGAGAGCGGCAGAACGACTCGGCGCGGTCGTGTCGATCCATCCCGCCGGCTTTACCCAGGCCGAGCGGTTGAGCCGCTTCTATTTCAACAACGTCATCGGCAACCCGTTCGATACTAATCTGGCGCTGCATTATTTAATCTTCGACGGCGTGCTGGAACGGCATCCGAACCTGAAGGTGCTGGCGGTGCATGGCGGCGGCTATCTCGCAGCCTATTCCGGGCGCATCGACCATGCCTGGGGAGCCCGTTCCGATGCCCATGGCAACCTGCCGCACCCGCCGAGCACTTATCTGAAACGCGTTTGGGTCGACACTATCGTCTTCACCACCCATCAGCTGGAGGCGTTGGTGAAAGTGTTCGGCGCCGAGCGAGTAATGATGGGCACCGACTACCCGTTCGACATGGGCGAGTACGACCCGATCGGCCATGTGGTCGAAACCGGCCTCGACGACAAGATGACGAAAGCTGTCGTCGGCGGTAACGCGGCAAAGCTGTTCCGCATGGGCGGGTAGGCACGGAACGGTCCCAAATTTGTCAGGAAGATGGAAACTCACTTCCCTCGCCTCATGCCCGAGACAAGGAATTGATCAAAGGCGCACGCCGGTGTACGAGACCGAATGCACCTATTCTCGGTTGATCTCATCGCAGGCCCAGACACCGGCTAATATAAAATTTTAGACCTATTAAATAACCGGAATAAGGTCTGGATATTCGACAATTTCGATGTCCGGTGGCGGGGCAATACGGACAATCTGTCATTTGTGGATTTTCCGCATCCTGAAATTCACCCCCACACTGCTATACGTACCCGCCCAAAGCCGCCAAACTCCCTCCAACACGTAAAACTTGGCGATGACGCTCACGCGAACATCGCTAAATCGACAGGGCGAGGAAGACATGGCGAAAAAATACAACATCCTGCTTTTGGGCGCATCCTATGGCTCGCTGCTAGCGACCAAGCTGATTCTGGCCGGCCACGACGCGAAATTGATCTGCCTGCCTGCCGAGGCAGATTTGATCAATGCCGAGGGCACCTTGGTGCGGATGCCGGTCAAGGGGCGCGAGGGGTTGTTCGATATCAAGTCCGGCGACCTACCTGGCAACCTATCCGCCGGCGCCCCGGAATCGGTCACCGCTTCCGACTACGATCTCGCGGTCCTGGCCATGCAGGAACCCCAATACCGCTCCCCCGGCGTCAGAGCGCTGCTCGACGGGCTGTCCAAGGCCGGCGTGCCGCTGATGTCGATCATGAACATGCCGCCGTTGACCTACCTCAAGCGGATCAGCGGGCTCGACACCAGCGCCTACCGTGAGAGCTATGCCGACGCGACGGTTTGGGACAGCCTTGATCCTGATCTGATGACCTTGTGCAGTCCGGACCCGCAGGCGTTTCGCCCGCCGGACGAGCCGGTCAACGTACTCCAGGTACGGCTACCGACCAACTTCAAGTCGGCCCGCTTTGCCTCCGACGAACACACCGCGATGTTGCGGCAGATCGAGGCGGATATCGAAGCCGCACGCTATGACGCCGGCGACGGGCTGGTCGAACTACCGGTGAAACTGCGGGTCCATGACTCGATCTTCGTGCCGATGGCCAAGTGGTGCATGCTCTTGGCGGGCAATTATCGCTGTGTCCAAGCCGACGACATGCGTACGATCAAAGACGCCGTACACACCGATCTGGCGGAAACCAAAGCGGTCTACGATTGGGTCTCCGAGCTTTGCGTATCACTGGGTGCCGATCCGTCCGACATGGTGCCGTTCGAGAAATACGCGAACGCCGCGCAATCGCTGATCAGCCCGTCCTCGGCGGCCCGCGCGCTTGCCGCCGGCGCTCCAAATATCGAGCGTGTCGACCGTTTGGTGCAATCCATCGCCGCCGGCCGGGGCAAACAGTCCGACGCGGTCGACGCCACCGTCGCGCTGGTCGATGGCTGGATAGAACGCAACCGGGCCAAAGCTGGCTAAGGTGTGATCGGGTAATGCACGCCGCTTGATATGAACGCACCGGCCTCGCCAATCAGACTCTGGAAACCGGTGACATGCCGGCGCCCGAGGCCCCGCCAGGTAAGGCCCGCGTTCGTCTGCATGCCTCCGGCGTCAACCCAGCGGATGTGAAACTGCGCTCCGGGTAATCGAATTATGGCTACGATTTCTCGTACGTTATCCCGCATAGCGACGGTGCCGGCATTGTTAACCAGGTTGGCGAGGGCGTGGACGCCTCCTGGATCAACAAACGTGTTGGCTATTCAATGACCAGCGCCTAGCCCGGACTTTCGGTACGGGCGCCGAGTGGATCGCGCTCAATGCGCGCCTGGTCGTCTGACCGAAACGGGTCGGGCCCGATCCCTTTCGGTCGCACCACCAGTCCGGATTTCTCACCAGGCAGGGTGCATTTCCATCCCCCCTCCCGCAATCCCCTAAAACCTGCTACAACCCGCGCGACTCCCATAATTTGGCTGCAGCCATGCTCCCCGCGAAGGATATTTTCTCCTACCGCCCCTATTGGGCGCATCGTCTTGGCCCGGCCCCGTTCCTGCCGATGAGCAGAGAAGAGATGGATCTTCTGGGCTGGGATTCCTGCGACGTCATTCTGGTGACCGGCGATGCCTATGTCGATCACCCAAGCTTTGGCATGGCGGTGATCGGACGGGTCCTGGAGGCGCAGGGGTTTCGGGTTGGGATTATCGCCCAGCCGGACTGGACCTCAACCAAGGCCTTCAAGACATTAGGGCGGCCTAACCTGTATTTTGGGGTGACCAGCGGCAACATGGATTCCATGGTCAACCGCTATACTGCCGACCGCCGGCTGCGTCACAACGACAGCTATACCCCGAATGACGAGGGCGGCAAACGTCCGGACCGCTCGGTAATCGTCTACTCCCAGCGTTGCCGCGAGGCGTTCAAGGACGCGCCGATCGTCATCGGCGGGATCGAGGCTTCCTTGCGCCGGATCGCTCACTACGATTATTGGTCCGACAAGGTCCGGCGTTCGGTGCTGATGGATTCCAAGGCCGATCTATTGCTGTACGGCAACGCCGAGCGGGCGATTGTCGAGATCACCCATCGCGCCGCCAGGGGCGAATCTCCAGCCGATATGCGCGATGTGCGCGGGACCGCTTATGCCGCCAGCGGCGTCCCCGACGACTGGACCGAACTGGACCTCCACGATATCGACGACGAGAGCACCACCCTGCCCTCTCCACGCCGTACCGACGAGAAAACCATCATCCGTTTGCCATCCTATGAGACCGTCCGCGACGACCCCGCGACCTATGCCCATGCCTCGCGTCTGCTGCATATCGAAAGCAATCCTGGCAATGCCCGCCCGCTAATCCAAGAGCACGGCGACCGCGATGTCTGGTTAACCGCTCCACCGATCCCGCTGACCACGCCGGAGATGGACGGTGTCTTCGCCTTACCCTATGCAAGGGCCCCGCATCCTCACTATGGCGAGGCGCGGATCCCGGCCTGGGAAATGATCCGCTTCTCGGTCAACGTGATGCGCGGTTGCTTTGGCGGCTGTTCCTTCTGCTCGATCACCGAGCATGAGGGCCGGATCATCCAGAGTCGTTCCGAGGACTCGATCTTGAAGGAGATCGAGGATATCCGCGACAAGGTAAAAGGCTTCACCGGGGTGATCTCGGACGTTGGCGGGCCAACCGCGAACATGTACCGCATGGCCTGCAAGGACAAGGAGACCGAGGCGGTCTGCCGCAAACCATCCTGCGTCTTTCCGGATATTTGCAAGAACCTGAATACCGACCATGCGCCGCTGATCGAGCTATACCGCAAGGCGCGCGCCATCAAAGGTGTAAAGAAGATCCTGGTCGCTTCGGGACTACGCTATGACCTGGCGGTAAAAAGTCCGGAATACATCAAGGAACTCGCCACCCATCATGTCGGTGGCTACCTGAAAATCGCGCCGGAGCATACCGAGGACGGGCCGCTTAAGAAGATGATGAAACCGGGCATCGGCTCCTATGACCGTTTCAAGGGGATGTTCGACGCCGCCACTAAACAGGCCGGCAAAAAGCAGTACCTGATCCCCTATTTCATCGCCGCCCATCCCGGCACCTCGGACGAGGACATGATGAATTTGGCGATCTGGCTAAAAGGTAACGGCTTTCGCGCCGACCAGGTCCAGACCTTCCTGCCCTCGCCGATGGCGCTGGCCTCGGCGATGTACTACTCCGAACGAAATCCGCTTAAACCAGTGCGGCGCAATGGCGGCGAAGTCGTGTTGACCGCCAAGGGACTGAAGCAACGCCGGCTACACAAGGCCTTCCTGCGCTATCACGACGCCGAGAACTGGCCCGTGCTGCGTGAAGCCTTGAAACGCATGGGCCGTACAGATCTAATCGGCCCCGGTAAGAAACACCTGATCCCGGCCTGGCAACCGATCGGCACCGGTGACAACAAGGGCGAGGGTCGGCGCACTGGGCGCAAGAACGGCATTCAGACTTTTGTCACGACGCATTCCGGCAAGGGACGACGGCGGCCAGCTTCCAGGGCGTGACAGTCTGCCGCGCGTTCTGCATCATCACTCCGCCTTGAATTCGCCACATGGACCCCAGCCCATGAAGTTCGGAATCACCTCTTCCAAGGTCGATGAGATCGGCCTGATCAGTCATGCCGAGAACCTTGGCTATGACTATTGCTGGGTCACCGACTCGCCGATGATCCGCTCCGACCCCTTCGCGGTGCTGGCTCAGGCGGCGCGGCAGACCCAGAAAATTCGGATCGGCACCGGGGTCGCGGTGGCCGGGCTGAGGCTGGCGCCGGTGACCGCCAACGCCATCGCCACGATCAACCGGCTGGCGCCGGGCCGTACTTTTCTCGGCATCGGCACCGGCAATACGGCGATGCGGGCAATGGGTCAGCAGCCGATGGGAATCAAGGCGTTTCGGGAGTATATCGAGGTCGTCAAAACCATGATCCGGGGCGAGGAGGCGAGCTATACCCTGGATGGCGTCACCCACCCGATCCAGTTCCAGAATCCTGAGTTCAACTATGTCGATGTTGCCCACCCCATTCCGATACATATCAGCGGCTTTGGCTCACGGACCCAGGCGCTGGCCGGCGAGATCGGCGATGGGATGATCACCGGCATCCCGCGTGGCGGCAGTTTCAGCCAAGCGATGGGAAATGTCCGCCAGGGCGCCGCCAAGTCCGGGCGCTCTCTTGATGACGGTTTCGAAACCTTCGCGCTGGTCAATATCCTGATGCTGGAGCCAGGCCAGAAACTGACCGACGAAGCGGTGATCCAGCAATGCGGCTCAGCGATCATGGCCAATGTGCATTATCTGGTCGATTGGGTGAAGGAGACCCGCAACCCAGTGCCGGATTACATGCTACCCTTCTGGGACGAATACATTGCCTTTCACGAAAAGCGCGACGCCGAGCGGGCACATTTGAAGATGCATCAAAGCCATTACAGCTTTCTTGACCCCGAGGAGGCGCGTTTCATCACCCCGGAGATGATCAAGACCTTCACCATCGCCGGCCAGCCGGAAGAAATGGTCGAGCAGTTGCGCGCGTTGGAACGTCAAGGGCTCAACGCAATCAATTTCATGACACCGCTGGATCAGCAATATAGGCTGATCGAAGATTTGGCCCGCAACGTCATGTCGAAAATGTAAGCAAAACGGGAAAGTCGATCGATGGGCGTGCTGGTGCTCTACATGGTGAAATACGAAAATGATCAGAAGGCGGCGATGGTCGCCGACGACGCGGTCAAGGACCGGGCGGCGATCCATTGCAAAGCGATCGCCGATTTCGGGGGCAAGCCGATCGCGCAATACGGCTCCTATGGCGAATACGACATGGTCTATATCTACGAGATGCCCGACGACAAAGCGCTGGCCGCCAATCTGCATCTGACGGATTCCTTCGGATTGGCGAAACACAGCAAGACCGTGCCTCTGATGGCCAGCGACGATTTTGTAGCCTCATTGGCTTTGGCTCAAGGAACCAAGACCGAATACGGACCAGCGAAGACCGATTAAAGCTGCGCCGACGCGCCGGTCCGAGGCAACGTTGCGACGATCCGCGCTGCCAAATACGCCGCGTCTTCCGCGACACCGTAGATGATGCCGGATTTGCGCTTGTGCATCCAGTTCAAGCCGGTGAAGTGCAATCCCGGAACTCTGGTGCTGCCCCGATCGGTAAT
This sequence comes from uncultured Alphaproteobacteria bacterium, assembly GCA_937776645.1. GTDB lineage: Bacteria > Pseudomonadota > Alphaproteobacteria > Thalassobaculales > Thalassobaculaceae > JADHLJ01. The sequence continues at coordinate 44,460 of CALMRI010000001.1, read as the reverse complement.
GGGATAGCCGTGAGGGTCAAAAACCGGAAAATCGACCCACGAGAAATCGAAAGCAAAACCGGTCGCTGAAATCACCGTCGATATTCCCTGGGCGCACAGGTGAAGCTCCCGGATCACCGGATAATTCAGCCCCGCGTTTGGTGGTTCCCCCAGCATTTCCTCGGGCGTGGCGATAGGTGCCCCCAGACCGAGCGCTGCGATATGTTGATCCACGAAGGCACGGAAATCCGCCGCAAAATAATCTGCGAAAGCGAGGCAGCCTGCCAAATCATCGGCGATATTCAGCCTTGCACCGCGCGACCCGGCCACACGCCCTAACAAAGTGACCCCAGCGATGCGAAGATCGTGTAGCGACAAGGTATAGCCGCCCCGCCCACCGGAGAGGTGCGGGTCGCCGCGAAACCGGTGTGCCGGATCGTCCAACATATCCGGCGTGCGATCCAGCAGTCCCATGTCGCGCTGCCACGCGATGCAGTCAAGACCGCGATACCGCCGCGGCAATCGCCCGCTTCGTCCGACGGCAAGATAGGTTTCACGACCCGCAGCATTCACCTCCTCGGCAATCTGGCAACCGGTCTGCCCGGAGCCGACGACCAAAACCGCACCGGGCGCCAACGCACCTGGATTGTGATACTGATCCGCCGCCAGCACCGTGACGCCTTTGGGCAGACCGGCAAGCACCGGCGGCGTGCGGGATGTCTGATAGGTCGCAGTGGCGATGACCACCTGGCGAGCGTGCAACGGCCCCAGGTCGGTCTCGACGACGAAGCGCTCTGCATCGCGAGTCACCCCCCTGGCCCGAACATGTTCCCAAACCGGCGCCGCAAAGCCCCGCGCCCAGTTTTCCAAATGTTCAACGAAGGCACCACCAGACAAAAAACCATCGGGGTCATCACCGGCATAGTTCGCGCCCGGCAAGGTGATCGTCCAGTTCGGCGTGACCAGGCAAAACGATTCCCAACGGTCCTCACGCCAGGTATTGCCGAGACGACCCTGCTCCAGGAGTACGTGATCAACACCGGCTCCGCACAAATGATAACTCAGCGCCAACCCGGCCTGCCCGGCGCCGATGATTACCACGTCATGGAACAGGGTCGGCATTGATGCCTCAGCCTTGGGCAGCGAACTGCACTACGTCCAAGGGCGGCGGCGCCAATCCGGCATGGCTCAGCATGTGATGGGTCTGGCCCCGGTGATGGATTTGATGCTGAAACAGATTGGCTAGGCAATTTCTCAGCGGCAGGCTGAAATATTCGTTCGTGCCCACCGTGTCGAAGGAAAGCGTACCATCCAGATCCGTCGGATCCATCGCCTCGCAAAAGCCGACATACCATGCGTCTTGGTCGAACTGGGCGTCCCGCAGCGGCTCGAAATCGGCATGCAAGACCTCATCTAGGCGGGTGAAGGCAGTTGGCTTCTTCTCTAAGCGCTCGCGATAGAGGAGATCGGCCAGCAGGATATGGTTGAGCGTTCCAAGGACGGATTTAAAAAATCCCTGACGATCCTCGGCCAATTGCTCGGCCGTCAGTTGCCCAACCACCGCATAAAGTCGCTGATTAGCCCAGGCGTTGTATCGAGCCGCTGTCGGTAAATCCAAAAGCATGATGGTCTCCTCTCATTCAAAGCGCGTGGCGATTTCTTCGGTTAGCCGAGCGGTGGACGCCGCAGATGCCAATCGGTTGGCCCCTGATAGGCATGGCCAGCGCGCAATAACAAAGGATCGTTCCACCAGGCCGCCTCAAGTTGCAAGCCTATCGGCAGGCCATCGGAACTGAACCCGCAGGGCACCGACAAGCCCGGCAATTGACCGAACGCACCGGCATAAGTGTTACGAGTGGCGTCCCGGGTGGCTTCCAGCAGAGATTTGTCCTCGGCAATCGGCGGCACCAGGGTCGGCAGGGTCGGCGAAAGCAGGATATCGATCTCGCCAAAGGTCCGCGCCAGATCGTTCTTCCAAGCCTCTCGGGCCCGCAGCGCATTGGCGTAGTCGACGGCGGTGAAGGAATGGCCCGTCGTCATCCGATCGTAAACCGGTTTGGAAAACTTCTCCGGATGGGTCGTCAGCCGCTCAGCATGGAAGGCGCAGGCATCGGCGAAAATCATGATCGTCGCCCAATGCTGCATCTCGGCCGCGCCAGGCACATCGATCTCTAGCAGTTTCGCGCCCAAGCCTTCCAGCACTCCGGCGGCCTGTTGCACTGCGATCTCGATCTCCGGGTGCAGATTCTTCAAATAAAAATTGCGCGGCATGCCAATGCGGACGCCTTCGATGCCGTCGTTCAGACGCGGTAGAAAATTCTCCAGAGGTCGGTCAACCGCATGCGGGTCACGAGAATCATAGCCGGCGATCACCGCGAAGATCCGTGCGACATCGCCGACCGAGCGGGCCATCGGGCCGATCGTATCGAAGCTTGGACTGACCGGGGTTGAGCCATGGCTCGGCACCCGGCCATGGGTTGGCCTCAATCCACTGATGCCATTGATCGACGCCGGCAGGCGGACTGAGCCTCCAGTGTCGGAACCAAGCGCGCCAACGCACATATCGCTGGCGACCGCGGCACCCGAGCCTCCGCTTGATCCGCCGGGTACCCGCTCCGGGTTCCAGGGGTTGCGGCAGGGCGGCGAGACCGTGTTGTCGGAACGAATTCCGAAAGCAAACTCATGCATCGTCGCCTTACCGACCATCACCGCACCAGCTTTCATCAATCGGTCGACTACCGGGGCGTTCTCGTTCGGCACATGATCGGTAAAAAACACTGAGCCAGCGGTGGTCCGCACACCAGCCGTCGCGATGTTGTCCTTAACGGCCATAGGCATACCGTGCAGCAGACCAAGCCAGCGCCCCTGCGCCGCCGCCTTGTCCGCCGCCTCGGCCTGGCGTAACGCCGCCTCGGCGGTTACCGTGATCATCGCGTGTACGGTGTCGTCATGGGCGGCGATCGCATCCAGGCAGGCTTGGGTCGCGTCTTGTGACTCTGTTCGGCTGACCATCACATTATCCTCCATCGATCTATCTAGCGTCAGGTCTCGGCCGCTCGCAACGGCATATCGGGCTCTTTCAGGAACTGGGTGATTACCGCGACGAAGACCGGGACCACGGCCAAGATCAGCAGCATGGTTCCATAATCACCGAAAATATCAAAGGCGATACCCAGCGGTATCGGCCCGATCGAGGCCCCAACCACACCAATCATCTGTCCCACGCCTTGAATGCTCCCCAGGTGCCGCCGACCGAAATAGCGTGGATAGAGATAGCCGAACATAGTGATGTTAAAGGCGTTGTTGACGCCAAAAACAACACCGTAAAGCAGGGCCGTCGGCAAATTTTTCACAAAAGTGATGGTGATCAGCGACGCGCTAAGCATCAGCAGCGCAGTGGCAAACACCCGGGGCGTCGCGAGCCGATCGAGGCTACGGCCGACAAAGGGCTGGGTGAACACCGCGACCACCGCTGATAACGGGAACATCCAGGCAGCGATGGTCGGGCTCAATCCCTGATGCTCGAAGATCGAGACCTGGAAGAAATGCAGCGCGGTCACCAGCATCGACATGGTGAACAGACCGGTCGCCACGATGTAGAATGTCGGAGTGCGCAAGGCTTCCGCCAAGGTCAAGCCGTAGGCCGCAGAATGGCGGTCCTGAACGCCTCCCATCGACGCCACCTCGGCGATTCCATCTGGGACCAGTCCAAGGGGTTCGGGCGCATTGTGCAGGAGAAACGCCAGCAACGGCAGCATTAGTACCCAGGTCGACACCCCAATCCAGATCCAGGCTTGGCGCCAGCCGACGTGATCGATCAACCACTGACTGGCGGGCGGGTGGATCGCCATCGAAATCGCAAAGCCAAGCAGCATCAACCCCATGGCAAAACCGCGTTTGCGGCTGAACCAGTGGGAAAGGACGTTGGTGCTGTTCAGCATCAAAGAGCCCTGAGCCAGGAACCGCAACGCCCCGAAGCCGAGCCCTAGCCAAATCAACCCCGGCGCAAAACCAAAGGCGATACAGGCGAAACCCAGCAGGATGACCACAATGGTCATGGTCTTACGCGCGCCCTGTCGATCGATGATCCGCCCCATCAACGGTAACCCGAAGGCGGCGATCAGCGTGGCCAACCCATAAGCTGAAGCGATGGCTGCGGCGCCGATGTTGAGATCACGCGAGATCGGTCCGATAAAGACACTGAATATATGCGACTGACCTGCACCGCTGGCAAATATACCGGCTCCGGCGACAACCAGAACCACCCACCCATAAAAGAAATGCGCACCAGTCCTCTCAACGATGCGCTGGCGCAGACTCACAAGGGTCATCTAGGGCCCCGCCTCATCCCCCCGTATCCAGTTCCGTCTGCAATAGGGCCCGCACGGAATCCGGGATCGGAGCAGATTTGCGGGTTTTAGGATCAAAAAACACCTCGACAACATCCTGAAGAGTATGAAGCTCTCCTGTCTCAACATTCGTCATCCGTTGACGGAAGGTGACGCTCTTTCTGCCACAGCGCGCGACCCCGCCTTCAATGACAAACAAATCGGTGGACCTGATCTCTTTGCGAAAATGCGTGGTGGTGGTCGCTGTGACCGTATGCACGCCAAGCGCCTCCATTGCTTTCCAGCCGGCGCCCAACCGCGACCAGATATGGAAGGCCGCATCATCGAAGAAATGCGCGTACCAACGCACATTCATGTGGCCATACTGATCGCAATGCCATGGGAAGCAGACGCCGCGATGCAGCTCGTGCCAACGCCCGATTTGCGGAGCCTCGCGTGGCACCGCCGCCACCTCCGGCGCCAGGTCCGGCCCGTTTAGCTGTGCATCAATGATCGGACGCAGGCCGGCCGGTATTGGCGTAGAGGCGCGGGCTTGCGGGTCAAAAAACACCTCGAGCGTATCCAGGGTCGCGTGAATTTCACCGGTCTCGGTGTTTCGCATTCGCAACAGGAACGTGCAGGTTTTATTGCTCGCACTGACCAGCGCGCTTTCGGTGGTCACCAGACTTCCGACCGGCAATTCCTGGATAAAGGTCGTCCGCACGATGGCGGCAACACCGTGGCTGCCATGCTTCATCACCACCCCATGGCTGAGCCCGGCGCGGGCATAAGCATGGAACATCGCCTCGTTGAACAGGTTTGCGTAGTGGCGAACATTCAAATGCCCGAATTGATCGCAAAGCCAGGGATGCACAACGCCGGTATGAACTTCGTGCCAGATGGTCATGATGTACGCCGCTTTCGATGTTCCGGATGGTGCGTGGTCTTAGCAGAGATCTCGCTAGGCTGACCAGCGGCCCGGGTGACATGTGCCTGATGTATCACGGCAGCCCGAGAACCTGATCCCTTCCCCCAGCGTCCGCTTTCTGGCAGACAGTCCGTACCATTCACCCAGCGATCGACAGGACTCATGAGCGCCGCCGACCCTCCCGCCTCGACCACGCCCCCGGACACCGAGCGGTCGCCTCCCAGCGACTTCATTCGCGAGCAGGTCCGCGCTGACCTTGCCGATGGTACCAATACCGCCATCGTTACGCGGTTTCCACCGGAGCCGAACGGCTATCTACATCTCGGCCACGCGCTTTCCATCTGTCTGAATTTTAGTGTCGCCCAGGAGTTTGCCGGGCAGTGTAACCTGCGCTTCGATGACACCAACCCGGTCAAGGAAGAGCAGGAATTCATCGAGGCTATCCAGCGCGACGTAAATTGGCTGGGTTTCTCATGGTCCGGCGAACCTAAATACGCCTCTGACAACTTTCAACAACTCTATGATTGGGCCGAGTATCTGATCAATGTCGGCAGCGCCTATATAGACGACCTCTCGGCCGAAGAAATAAGGCAATATCGCGGCACCTTGACCGAACCGGGCAAGCTCAGCCCCTATCGCGGCCGACCCACCAAAGAAAGCCTGGATCTGTTCCGGCGCATGAAAGCCGGCGAGTTCCCCGATGGCGCGCGGGTGCTGCGCGCCAAGATCGATATGGCCTCGGGCAATCTCAACCTACGTGATCCGATCCTCTATCGCATTCTGCGGGCCACCCACCCGCGGACCGGCGATGATTGGTGCCTCTACCCAACCTACGACTTCGCTCACGGCCAATGCGACGCGATCGAAGGGGTGACGCATTCACTCTGCACCCTGGAATTCGCCGACCATCGGCCCCTTTATGATTGGATGCTCGACGCGCTCCCGGTGCCGGCGGTACCGCGCCAGTATGAGTTCGCGAAGCTGTCGATCTCGCACACCGTGCTTTCCAAGCGGCGGCTCACCCGGTTGGTTGCCGAGAGCCATGTGAAGGGCTGGGACGACCCCCGTATGGCGACGCTCTCAGGCATGCGGCGGCGCGGCGTTCCAGCGGCGGCCCTGCGCGATTTCATCGCCCGGCTCTCGGTCTCGAAGAACGAGGGCAAGGTCGAGATGGCGATGCTCGAGCACGTGATCCGAGAGACCCTGAACCAGACGGCGGAACGCCGAATGGCGGTGCTGCGTCCACTGAAGGTGGTGATCACCAATTACCCCGAAGGCGAGACCGACTGGTTGGAGGCGATCAATAATCCGAATGACCCCGACGCCGGCAACCACAAGCTTCCCTTCAGTCGCGAGCTTTGGGTGGAACGGGATGACTTCATGGAGGATCCGCCGAAGAAATTCTTCCGGCTGGGCCCGGGCCGTGAGGTGCGGCTGCGGTATGCCTTTTTCATCACCTGCAATGAGGTGATCAAGAATGCGGATGGCGAGGTCACGGAACTCCACTGCACTTACGACCCGCTAACCCGAGGCGGTGACGCATCGGATGGTCGCAAGGTGAAAGGTACCATTCATTGGGTCTCGGTCGAGCATGCGCGGACGGCGGAAATACGCCTCTATACCCCGCTGTACAACCGAGCCGACCCCGGCGCCGACGGCGATTTCGTCGACGACATCAACCCGGACTCGCTGGAAGTGCTGAGCGGATGCAAGCTGGAGCCAAGCCTTGACCAGGTCCCGGCAGGCACCGCAATCCAGTTCGAGCGCACCGGCTATTTCGTCACCGATCCCGACGGCACGCCGGACGCGCTGGTCTATAACCGCACCGTGGCTCTGCGCGACAGTTGGGCCAAGGCTAAAGCCAAGGGATAAGCCCGTCAGCCCACGCGATGACGGCGAATACGAAAGCCAAACGGCTTCACCGCTGAATCAATTTGCTCGCGATAAAGGCGTCTCTGGACAAATGTGCCGTCAATAGTTCAGCGCGGGTCTCGTAGGCCTCAACCAACATCACCAAAAGTTCCAGCTCATTGCCCTCTGGGCAGTCCGGCTCGGCATCAACCAATTCGGTGATCCGCTCCAAGGCGGCCTGATGTTCGGTGTCGTTCTTAATCGCGCCTATACCCAAGGTTCCCGTGGGGTCAAACGGTGATGCTGAAGGGCGCATTGATCATTCCCGCGTCTAAAGCTGATCCGGAATAGCTGGAATCGTTTCCAACATTATACCGGCTCGTGTGAATAATACTTGCCCACGCTCAATCGCGATACGACCTAACTGCTACGGTACGCCTGGGCACCCAAAAGCTAAGCACGGTGGGGACAGCGCCGACCAATCAGGCAAATCGAGCACTCAGCGGTTCGGAATCACGGGCCCCTCCGGCACCCGGCCTTCCTCGACGCCATGGCAGGTCACCCTGGACCCATGCGGAGTCTCAATGGGTAGCGGGATCTCTCGCTTGCAGCGGTCGTTGGCGAACGGACAACGCGGATGAAACGTACAGCCGGATGGTGGTGTGATCGGGTTCGGCACCTCGCCTGAGACCGGCATCCGGTCTCGCCCACTCATCGAAAGATCGGGAATCGTATCAAGCAACATCCGGGTATAGGGGTGACGCGGGGCGCGGAACAAGGTGCTGGCGGGCGCCACCTCGACCAACCGTCCCAGATACATCACGCCGACCCGGTCCGAGACATGGCTGACCACCGCGAGGTTGTGACTGATAAACAAATAGGTCAGTCCGAACTCACGCTGCAAATCCTTCATCAGGTTGAGGATCTGAGCCTGAACCGAGACGTCCAACGCTGAAGTCGGCTCGTCGCAGACTAGAAAATCCGGCTTGCTGGCCAAAGCCCGGGCGATCGAGATACGTTGACGCTGGCCACCGGAGAATTCATGCGGGTACTTCTCGCCATCCGCCGCCGCCAGCTTCACATAGGACAGCAATTCGCCGACCCGCCGTTCGATACCCGACGATGTCGTCTCCAAGCCAAAGGCCCGCAGCGGCTCGGCGACAATATCGCGGACCCGCCAGCGCGGATTGAGTGATGCATAGGGATCCTGAAAGATCATCTGCAACCGGCGGCGCATCGGCGCCATTTCAGCCCGGCTGAGTCCACTAATATCGCGACCCTCGAACTCTATCGACCCGGCGCTTGGGCGGTACAAACCGACGATCAGGCGGGCAACCGTGGATTTCCCGCAACCGGACTCGCCAACCAGGGAAAAGGTCTCACCCTTGGTGATCTCGAAATCAATGCCGTCGACAGCTTTGAGAATTTGCTTGGGCAGGCGTTCCAGGATGCGGTTCAACAAAGGCGGAGACACGTCGAAATAGCGGGCCAATCCCTTGACCTGCATCACTGTCTTGACGTTTTCAGCCGGCTTATTTTCCACCGCCTCAGGCATCCGTCTTTTCCCGGTCATGGTGCCAGCACGAAACGCTGCTCTGGCCCACCTGGACCAAGTTGGGACGCTCGGTAAAACAGCGTTCGATGGTTTGGGTACAGCGTGGATTGAAGGCACAGCCCGATGGAATTTCCGTCAGCCGCGGCATTGCGCCGTCAATCTGGGTCAATCGCTCATCACCCTGATCAATAATCGGTATCGAGCCCATCAAGCCCACGGTATAGGGGTGCTTCGGCTGCTGCACCACCTGGCGCACCGGGCCTATTTCTGCGATGCGGCCGGAATACATGACCGCCACCCGGTCGGCGGCCTCAGCAATCACCCCCATGTCGTGGGTCACCAGCATCACCGCCGTGCCATGCTCCCGGCAGAGCCTTTTCAGCAGCGCAATGATCTGCGCCTGAATAGACACATCAAGCGCGGTGGTCGGCTCGTCGGCGATGATCAGCTTCGGGTTGACGCAAAGCGCCAGCGCGATCACTACCCTTTGACGCATGCCGCCGGAGAATTGATGCGGATAACTGTCTATCCGCCGTTCCGGCGCCGGGATACCGACCTCGCTCAGCAGCTCGACGGCCCGATTCCGCGCCTGGGCATAGGTCATCTCGGTATGCGTCTGAATGGTCTCGATCAACTGTTGACCAACTGAATAAAGCGGGTTCAGGCTGGTCAGTGGATCCTGGAAGATCGCCCCGATCTCGCGCCCTCGAATGCGCCGCATCTGCTCGTAAGGCAGGTTATCGATCCGTCGCCCCTCCAGCAAAATTTCCCCGGCGGCGATCTGGCCCGGCGGCTCCAGCAGACCTATGATGGCGGCGCCGGTCATCGACTTTCCAGCCCCCGACTCGCCGACTACGCCCAGCACCTCGCCGGGATTGATATGCAGCGAAACGTCATCGACGGCCGTCAGCACGCCGCGCCGGGTCGGAAACTCGACCCGCAGATTTTTCACCTCGAGGAGCGGATTTACCACGCTGAGACTCTCATCTCAATCTCGGGTTAAGGGCATCGCGCAGCCAATCGCCCAGAAGATTCACTGCCAGCACCAGGATCGCAAGCGCCGAGCCGGGGAAGATCACCATCCACCACTCGCCGGAGAACAAATAGTCGTTGCCAATCTGGATCAAGGTGCCCAGCGACGGTTCGGTCGGCGGCATGCCAACGCCCAGGAACGACAATGTCGCCTCCGAAAGAACCGCCACCGCCAACTGAATCGTCGCGATCACCAGTACCGGCCCCATCACATTCGGCAGGATGTGACGCAGGACGATCATCGACGAACGGATACCGATCACCTGGGCTGCTTGAACATATTCCTTGCTCCGTTCAACCATCGTCGAGCCACGCACGGTGCGCGCAAACTGCACCCAATTGGAGATGCCAATCGACAGGATCAGGATCCAATAAGCCAGCTCTCCCGACTTCTCGACCTGTAAGACGCCACGGAGCACCCCATCGATCAGCAGCGCCGTCAGGATCACCGGAAAACTCAGCTGGATCTCGGCGACCCGCATGATGAAGGCGTCGACCACACCGCCGACGAAGCCCGATAGCAGCCCAAGCCCAACCCCCAGCACCGTCGCCAATACCACGCTAGCGAAACCAATAAGTAACGAGATCCGCGAGCCGAAGATGATCGTCGAGAGGATGCCGCGCCCCTGATCATCGGTGCCGAGTAGAAATCGGGAATCGCCGCCTTCCATCCATGCCGGCGGCATACTAGAATCCATAAGATCAATAGTCGCCATGTCGAACGGATTGTGCGGCGCCACCACGGGCGCAAAAATTGCGCAAAGGATAAACAGGGCGGTGACGATGGCTGCGGTGATGGTGATCGGCGAACGCGAAAAACTGTACAGAACATCGCTATCGCGTAACCTGGACCAGAGGCCCGTTGCCCTGGCGCCGGGATCTGGAGCGGAATGTAGGCCGGGCTCGCTGGCCGAGGGACCGCGTGATTGCGTGGCCGGAACTTCAACCATGGCCGTGCGCCTTGGCGACATCGACACGAAGCCGAGGATCGACCACGTAATATAGCATGTCGACAATCAGATTAATTGCCACGAAGAAAAAGGCGATCATGATCAGATAGGCCGCCATGATCGGGATATCGACGTTCTGGATCGCTTGTAGGAACATCAGTCCCATGCCCGGCCATTGGAACACCGTCTCGGTGATGATGGCAAAAGCGATGATCGAGCCGAGCTGCAGGCCGGTAATGGTAATCACCGGGACCAGTGTGTTCTTCAGCGCGTGACCGAAATTCACTGCCCGGTTGGTCAGGCCCCGGGCGCGCGCGAACTTAATGTAGTCGGTCCTCAACACCTCCAACATCTCGGCGCGCACCAGACGCATAATCAGTGTCAGCTGGAAGAGCCCCAGCGTGAACGCCGGCATGATCAACGCCTTCAGACCGGACACGGTCAGCAGGCCGGTGCGCCAAAAACCAAGTTCGACGACCTCGCCTCGCCCAAAGGACGGCAGCCAGCCGAGCAGGACCGCGAACACGAAAATCAATAAAATACCGATCAAGAATGTCGGCAAGGAAATCCCGATCAATGACGCCGTCATGAATACCTTGCTGAGCCAACCATGGCGATGCAGCCCGGTATAAACCCCCATCGGCACCCCGACGAAAAGCGAGAACAAGGCCGAGATGATGCTGAGTTCCAGGGTCGCGGGCATCCGCTCGCGGATCATGTCCGAGACCAGTCGCTGATGCTGATAGGAGATGCCAAACTCGCCGGTCGCGGCATTGCCGACAAACCGAGCGAACTGGACATAAATTGGGTCTCGCAGGCCAAGCTTTACCCGCAGCGCTTCACGTTCCTCAAGCGATGTCTCGATCCCGACCATCTGGTGCACCGGGTCGCCGACGAAGCGGAACATGGCGAAAGCCAACATCGCCACAAAGAACATGACCACCACGGACTGGATCAAGCGGCGGACGATGAAGGCGAGCATGCAGGCCCCCCGGGTGCTTTATTGGAAAGCAAGTGTATCGAGCATAACACAAACCGGCCACCGAGAGATCGGCGGCCGGCATTGCGTTCAGGCGGTTACCGAGATCAGTTCACCGTGACGTGGTACAACATGAACTGATTGTCGGCTCGCTGCTTGAGGCTGATCGATTTCTTCTTGCCCCAGGCCAAACCTTGCTGGTGCAGCGGGATATAGGCGATGTCGTCAACGGACATCCGATAGGCTTGACGGATCATCTCGTCACGCTTGACGGCGTCTGTCTCGCTCAACACCTTGTCTGTCAGGGCATCGAATTTCGGATTGGCGTAGCCGGTCAAATTAAACTTGCCGCGACCACTATCTTTCGGCGAACCGATGATATTGTACATCACGTTCCAGCTGTCAAACGAACCCGGTGTCCAGCCCAACAGATAGAAGCTGGTATCCCAACTAGGCCGGAGCACCTTCTTGAAGTACAGGGCCTTCGGCTGAGCCAGCAGGTTCACCTTGATCGCCGACGCTTGCGCCAGCATGGCGACGGCGGCCTGGCAGATCTTCTCGTCGTTGACGTAGCGATTGTTCGGGCAATCCATGCCGACCTCAAAGCCATCGGGATAACCGGCAGCAGCCAGCAATTCCTTGGACTTCTTGACGTCATATTCCACCCGCTTGAACTTGGCAGCGTGGCTGGCGAACAGCTTCGGTGAGATCATCAGAGCGGACGGATCAGCGAGGTTACGCATCACCTTGCTTTTGATCGCGTCGATGTTGATGGCACGATAGAAGGCTTCGCGCACCCGGATGTCCTTGAACGGATTCTTACCCTTGACGCTGGAATGCAGCAGCTCGTCACGAGACTGATCCATGCCCAGGAAGATGGTGCGCAGTTCCGGACCCGCCATGACACTAGTGTCGGCGTTGTCGTTGATCCGCTTCATGTCCTGCACCGGCACCGGATACATCATGTCGATCTCGCCGGACAGCAAAGCTGCCACGCGGGTCGCGTCCGAGCCGATCGGGGTCAAGATGACCTCGGTCAGGTTGTGCTTAACGTCCTTGTCCCACCACATCGGGTTCGGCTTCATCACCGTCTTAACGTCAGTCTCGCGGCTGACGACGATGAACGGGCCGGTGCCGTTGGCGTTACGCGTGGCATGGTTTTCCTTGCCGGCAGTAACGTCGGTCGGACGGGCCGAACCATTGGCCTCGGACCATTCCTTGTCCATGATGTACCAAGTCGCCCATTCCGACGTCAGGATCGGGTTCGGCGCCGTGGTGACGAAGTCGACGGTATGGTCGTCGACCTTGTTGACCGTGGCGACGGTGGCCATCCGGGTCTTGACGTCCGAGCCTTCGGCGATCGTGCGCTCGTAGGTGAAGACCACGTCATCGGCGGTGAAGGCATTGCCGTTGTGGTACTTGACGCCCTTACGCAGATGGAAACCGCCAGCGATTTCGGGTCCACGACTCTCCCAACTGCGTGGCCAGTGCCGGCTGGATGTCTGCAAATCGGGGCCCCGACGGACCAGGCCCTCATAAACATTGCCAAGCAGGCCGAGGGTGAATGTCTCGTTCAGGGAATGCGGGTCAAGCGACTGAGCGTCACCCTGAAACGCCCAGCGAAAGGTCTTCGCTTCGGCAACACTGGCGGAACTCACGGCGACCGCCGCTGCCATGCCAAGCACCATCATTGTCTTACGCATGAAAAACTCCCGTCCTCTGGCTTGTTTATTACGATGCGCCCTTCCGGACAGTTCCCTATGAAGTGGAAAATGAAGCCAAATTTCGCCACCCCCAAACATACACATCACTTAAGCCCGAACGTCCAATCCGGTCAACGAAATTGCACGGGTGTAATGAAGTAGTATTACGTGCAGCGTTTCCGTGTGAAGAATGGTGACCTCGCAATATTTTGAGCTTTACCCGACTATTCGGCCTTCCCGCACCGTCTTCCTGGGGTTGGCCGGAATTAGCCAACAAAATTGGTGGTTCAAATAAAAATACGGGTTTAAAAACCCATATTCGGATAACGCCCGGCGCTGGCAACCAGCGATTGGTCCCGCAAACCTCCATATTACCCCTCCCCGCCAAAGCATGTCGCGGGCCGGGCAACCGGTTCCTCGCCAGCCTCATAGGTTCTCGGCATCGACGGCGAGGCACGCTACAATGTACCGACAGCTCCGACAACCAGGGTCTAGCAATAGGGAATGGGCCATGAACACGCCGGTAAACAGTGGCGGCAACAGCGGCATGCGAGGATTGCGCGGCGGCAAGCAGCGGTATTCTATCCTGAGCCTTGCCCGCAATGCGCTGAGCCACCATGAGAATTGGCAGCGAGCATGGCGCGCTCCGGAGCTGAAGCCGGCCTATGACGTGGTGATCGTCGGCGCCGGCGGGCATGGGCTGGCGACGGCATATTATTTGGCCTCGCGCCACGGCATCCGCAACATCGCGGTGATCGACAAGGGCTGGCTTGGCGGCGGTAATACCGGGCGCAACACCACGATCATCCGCTCGAACTATCTTTGGGACGAGAGCGCGGCGATCTATGAGCATTCGATGAAGCTTTGGGAGGGGTTGAGCCAGGAGTTGAACTTCAACACCATGTTCAGCCAACGCGGGGTCCTGACCCTGGCGCATTCCGAACATGAGCTGCGCGAAATGACCCGCCGGGTCGAGGCTATTCGGCTGAACGGGATCGATTCCGATGTGTTGAACCCAGCTCAGATCAAGCAGACCGTGCCGATCATTGATACCGACCCACGTCTGCGCTATCCGGTGATGGGCGGTTTCATCCAGCGCCGAGGCGGGACGGCCAGACACGACGCCGTCGCCTGGGGTTATGCAAGGGCGGCCGATGACATGGGCGTCGACATTATACAGAACTGCGCGGTCACCGGGTTTCTCATCCAGGATGGCGTAGTCAAGGGCGTGGAGACCGAAAAAGGCACGGTCCGCGCCGGCAAGGTCGCCTGCGTCGTTGCCGGCCACGCCGGGGTGGTGGCCGACATGGCCGGTTTCCGACTACCGATCACCAGCCGGCCGCTGCAGGCGCTGGTCTCGGAACCGATCAAACCGATCCTCGATGTGGTGATCATGTCCAACGCCGTCCACATGTACGTCAGCCAGTCAGACAAGGGCGAAATCGTGCTGGGGGCCGGCGCCGATGCCTATAACGGCTATACCCAGCGCGGCAGCCTGACCGTGCCCGAAGGCATGCTGGCGGCAGCGGTGGAACTGTTCCCGGTGTTCTCGCGGCTGCAGATGCTCCGCTCCTGGGGCGGGATCGTCGATACTTGCCCCGACGCATCGCCGGTGATCTCCAAAACACCAGTGAGCAATCTCTATTTCAATTGCGGCTGGGGTACCGGCGGCTTCAAGGCGACGCCTGGGTCCGGCCATGTCTTCGCCGATCTGATCGCCCGAGACGCGCCCAACAAGATCGCCGCGCCTTTCACGCTGGATCGGTTTTCCGGCGGCTATCTTATCGACGAGCACGGCGCCGCTGGCGTCGCGCATTGAAGGGGGCCGGGATGATGGATGAGCTTGGAGAAACGAACCGATGCTATTGATTGACTGCCCCTGGTGCGGCCCGCGCGACGATGAGGAGTTCCACTATGGTGGCGAGGCCCATATCCTGCGCCCCCGTGACGCTGCGGCCTTGTCGGACGAGGCATTCGCCGACTATCTGTTCATGCAGCAAAACCCAAAGGGGCCGCATCTGGAGCGATGGTCGCACAACCATGGCTGCCGACGCTGGTTCAACATGCTGCGCAACACCGCCACCAACGAGATCCTTGAGATCTACCCGATGGGCGAGAAACCGAAAACCGAGGCCGGCCAAGCCGCCTATGCCGCAAACTGGCGCCGCGAGACGGCGGCGGAGAAGAATGCCCTGTCGGGAGAGGGCTCATGAGCGGTCAGAACCATCGCCTTGCCAATTCCGGGAGCATCGATCGTTCGGCGCCGCTGAAATTTCAGTTCGATGGCCAACAATACGAGGGCTACAAGGGTGACACGCTGGCCTCTGCGCTGTTGGCCAATGGCGTGCATCTGGTTGGCCGTAGTTTCAAATATCATCGTCCGCGCGGCATCATGTCTGCCGGTAGCGAAGAGCCGAACGCGCTAATCCAGTTAGGCGATGGCAACCGGACGGACCCTAATTTACGAGCGACACGGATCGAGCTGCGTGACGGCCTTGTCGCCGCCAGCCAAAACCGTTGGCCCTGCCTGAAATTCGATGTCGGATCGGTGAACAACCTTCTGCACAGGTTTTTTCCCGCCGGATTTTATTACAAAACCTTCATGTGGCCTGCGAGCTGGTGGCTGAAATACGAACACTGGATCCGCCGCGCAGCCGGCCTCGGCAAGGCGCCGCAAGGGCGAGACCCCGACCGCTACGAGAAAACTCATCGCCATTGCGACGTCCTGATCGTCGGCGGAGGTCCGGCCGGCTTGGCTGCGGCACTCGCGGCCGGACGCACCGGTGCCCGGGTGATACTGGTCGATGAAGGCACCCTACTGGGCGGATCATTGTGGAGCGATCTTGATTGCACTATCGACGGTGCCCCTGGCTTGGACTGGGTGCGGGCGACGGTGGCGGAGCTGCAAGCGATGCCGGAGGTTACCTTGCTTATCCGCACCACCGCGACCGGCTATTACGACCACAATTATCTGACCTTGCTGGAACGGATAACCGACCACCTCGGCACCGCCCCGGATCATCTGCCGCGCCAGAGGTTGTGGAAAATCCGAGCCAAACGCGTGGTCCTGGCGGCAGGCGCGATCGAGCGCCCCCTGGTCTTCGCCAATAACGATCGGCCCGGCATCATGCTGGCCTCGGCGGCCCGGACCTACATGAATAGGTTCGCCGTCACCCCCGGTCGCCGGGTCTTGGTTCTAACCAATAATGACGACGCTTACCGAACCGCCCTGGCGATGCACGCCCAGGGCGTGCGCATCGCCGGGCTTGTCGATCTGCGTGCTCAACCCAAGGGGCCCCTGGTCGCAGCGGCGGCGGCGGCGGGTATCGCCGTTCATCCGGGCCAAGCGGTGGTCGCGACGCGCGGCGCGCTTCGGGTAAGCTCGGTCGAGATCATGAAACTTACGGCCGATGGCGCCGGGGTCACAGGTTCGGCTCGAAAAATCGAGTGTGACGCTGTGGCGATGTCCGGCGGCTGGACCCCGACAGTGCATATGTTCTCACAAAGCGGCGGCAAGCTTCGCTGGAGCGAGGATGTCTCGGCTTTCGTACCGGACCTCTCGGTGCAGGCCGAGACCTCAGTTGGCTCCTGTAACGGTGCGGTGAGCTTGGTCAAATGCCTCAAGCAAGGCCTGAAAGCCGGGATCGAAGCGGCCCGTGCCACCGGCTACAAGGGACGGGTGACCGCAGCGCCGAACGTCGGCGAGCCGCCCCAGAGCGACCGCCGTGACCTCTGGGTCGTGCCGGGAAAGAAACCACTTGGCCATGCAGGCAAACATTTTGTCGACTTTCAAAATGACGTGACCGCCGCCGACGTCCATCTGGCGGCGCGCGAAGGCTATCAATCGATCGAGCATCTGAAGCGCTATACCACGATGGGTATGGGCACTGATCAGGGCAAGACCTCGAACATCAACGCCTTGGCGATCATGGGCGAAGTGCTGGGCGCCAATGTGCCCGGCGCCGATGTGTCGAGGGTTGGCCACACCACCTTCCGCCCCCCCTATACGCCGGCCACCATCGGCGCCTATGCCGGGCGCAATATCGGTGCGTTTTTCGACCCGGTGCGCACGACCGCGATGGATTTCTGGCATCGCGAGGCCGGCGCCAAGTTCGAACATGTCGGCCAGTGGATGCGGGCCTGGTACTATCCCAAGCCCGGCGAGAGCTTACGCCAGGCGGTCGATCGTGAGGTCAAGGCAGCCCGCGACGGGGTTGGCATTCTCGACGCCACGACCTTGGGCAAGATCGACATCCAGGGCCCCGACGCCGCCGAATTCCTGAACCGGGTCTATACCAATGTCTGGTTGAAGTTAGCGCCTGGGCGAGCCCGCTATGGGTTGATGCTCAAGGAAGACGGCATGGTGATGGATGACGGCGTCACGGCCAGGTTATCCGAAAACCGTTTTCACATGACCACAACCACGGGCGGCGCCGCCGGCGTGCTCGACTGGCTGGAGGAGTGGCGGCAGACCGAGTGGCCGGACCTCAAGGTCTACATAACCTCGGTGACCGAGCAATGGGCCGTCGCTTCGATTTGCGGACCAGACTGCCGGACCCTGCTCGCGGAATTATGCCCGGATATAGATCTTGCCAACGACGCTTTCCCCTTCATGTCAGTGCGTGAGGGGACCGTGGCCGGTATTGCCGCCCGGGTGTTCCGCATCTCATTCACCGGCGAACTTAGCTTTGAGATCAACGTGCCACGCCGTCATGGCTTGGCGCTTTGGCAAGCCATGATGGAAGCCGGCGAAAAATACGACATCTGCCCCTACGGCACCGAAGCGATGCATGTATTGCGGGCCGAGAAAGGCTTCATCATCGTCGGTCAGGAGACCGACGGCACGGTAACCCCGAGCGACCTTTGCATGGACTGGATCGTCTCGAAGACCAAAGTCGATTTCGTCGGTAAGCGGGCGCTGGCCCGCCGCGACATCGTTAGCGCCGATCGCAAGCGTCTTGTTGGCCTGCTTACCGAGGATCCAAACGAAGTTCTCCCAGAGGGCGCGCAGATTGTTGAAGCGGTGCAGCCGGAGCCTCCGATGGCGATGATCGGTCATGTCACCTCCAGCTATTACAGCCCGAGTTGCGGGCGCTCAATCGCCATGGCCTTAGTGAAAGGCGGACCAACGCGTATCGGCGAGACGCTGAGTATTCCGCTAGCCGGCAAGACCATCAGAGCCGTCGTCACCGAACCCCGGTTCTTTGATCTGGACGGGGAGCGGGCCAATGGTTGAGAAAGTAGGCCCAACGCCCCCAGGGCTTGACCCCACCCCTCTTGACCGAGTCATCGGCCCGATCGGCGGCCCGGCCGAGGCTGGTGTCGTGCTTTCGGAGCGCCGACACTGGGGCAAGCTAGTCCTACGCGGCGAGCCGGATGACAAGAAATTCATTACCGGTGCGACCAAGGCGCTTGGCGTGGCGCCACCATCCAAGCCCAATACCGCCGCGACCATACAAAGCACGGCCATCATCTGGACCGCGCCGAACGAATGGCTAGTGGTGAGCGAACCCGGCACCGAAGCGGCGCTGGAGAGCGCTTTGGAAAGCGCGCTCGCCGGCACCCACCATGCGATCACCAATGTCAGCGATCATTCCACGATCATCCGGTTGTCCGGTACCGCTGCGCGCGCGGTCTTGGCCAAGGGCTGCGCCATCGATCTGCACCCTCGGGTCTTTGGCGTCGGCCAATCGGCGCAAACCAATCTTGCAAAAGCCCAAGTCATCTTCAGGCAGTTTGACGAAATGCCCAGCTATGACATCCTGGTGCGGGCCAGTTTCGCGCCGTATTTATGGGCATGGCTGACCGACGCGGGCCTTGAATTCGGCGTGCGCGTGGAAGGATAATCGCTTGGCGTCCTGGACGGCTAAGGTGTTTCGATCTGATCCTCACATCCCTTGAAGCAATCGAGCGCTGCGATGCCGAGTATCCGTCACGCCTATCTGGAAGAATACGAGGTCGCCGCCGCGTTGGCGGTTGAGGCTTTCAAACAGTTCGAATCGCACATGGCGCCGGGCCTGTGGCCGGAAATGGAGCGCGGTGTCTCGGCGACCACTCAATTGCGCAATGGCGGCGAGTTACTGGTCGCGACAGAGGAAGGTCGGATGCTCGGGTCGGTGGTTTATTGTGCGCCGGGCGCCATGAAACAGCATCGGTTCCCGGATGACTGGGCCTTCATGCGGGTTCTCGCCGTACCGCCCCGGTATCGCGGTCGTGGCGCCGCCCGAGCCCTGGTCACCACCTGCCTGGACCTCGCCCGCGCGGATGGTGTGGAAACCTTCGGTCTACACACCAGCGAGGCAATGACCGAAGCCCAGACGCTGTACCAGAGTCTTGGCTTCGAAAAAATACGCGAAATTCCACGAATTTATGGTTTCCGGTACTGGATTTACGCCCTAACCTTTTGATTTTTTGTTATATATTCAAGCTCAAAAAGTCCGCTTTGCGTGACTTGATGTAGGCGCGAACCGACGCGTCGACATCCGGATCAATCACCGTTCTATCCGACATCACGTGTTCCCCCGGCGAGCCGCAGCGGATTGGATCGTCGCTTCGAGTTGTTCGAGGTCAAAAGCCTGGCACCAGGCTCTCCTAATCCGCCACGTCTTCGTAATCCGAGATCGGCGGGCAGGAGCACATTAGATTGCGATCACCATAAACATTGTCGATCCGGCCGACTGGCGGCCAATATTTGTCGATCCGAGCCGCTTGGTTTGGAAACGCTGCCTGCTCGCGGCTGTATTTGCGGTCCCAACTGGCGCCCATCAACGCGGCAGCGGTATGCGGCGCATGAGCGAGCGGACTGTCTTCGTGGGCAATATCCCCTCGCTCAATAGCGTAGATTTCTTCGCGGATTGCCGCAATCGCATCAACAAAACGGTCTAGCTCGCCTTTAGGCTCACTCTCGGTCGGCTCGATCATCAGGGTACCGGGAACCGGAAAAGACATGGTCGGCGCATGGAAGCCAAAATCAACTAGCCTCTTGGCGACATCGTCGACGCTTACCCCGGTCGCCTCCTTAACAGGCCGTAAATCGATGATGCACTCATGGGCCACCGTGTCATTAGCGCCTGTATACAGCACCGGGAAATGCACTTTCAACCGGGCTGCGAGGTAATTGGCGTTGAGGATCGCCACCTCGGTCGCATCCCGCATGCCCTTGGCGCCCATCATCGTCACATAGGCCCAGGAAATCGGCAGAATCCCAGCACTTCCCCAAGGGGCGGCGCTAACCGGGCCGATAGAGGTCTCCTGGGTCGGCCCGAACCGATGCCCCGGCAAATACGGCGCCAGATGGGTCGCGACGCCGACCGGCCCAACGCCGGGCCCACCGCCACCATGGGGAATGCAGAAAGTCTTATGCAGGTTGAGATGGCTAACATCGGAGCCAAAATGACCGGGCTGGCATAATCCAACCATGGCGTTCAGATTGGCCCCGTCCATATAGACCTGACCACCGTGATCATGAACGATTCCGCAGATCTCGCCGATCGCCTCCTCAAAGACCCCATGGGTCGAGGGATAGGTAACCATCAACGCCGCCAAGGTATCGGCATGGGCGGTGGCCTTGGCCTTTAGGTCCTCGACATCGACATTACCGTGGTCGTCGCATTTCACCACCACAACGCGCATGCCCGCCATCGCCGCCGAGGCCGGATTGGTGCCATGGGCCGAGCTGGGAATCAGACAAACGTCTCGCTGTGTGTCGCCGCGCCCGCGGTGGTAGGCGCGGATCATCAAAAGCCCTGCATACTCGCCTTGCGAGCCGGCATTCGGCTGCAGGGACACCGCCGCGTAGCCGGTGCAGGCGCACAGCATTTGTTCCAGCTCGCGGATCATCTGCACATAACCCTCGACCTGGTCGGCCGGCGCGAACGGATGCACCTGCGAGAATTCCGGCCAGGTAATCGGGACCATCTCGGTGGTAGCGTTCAGCTTCATCGTGCAGGAGCCGAGGGGAATCATCGAGCGATCAAGCGCGATATCCTTGTCCGAGAGCCGGCGGATATAGCGCAGCATTTCGGTTTCGGAATGGTGACTGTTGAACACCGGGTGCGTCAGGTAGGCGGAGCCGCGGCGCAATCCGTCGGGCAGCGCATCGGATAGCGTCGCATCAATCTCCTCGAAGGAAATCTGTTTCATCGAATCGAAGGCCGCCAGAGACCATAGCCGCTCCACCAGATCACGCTCGCAGGTCTCGTCGAGGGAAATGCCCACCTTGTCGTCAAAGGCCGAAGATTGATCGCCTCGACCCGGGCGGCCTCCATCACCGAGCCGGTCCAATCGTCGGTTTTCACCACAATGGTATCAAAAAGTGCGTCGTCTGATCTGATAACCAAGCTGGCGCAAGCCCTCGGCCAAGATCGCGGTCAGTCGGTGAATGCGCGTCGCGATCCTCTGCAACCCATTCGGGCCATGATAGACCGCGTACATTGACGCCATTACCGCCAGCAGAACCTGGGCCGTGCAGATATTGCTGGTCGCCTTCTCGCGGCGAATATGCTGCTCGCGGGTCTGCAATGCCAGCCGGTAAGCCGGGTCGCCCGCATCATCGATCGACACCCCGACCAACCGGCCGGGGATCGCGCGTTTATGCTCATCGCGGGCGGCAAAGAAGGCCGCATGCGGTCCGCCGAAAGCCTAACGGCACGCCGAACCGTTGACTGGAGCCAACGACCACATCCGCCCCCCACTCACCCGGCGGGGTCAACAGCGTCAGCGCCAAAAGGTCCGTCGCCGCGATCACCATCGCACCCTGGGCGTGGGCCGCCTGGCATAGCTGCCTTGTAGTCTCGGATTTCACCGCCACTATCCGGGTACTGCACCAGTACCGCGAAGGCCTGCTCGCCAATTCCACCCGTCTCGTCACCGACGACAACTTTGATGCCAACCGGCTCCGCCCGGGTCTGGATCACGTCGATGGTCTGCGGATGACAATGACCGGAGACAAACAACACATCGCCCTTAGCCTTGGCCACCTTGCGGCAAAACGCCATGGCCTCTGCCGCCGCCGTCGCCTCGTCCAGCAGCGAGGCATTGGCTATTTCCATGCCCGTCAGATCACAGACCATGGATTGAAAGTTGAGCAGAGCTTCGAGACGGCCCTGGGAAATTTCCGGCTGATACGGGGTATAGGCGGTGTACCAGGCCGGGTTCTCCAGAATATTGCGCTGGATCACGCCCGGCGTGTCGGGTCGGAGAATACCCCATGCCAATCAACGATCGCGCCACCTTGATCTGATCAGCGTGCGCCCGCATCTTAGCCAGGGCCCCGGCCTCGTCGATTGGCGCCGCCAGATCAAGAGGGCCGGCGGAGCGGATCGATTTCGGAACCGTTCGCTCGATCAACGCGTCGAGACTATCCACCCCGATCACCGCCAACATCGCCTGTTGGTCCTCTGGCGAGGGGCCTATGTGCCGAGCGATGAATTCCTCGCTGGAGTCGAAGGCGGAATAGGGCAGCCGGGTCGCGGTCATCAGCGTTCTCCTTGTTGTCTTTGGACGGGTCGAGTTGCGCAGGCTCAAAGGCGATCGCGAAACGCCTCATAGGCATCCTGGTCCATCAGAGCATCCAACTCGCCCGCATCGGACAGCGTGATCTTGAACATCCAACCACCGGCCATCGGGTCGGCATTGACGGTTTCCGGTGCGCCATCCAACACTTCATTCGCTTCGGTGATCGTTCCGGAGACCGGACAATAGATATCACTCGCCGCTTTCACCGATTCAACGACGCCCACGTCATCATCCTTGGCAACCTCTTCACCCACCTTGCTAACCTCGACAAAGACGATGTCGCCCAATTGTTCCTGGGCAAAATCGGTGATGCCGACAGTGCCGACATCGCCGTCCATGGTGATCCACTCATGGTCATCGGTATATTTGCGCTCGGTCATGGTTTCCCTCCCTTTGAATTTTGCTTGTGAATTTTGCTTATTATCCACGTTTATAATTTGCGGCGACGAACGGCAGCGCCGCCACCCGGGCCGGCAACGGTTTGCCGCGCACCATCGCGTTGATCTGACATCCGGTCTCTGAAAAGCGGCTGTCCACGTAACCCATGGCGACCGGCCCCTCGAGGGTCGGCCCGAAGCCACCGCTGGTGATGTGACCGATCGCCGTACCGGCATCATCCACCAGTTCCGTGCCCTCGCGGGCCGGTGCGCGCCCTTCCAGGCGAATGCCAACCCGGCGGCGCAAAGCACCATCGGCCAGTTGGCCGAGGATTTTGTCGGAGCCCGGAAATCCACCTTCGACCCGGCGGCGCTTGTTGATCGCCCAGGTCAGGTTGGCTTCAACCGGTGTGGTGGTCTCGTCGATGTCATGGCCATACAGGCAAAGCCCGGCCTCCAGACGCAGGGAATCCCGCGCACCCAAGCCGATCGGCTCGACATCCGGATGTGCCAGCAGCATCTCGGCGAACGCGGCCGCCGTCTCTCCCGGCACAGAGATTTCATAGCCATCCTCGCCGGTATAACCCGAACGGGTGACGAAACAATCGTGTCCGGCGATCGACACCGCGCGCGCGGTCATGAACTTCATGTCCGCCACTTCGGCCGCGTGGCTGGCCAGAACCGCCTCCGCCGACGGGCCTTGCAAAGCCAGCAGTGCCCGGTCCCGGCAATTCCTCGATGCCGCAAGACAGATTGGCCCGCATATGGGCGATGTCCTGTTCCTTGCAGCCGGCATTAACCACCACGAACAAATGATCACCGGCATTGGTGACGATCAGATCGTCGAGGATGCCGCCGGCGGGGTCGGTGAACATCGTGTAGCGCATACGCCCCAGGACTCAGCGCCTGAAGGTCGCCGGGCACCAGGGCCTCAAGTGTCGGCCGCGGCATCCTTCCCCGGTCAGCCGCACCTGGCCCATGTGGGAGACGTCGAACAGCCCGGCCTTGGCGCGGGTGTGCAGGTGCTCGGTCTTTCACGCCGGCCGGATACTGCACGGGCATGGCATACCCGGCGAACGGCACCATCTTGGCACCAAGCGAGAGATGCAGCGCGGTGCAGCGGGGTGGTTTTGAGATCGGTACTTCTATCGTCGGTATTCTGAGCCTCCGGACATCGGCATCTCCCGTGAGCGTACCTCGTCGCAGCCACGATGTGACGGCGCGGGCCCCCTCTGTCGAATACCTGAGAGATTGTCCGGCAGCGCTTAGTCGGCCTGCAGCTTTCCCCTTCGGTGAGACGACGGACCTCGGCGCCGCCTGCTTTCCAGAGGTTCCTCGCCCTGAGGTACGTTCGCCTGAGAGTTTCCGGGGCGGTTGCTCCTTCGGCGCCGGCCGCGACCCAATTGGGCCCGCCGCTCTCTTCCTCAAGGGTCGTCGGTCTGTATCAATCAGCTTAGCGGCTGCAAAGATCATGGGGAAGCGGCGATTGAGACTTGATCGCCCTCCCCTGCTGGCAGGTAAAGTCAGTCTCGACGCATTCGACACCGAAAGCCAATGGGAGGCCACTCTTGCCCTGGGAAAAAGACCTCGAGGAGATCCGACAGAAACACGCGATCGCGAAGGAACAGGGCGGCGTCGAAAGCGTTGCCCGGCATCACGCTAAGGGGCGGTTGACGATCCGCGAGCGTATCGACGGCCTCCTTGATGGGTCCAGCTTTCGCGAGATCGGTCCCGGCGCCGGCGGTGCCGAGCGCGGCGAGGACGGCCGTCTGCAAAGCTTCTCGCCGGCCAATTTCGTGCTCGGGTTCGGCAAGGTCGACGGACGGTCTTGTGTCATTGGCGGTGAGGATTTTACCCTGCGCGGCGGTTCGCCCAACGAGGCAGGGCTGCGCAAGAGCGTCTACACCGAAGAGCTGGCGCTGCAATATCTGATGCCGCTGGTTCGGTTACACGAAGGCGGCGGTGGCAGCGTCACCGGGGCTGGCGGCAAGGGCGGCGCGCCGGTTGGCAGCCCGGTCTTCCACTCCCCGCGTTTCCAGTCCGTAGCCCGGACGATGTGGTCGGTGCCGGTGGCGGCGGCGGCGCTGGGTGCGGTCGCCGGCCTGCCCGCCGCCCGGCTGGTCGCGTCTCATTTCTCGGTGATGACCAGGAACGATAGCCAAGTCCTGATCGCCGGCCCCAAAGTGGTCGAACGGGCTCTTAGACAATCATTGACCAAGGAAGAATTAGGCGGCGCCCAGGTCCATGCGCGGAACGGCGTGGTCGATAATCTGGCCAAGGATGAGGTCGACGCCTTCCAGCAGATCCGCCGGTTCCTTTCCTATATGCCGGGCAACGCCTGGGAATTGCCGCCGTTTGAGGTGTCGGATGACCCGACCGACCGATGCGACGAGGCATTGGGATCCATCGTCCCCAAGGACCGGCGCAAAATCTATGACATGCGAAAGATCATCGCCATGGTCACCGATAGCGGCTCGGTGTTCGAGATGTCCAAGGGTTACGCCAAAGGGCAGATCATTTGCCTGGCCCGGCTCGCCGGCCGGGTCGTGGGCATTTTCGCAAATGACTGCAAGCACTACGCCGGCGCGATGACTGCCGAAGGTTCACAAAAAGTGCGGCGCTTCATCCAGACCTGTGAGACCTTCAACATCCCGATCATTACCTTCGTCGACGAGCCCGGCTTCATGATCGGACCGGAGGCCGAGAAAGCCGGCACGATCCGCTATGGCACCGATCTGGTACTGGCCGCCGCCGACTGCAAAGTGCCCTGGGCCTCGGTCATCGTGCGCCGATCCTTCGGCGTTGCGGCGGTGGCGCATTACGGCCCCGGCGCCTATGTGCTGGCCTGGCCATCGGCCGAGATGGGCGCCGTACCCGTGGAAGGTGGTGTCGCAGTCGCCTTCGGTCGTGAAATCGATGCCCACCCGGATCCCAACGCCCGCCGCGCCGAGCTGGAGGAATCGATGGCCCATCGCTATTCCGCCGCCCCCAGAGCCGAATCACTAGCGATCCACGATCTGATCGACCCGCGCGGGACTCGACCGGCGCTGTGCGATTGGGTGAATCGGTTCGAGGCGGTGCTGACGAACGTTATCGCCCGAAAAGTGCGGTTGCCGCGTTAGCGCGGATCAGCGGATCAGACGTTTGGTATAGCTGACGAGAATACAGGCAACACGGGTTGAGAGTGTGGACATCAGGACACGGGGTGGGGTATCCGCGACCATCGCCTGCAGAATCGCTGGTGCGGCGACGTCGGCGTTGAAATCAAGAACTGGGACGGTAGCCGCTCGGTCTTTTGCGCGCGCGTTCGATTTGCGAAGCATGAGGAAGAGCTCTATCGCGCCGGGCTGGGTCTTTTCGAAGACGGCGACCTCAAAAGGCAGCAGATCGGTGAGACTCCTCGGCGTATAGACGGAACAATGAATGCCGGGCGCAACGCCCTCGCTGGACACCCGCTGCGCCAATCGTAATCCCTCGGCTGGAATATAGCCTTTGAGACCGACCCGTTCGAACACTAGGCCGACCTATACTATGTTAGGGTCTATGCTCGTGACGGTCGAAAAATAGTCGTAGAACCTGGGCCGGTGACGGATGCCGACAATCCGCAAGATCGGCCTCAATGAGCTCACCGGCTTTTGACACCGTTCGAAAGTGAACCGGGCATCGGCGACCAGATCCACCTCAACCATTTTTTTGGGGAAGCCAATCCGGCATCGGCGTTACTCGCGTAATTTTCTTGAGGCCTTCGGCATCGAGATGATCAAGATACAGAATTCGCCCGTCCAATTTCGTCACCACGGGACAATCGAGCGAGCCCATTTCTAAACCTTTTTCAGCGTGGATGTCGATGGTAGCGAGGATCCCCGGTTTTCGGCTGGCCGAGTCAAACATCACCTGGTCTCCGCCCGGCTTCGCCGATTCATACCCCTACCGACGAAACCGTTTGTTGAACGCGACCTGTTCAGCCGAGAGCTGGAAGCCAATCAGCACCCGATATCCGGTAAAGTCGCCACTGTCGCCCTGATAGGGCAGGAACGGTTCGACTTCTTCGTTGCGGCCCACCCTGCGGCGATTGTCGGAGAATGGAATCTCCGCCTGGAAGACCTCCTTGGCAAGGATGTCACCTTGGGGATTGGTCACGGCGACAAAATAGTCCGGGCGGGCTATCCGCTCGTGATCGCCCAGCCCTCTATCGGCAATCAGCAGGAACTTCGCGCTCACAGTGGCTCCCTTGCGACCAAACTGGCATATCGCCTTCAATTCCTTGACCTCGGCGGAAAACAGGACGTTGGAAAGATCCGCGCCACCCTCGGCGCGGAATACCGTTGCTCGATCCAGTCCATCGACGAAACTGACCATTGGGCAGATCTGCACCCTGGGCCCGCTGGTTGAGCAGGAAGTTAGCAGCAGCCCCGCAAGGAGCGTCGTCACAAGAGGAGGTATACGCATGGTTGGATCCGGTTTTTCATTCGGTCGGCGACTCTATCCCGCCGTCGTGCCCCTCGCAATCCGGCGGCTTGCTGAAACCGCAAGGTCAACTCCCAAGATCGCCCCCGCGTTCCACTATGGACAATGAGGGGGAATCGAGACAAAACCGCCCCATGACTTTACCGAACCTCACCATCCGTCTAGCGGCTCCTCGTGGCTTATGCGCCGGCGTTGACCGGGCGATCCAGATCGTCGAGAAGTGCCTGGAGAAACACGGTGCCCCGGTTTATGTGCGACACGAGATCGTACATAACCGCCATGTCGTCGCGAACCTTGAGGCCAAGGGGGCGGTTTTCGTCGAGGAACTGGATGAAGTGCCGGAGAACCTACCGGTCGTGTTTTCTGCTCACGGGGTGCCGAAATCGGTACCGGCGGAGGCCATACGCCGTCAAATGACCTATGTCGACGCCACCTGCCCGCTGGTCAGCAAAGTGCATCTGGGCGCCGAGCGCCACCACCGGGCCAAGCGCCATATCCTGCTGATCGGCCATGCGGGTCATCCCGAGGTGATCGGCACGATGGGACAGCTCGCCGATGGTGCGATTACGCTTATCGAAACAGTCGAGCAGGCACGGGCCCTGGACCTGCCAGCCGATCAACCGCTGGCCTATATCACCCAAACGACGTTATCAGTGGACGATACCGCCGCCATCATCGAGGCGCTGGGCAACCTCTATCCCGGCTTGATCGGCCCGGCCAAGAAGGACATCTGTTACGCCACAACCAACCGACAGGAAGCGGTGAAGGCGATTGCCAAGAAATGCGATGCCCTGGTGGTGCTTGGCGCTCCGAACTCATCCAATTCCAAGCGTCTGGTCGAAGTGGCGGCAATCAACGGTTGTCCCGAGGCCCGGTTGATCCAGAACGCTGACGAGATGGAATGGGGCTGGCTTGCGGGTAAAGCAGTCCTGGGTGTGACTGCCGGAGCCTCGGCGCCAGAAATCTTGGTGGAGCAGGTCATCGATGCCTGTCGGGCACGCTTCACGATCACCCTGGAGGAAGTGGAGATTGCCCGCGAAAACGTGCAGTTCAAGCTACCCTCCGACTTGGTCAGCTGAGCAGCCGGCGCCATGGCGGTCTACACCCATATCACCGATGACGATTTAGCGGCATTCCTGACCCAGTACGAGGTCGGCGAACTGACCTCGTTCTCTGGCATTGCCGAGGGTGTGGAAAATACCAATTTTTTGGTCCGCACGACCACGGGAACCTATATTCTGACCCTCTACGAGAAGCGAGTAGAGGTGGCAGATCTGCCATTCTTCCTCAATCTGATGACGCATCTTTCAGCGAGCGGCCTGTCCTGTCCGACACCGGTTTTAGGTCGTGACGGCATCGCGCTAAAGGAGTTGAATGGTCGTCCAGCGGCGATGGTTACGTTTCTTGAGGGGGTGTGGCCGCGACGCATTCAGCCCGATCATTGCCGTTCTCTCGGTGGCGCCATGGCGAGCCTGCATCAAGCGGGAACAACGTTCGAGATGCGCCGGGTCAACGCACTTTCGGTGGCCAGTTGGCGCCCGCTGCTAACCTCCTGCGGCTTACCGGCCCGAAAGATTTATCACAACCTCTATAACGAGCTAAATATCGAGTTGAGTTGGTTAGAGCGGCAGTGGCCAACCGATCTTCCCGCCGGGATTATTCATGCGGACATGTTTCCCGACAACGTGTTCTTTCTGCGCGAAGAGGTTTCCGGAATCATCGACTTCTATTTCGCATGTACCGACATTTTGGTTTACGACTTGGCGATCTGCCTCAACGCCTGGTGTTTCGAGAGTGATGGCAGTTTCAACGTCACCAAGTCAAAATTGATGACTGCAGCCTATCAGCAGATCCGACCACTATCCGAGCAGGAACTGGCCGCGTTGCCTGTATTGGCGCGGGGCAGCGCCATGCGGTTCCTGCTGACCCGGCTTTATGACTGGCTGAACCAGCCAGAGGACGCCTTGGTCAAGCCGAAGGACCCGAGGGAGTATTTAAAAAAGCTCCACTTCCATCAGCAGGTCACCAGGCTTGGTGCCTACGGTCTGGAATGACCGGGAAAAACTCATGAGTAATCAAGAGCAGGAAATGACGACAACCCGGGTCGCGATTTTCACCGATGGCGCCTGCCGCGGTAATCCAGGTCCCGGCGGCTGGGGCGCGATCCTGAAATTTGGGACGGTCGAGAAAGAACTTTCCGGTGGCACTGCGGACACCACCAATAACCGCATGGAAATGATGGCCGCAATCTCGGCGCTGGAAGCGTTGAAACGTCCGGCCGCCGTCGATCTGCACACCGACAGCACCTACGTCCGTGACGGCATTACCAAGTGGATACACGGCTGGAAAAAGCGCGACTGGCGCACTGCCGATAAAAAACCGGTAAAAAACGTTGACCTATGGCAACGCATGGAAGCCGCCATGGACCGGCATCGCGTCGAGTGGCATTGGGTCAAGGGCCACTCTGGTCATCCAGAGAATGAACGCGCTGATAAACTGGCGCGAGAAGCGGTGCCCGGGAGGTAGGGCAGGGGGAGTAAATTGCTCGCCCTCAAGCCACCGCTTTTTCCTTCAGGAAATCACGCGTATCCGCGGCACATTCATGCCCATGCGAGCAGGCAATGCCATGCTTGGCCGAGGCGATGACCTTAAGCCTGCCATCCCGCAACAACCGTTTAAGTTCAGCCGGAATCTCCAGCGGAATAAACGGACTAGAATCCGGCTGCATCAACAGCACCGGCGCGATGACCCGCTCCAGTTTATTCGTCAAATCGCTGCGCACCAAGACATCGGCCATGGCGAGGATGGTTTCACCGTCGCTGCGGCACTGCGCGCCGTGGAACCAATTGCGCACCGGCTCCTCAACCGCCCCCGGCATGAAGCGCTTTTCCAACATGTCGTGGGACCAGGCCTCCAGTCCTTCGGTGGTCATGAAGTCGCGCCAGCTCTGGACATTCTGCAAGGTGCCGCCGCGGTGAGCGGTCGAACAGGTCGCCACAGCACGGATCATTTCCGGGATCTCGCTCGCGGCGTAAAGTGCAATGGTACCGCCCATCGACTCGCCGATCAGAACCAGGCTGTCGAACTCCTCCTGGCGGGCGACGGCCTGGATAACCCGGAGATAAAAATCAAAGCTTAACGGCATTATGCCGGCCCATGGCTCGGACTTGCCATGGCCCGGCAGGTCCAGTCGCAGAATCGGATAGCGATCCGCCAGATGCGGGAGCCAATCACACCAAATGTCGCGATCAGCTCCAACGCCGTGGATAAACATGATCGCGGTCGATGTTTGGCGCCAGGGCGGGGTGGCATCGATCCTGTCATAGGCAACGGTCTGGCCATCGACCTTCACTTCGGGCATACCATTTTCTCCATCGTTTATCGGTGATCTTCGGTGGGTTTCCAATATCCCTGCGGCGACGTTAGGCCCAGACCTGCATCGCCGGCAAGACAGGACCACAACCCAGGCATGATGAACGCCCCGCTCTCTTCGTCCTCAGGGGCCACGCCACGGCTTGGTGAGCGAACCCGTTGGGACATCGTCGCGCTGGCTATCCTGGCAGGGATCATCTGTGGCATCCAGATAGGTAAGGTTCCGCCAACATTGCATATCCTGCGTGCCGAATTGGATGTCGGTTTCATCACCGCCGGCTGGATAGCCTCACTGGTAAATATTTGCGGTGCCGTTTTCGGCGTCACCTCGGGTCTGGTCATCGATCGGGCTGGGCCCCGGCGCGTGATCGTCCTATCGATGCTGATCCTTGGGGTCGGCGGGACTTTAGGGGCCGAGGCCAGCTCCGCCGCCGACCTGCTGGCCTCCCGGTTTCTCGAAGGTCTGGGCTTGGTCGGCACCATCGTCGCCGCACCAGCGATCATCCGCACCGCTTGTCGGCCGGCGGACAGGAACCTCGCCCTTGGACTTTGGGGAACCTATCTACCGGCCGGCATGGCCTTGGCCTTCGTCGTGGCGCCCTTGGCTATGGATGGCTTCGGCTGGCGCGGGTTCTGGTGGGGGAATGTGATGCTGGTCGGCATTTTCACGGCGGTGGTGGCGCTTGGTATGAGGCAACGCCATTGGCCAGACCCGATAACCGCCACGACCGCCATTCGCCCTGACATCCGCACCACCCTCGGCCGCCCCGCCCCCTGGCTGTTCGCGGCCTGTTTTTTGGTCTATGCGTTGATGTTCTATGCGGTCGCAGTCTGGCTACCCAGCTATCTGATAGAAGCCAAAGGCTGGTCGCTGACCGAAGCGGCGCTTGGCGGGGCCGCTGTCGTCGCGGCGAACATCGCGGGCAATGTCATCTCGGCAGCGCTTATGCATCGCGGCGTGCCGCGCTGGAAGCTGCTGCTGACGGCCTATCTCGCCTATATCTTTTGCTCCTGGTTCATTTTCGCTGAGCCGGCGCCCGACACCTTGCGACTGCCGGCCGCGATGCTCTTCACCTTGGTGGGCGGCCTGCTGCCGGCAGCGTGCCTAGCCGGCGGCGCAGCGCACGCGCGCGATCCCTCAGAAGTCGCCACCCTCAGCGGCGTCATCGTCCAAGGCTCCAACACCGGCAGTCTGCTTGGCGCGCCAGTGATGGCCTTAGCGGTCACCATGCTTGGCGGCTGGGATCAAGGCTATTGGGTCGTGGTGCTGTTCGGCAGCATTGGCATCGCCATCACCGTAACCTTGTTACGCCGAACCGACGGGGATGCGAAGTCGGGCCTTTAAAGCTTTTCGCATCACGATCCCGCATGTCCGAGCCAATGGTCCATTCCGCCGGGGCTCCAACGACGGCGAACCGTCTATAGTATGGTCATCACAGGTCGAGCGGACGGCCCAGAGCACTCGACACCACGAGGAATTGACATGGCATCGCAAATCGAGAACCAGGACACACCCAGCTTCCCCAATCTGGCGTTCGGCGGCGGCACACCGCACAAAGCTTTGTTGACCGCAATTGTGGTCGGCACCGTTCTGACGTCGATTAACCACGGCGATACTGTCCTGAGGGGCGATTGGCCGCCAGTCTGGAAGATTCTGCTAACCTATTGCGTTCCCTATTGCGTCACCACCTGGGGGGCGATTACTGGAAAGCGCGCGCTATTGCGGCGGAATGCTGCCTAGTCGGCGCTGACAAGTCGTAGCGGGCGGAATGCTGCGGCGTTCAGCGCTCAAAGCGGGATGTTGTCGTGTTTCTTCCAAGGGTTTTCGAGCTGCTTATTACGCAGCATAACCAGGGCACGGGCGATCCGGCGGCGCGTGTTGCGCGGCATGATGACATCGTCGATATACCCGCGTGAACCGGCGACGAAAGGATTCGCGAATTTCTCTCTATATTCCTCGGTCCGTTGGGCAATCTTGTCAGCGTCGTCCAGATCACCGCGAAAAATGATCTCAACCGCACCTTTCGCTCCCATCACCGCAATCTCCGCCGTTGGCCAGGCGAAATTGACGTCGCCACGCAAATGTTTGGAGCTCATCACGTCATAGGCGCCGCCATATGCCTTGCGGGTGATCACCGTCACTTTCGGCACTGTCGCCTCGGCATAAGCGAACAACAACTTGGCACCGTGTTTGATAATCCCACCATATTCCTGGGTGGTGCCAGGCAGGAAACCAGGCACGTCGACAAAAGTGACTATCGGGATGTTGAAGCAGTCACAAAACCGGACGAACCGCGCCGCCTTGCGCGAGGAATCTATATCCAGACATCCTGCCAAAACCATCGGCTGATTGGCGACGATGCCAACGGTAGAGCCCTGGAGCCGGGCGAAACCGATGATGATATTGCCGGCGTAATTCGGTTGGATCTCAAAGAAATCCTCCTCGTCGACCACCTTCAAGATCAACTCTTTCATGTCGTAAGGCTTGGTCGGGTTGTCCGGGATCAAGCTATCCAGCGAGACCTCGGGTCGATCAGCCGGGTCCGCCGTCGGGCGCACCGGCGATTTCTCGCGGTTCGAGGCCGGCAGGAAGTCCATCAGCCGGCGCAATTGCAGCAGCGCCTCGACATCGTTCTCGAAAGCGTTATCGGCGACGCCGGATTTCGTAGAATGCGTTACCGCCCCGCCCAGTTCTTCCTGGGTCACCGTCTCGTGGGTCACAGTTTTCACCACATCCGGGCCGGTGACGAACATGTAGGAACTGTCCTTCACCATGAAGATAAAATCGGTCATCGCCGGCGAATAAACCGCGCCACCGGCGCAGGGCCCCATGACCATCGAGATCTGTGGCACAACGCCCGAAGCCAAGACATTGCGCTGAAACACTTCGGCATAACCACCCAGGGAGGCGACACCTTCCTGAATGCGCGCGCCGCCAGAATCGTTAAGGCCGATCACCGGCGCGCCGACTTTCATCGCCTGGTCCATAACCTTGCAGATCTTTTCCGCATGGGCTTCCGAAAGCGCGCCGCCAAACACCGTGAAGTCCTGGCTAAACACGAAGACCAACCGGCCACTGATGGTCCCAAAACCGGTGACCACGCCGTCACCAGGCACCTTGTTATCGGCCATGCCAAAATCGGCGCAACGGTGCTCGACAAACATATCCCATTCCTCGAAGGAATCCGGGTCGAACAGGATCTCAATCCGCTCCCGCGCCGTCAGCTTGCCCTTAGCATGCTGCGCGTCGACACGGCGCTGCCCGCCCCCCAGGCGGGCGCGCGCGCGCATGTCCTCAAGCCGCTGAATGTTGTCCTGCATGATCTTCTGTCCTCCCCGCTCCTAGGCGGTCAACACTGCTGGTTCGTGATAGTTTACAGTCGCCGGCCCTGTCAATTCCACGCCCGGCAAAGCTTAAGGAATTCTGCCGCGACCAGAACATCCCGGCGTACATTGGCAAAACGGGCCATCGCTTCCTCGTCCTCGCCCCAACGCTCAATTTGATAAGCCTCGTCGAGTTGCCCCGCCGCCGCGCCATCCTCGGCCCCCACCCGCCCCTCGGCGATGGCGAGGCCGATCACCACCGATCCACAAGCAGCTGTCAGCTCATGTAACGCCGTCATCGGCAGATCCTCGTACCGAGAAATCACAGCGCGAAACGCCTCGACTGCTTCGGGCGGTTGCCGCACCGGCATAATCCCCGACCCAATCCGCAGCCGCGCATCAAATTGTTCGGCGCACCAATCAAGCAGCGGCTGCCACGCCTCGCTCTGCCTTTGGACCAGCATCGCCGGCTCTTCGGCCCTATAACAGACCAGATCGGACTCAGCATAAGAGGCGATTGTTTTGATCACATGATCTCGCTGCGGGCCAACCCGATCGATCGCCGTGGTCGCCAACGACATCATCGGCATCTTCCGTGGGTCCACCGTCTCTATCTGCGCATCCCATTCCGCCGCGACGGCCTGGGCCAACGCCAATGGTTGGGCAGCGCCAGCAGGCGGCGCCCAGGCGAATACACTTGCTTGCCATCCAGGCTCACCGAATAGCCG
Organism: uncultured Alphaproteobacteria bacterium; assembly: GCA_937776645.1. Classification (GTDB taxonomy): domain Bacteria; phylum Pseudomonadota; class Alphaproteobacteria; order Thalassobaculales; family Thalassobaculaceae; genus JADHLJ01. The sequence continues at coordinate 9,371 of CALMRI010000001.1, read as the reverse complement.
TCGTCGCCCTCGGTCACGATGACGCTCTTGTAGATACGCTTCATTCGGTCACTTTCTTCAAGCTGTCGAACAATCGTCGGTTTCCAGCGGCGGCCTCGACGTCTTTCGACACCACCCGCTGCACTTCAACTTTTCTGGAAAGCCGGGCATCAGCGCGACCACGACCGTCAAGCGCGCCACCGCCACCCTGCCCGGCTTCGAACACCAGGGGCCATTCTGGGACCGCGACACCGGAAATCCGTCAGCCAGGTCGTCAGCGACGATTCAAGGTCCAATGTCACCGGCGATCACCAGGTCGCGCACGGGTCGCCTTCTCACTTCCTCCTGTATCGCGCCCTTGTAGCTATTGAAATCAAGGGTCGAAATATAGGCAGCGCCGCCTCCGGTGAGGACGACAACCACCGGCAGTATGCTGAGCAGAATTTTTAACACCTTCGCTACAACTGCTCCGTGGTTTGGCCGGACATATTCTCGATCACACCATCAAGTTCCTTGAAATGGTCGATCACTGCATAGGGTCGGGCCGAGCGCAATTGCTCGACCTGATGATAGCCCCAGGTCACGGCGATACTCTTTACACCTGCATTATGCGCCATTTGTAGATCGAAAACCGTATCACCAATCATCACGCTATCTCTCTCCTCAGCCCCCGCTTCGGCGATCGCCCGGCGCAGCATCGTTGGGTTCGGCTTGCCAGGTGCGTCATCCGCCGATTGCAGCGACACGAAACGGCTCAGCAATCCATGCGCTTCCAGCACCGAAATCAGCCCCGCCCGCCCCTTCCCGGTCGCGATTGCCAAAAGGACGCCGGCGCTCTCCAGACGATCGAGCGCGCCTCGGGTGCCCGGCATCAGCGGCTCCGGTCGCGCGTTGTCGCCGTGGTCCTGCGCGGCATGGGCATGATGTTTAAAGCCTGCGGCGACCCGTTGGGCCTGCAGACCTCGCACATCAGGATTTATCCGCTCGATCGCGGCGTCCAAAGACATGCCGATAACCGAACGCACAACCGCCGGCTCCGGCGGCATCAGACCCTCGCTTTCAAAGCCAGCGCGCATCGAGGAAATAATGGTGTGTTGACTATCTACCAGGGTGCCGTCCAGATCAAAGACGGCGAGGCGTAGAGGGCTGTCGCCGGTCACGGATCCTCTTCCTCATCCAGGAAGGGATTGGCGGCGCTTTCCATGTCGAAGCCGAGGAAACTCCAGGTTCGAGCCATATGCTCCGGCAGCGGCGCCTCGACTTCCAACCATGACCCATTCGGGCGCTTAATCGCGATAGAACGGGCATGCAAATGCAACTTACGGGACAGGCCGACAGCCTCAAGGAACGCCCGCTCACCACCATATTTACCGTCGCCAAGAACCGGCTGCCCCAGCGCCGCCATATGGACACGGATCTGGTGAGTCCGTCCGGTGCGCGGCCGGAGCGCGACCCAGGCGGTTCGGCTTCCCAGTTGTTCAACCACCGCATAATCAGTGGTCGCTCGCTGCCCTTGCTCGCGGTCGACGGCCATTTTCTCACCGGCTCGTCCCGGCAACTTGGCAATGGGAAGATCGATGGTGCCCTTGGAAAACCGGGGCTGGCCGACCACCGCCGCCCAATAGGTCTTGCGGGCCGAGCGATGGCGAAACGCCTCGGTCAGCCACCGCGCCGCCTGGACAGTGCGGGCCAGCAGCAAAACACCCGATGTGTCCTTGTCCAAGCGATGCACCAGCTTCGGGCGTTTCGGCATTTCGAAGCACAATCCGTCCAGCGCACCGTCAACATGACGCGGTGATCCGGTTCCGCCCTGAACCGGCAGGCCGGGCGGCTTGTCGATCGCCAGAACCTCGTCGTCCATATACAGAATCAGGCCGGAAAGCTGCTCCGCCAGTTCCTCGTCACCCCGGCGCCTGCGCCGGTGGTTCGGCCCTCGCCCGCGAGCGGACGGTAGCCGCCTCATCGATCGGCGGCACACGTATCGATTGACCCTGCTCCAGACGCTGTCCGGCCTTAGCCTTGCGCCCGTCGACGCGGACCTGACCAGTACGAAGCATTTTCTCAAGTGGGCCATGGCCCAGCGCCGGAAAATGCCGCTTGAACCACTTGTCGAGACGGATATCAACATCATCCGTCGCAACGGTAAGGGTCTGCACGCCAGTCATGCTAGAAAACTCCGCATCAGCCACAGGCCAAAGAACAAGCCGGCAATCGACAACACCACTGAAACCGCTACGTAAGCCCCTGCGGCAAGCAGGTTACCGCGGTCACTCAACACCGAGACGTCGAGCGCGAAACTGGAGAAAGTCGTGAAAGCGCCGAGCACGCCAACGGCGAAGAAGGCCCGCAGTTCCGGACTGCTGTTCAGCTTGGAGACAAGGAACTCGACGAACAAGCCCAGGACGAAAGATCCGACGACATTGACGAACAATGTGCCGTAGGGAAACCCCTAAGCCGAACCATCGGGTGAGGAGGCCAATTGACTGGAATCGGGCAACCGCGCCGATGGCGCCGCCAAGGGCTATTGCAAGGATGAGCTTCATCAGCTGACTAGCTACTCCAGTCAACGCCAAATATCCAGCCCTCGGCCCGTTTCGCGGACGCAAAACCCAGGGGGGTCGACCAGATTGCAGGACTTGGTGACAGCGCCCTGAGGGCCGCTGCCGAGATCAACGCGTCAGGCTCATCCTCGCGCGCGGGCTGCCATTCCGCGGCCGGGGCGGATGATCCGTAATGGGCCAAGGCTCGGTCCAGCGCCGCCCGGTCCCGCCATGCCCTGGGATCAACCCCGGCACGCTTGAAATAGAGCCGGGGAAAGATCTCAACCAGGGCAGAGCGACCATCAAGGTCCTCGAACGGCCAAACCGCGACATGATTGTCCATGTCCCGTTTCAAGCGGTGCAGCAGCCGCATACCGGCAAGCGAGCCGGTGCCTACATTAGCTGCGCCAACGCATTTCATTACTGGGTGTGGCGACGTGACGACGGCACAGGCGACCTCGGTCAAGCGGCGGCGCGAGGTATAAAGATCGCCCTTACCAGCCGGGCTCAGGAAATGGCGGTGAAATGCCAGGTCTTCGCGATAATAGAATGGCGCGCCATAAAGCTCGGGCACGTCCTGGCAAACCTCCTCAACCAGCGCCCAAAGATCGCGAGCGTTGCCCGGGGATGGCTCGGTCTCGGGGAAATAACTGTCAAAGTCCTGGTAGGCATAGGCAAAGGCGAAATCGAACCCCACCAGAACCCGCGTCGCCCTTAATCGGTCCATCAACCAGTCCAGCACGGTCGGACGGGTCCACCAGCGCCCTGTGGGCGGCCGCACAAGAACCGGAGCGCCTTGACCTGGCTCCGCCACGGCAATCTGCAGACCGGAAAGCGCCGACCCTTTGGCCCCGGACCAGTCGATACCGATGAACTGGTTAAAGTCGTGACCGCTCATCGAGGCCTCGATCCTCGCTCTGAAACCGGAACCATCAACTCGATCCGCCTGAGTGGCGGCGTGCCCGGAGCTTGTCCCAATAAGCCAGGCGCTTGGCTATATCACGCTCGAAACCCCGTTCGACCGGGCCATAGAAACGTTGGCGCTTCATCCCATCCGGGAAATAGTTCTGTCCGGAAAACCCATCCTCGGTGTCGTGGTCATAGGCATAGCCGGAACCATAGCCGAGATCCTTCATCAACCGGGTCGGCGCGTTTAAAATATGCGCCGGCGGGGCCAGTGATCCGGTCATCCGCGCCGCTCGACCAGCAGCGCTAAACGCCTTGTAGGTCGCATTCGATTTCGGGGCAGTCGCCAGATAAACCGCACATTGGGCAATATTGAGGTCCCCCTCCGGAGAGCCGGTTCGGTCATAGGCATCCCAGCACGCCAGGGCATGCGGCAAAGCCTGAGGATCGGCCATGCCGATGTCCTCGGAGGCGAACCGGGTAAGCCGACGCAGGATATAGGCAGGATCCTCGCCGCCCGCCAGCATCCGGGCCAACCAGTACAAGGCCGCATCGACGTCGGAACCGCGCATTGATTTATGCAACGCGCTTATCAGGTTGTAATGCTCTTCCTTATTCTTGTCATAGACCGGCGCCCGGCGCTGAACCGTCGCGGCAACTCCCGAGGAATCCAGGATCGGCTCTGCTGGCAAGCGAAACAGTTCCTCGACAAGATTAAGCAAGAAGCGACCGTCACCATCGGCCATTGCCTTAACCGCCGTGCGTCCGCTCTCATCCAGGGGAAGCCCACGCTCCTCGGTCTCCTCCGAGCGTACCAACAAGCCTTCAAGAGCCGCATCGTCTAACCGGCGCAGCACAAATACCTGGCAGCGCGACAGCAGAGCGGCATTTAATTCAAAAGACGGGTTCTCGGTGGTGGCGCCAATAAGGACTACGGTGCCATCTTCGACATAGGGGAGGAAACCATCCTGTTGCGCCCGGTTAAAACGATGCACCTCGTCAATAAACAACAGGGTCCCCTGCCCCATGTTTCGGCGCTCGCGGGCCCGCTCGAAGACCTTGCGCAAATCAGCGACCCCGGAGAACACGGCGGATAGCGGCTCGAAAGCCAGGTCAACCTTGCCTGCCATCAGGCGCGCCAAGGTGGTTTTACCGCATCCCGGCGGGCCCCAAAGCACCATCGAGGCAATTCGCCCCTGACCCAGCATCCGGCCTATCGGGGCCTCCAGCGCTAAAAGGTGATCCTGCCCGACCACGTCCTCCAGCTTGGCCGGACGCATGCGGTCGGCCAAGGGGCGGGATTCTTGCGCCTCGAACAGGCCGGCCATCATGCTACCCTTTAATTTCCGTCCGCAGCACCTTATCGCCGCGTCGGATCTGAATGCGCCAAACTTTATGCGACTTTCTCACGGCTTTAGTCAGATCACGCACTGAGGCAATTTCCTTATCATTAACCTCCATAACGATGTCACCGTCTCTGAGTTGTAGGTTATCAGCGACACTGCCCCGGCGCACGCCAAGCACGACGACACCCCGCGCCATGTCATCCAGGCCATTTTCCAACGCGAAAGCCGGCGACAAATTTGCCACCCGGGCGCCACTGAACGGATTGCGGCCATCGATGTTGGTAATATCAGCGGCGGGTTTGGCCGGTGGTTCATCAAGGGCGAGGTCAAGCGCCAAATGGCGACCCTTACGGATGACGTGCGCCTTGGCTGTCTTACCTATCGGCAAGGTTGCGATGCGGTAACGCAGCGCATCGTTATCATCGACGCCTTTGCCAGCGATTGAAACCACCACGTCGCCAATCGCCAGGCCGGCCCGGTCCGCTGGTCCACCCGGGAAAACCGCGTTGATGATCACTCCGCTCGGCCGGTCGAGGCCGAACTGCTCCGCCAAGTCCGGCGTAACCGTCTGCCCGGCCGCGCCAAGCCAAGGCCGGATCAATCGCCCATCCCTCGCTGATTGGAGCACTGTGCCAACCATATTGGAGGGAATCGCAAAACCGATTCCCACTGAGCCACCGCCCCCACCTTTGTTGCTGAATATAGCCGTGTTGACGCCAATCAAACGACCATCCATAGCTATCAAGGCCCCACCGGAGTTACCCGGATTGATCGAGGCATCGGTCTGAATGAAGAAACTATAATCGGTGATGCCGATGGCCGTGCGGGCAAGCGCCGAAACTATCCCGCTAGTCACTGTCTGACCGACACCAAAGGGATTACCTATCGCCAGAACCAAGTCACCAACCTCGACGGTGTCTGAGTCCCGTATCTCGACATAAGGCAGTTTCTCGCGCCCCGCATCAATCCGCAATACGGCTAAATCCGTGCGCTCATCCTTCAACAGCACCTCGGCGTCAAACTCCCGTCGATCGGACAGTACCACCTTTACCTGCGTCGCATTGGCGATGACGTGGTGATTCGTAACGATAAGGCCATTCGGGTCAAGAATCACTCCAGACCCGAGGGATTTCTGGCTTCTGCGACGTGGTTGCCCGGGAAACATATTGCCGAAGAACTGGCGAAAGAACGGGTCGTCAAACAACGGTGAAGTCCGCCGCTCTGCCACCTCCGTCTTGGCGAAAATATTTACCACTGCCGGCCCGGTCTGGCGAACCAACGGAGCAAAACTGAGAGTGATCTGATCACGAGAGCGGGGCGCATCCTTAGCAACAGCACCGGTGCTCAGGCTCATGACCACCACCAGGGCCACCCAGACGTCAAGGAAACACGGGTGCCGAGAAACGACGCGGAAACATTGGAATATCGTCGAGACCACAGTCATCGTTCACCCACCGCCATCGCCTCACCCCTGCAATCAACGCTCAGCCGCCGACCCCATAGTAACCATACGGCCCCGTCGGGATCAGATTATACCCCGACAGACCAGGATTGCAGGAGCATTTGGGGATACTTTAGTACCCAAGCAAGACTGCGCCGCGGAACCGATGATGTGAAATGCAAGCGACCGCCTTTCTAGGAAAGGCGGTCGCTTGGTTTTATCATGTCGAACCACCGCAAAAAGCGATGGGCGGAACCAAAACGTCAGATGGTCGCCGGCATCGGCGCGTCGAGACTTTCGTCGGCCCCCTGAACCGGGCCAGATTCCAGCCCCCGGGCGTCCTCGTCACGATCAACCAACTCAATCACCGCCATCGGCGCACTATCACCGTACCGATAACCGGCCTTCATAACGCGAGTGTAGCCACCGTTACGTTCCTTGTATCGGCTGGCCAAGACATCGAACAATTTTTTGGTCATGCCATCGTCGCGAAGCTGGGCAAAGGCCTGCCTGCGTGCGTGCAAGGATTCTTTTTTGCCCAGCGTGATCAACTTCTCCACGACCCGGCGCAAATCTTTCGCCTTGGGCAAGGTCGTCATGATCTGTTCATGCTTAATCAGCGCGTTGGCCATGTTCTTAAACATCGCCTTACGGTGACTGGACGTCCTGTTTAGATGGCGTCCTGCCTTGCGGTGGCGCATCGATCCTACTCCTAATTCATACTTCTCTGTGGCCTGGTCAGAACGGCTCTTCGAGCCTTTTGGCCAATTCTTCGATATTGTCCGGCGGCCAATTCAAGATCTCCATACCCAGCGACAATCCCATCGTCGACAGCACTTCCTTGATCTCATTCAGGCTCTTGCGGCCGAAGTTCGGCGTCCGAAGCATCTCCGGTTCACTCTTTTGAACCAGATCGCCGATATAGACAATGTTGTCATTTTTCAGGCAGTTAGCCGACCTAACCGAAAGCTCGAGTTCATCAACCTTACGAAGCAAGTTTCTGTTGAACGGCAGCTCGCGTGCCTCATCCGCTTCGACAGCGTGGCTCGGCTCGTCGAAATTGATGAACAGCTGGAATTGGTCCTGAAGAATGCGCGCCGCATAGGCAACAGCGTCCTCAGGGGTCATCGTGCCGTTTGTCTCAACCGTTATCGACAAACGGTCATAATCGGTAACCTGCCCGACGCGGGTATTGTCGACCTTATAGGTGATCTGACGAACCGGGCTAAAGACCGCGTCAACTGGGATCAGACCAATCGGCGCATCCTCCGGTCGGTTCACGTTCGCCGGAACATAGCCTTTGCCCGACTCAACAGTGAATTCCATGGTCAGGACCGCCCCCTTGTCAAGGGCACATAAAACCATATCGGGATTCATTATCTCAATATCGGCGCCGGTTTCAATCATCCCCACCGTCACCTCGCCAGGCCCTTCGGCCTTGAGGCGCATCTTCTTCGGGCCATCGCCATGCATGCGAACGGCGATCCCCTTTATGTTGAGAACCATGTCGGTAACGTCCTCGCGGACACCGGGGATCGAGGAGAATTCGTGCAACACTCCCTCAATCTGTACCGAGGTCACCGCCGCGCCCTGCAAGGACGACAACAGAATACGCCGCAACGCGTTTCCAAGGGTCAAGCCGTACCCGCGCTCCAATGGCTCCGCCACCACCGTGGCGGTCCGAACCGGATCCATCCCGGGTTGGATATCGAGCTTGTTCGGCTTGATTAACGCCTGCCAGTTTTTTTGAATTACCACAGCAACCTCATCAAGATGGAGACACTAGAAGCTCGCCACCCTCTGTTTCGGAACAGCAAATATTCCGCTGCCCCCCAAACCTCATGCCCCGCACTGAATGTCCAATACGACGCAAAATTTAAACCCGGCGACGTTTTGGCGGCCGACATCCGTTGTGCGGAATCGGCGTCACGTCGCGGATCGACATCACGTTCAAACCGACCGCCTGCAAAGCGCGCAGCGCCGACTCGCGCCCCGACCCCGGGCCACTCACCTGGATCTCCAGGGTTTTCATTCCATGCTCGGCAGCTTTTTTGCCTGCGTCCTCGGCGGCCACCTGGGCCGCATAGGGAGTCGATTTTCGCGATCCCTTGAAGCCCATGACACCCGCGGACGACCAGGAAATCGTGTTGCCCTGCGCGTCGGTAATGGTGATCATCGTGTTGTTGAACGTCGCGTTCACATGGGCAACGCCCGACGTGATATTCTTTCGTTCGCGCTTTTTGACACGCGCCTGGGTCGGTTGTTTTGCCATGATCTAATGTCGCTCCGCTGGGCGCGATGCCCGTCGTTATTTCTTTTCTACCGGCAATCGCCCGCGCCGGCCCCTTCCGGGTGCGCGCATTCGTGTGGGTTCGCTGCCCCCGAACTGGAAGCCCCTTACGATGGCGCAAACCTCGGTAACAGCCCAAATCCATAAGCCGCTTGATGTCCATCGCGGTTTTCCGCCGCAAGTCACCTTCCACGACGACGTCCTGGTCAATCGACTCGCGCAACCGCAACAGCTCTTCCTCCATCAACTCATGAACCCGGCGCTCCCGCGGGATCCCGAGTTTCTGACAAAGTTGGCTCGCCGTTGTCCGACCGATACCAAAGATATAGGTCAGTGCGATTTCAACGCGTTTTTGCGTCGGAATGTTGACGCCCGCTATGCGTGCCACGCCTTAAACTCCCCTGTTCCTGCGCGAATAAGCATCCCAGACCACCGATCGTCTTGCTGATCGTGGATCGAAGAAATTTCATTCGCGCGAAATGATGCGGCCCCGCCATGACCGAGGCGCCGGATTATACGGATGCTTTGTCCCAAGTCAACTCGGTTGGCCATGCGTTTTGCCTGGATCAACCGTTTAGCACGGCTTCGAGCTGAGTCGAAACCTCATCCATCGTCGCCATCCCGTCCACCGACTTCAAGGCGCCCTTGCCCTTGTAGTAGGGAAGGATGGGCGCAGTCTGTGCATGATAGACACTCAATCGATTGCGGAGCGTCTCTTCGTTGTCGTCGGCCCGACGTTCAGCTTCGGGCGTTTCGGCGATTCGTGAGCGAATTCTCTCGAAGAGAATCGTCTCGTCGACGGCGAGTTCAATGACGTGCTCAATCTCAAGGCTCTTCTCCGCGAGCATCGCGTCAAGCGCCTCTGCCTG